>JANQWC010000020.1 GCA_030730025.1 Crocinitomicaceae bacterium
TACGAAGCTTGGATCACCAATTACGACAAAGGAAAATTACTTATTATTGATGTAGATTACATCGATTTTGTAAACAAACCCGAAGACCTGGGCACCATCATCAACCGAATTGACGCCGAACTCAACGGCTTATTTTAATACCAAAAGCTACTTTTTAGTAGCTTTTTTTTATGATTTTATGGAATCGAGTAGGGCTTTGATTTCGAGAGGATCGGCCTCTTCACCGCAAGTAATTGCCGCCGAATGCACCCAACTTACTTTTGTTTGAGCACTAATTTCAGACAAAACAGTCGAGCGAATTCCTCCGCCAGCTATGATTGTAATTTTATCATTGGCCCAATGATGGAGTTGTTGCAAACTTGGAATCCCTTCCCTTGCATTGCCTGGGTGTCCTGCCGTTAATATGTTTTGAAACCCACAATCAATTACCGTTTGAAGTGCTTGTTGTTTGTATTGAAGCCCATCAAAGGCACGATGAAACGTACAAGGCAACGGATGCGCCAATTGCACCAATTCCTTGTTTTGTGCTTCATGAATTGAGCCGTTTTCTTGCAAACAACCAAAAACAAAACCAGATACACCCGCTTTTTTGAATTGCAAGAGTTGTTGTTTCATGTATTCAAATTCTGAAGTAGTAAATACAAAATCGCCGCCTCGTGGACGAATCATCACATAAATCGGAATTTCTACTTGGGCTTTAACTTGGGTGAACACAGAAAAATCCGGCGTGATTCCACCAGCCAATCGATCGGCACAAAGCTCGATGCGGTGGGCGCCACTTTGCTGGGCTATGACGGCTGATGCCACAGAAAAACTGGCAATTTCTAGTCGGGCCATTATTTCAAATAAAAGGGAGCGTCAATCAATTTTGGCCCTGAAGCATCGCGCACGGCATAGTTAAATCCACCTTGAATGCAATAGGCACCGTGATTGCCTTGTTTGTCTAAAGCAATAAACCCCACTTGTATGTCCTTTAGATTTTTACCTCGATTTTGTGTCAACTTTACAATGCGCATCACGGCTTCTTCACACGCTTGCTGGGGCGTTTTGCCTTGCCGCATGAGTTCAACTACCAAATGACAACCCGCAATGCGGATCACCTCTTCGCCATGACCCGTAGCCGTAGCAGCACCAATTTCGTTGTCGACATACAGTCCGGCGCCAATTATAGGCGAATCGCCCAATCGTCCATGCATTTTATAAGCCATTCCACTCGTGGTGCAGGCCCCCGATAAATTGCCCTTGCTATCCAAAGCAATCATACCGATGGTGTCGTGGTTTTCGATATTGACAACCGGCTGGTATTGACTGGTTTTAAGCCATTCTTTCCACTCTTTTTCTGATTCGGCTACCAACAGATTTTCTTTGGGAAAGCCTTGAGCTAAGGCAAACTGAAGTGCTCCATCGCCTACCAACATCACGTGGGGTGTTTTTTCCATCACGGCACGCGCCACCGAAATGGGGTGTTTGATAAACTCCAAGCAAGCCACCGATCCGATGTTAGCCTGCTCGTCCATGATACACGCATCCAAAGTTACCCGTCCGTCGCGATCGGGACGACCGCCGTACCCAACACTGCGTTCAGTTGGATCGGCTTCAGGCACTCGAACACCGGCCTCAACCGCATCGAGCGCTCGGCCATTGGCTTGTAATACTTCCCAGGCTGCGCCATTGGCTTGCAGTCCAAAATTCCAGGTGGACAGCACGATGGGTTTATTTGATTTTAGCGTTGGCTTAGCCAAAGCAGCTGCTTTGCCCGTATAAGATTGAAGCGCCAGTGCTACCGAACCAGCAGCAGCGGTCTTGAGAAATTTTCTGCGATTTGACATGTTGTTTACATTTAACTCGACTAAAGTACAATAACTCCCAAAAAAAATGCCCCACAATCGTGAGGCACTTTTAGTATAAAATAGCGAAGTGTTATTTCAACGCTTCAACTTTTGCTTTTACTTCGTCCAAAGTACCTTCAAAGGTTTGCACATTGGCAGTACCATTTGAAGATGACTTCACTGTAGCTTTGGCTTTGCCATCTACATTTTCTATGTTAACCGTGATGACTTTGTCCATTTTCTTTGCGCAACAAGCTGCTTTTCCTTCGGCTGGCGCTACAAATTTTCCGTCGGCATCATAGTGTGACAAACACATTTCTTTTTGCTCGGGTGTACATTTTAATGAATCACACATGGCGGCACATTCGTCTTTAGTCATGGTCGCACATTTGCTCATGTCGCATTTACCGATCATATTTCCTTCGGCACACTCCATTTTAAGCATCATCACTTTAGGTGCATTTTCATGTACTCCGCTACCCAAGATAGGCGCAATTACTAACCCAATTAAACAGGTTAATTTGATTAAGATGTTCATCGATGGACCAGAAGTATCTTTGAATGGATCTCCAACTGTATCTCCAGTTACCGCAGCTTTGTGCGCGTCTGAACCTTTGTAAGTCATTTCTCCGTTGATCATTAC
>JANQWC010000021.1:0-7708 GCA_030730025.1 Crocinitomicaceae bacterium
AAGACATGCTCAAAGAAGCGCTAGACATGATCAACGTGGTGCCAAACCCATACTACGCTTTCTCTGAGTACGAGCGTACGCGCTTAGATACCAAGGTCAAAATTGTCAATCTTCCTGAAGTTTGTACGGTTCGTATCTATACGGCAAATGGTAAGTTGGTCAGAACCTTCAAAAAGGATAGTCCTCAAACGTATATCGATTGGGATCTTACCAACCATAAAGCAATTCCAGTTGCTGGAGGCATTTACTTGATCCACGTTGATGTGCCTAATGTAGGTGAACGCGTATTGAAGTTCTTTGGCGGCATGCGTCAGGCGGATTTACAAGGTATTTAATAAAAGATTAGTTCGAAAGCTATGAAAATGACATTCAAACATATTTTATTTAGCGCAGGCTTAGTGGCCTCGCTAACTGCGCAGGCAGGTAACGAAGACCGCGTAGGTTCTGCCGGAGCTTCACAATTGTTGATCAACCCATGGGCTAGATCTTCCGCAATTGGTGATGCTTCTTACGCAAACAGTAATGGTCTAGAAGCAACCTACATGAACATCGCAGGTTTGGCATTTACCGATAAAACACAACTCAAGTACAACTATTCAAATTGGATGGGTAACGCGGGTATCTCATTGAACGGTGCGGGTATTGCTCAGCGCATCTCTGACTCTGAGGTTTTCTCTGTGAGTGTTCAAGCGATGAATTACGGTGATATTCCAATTACAACTGTAGCAAATCCAGAAGGTAATATTGGTTTCTTTTCACCGCGTTTCAATGTTTTTAGTGTAGGATACGCCAAAGAGTTTTCTTCTTCTATTTATGGAGGCATCAACTTTAAGGTGATATCTGAAAGTATTTCAAACCTTAAAGCAAATGGAATAGCTATTGATGCAGGTATCCGTTACGTATCTGGTGAGCAAGACCAATTAAAGTTTGGGATTACCTTAAAGAACGTTGGCCCGGTTATGCGCTACAAAGGAGACGGATTGGCACAACAAGTGACCTACGTAAGTACAGGATACAACGCTTCATTGGAGCAGCGTTCTGCTACGTTTGAATTGCCTTCGCTTTTAGGTATTGGTGCTTCTTACGATTTCATCTTCAACGAAAGCAACAAACTCAACATGGCGCTAGGCTTTACAGCTAACTCCTTCATGAAAGACCAATTCCGTATCGGTTTTGATTATGGTGTTGCCCAAGACAACATGGCCTTCAACCTCAGAGCAGGATTCTGCTATGAAGACGGTATGTTCAATGAAGAAACCAAGTCAAGTGCTTTTAGTGGCCCGTCTGCTGGTTTCTCTATTGATGCGCTAGTTGGTGAAAATCAAAATGCATTAGGTTTAGAATACGCTGCACGCTTTGCAGGTGTATTTGGTACCATTCATACAATCGGAGCTACCATTAGCTTAAAATAATTTTCTAACTTTGTTAGGTGCAAGAGAGCTCTTATTAGGGCTCTCTTGTTTGTTTCCATAAATCGAAGACCATGTCAAATATCAGTTACTACACAGCAGAAGGCTTACAAAAGATCAAAGATGAACTCCATCATCTGAAAACAGTACAACGCCCTGCTATATCTGAACAAATTGCCGAAGCAAGAGACAAGGGCGATTTATCTGAAAATGCAGAGTACGATGCCGCGAAAGAAGCACAAGGCATTTTAGAAATGAAGATTTCCAAAATGGAAGCTATTGTTTCCAATGCGCGTTTAATAGACGAATCGCACATGGATAACAGCAAAGTGTTTATCCTTTCAAAGGTCTTGATCAAAAACCCAAACAACGGTATGGAGATCGAATACACACTTGTAGCAGAAAACGAAGCCGATCTTAAATTGCGCAAAATTTCAATTGAATCTCCAATCGGAAAGGGCCTTTTGGGCAAAAAAGTGGGTGACATCGCCGAAATCCAAACGCCTGGCGGCATCATTCATTTTGAAATCATTTCTATCTCAAGATAGTGGCGAGTTTATTTTCGAGAATTGTAGCCGGAGAAATTCCCTGCCATAAAGTCGCGGAGAACGACGAGTTTTTAGCTTTTCTAGATATCATGCCGCTTGCAAAGGGGCATACGCTTGTTATTCCTAAAAAAGAAACAGACTATATTTTTGACATTGAAGACGACGCCTATCAGCGCTTTTGGCTTTTTGCCAAGCAAGTAGCAGGCACACTCCGCTTACACGTACCTTGTAAACGCATTGGCTTAAGTGTGATTGGTCTTGAGGTCCCGCATGCACACATCCACCTGATTCCACTGCAACAAGTCGACGACATCAATTTTAGCAAGCCCAAGGTAGCCGCAGACCCGGCAGAGCTACAAGCTTTGGCAAGACTTTTGTTTGAGGGAACGCATCAATAACATCTGATGAAAATACTAGCTATATTATCGTGCTTTCTATTTGTAGAAATTGCTTTTGCGCAACCCATGCGTGTTTTGTTTGTAGGGAACTCCTACACACACTACAACAACATGCCAAAGCTTTTTGAGCAAATGGCAGATAGCAAAGGAGTCAAATTGGAGGTGCTGATGGATGCCAAATCTAGCCACACCTTTCAAATGCACTCCAAAAGACCCGAACTTTACAAAAACATTAACTCCACCAAATGGGATTACATCGTTTTACAGGGTTTTAGCCGCGAATTAGCGCAAGATCGCGCCACCATAGACATGCAGAGCATTCCCTACATCAGACAGCTCTTAGATTCAATTTATGCCAATAATAGCTGTACGAATGTCTTGCTCTATCAAACTTGGGGCTACGATGGTGGATTCAAAGATGATTCATTGGGTATCGACTGGAGTTATCAAACAATGACTGACCGAATACACGAAGGTTACTTATATGTGAGTGAGCAACTCAATTTGTCCATTGTGCCTGTCGGAAAGGTATGGGAAACCGTCAAAACAAACCATCCTCAAATTCAGCTCTATCAAGAAGATAAACAACACCCATCTCTTGCGGGTTCCTATTTAGCGGCATCTTGTTTTTATTCAGCTTTGTTCAAAACAGAACCAAACTTGAGTTTTACAGCTAAACTAGACCCCAAACAAGCCGCCATCATTCAAGAAATTGCAGGTGTTCAGGTCCTCATGAACAAGAGCCGTTATAAAATCAATCAGAATACGGTAGAGCTTGAGGTCAAATTGAGTCCGGAAGAAAAAAAGGTGGTTCACCTGAGTGCTAATTACCCGAATGCCACGAGCGTTATTTGGGATTTCGGCGATGGCATGTCCGAAAAGTCTTTCAAGACGCGCCATGTTTACAGCAAGCCCGGCGTTTACGAAATCAAGATCAAGGTGCAAGATGCTTGTGGTGAGCGTCTCTTGAAAAGAAAAATAACCGTTTAATTGAAAAACGTCCAGACTTATTTTTCCTGAACTTTAATACCAAATAATTGGCTGCTGTACTTCTTCATCGGCCACAAAATAAAATGGAGCTTTTCCCGTATGACGTCAATATAATAGACGTATACTATAAAGATCAGCCAAAACCCTAGTGTATACGGAATGACTTCATAAGGGCCTAGTTTTTCGTGCAGAAAATCATTGAACCCAATTCTGATCACGCTGCCATATAGCAACATCATATGGATGATGAAAATACTTAAAGTGTTTTGCCCAATTTTGAGAAAGAGATTATCTTTTTTGATTTTCAGCACATAGGTTTCTAAACCCAACAATAAGGAGAGAATGACCAAAACCATCCCGAATTTATCTAGGAGCCAATCCATTTGATAGAAAGTGACATTCTGAAGGCCAGGCATACTTTGAAGCCAAACTAAGAAGGGTTTGATTCCAAAGAAAATAAGTAAGCCAGCGCCAAAAGTACCGATGATGACGGGTAATGATTTGACATCACTTTTGTAGTGATAGAGCAAAACACCTAGCATTGCACCGTACATGGTGTAGCCCATTCTCGGCGTAATCGGAAATTCAGAATGCGGCCCATGGAACATATTTTGAATGAAAGTGGGCGCATTTTCGGGCCAATAGTGGTCGCCCAAGGAGCCAAAAAACAATTGGGAGTAAAACAGTAGCGTCCCAGCAAGAAAGTAATATATCCAGAGTGGTATAACTTTTATCAAACGAAATAAACCGTAGAGCAGAATAATGGTCAAGATGCCAATTGCAATACATTGTAAGACATGAAAAGCATAAAACTGGAGTAGGTAACCCCAAAAGAGCAGTTCAACAACACGTTTAAATCCTTTTCGAACGCGCATATTCTGCCAAAACGTTTGTTGTTCATTGCCTAGCAAGAGATAAGTAAAAATCAGACCTGTTACCGTTAAAAATGTAGGAGAGGTAAAGCCGCGAATGAATTTCCAGGTTTGGTACGCAGGATAAGAGTCATTGACCCACTCGGTTGAAAGTGAATCGTGGACAAAATGCCCTTCCAACATTAATAAGATGGCAATGGTGCGCGCAATATCGATGAAATAGAGGCGTGTTTTGGGCTGATTGAGGCTAACTTGGTTTCCCATTTGAAATAAAAAACGTGCGAAATTTACGAAAGAAATGACGAATCGGTTCAAGAAACTGAACCAAAGTAATAAAGAAGGCTAAGAAGAGTATGGCTCCCATAATAGCTTCGAGGGCACTCAGTTTGTTCTCTAAAAAGGAGCGAAGGCTGTATCCTGTGATGGCGCCATAAAGAATGACAGCATGCCATACATAAATGGCGAAGGTTTCTTGTCCAACGGCCATAAAGTAACGATTCCGTAAGCGTTCAAACCCGCTTATATAGGTAAAGAAGATCAGCAATAAAGCCACAAAAAATGCGCGATCGAATGCCCAGAGGTATTTGTAATGAAAATGAGTGAAATCACCGTTGTAGATAAACGTCATGATCCAGCCTGCCCCATAAAAAGCCAAACCCATCCCAATGAGGTAGCGGTATACATTTTTATTCTTGAAACCGGTACCGTGGATACTGAGGTAGTGGCCAAAACCAGCGCCTAAAAAAACAAAGCCAATCCAAGGGAAAATCGAGAAACCTGTATCGGGCCCTTGTATCATATTTTGCAAGATCGGCGGAATGCCTATCGGGAAATATCCGGGCTGAAGGCGCACGAGTGGGGTAAAACCAAAGATAAGCAGTGCCAAAAGCAGGTAAAAAACCCAGCTCAATTGTCTGATTTTGTAGAGTAAAGCACTCATCAAAAGCAATAACAAGAGACCAACGCCAATACATTGTAGAATATGGAACGCTAAAAAATGTGGATTGAAATGCCCAGCGAAATAGTATTTGAGGTATTTGAGGTTGATTTGCAGTAAATAGCCAATGAGCAAGAGACTCAGTGCGCGGCGAATTCCTTTTTTGACGCGCGTGAGCTTGAAAAACGGCGCATGTCCTTTTTGCCATTCTTTGTGCAGTAAATAGGTGAAAACAGTTCCTGAAATCGTGAAAAATAGCGGTGCAGTGAGCCCCCTGAAGAAACCCCATGCACTGAACCACACACTGCCCGAAGAACCATGCAATCTTACTTCGGCCATGAAAGTTGGGTAACTCTCAAGCGTCATGGAGATAAAGTGCCCTTGTAGCATCATGAGAATGGCGACGCTGCGACTGAAATCGAGAAAATGGATGCGCTGTTTTTGGTTCATCTAGGAGGTAGGGATTCGGTGCGCAGTTCGATGATTTCAATGCGTCTTTCTAACGAAGCATCTTTGGAATAAACAGAATTGCGTTGGTCGTAGTAGTTGTCGCTCACGTCTTTGTTGGCTTTGTATTCTCCCATGGGCACTTCAATAAATTGCAAGCGAATAGGGGAGCTCAGCATATATGGTGCAAATTTACTACCATCTATCTCTTCAAAATAATTTTTGATGGCCGAAATGCGTCTATTTGTCAAATGTACGTTATAATCCGACTTTGCAAGCGGGCTGGCAAAACCCTGAACGAGGATACTGACCTGCTGACCAGACTGCAAAGCTTGCCATACCTGTTCTCTAAACAGCGCCAGATCTTGCATGCCGTGGTCTACTTCGGTCTCAAAAAAAGACAAAAGCGATTGGGCTTGCTGTATAGCAGCCAAAGAATCTCGGCCTTCTGTGACTTTTTGCAGGTACAAGGGGTATTGGCTTTTGTATTTAACATACGTTTCTTCGTAGGAAAGCTCGGTGAAATCGGCTGTCGTTTTTGGGTTTGGGTGGTCGTTTTCGAAATAGAGTCTAATGGGTAAGTTGACGATTTGAATAGCAGTTGTTTCTACCACTTCTTTTGGCGACTTTGGCCGCGGAAAATATTGATAAAAGATATCGCTACAGCAAGTAGGGTGAGAGGCATAAAGGCTACCAATGCGATTGGAACTCAAATAGGCGGTATCGGATTGGCAAAAAAAGTAGAGTTCGTTGGCCGAGCTATTGAAGGGCAAACCCAAATTGACAGGCGGGCCAAAACTGCCGTCGGTCTGAAGAGCAGCATAAAAAATATCATAACCGCCGAATCCGGCATGCCAAGTACTCGAGAAGTAAAGGCGCTTGAAAAGTGGATCAAACCACGGCGAAACTTCATTTTCAAGAGAATTCAGCCCTGATAAGTTGGTCGGATTTTGAGGTGTTCCGTCTTGTGCAAATGTTGTCAACCAAAGGTCAAGATCTCCATTTTCTCTCGCAGAAGTAGCAGCATAAATCAGTTTGAGTTGCCCGTTTAGTTCAAAAAGATGGGGCATGCTTTGGTAAGTAGCTGCTGGCAGTGAAAGCATGGCGTTGGTGTCTAAGTACCACTTGCCATCTTGTTTGAGCACCTTCATGATGCGGCACTTCAAGTTTGTTGCTTCTCGCTGACACGCACTACACAGGGCAAAACTGCTGTCTGGCGCAAGCGTGAAGTTGCCGTATTCCTCCTGTGGACGAAGGCCTGTGATGAACACTTGATTTTTTGTTGAGGCCGGGAATTGATACAGCTGAATGGTATATTGGGCACTAAAGACTTGTTCTTCGTCTGCGGCAGTTGAATCGGCTCTTAAGGAGCTAAAAATGAGGGTGTCATTTAAAAAAAGGTGACCAAATTCGGTGTCGACGGTATTGACAGGATGTTGGAGTAGTGCTGCGTTTTCCTCAGCGCTGATGAATTTGAGTTGTTTGAGCACCCAATTACAAGCTATAATTTCTTGTTCGGCCTTGAGGTAGAATTGATTTTTTTTGTCTTCTGCAAAAAATCTTTTGGCTTCCTTTAATTGCGCAAGCGCGTCTTTGTAGCGGCCTTGTTGCTTGAGCATGAGCCCATAGTTGAGCTGCGCCTCCGGATATTTTTGACCATCTGGATCTTGCTCAAATACCTTCAGAAAATAGCTAGCAGCGGTTTTGTAATCCTTGAATTGCTGATTGGCTTGAGCGATTTTCCAGTGTAGGTCGATGTTGTTGGGTTCCAATTCAAGCGCTTGGGCATAGTAGCGCAAGGCTTCAATGTAGTCGAGTGCTTGTACCTGGGTATCGGCATGGGCAATGAGCCGCTGCAATTGCTTTTGAGCACTGAGCGGTGTGGCAAGCAACAGAAAATAAATCAGATATAGTCTGGGCATATGCGGTATTGCAATTGTGGTGGTTGAAATTTGCTAAAGACATAGCGCACGCTCAGTTCGAACGCGCCACGTCCTCTACTTGCTGGCACGAGCGAAGAATAATTGAAGTCGTAAGATATACCGGTGTAAAGTGGCCCTCGGGCGAGTCCGAATTGCAGGCAAAAAGCATCTTTGGTTCGCCACCA
>JANQWC010000021.1:7808-46672 GCA_030730025.1 Crocinitomicaceae bacterium
GCCACTTTGGATGGAGATTTGTTTGTTGAGCGCGTATTGATGGATGACACCCAAGCCGAGCATTGGTTTGGTCATGGACGCCGTCTGGAAAAACTCATTGGTTGGCGCATTTGGATCAAAAATATAGCCGTTGTACTGATTATCAAAGTAAAACGCACTGCTGTTGAGTTGCCGTTGATTGAAGCCCAACTGAATGGCGGCCCTGAGTTGCTGTTGCTTATTGATGGCAAATGGCCGACACAAACTCAATTGCATTTCGTTGGTCTGGAACTTACCGTCGCCGACCTGATCATGGAAAAAATTGACTGCATAACCCCATTGTTTCCATTTGGAATCGGCAGCAATGGCGGTGGTTTGAAAGGGAATACTAACGCTGCGCCATTGGGTGCGGTAGTTGGCTGTGAGGCGGAGGTCTTCTTTGAAATTACCGGCGTTGGCAGGGTTTTGAAAGATGGGGTTGTTGTTGAATTGCGTCCAATGGATATCTTGGGCAAGCACTGGGGCTGCCAACAATAAAAATAGGATCCTGCAAAACTCCTTCACGTAACGAAGTTACGAAAAAGCCTGCGGATTAGAAATTATGGATTTGAACTAGAAACCGGAATAATTTTACCGTTGAAAAAGGAGCCGTTGTTCAAGGCAAAATCGGCGATAAACTGAGCCATTTCGGCAGGTGAAGTGGGGGCAATGTAGCCCGGAAAAGCAGCAGATAGCATTTCGGTCTGAACGGCACCTAGGCACAAGCAATTCATGCGCAGCGAGGTGGCTTTGTATTCTTCTGCGAAAAGTTCGGTGAAGGCACACAAGGCTGCTTTGGAAGTAGAGTAGGCCGCAAGCCCAGCAAATTTGAGGCTACCTTGGAACCCGCCCATCGAGCTGATGTTCACGATGTGCGCGTCAGCAGCCAGCTGAGGCAGCAACGCTTGCGTAGCTTCCATAATGCCAATGACATTGACTTGATAACTCTCAGTGAAGTCTTGGTGTGTCAATGCGGGAAATGGTTTGTTGACCAAAAGCCCAGCGTTGTTGATCAAGATATCAATTGGGGAAGCAAAACCGAGCGCAGCAATTTGTTGGTGAACGTCTTGGGAAATATCAAGTTGGTGGCAAGATACATTCTTTTGTAAAAAACGACCCCTCATTTTAGCTAAATTCCGAGATAAAGCGATTACGGTGGTGTCTTCTAGCTGAGCAAAATGGTCTACAAGCGCAGCGCCAATGCCTTGGCTAGCACCGAGAATAACGATACTTTTATTCATCGAAACTCACAATTAGTTCTTCACTGGTGGCAAATGCTTGGCAGGTGAGGATGTATCCATCTGCGATTTCGCTATCGGTGAGGGAGTGATTCATGCGCATGGTGGCAGTTCCTTTGAGTACTTTGGCTCTGCAAGACGAGCAAACGCCGCCGCGGCAAGAGAAGGGTGCGTCGAGCCCAGCTTTTTCGGAGAGCTCTAAGATGCTTTTGTCTTGGCCTTGCATGTCAAAAGTGGCAATTTCGCCGTCGATCATGACTTTGACTTTGCTTTTTCCGGAGAATGCGGCTTCGGTTGGGAGCGCGGGTTTTTCTTCGCTGACAAAAAACAATTCTTTGTGAATTTTTTGTGGGCTCACCCCAAAGAAGGCCAGCGTTTTTTCGGCGCTTTCCACCATTTGCTGCGGGCCACACAAGAAAAATGCATCGGCTTGCAAGAGGCTGAGGTCGGATTTGATATGTGTTTTGAGTGCGTCGTCGTCAATTCTGCCGTGGTGCGCGCCTTCCACTTCTTTTTGGGAGTAAAAAAGGATGGTTTCAGTATGCTGAAGCGCCGTAATTTCATTTAGAAACAAAGCATCTTCAGGCCTTTTGTTGCCGTAAAAAAGTTTAAATTGAGTTTGGTCTACGGCAGTTTGCAGCATGCTCATGATGGGTGTGATGCCCGATCCGGCAGCAATTGCTACTACTTTTTTGTAGGCAGGTTGCCATGTAAAGTTGCCTTCTGGTTCAAAAACGATGACCTCTTCGCCTGCTTTGATATTTTGCAGAAAATGAGATGCCTTTCCGTTTGGGATGGCCTTTACGCCGATACTCAAACCAGCTGAAGAACTGCTGCAAATAGAATACGATCTTCTGAGTTGCTCTCCATTGATGTCGAGTGCCAAGGTGAGGTACTGGCCGGCTTGAAACTTGAAGTTGTTGCTGAGGGCCTCGGGTACAGAAAAATCAATTTGTACGGATTGGGCAGTCAGTGCCTGTACACTTTTTACAGTAAGGAGATGCGCGCCTTTGGGTAAGGCAGCGGTTTTATTGGATTTAAAACGGTTAAATAGGCCCATGTTAGTCGTCGAATGAAATGAGTATATCGTTGCTTTTTGGATGCGCTTGGCACGTGAGCACGTAACCTTGCGCTACTTCTTCTGGCGTGAGTGCATAATTGACATCCATGGAAACCTCGCCTCTGAGTACTTTTGCTTTACAAGTACAGCAAACACCACCTTTACAAGCAAACGGCGCATCGGCACCCGCTTTGTAGGCAGCATCTAGGATTGTAGGCCCGTCTGAGGATAAATAAAAATCGGTGACTTCACCGTCCATGATCAGTTCAATATGAGATTCAAAAGCCGGTATTTTGTTTTGCTTTGTCTCCGCTACTTTGGCAATTGGCGCGGCATGGAATAATTCAAAATGGATGTCTTTGGCAGCTACACCAAAAGCGCTGAGTTCGTCTTTAACGGCTAAAATCATGTCCTGCGGACCGCAGATATAAGCACCGTTGATGGTTTGGTTTTTGAGAAAAGCGCCGAGGAGGTCTTTGGTGCGGGCGGCATCTATGCGACCTTTGAGCAGCGGAACGCCGATATTTTCGCGAGAGAAAACATGTACCAAATTGAGGCGGTTCAAAAAACGGTTTTTAAGCGCTTCGAGTTCTTCTCTAAAAATGACCTCTGAAAAGCCTTTGTTGCCGTAGAAGAGCGTGACACTACTGAGCGGTTCAGCTTGAAGAATGGTTTTGAGAATAGAGAAAATAGGCGTGACCCCACTACCTGCAGCAAACAAAACGTAATGCTGCTGAGCGCTCGGGTTGGGCTCAAACTTGAAATTGCCCATTGGCGCCATCACTTCTAAGGTGTCTCCAATTTGGAGCGTTTCGTTGGCAAAAGAAGAAAACTTACCGTTTGGTATTTGTTTGATGGCGACGCGCCATTCGTTTTCATGTGGCGCACTGCACAAGGAATAAGACCTTCTGACTTCTTCGCCTCTGATAGACGTTTTAAAGGTGAGGTATTGCCCAGAGGCAAAATTAAATTGCGTTTGCAGCGCAGTGGGCACTTCAAAAGCTACTGATACACAACCTTCTGTTTGTCTTTGAAGATCGGTAACTTTGAGGGAATGAAACTGAGTAGACATAGTCGTTAATAAGCAGGGTCAAAAGTAAGCAATAATGCGCAAGCCTCAACCAACATCTATCAATGAACAAACTGACGCTAATCATGTTTTGAAGGCGTAGTTATTTTCTATATTTGTTTCATCGTAACAAAGACATTATGACCCAAGCTGAACAAGAAATCCGTTTTCAAGAGAAAATCGACCGAGAAATCAAGATTGAGCCCAATGACTGGATGCCAGACGAGTACCGCCAAACACTGGTTCGTCAGATTTCACAACACGCTCATTCAGAAATAGTTGGAATGCTTCCTGAAGGCAATTGGATTACCCGCGCACCCAATTTGCGACGCAAAGCAGTGCTTTTAGCGAAGGTGCAAGACGAAGCTGGCCACGGCCTTTATTTGTATTCGGCGGTAGAAACGCTGGGCACAAGTCGCGAGCAAACAATAGACGACCTTCACACCGGAAAAGCAAAATATTCATCAATTTTCAATTATCCAGCACTTACTTGGGCCGATATCGGCACAATTGGTTGGTTGGTAGACGGCGCGGCCATCATGAATCAGGTCGCGCTTTGCCGCACTTCTTATGGTCCGTATGCGCGCGCTATGGTCAAGATATGTAAAGAAGAATCTTTTCACCAACGCCAGGGTTACGAGTCACTCATAAAGCTTTGTAACGGAACACCTCAACAAAAAGCAATGGCTCAAGATGCCATGAACCGTTTTTGGTGGCCTGCACTCATGATGTTTGGTCCGAGCGACGCTGAGTCTACGCATTCTGATCAGTCCATCAAATGGAAAATCAAGCGCTTTACCAACGACGAACTCCGTCAGAGCTTTGTAGACGCAACTGTAGCGCAAGCAGAAATCTTAGGCCTTACCATTCCAGATCCAAACTTGAAATGGAACGAAGCAAGGGGTCATTATGATTTTTCTGAAATCAACTGGGACGAATTCTGGCAAGTTGTCAAAGGAAACGGCCCTTGCAATAAAGAGCGCCTCGCTGCGCGTGTCAAGGCCAAAGAAGAGGGCGCTTGGGTAAGAGATGCCGCAACTGCTTTCGCTAAGAAGCGCGCCATGAAAAAATCAGCCTAATCAAATTTATAAGACGATGTCAACAAACGAATGGCCTCTTTGGGAGGTTTTTATCCGCAGCAAACAAGGACTCAATCATAAACACGTCGGCAGCTTGCGTGCCCCAGATGCTACGCTTGCACTTGAAAACGCAAGAGACGTCTACACACGCCGCTCTGAAGGCATCAGTATTTGGGTCGTTGAGTCTGCACAAATTCATGCTACAGACATAGACGAAGCAGCTTCTTTCTTTGAACCTTCAGATACCAAAATTTACCGCCACCCCACGTTTTACGAAGTGCCTGACGGCGTCAAACACATGTAAAGATGCAAGAAACAGCACTTTTTGAATACGTACTTCGCTTGTCTGACGACAGCCTTATTTTGGCTCAACGTTTGGGCGAATGGTGTGGACACGGCCCCATCTTGGAAGAAGACATCGCCCTCACCAATATTTCTCTTGACCTTATTGGCCAGGCCATCAGTCTCTACGACTTTGCAGCAGAATTAGAAGGCAAAGGCAGAAACCACGACCAATTGGCTTATTTGCGCTACGAGAATGAGTATAAAAACGTACTGCTTGTCGAGCAACCAAACGGCGATTTCGCCATGACCCTTCTGCGTCAATTTTTCTTCGATGCGTTTCGTTTGCCGCTGTACGAGGCGCTCATGCAAAGCCCAGTTGCACAACTCGCTGCCATTGCCGCCAAGTCGGTCAAAGAAACGCGTTACCACCTCAAGCACAGCTCGGAGTGGGTGATCCGCATGGGCGACGGCACAGAAGAATCTCACGAGCGCGCACAAGCCGCCATTGACCATCTATGGCGCTACACGAGTGAACTCTTTTACGAAGACACCCACGACCACACCTTGCAGGCAGCAGGTCAAGTTCCAACTATGGCGGCAATCCAAACCAAATGGAACGCTACCGTGACGAGCATTTTGCAGGAGGCCACGCTAGAAATACCCAAAAACAATTGGAAATTTGATGGTGGCCGCGAAGGGCGTCATTCCGAACACATGGGTTATCTTTTGTCGGATTTACAATACATGCAAAGAGCCTATCCGAACATGGAATGGTAACTGCAGCCGAAATCCGCCAATATTTACAAGAGGTCAGCGATCCAGAAATCCCTGTGCTCACCATTATAGATCTTGGTGTCGTACAGCAAATTTATCTACAAGACCAAACCTGGATTGTCGAACTCACGCCTACCTACAGTGGCTGCCCAGCCATGCAGCAAATAGAAGTTGATCTTCTTGCCAAATTAAAGGAAAAAGGCATCCCGAATGCGCAGGTCAAACACATCCTGAGCCCAGCCTGGACTACCGACTGGATCAGCGAAGAAGGCCGCCAAAAACTGCGCCTTTATGGCATTGCACCGCCGGTCAACGAACCCGATAAAACCGCCCTTTTTTCAGAACCACCGCGCGTGGCCTGCCCGAAGTGCAACAGCCAAAACACCCGAATGGTAAGTCTATTTGGCAGCACAGCCTGTAAAGCGCACTACCAATGCAATGCGTGTCAGGAGCCATTTGATTACTTTAAGTGCTTGAAATAGAATGATATAAACTTATTTATAAAGGCGTCCTTGAGATGCCTTTTTTATTTTTATAGTACTATGTAATGCATAATACAATATAAAACATATATCTTTGTATAAAATTAGCTAAAGATGAATGTAGAGAATACGCAAGCTCAAATGCGAAAAGGTGTTTTGGAATACTGCATTCTTGGGATCCTCCATCAAGGGGAGGCCTATCCGTCAGAAATTCTCGACAAATTGCGCACCGCTCAATTACTAGTGGTGGAGGGAACGGTCTATCCTTTGCTGACGCGGCTCAAGAATTTAGAGGTCCTGACCTACCGCTGGGAAGAATCTACTGCAGGCCCGCCAAGAAAGTATTACAAAATGACCCAAAAGGGACAGGACTTTTACCTCGAGTTAGCCCGAACTTGGCAAGAATTACAACAAGCCGTCCAACAAATCAATCAAACAAAGACCCATGAATAAAACTGTCTCTATCCATATCCAAGGTTTTCCTTTTGTACTTGAGGAACAAGCCTACCAAGTGCTTCAAAATTATTTGCAGGCCCTTCAAAACGTATTGAACAACGAGCCGGGCGCCGATGAAATCCTGCAAGATGTTGAGCTGCGTATCGTTGAACTACTCCAGCAAAACCAGACGGGGGCATCTCAAGTAGTACTCCAATCAAGAATTGAAGAAATCATTGCCGTTTTAGGAAGTCCAGAAAATTTCAGCGATACCCCAATAGATCAGCAAGAACCGCTTCATACTTCGCCGCAAGAACGCTCAGAAAAACGCTTTTTTCGCGATACCGAAACGGCTATTTTAGGCGGTGTGGCAAGTGGGGTAGCGGCTTATTTCAATATTGACGTCGTGTTTATTCGGGTTGCCTTTGTGTTGTTTACAATGGTATTTGGAACGGGCATTCCTATTTATATTCTCTTGTGGATCATTACGCCGAGTGCCAAAACCGCGAGTGAAAAACTCCAAATGAAAGGCCTTCCGGTCAATGTGGAGAGCATCAAAACAGAATTCAAAGAGGCCACAGAGCGCATTGACAAAAACGCCAAGAAATGGTCTAGGCAGCTGCGAAACGGTTCAGGCCTGAGTGAGAGCGCTCGCCGCTTCATTCAATTGATCAAAAAAGTTATCGGGGTTTTACTTGTGCTTTGGGGTTTGTCCTTGCTCATATGTTTATCGGTCTTTATTTTCATCGATCCGCAACTTATTCCCGCTCAGGTCAATGGAGAATTCACGTCCTTGGGCGAGTTGAGTGCCTTGTTTTTTGAAGCTCGGCAAAATGAACTGCTGTATTTGGGCATTGGCCTCATTGGTTATGCGATTAGTCTTTCTAGCATGCTAACCGGTTTTCGTTTGTTGTTTACCTTCGAAGCAAAATGGTTGCGCGCAGGATACCTAAGCTTGGGTTTTGCCAGTGTGAGCGGGCTCATCTTTTTGACTTATGTTGGTATTTCCACAGGGCAATCATTTACGATCGAAGGCGAACTGAGCAAAGAAATCGGCACCTATGACGGCGATTCACTGCGTTTGGATATTCTCCCTGAGCTGCATATCCAAGGCTACAAAACCCAACGCAATGTCACTTATAATTTTGGCTTCAGACCAAAACAGCAAAACGATCACGACATCATTATGGCGCAAGATGGCCGAATTTTTATCAGCGGAATAGACATCAGTTACATAGAATCAGCAGACAGTTTGTATCATGTGAAAATTTGGAAAAAAGCACATGGCCGTTCCTTTTTCAAAGCAAATCGCAGGGCCTCGCATATCGACTTTCCTTGTGTACTCCAACAAAATACCATTCAGTTAGCTAGCGGCTTCTCTTACCCTGCCAAAGACCGCATGCGCGACCAAGAAGTAGAGTTACAAATTGCTGTACCGAAGGGCAAAAAAGTAACGTTGAATGGAAAAGTGGTGTATCCTTTTGTTTTTGTTGAAACCCCAGAACGCAGCAGTGACCGCGCTTATATTGCTGGTGACGGCGCGTACTCAGCGTGGTAATTGCCGCTGCCCTTTTTTGATTTGCTGGGCATCTAGCCAATAAATCAATTTCATCGAAAAGCTATTCAATGCGCCCGTTTGTAAGGTGTAGGAGAGGTCTTGCCAATAAGCGGCACTGATGGCGTCATTACTTGCAAACACCGAATTTTTCCAGACGATATTCAGCTCGCTACCTGGCAAGAAGACCCAGCGGTAGACCAAATCTATGGTAAAAGCATTGTAGTTGATGTCGTATGCCGATTTTCCTTCGGCGCTTAGTCCGTTAAAGCCTTCTAAAAGCGCGAGGCTGCCATCTTCTTGTAAAATAGAAAAGTGTTGATACGCGAGCGTAGACCTGTAGTGGCGCAAGCGCAAACTCAAAGACATGCGATTGGTCAGGATGTAATCGAAAGCAAGTGCTTGAACGGTTGTGTTGCGGTTGCGTTGTCCAAAGAGGATTCCCGTATAGTTTTGTGCGGGGGTGGCAAACGGAATGGCGTAGCCAATGCTATTGAATTGCAGCTCTTTTTCAAAAGAATAGGTCAAGAAAATGGCATCAGATAAACGGATTCTTGGATTCAAATTGTAAGCATATTGACGCCAAGGATGCAGTATATATTCGGTGAGGCTAGCGCCTAAATCGATGGCAAACTTGCGTTGGTAGTTCGATGAATACCAAGTGTTCAAGAAAACAAACTGCGGGCTAGTGAATACCCTTCCCCACGTGCGGGCTTCAAAATAATCTTTGCTTTCTTGCAAGCTACCTCCGGCACTAAAGCCAGCGGCATTGAATTTTTTGGTGACGGTAAAGAAATTCATGGAAGCCATGTTGGAGCTGAAGGTATTAGGCTCATAGAGGTATGCTTGCGTTACGTTCGCATTGACGCTCCATTTCATGAGTTTCTTCCATTTGGGTGTGAAATCGCGGTAAGCTACACTCGCCTCGACTACTCTTCTGTTGTTATTGTAGTTAAAGCCGAGGTCGTTGGGGTCATAGGTGTCGGATTCTTCTAAATAACCAAGCCCTCCGATGAGTGAGCCGCGTTGCTTTTGGATATTGAAATTCAGGTTGTGTCCGAGGGTCGCTTGTTGATCGAGCTGAGCAGAAAGGATGCCTTTGCCGTTGATGTTGTAGTTGTTGTCTTTGGTGTTGATGTTGAAGTTGAAGGCCGACACATTGGCGTCATAAAAAGAACCTGCCCGCCATACATTGGTGTTGGTGAACGTAACCGATGAATTGTTCTTGAGGTTTTGGTCGAAAACCAATACGTTGTAGTTGGTGAGTGGCGAAATCAGGACCTCCCGACGGCTTTCATCTATGGTAGAAACAGCGGTTGCCATTTGCTCGGCGTTGATGGCATTGAATACGCCAACCCCGAGTCCTTTGCTGTTGCGACCAGATAATTTGGTGGCGTTGTAAAGTTGAGACGAACCCGGAACATTTTCTAAGTATTCGCCTTCATTGAGCATAGTTTGTGTCACCTTGTAAGGCGCTTGAATGCCTATTCGGCGGCTGTAAAAAATGCCCGCTTTGTTGAAGAGCTCCATGCCTTCGGTAAAAAACTGTCGGTTTTCGTTGAATTGGACTTCAAATGGCGATAAGTTCAGCACCTGTTGGTCAAAAACAACCTGGCCAAAATCGGGCACCAAGGTAAGGTCTAAGGTAAAGGCTTCATTGACGCCATATTTGATGTCCATGCCGCCGTTAAATGAACGCAATAAGCTTTTTCTGCCGTCGTCATTGCGCACTTCGTCTGCATAGGCAGACACATACGGAATCAGTGCCAATCGAAGTGGCGGGCTGATATGCTTGATATTGGTGATGTCGCCGCTCTCGAGCAGCATATTTTCGAGGTCGGGGTTCACTGCTACCCAAGATGCTTCCTCTCGGTTGCGGGCAATTTGTCTGCCAAAATTGACCCCCCAGTCTTGGACATCTTTTTGCGGAAAACGCAGCGCCGAATAGGGAATACGGATTTCGGCCACCCAGCCATCTTCTACAATTTGAACGGCGCTATGCCAAACCAAATTGAGTTTGTCGTTGTAGTCATTGGCTGCAATTTTGGCATCTAGTTGCACCCCACGGCTGGTGAGGCCGAAATAAAAGCCGTTTTGGTTGTCGTTGTAGGTGTCTAGAAATATACCGATGATATCGCAATTGGGATTGTAGTCGTCGCGCAGCGAGAGCACTTTTGAAATGGAGTCGGGGTGGTCTTGGCAATAAAAGGAAAAATAAATAGCGTCTTGATCGTAGAGCAATTGAACGCTCGTGCTGCTTTTTGATGGCTGGCCCGGCTCAGGTTTGATCTGAATAAACGGATTAAATTCGGCTTGTGCTGCCCATGCGGTTTCGTTGAGGCGGCCGTCAATGGAGATTTTTTCGGTGGTGTAACGGGCTTCGAGTTGTTTTTGACCGAAACTAGAAAAAGAAAGCA
This sequence comes from Crocinitomicaceae bacterium, assembly GCA_030730025.1. Lineage (GTDB taxonomy): Bacteria > Bacteroidota > Bacteroidia > Flavobacteriales_D > Crocinitomicaceae > UBA952. Next base: position 18,221 of record JANQWC010000021.1, read on the forward strand.
GTAAAAGCAGTAATAATTCCCAACGCATGGGCAAATTTACAACTTAAACACCTTTTCTTGCAACAACATGCAGGCATTCTTCATGTACTTCATACGTCACCCATATTTTGATGTCCTTTTTGAAGCGCACTAAAATCTGTGAAATCATGGTTTGCAAATACTGTTTCTCTACGGCTGAGAGGGCATGGTTTGCTTGAAATCTAGAAAAAGAGATGTCAAAACTATTGCCGTTCAGGTGCGGACTTCTTCGGACTGCCGTGCGGTTCTTGCGCACTAATTTGGCCACGGTGTGCTTGGTGCGGGTCATGGAAGTGACGATCAATTGGCTGCCTTTTAATGGCCCTTGCGCTAGTGAATCTTGAAACGCACTGCCGATCTCATTTAGTATTTGTGCGGCATAAGGGGTCAATAAAGCATAGGAATATTGAAAAGTATCTAAAACAATTCCTTTCGAAGGTGTCACGAGAACGAGTTTTTTGGCTCGAAATGCCTTGCGCAGGCCTTGTGTATTGGCCACGGGTTGAATGCCCTGCTTAACGGAGCGGTCCATGTATTCCACCAAGCGATTGTTCAATTGGGCGGTAAAAATGTGCGGGTCTGTCTCTGGAAATTGAAAGGAGTTGCCATTCTGACTTTTTGAGGGCGCAAGTGCAGTTGTAGGCTTAGTGGGCCAATAGGCAAATGCCAAAAGACCGAAACTAATTGCAAATAAAAAGACGTGATAAAGCCGCATTGAAACAAATATAAAAATTGATTGCTTTGGTCTAACGCAAGTTCGTAATTTTGTGTCATGGGAACATTTGAATCGCTCAGAGCACAACTCGAAGAACAAGAATGGCCAAATGTCTATTTGTTTAAGTTCATTGTCCCCAATGACAACCAACACCTCGCGCAAGTCACTGCGCTCTTCGATACCAATAGTGAAATCAGTTATCATCATTCCGGAACAGGCAAGTACGTCAGCCTGAGCGCCAAAGAAGTCATGCTCTCTGCAGCAGATATCATTGCTGTTTATGAACGCGCCGCACTCATCCCGGGCATAATCTCTCTTTAATGGAAGCAGTTATTCAATTTTTATTCGTCTCTTTTTTGATTTTGCTCGGTGTAATCGGTTACCGCGCCTTGCTTAAAAAGTTTCAACGCGGTCAGGTGGTGCACAAAGAATTTTGTGAGTTGTACAACCTCGACCAAGAACCAGCTCAAGGCGAATTGCCTTTTTACTTTGTGTGTCCGGAAGCTTGTGAGGTCAAGTTTGCCATTTGGCAATTCAATCAAATTGTTTGCGTGGTAGCCCAAGACACCTATGAAAAAGGCGGTCATATTTTGCGCTTCGACAGCACGAAGCTCGCCAATGGCGTGTATTATTATGGCATCGTGACCTCAGATCAGGAGACCAAAAAACGCATGACCATCGCTAATTAAGATTCGTCGGTAGACTTCTCAATTTTGATGCGAGAAGGTTTTCTAGGCAATTTGTATTTGGGCTTGTGAAAATCGCTTTTGTAGCCGTCGGTTTTTTCGATGCGGTACACCAAGCCTAAGCTGTATTGCGTGTAAGATGAACTCCCGAGGATATCCACCAACCCAAATTTATAGACGCCTTGTGCTTGCAAGCCAATTTGCTTGCTGAGCCAAAATGTGCAGCCTGCCGATAAATTCACTGTGGGCGTGAGCAGCGGCGCGCTTTGTTTCGGATCTGCTGAACGCAAGCTGAAGCCAAGGCCCGCACCCAAATAAGGGTCAATAGCGCCACGGCCTAATTGCTTGTAAAAAGAATACTTGAGTGCGGCATCAAAATAGCCGATAAAACCATTCACACCAATGGAGTCGTTTACTTTTCTCTCTGGTTTGTAGGTTTGCGCACCCAAAACACCCTCAGCACTCCAGCCGTTGTAAATGTAGCGATCTACGTACAATCTCGAAGGAAAAGGCAAGCCGTGAAGCTGTTCAAACGGCATTGGGTTGAGTTCTTGGCCGTCGTCGTCGGTGGTGGTCCAGGCGAGTCCGAATTGCCAAAAATAGTTGTCTCGGTTGGTGATCATTTTGTCTGGTTGTGCAAGTGCGGTTGCTTGCATGAAGACAAAAATGAGACTGAAGAGTAAGGTGAGTTGTTGGCGCATGCGTTTGTTTCTATGTACAAATTTAATCAATATCAGTACGGTAGCACTTTATTCAGAATAAATGAATTGACAATCAATTGTTGATGTGCCGTTTGCCATTAAATGAGTAAATTTGAGTCGAATGGGAAAAGTTAAAAAATACGACCTCACCCTCGACGACGAACAGCCCTTCGAAGTTTACGGAATTTCTACTGCATTTGCCGATTACCGACTCACCTGGGAACTCAATCAAATGCTCGGAATCCACCTAGAAAAAGAACAACAGCGCTTTGAGCTCTTTGTGCCCAAACTCAAGGCCCAACATGCGTTTAGTTATTTTTCTTACGAAGATCAAGAGCTCCTGACGCGTTTCTTTTTGATCAAAAACAAACAAGATCAGCAACTCTTGCAAGCAGACCGCCCCATGATTGATTATTTCTTGGTGCTCAAGGATAATTTTTCACACAAGTCAGAGGTCTTGCTTGAGCAGCTCAGAAAAATAAACGGCATTGTAGCCGTCTTTAGTTTCAATTACGAAGAATTTGACATATTAGATTACCTTACAAGTTAACATGAAAAGAACCAAAATAGTGGCCACTATGGGCCCTGCATCGTTAAAAAAAGAAACATTAGCGGACATGATGCGCGCAGGCCTCAACGTTTGCCGCCTCAATTTTTCGCACGGTAGTCACCAAGACCACGCCGGTGCCGTTACCCTGATCCGCGAACTCAACGAGGAGTTGGGTTTAAATGTGGCTATTCTAGCCGATCTACAAGGTCCAAAAATCCGCACCCATGAAATGGAAAACAATGGCGTGCTCATCGAAGTTGGACAACAAATCGATGTAGTTGTAGAGAAAGTCTTGGGCAATAACCAGCGCTTTTCCATCAATTACAACTTACTTCCACGCGACGTCAATCCGGGCGAACAAATTCTCCTAGACGACGGTAAGTTGGTTTTATTGGTCTTAGAAACCGACGGTAAAGAAAAGATCCGCTGTGAAATCATTCAAGGCGGCTTGTTGTGTTCCAAAAAAGGCGTCAACTTCCCAAACACCAAAATCTCGATGCCTTCACTTACTGAGAAAGACATCGAAGACCTCAACTACGCACTTAAATTGGGCGTAGACTGGATTGGTCTCTCCTTTGTGCGCTCGGCCAATTGCATCATCGATCTCAAAGAAAGAATTGCCAAAAAACGCAGTATTGCCAAGGTGGTGGCCAAAATAGAAAAGCCAGAGGCCTTAGAAAACATAGATGCCATCATAGAAGAAAGCGATGCGCTGATGGTGGCCCGTGGAGACCTCGGCGTCGAGATTCCCTATCAAAATGTGCCCCTGATCCAAAAGATGATCATCAGCAAATCCATTTCGAAGGCCAAACCAGTTATTGTAGCTACCCAAATGATGGAATCCATGCTCAATAGCCTCACGCCAAGTAGGGCTGAGGTAAACGACGTCGCCAATGCAGTGCTAGACGGCGCCGATGCGGTGATGCTTTCAGGCGAAACATCAGTGGGCCAATACCCAGTTCAGGTGGTTCAAACAATGGCCAACATCATCAAAGAAATGGAGCAGCACCCGAGCATGTATCACAAAGAAGAATTGCCGCCAAAAGGAAATCCGCGCTTTATCTCAGACTCCATTTGTTTCAATGCTTGTCGCTTGGCACAGCGTGTAGAAGCAAATGCGATCATCACCATGACTTTTTCGGGCTATACCGCCTACAAAATTGCCTCTCAAAGGCCTGCTTCCGAAATTTTTGTCTTCACGAGCAACCGCAAAATACTCACCCAGCTCAATTTAGTTTGGGGTGTGCGCGCATTTTACTACAACAAGCGCATTTCTACCGACCACACCATCGCCGACATCAAATACATCATGAAAGATGGCGGTCATCTGCAAACAGGTGATGTCGTGATCAACGTGGCGTCTATTCCACTAGAAGACCTCGGTGGTTCTAACATGTTGAAGCTCTCTTACGTAGATTAACGGAAGGCGCGCATGCCCGATCCGTGTACTTTTACCAAATGAATCCATCCTGGGAACTCCGGGCTCAAGAGCCTTTGTCTGCTGTTACTGACCTTTCACAAGAACTCAAAATTCCAAATTTTGCAGCGCAATTGCTCGTGCAGCGCGGTATCGCCGACCGACAAAGTTCAGTAGCCTTCTTCAAGCCACAGCAAAATGCCTTGCACGATCCTTTTCTGCTGCGCAACATGCAGGCTTCCGTACATAGGCTTCAGCGGGCGATCGCCAAGCAAGAAAAGGTACTGTTGTACGGCGATTACGACGTCGATGGCACCACAGCAGTTGCCCTCATGGCCGAACAGCTTGCTTCACTCGGCTTACCTTGCACATATTATATCCCCGATCGCTACAAAGAAGGTTATGGCGTCAGTGCGGCAGGTATAGATTACGCCATCGCCGAGCGCTTTGACTTACTCATCACACTAGATTGCGGCATCAAAGCCCAGACAGCGCTCGGACGCGCCAAAGCGGCAGGCATTGACGTCATTATCTGCGACCACCACCAACCCGATAGCAACCTTCCCGACGGGCTCATCCTCAATCCCAAGCAAGCGGACTGCGCTTATCCTTATAAAGAACTTTCGGGCTGCGGCGTGGCATTCAAGCTCTTGCAGGGGCTATATCAACAACTCAATTTAGACCAACAAGTGCTTTTGAAGAGCCTAGATTTGGTGGCGCTTTCTATTGGGGCCGATATTGTCGAACTCCGCGGTGAAAACAGAACGTTATGTGCCAAAGGCTTGGCGCAGCTCAACGCTGCGCCTAGACCCGCTTTTTTGTCCATTCTGGCGCTTGCTGCCAAAACCTTGCCGCTGTCGCTGCGCGACCTCGTTTTTGTTTTGGCACCGCGCATCAATGCCGCGGGCCGCATCGCCTCTGGCAAGCGCGCGGTCGACTGGATGCTCAGCACTGACCAAGAAGAAATCGATGCGCTGGCGCTGGACATCAACACTGACAACACCACCCGCCGCGCCCTAGACCAAGAAATGACTGCTCAGGCATTGGCCCAAATTGAGGCTGATCCAGCTTTTCAAGATCAATTTGCGACGGTCGTGTACCAACCCACTTGGCACAAAGGAGTTGTCGGCATTGTGGCCTCTCGGCTCATTGAAACCTATTACAGGCCCACAATTGTACTCACGGAGTCTAATGGCGTGCTTACGGGCTCTGCGCGCTGCATGCAACCGCTGAATTTATATAGCTTGCTCGAGACCTGCCAAAGCCATCTGGTACAATTTGGTGGCCATCAATTTGCAGCTGGGCTCACCTTACTACACGAAAACCTGCATGCTTTTAAAGCGGCCTTTGAAGCCGCGGTGGCAAGTGCGCTGTCTCAGCAAAAATTGCAGCGCCAATTGGCCATTGATACCCTGCTCGATTTCAAAGAATTGGGCTCAAATCCTCAGCTTCATTTTCCGCGCATACTCCAAATAATAGAGGCTTTTGAACCTTGCGGCCCCGGTAATATGCATCCTGTATTTTTGGCTAAAAACTGCATGGTGCTCGAATACAAAGTACTGAAAGGTGCGCACCTCAAACTCAAGGTCATCCAAGAGGGCTCTATGGTACCGCTAGACGCCATTGGTTTTCAGCTCGCCGCCTTCGAGAAAGAGCTGGCCGTTGGTGTTTTCATCGACATCGTTTTTCAGATCAGCTCCAATACGTACATGAACCGCACAACCCTTCAACTCCTGCTCCAAGATTTGTGCACGAGCGCATAGTTTGCGTAAGTTTGCAATATGTTTACAGGAATCATTGAAGAAGTTGGCCAAGTTGTGGCCATCAAAAAAGAAGCGGGCAACATCCACTTTACGATAGCCTCTGGTTTGTCGGCAGGTTTTAAAATTGACCAAAGTGTGGCACACAACGGTTGCTGCCTCACGGTGGTTGCTCAAAACGAACACGAGCACGTCGTAACCGCCATCCACGAAACGCTCATCAAGACCAATTTAGGCACTTGGCAAGTCGGTACCAAAGTGAATATTGAGCGCTGCATGCAATTAGGCGGCAGGCTAGATGGCCATATGGTGCAAGGCCATGTGGATGGAGTAGGTACTTGTATAGAAGTTATTGATGAAAACGGCTCGTGGCGTTTTACTTTTCAGCACCTGGATACTTTTGTGACGGTAGAAAAAGGTTCTATTACTGTAAACGGTACCAGCCTAACGGTTGTGGATGCCAAGAAAGGTCAATTTTCGGTATGCATCATTCCTTATACCTATGAGCATACAAACTTTAAGGAAATCAAAGAAGGAACAATTGTGAACCTAGAATTCGATATCATTGGTAAATACGTAGCCCGCTACTTGAGTTTGCAACAATGATACTGTAATACTTGATAACAAAAATGGCGGCCCGGAGGGCCGCCATTTTTAATTCAAAGGAACTTTTATCAGTCGCGAACGGGTGCAGCTGGTTTTGGTGTGGTTGTTGGCGCTGGCACTGGATCTTTGATGCCGAGTGCTTTTTTAGCTACCGCATCGTTTGGCTCCATCGCTAAGATTTCTTCAAAGTATTTTTTGGCTTTGTCGAGGTCTTTATTAGCAGACTTTGAGTAGTAATCGGCAACATAACGCAAAGCTTCTAATACAAATCCTTTCTTAGACGGCTGAGTGCGGTCTTCGGGTTTCACCATTTCGGTCACTTTGAGGTAGAACGGGAAGGCCATCCATTTTTCGTTATTGGTGTCCATTTTGTAGTTAGAGCGTCCGCGATAGATGTGAGCAGGTACATACGTAGAGTCATTATTAATGACAACCTGGAAGAGACTATCTGCTGTTTTGTAGTCGTTGCGACCAAAATAGTAGGCTTTTCCTAGGTCGTATTCTTCTTGCGCCATTAGTTTACCGTTTTTCTGACGGCGAAGGTCATAAGCTGCAATGACTTTGTCGTACATTTTGTTTTTCTTGTAGATCTTGATGAGTTCATTCGCAAGTTCTTTGTACGCAATTTCGTTGATGCCTGCTGCTTGTTCAAAAGCTAAAATAGCCAAGCTATCTTGATTTTTCTTTTGATAGATGGTACCTCTTAACTTGTAGTCTTGGTAGTTGATTTTGTCTTGTGGTACCATTGTAAAGAAGCGATCACTAGCTGCCAATGCTTTGTCTAGATTGAGGCTGTCAGTAGCACAATTAGCAAAAGCAAATGCGTAGAAACGTTGAATAAAGAAGTTATTCATATTGCTAGCTACTAAGATATCGAGTTGTGGAAGCATGACGCACCATTGCGATGCACCGTAAAGCGCGTTCACATAGCGGTAGCGAGACTCAATGTTGTTATTGAGCTCAAGGTACTTCAACCAGTTCTCAATTGCTAGATCGTTCTTGCCAAACATCATGAAGAGCTCTGCGTTCAAACGGTAAGCTGGCGCATACGTAGGATCGATTGCTTTGGCCTCGTTGTACATCTTGTTGGCTTCAGCCTCGTTGCGTGCACGTTGGTAAATGAGAGCTTTGCGCACGATACCACGTGGAGACTTCGGATTGATGACCAAAACTTGGTTGTAGGCCTTGAGTGCCTCAGAAGCATCAGAAGAGTTGCGTGCATAAAGCGCATCGCCTTTGAGCAAGTAGTTGTCTTCATTGGTAGGGTCCTTCAAAATTGCCTCTTCGATCAAAACAAGCGCTTCGTCGAGGTTTTTCTTAGGCGCTTCAACGTAGATTTCTACAATACCACGAATGACTTCTGCTTTTTTGAGCTTGTCTTTTTTGGTCATCAAAAGGGCTTTGGTAAACTCAGCTTTAGCTTCAGTTTCTTTGCCTTCGAGCCAAAGGACACGACCTTGGCCAACAATTGGCAGCGCGCGAAGTTTGTCTACTTCATAGCCCTTTTTCCACATGATTTTTGCTGAATCGAGTTCTTCCATTTCAAAGTAGCAGTCACCAAAATAGAAATAGTTTTCTCCGTTGATTGGATCGGCGGCCACTAATTTTTTGAAATCGTTGATGGCTTCGCGGTAGCGTTCGTTTTCTGTTTTTGCATTTGCAACCTTAAGGGTCTGAGCGTAATTGAGCCCAGAAATAAGAAGCGTACTGAGGAGTAAGATGCGTTTCATGTCTGTTTTTTTAACTTATTTTTCGGCCAAAAATAGCCTAGTTTTTTGGGATACAAAAATTGTGCCTATTATTATTTTTTGAATTATTGCAAAACGAGCCTAATAGGCGTGAGGGCAGGAACTAGTCCTGACTTCTGAATGAGGAGTTGTCCTTTGTCGTCTTTTTTCATGAACAGCACAAAACCGGTGTGCAAACCAGATCTGCGTCCTTTGTTGATGACCCAAATATCGCGGATAAGTGGATACTCTTTTGTGTAGATAAAACCAGCATAGGGCTTACAGGCAGATTCGGGGTCTGTATGGTAAACAGACGCTATGCTGAGCCCATCCATGAAGGCCATTGATGTAGGGTCTTCTTGGTCGGAAATCCAGTTGAGGCCGATAATACCCATGGTGCCCGGGTGCGTTTTGACATAATTGATGACTTCCTGATTTGAATGAAGGGCTGAAACATTTTTTCCCAATTCTGCAATCTGTAGCATATTGACCATGAAGTTGAAGTTGGCAGAGCCGTTTTGATCAAATACAATTTGCTTTGGTAAAGTGTTGGAAGGAAGTTTGGTTTTGTCGCCGCGCAGTAAATGTCTTATTTGATCCACACTTAATAGTGTATCTGTCATGGTGGGGTGCATAATGATCACTACCGCATCTGAAGCAATTTTATCGCTACGGTAAGAAACATTTTTGCTCTTGAGGTATTCTTTTTCTTTGTCGTTGAAATCTCGGGTAATGACAATCGTTTTGGACTTGTTGTTATAAAATGCCTCGATAATGTCATTTTCAGTGCGGTATTGTGCACTTACACGCGCTCGTGGGTATTGACTCATGAATGTTTCGATAGAAGTCTCGAACAAAGGCTGAAAGGATTGCTCGACGAGAATTGCTGCCTTACCACGGCCATGCGCATCTTTTTGGTATACGAAGGGGTTGTTGTTGTGGTCACAAGCGGTGAGCGATAGGATACCAACAAGAAGGAAAAGGAGGGATTTCATAGGAAACTTAATTTTGAAAAGACTTGAAACCTTTATAAATGCGCCAGGCCCTGAACAAACCGTAACTCAGGAAGACAGCGATCATGACTTGCTTGCGCCATGGCTCCATTTCAATTAATTCGGTACTGAGCAGTACGATGGCAAAACCAAAACACAATACTACGACCAAAATGCCTAGAAAATGTTGTATATATTTCATATTTTTTTGAGAAAAAAAATCCCCATCGAGATGGGGATTTAAATTGGGTTGGCTATTGGGTGTCGTAGGAGATGGGAACACGAACCCAAAGGCGTACTGGGCGGCCAGCGTTTTTTGCTGGGGTCCAGGGCGGAAACTTATTGATCACTGCAAGTGCTTCTTTGTTACAAGCTGGGCACTCTACAATAGCGCGTTCTACGCTGGCATTAGAGATGCGGCCATCTTTTTCAACAACAAAGCGCACAACTACTTTGCCTTTTACACCGAGTTCGATGGCTTCGTCAGGGTAATTGAGTGTTGAGTTGATAAACGCACTCATTTTGTCGTAGCCTCCAGGGAATTCGGCATCTTCTTCTGCAACATCAACTACTTCATCGAATACAGGAGTGTTGTCGGTAAGCGCTGGGCCGTCTTCTTGGGTATTGGGTAAGCCCCAATCGGAGTCTCCTTCGTTGGTTTCTGTTGAAATGGTTACTGTTTCCAACTCGGCTTGAGAAACCAATGGTTCTTCGACGAATTCGTCTTCTGCAACCGGAGCCATGAACGCTTGTGTTTGCGTCATTGGTGGTGGAGGTGGCGTTGTTGGTGGTGGTGGAGGAGGCACATCAGTTTTTGGAGGCGCGATGGTGAAGTTTGTGTCACTCACTTTTGGCTTCTTGATTTGCTCCTTAGGAAGGTTTTTGACGATAATAGAGGCAACAAACGCCAATGCTGCAAATGCAACAAGACCACCCAAAATGAGGGTCATGCGTTTGTTGTAGCCACTGCGAAGAACGTAGGCGCCATATTCGCGGTTGCGATGGGCGAAAACGGCTTCATTGCGGCTTACTGAAGTAATGGCTTCCCAGTTGCGATTGACGTAGTAATCGAAAAGTGAGAATGCTGTGACGAGCGCGACGATAACATAAATGACTGTCATGACCTTAGTTTTTAGCTTTTAACAATTCTTTCTCTCCGGCTGTCAAGTCTGTTGGTGCAATTACACCGATACTTGCAATCTTGAGTTCGTCTACTAGATCAATAAAGCTTTTACAGAGCGCTTTGTCGTCGGTTTTGATCAGGACTTTAACAGCATCTCGTTCAACCGTCAGAGCATTGAGCTTCGCATCGTAGATGCTATCTGAAATTTGTTTCTTTTCTAGCTTCTTATCAAGTTCAACCTTATTCTTAATAACGTATTCGTTCCAAGAAGCTAACAATTTTCTTACACTATTTTCTCCAGATCCAAAATTAGCCTCAGAGAGTTCGGTTGGTCCGTTTGCTCCTGGTCGAGATTTTGAATAGAATTCACCACGGTAATAGTAAACTTTGTCACCTGCTAGAATGAAAGTAGTAACGTTGTTTGCTTTTGGTGGGACAGGGTCGTTTATTTTTGGTTTGGCGGGGTATGCGAGAGGCATTACCTTAGGCTTGCTAAAGGTAGAGGTCAAAACGAAGAACGTGAGCAAAAGGAACGCTAGATCGACCATAGGGGTCATGTCTACGTGCGTTGAACCTTTTTTTGCTCTTTTCTTGCCTTTGCCGTGGTCGCCACCGCCGCTTTCTGCGATTTGTGCCATGTTGTTAGTTAATTAACCGGAATTGCTTCCGCAGAGGTTACAAAATTCAAATTATTCAAATTCAATTCTCTGAATACATCGATCACAACCTGCGCATCTTTGTACAAGGTTTTGGAGTCTACACGCATAATGAACTTGGGCTTGAAGTCTTCCATTTTGGGTTCGCCACCTTTGAGCTTCGCTTCTTCAAAAGCGGTGCGGCCGGTATTGCCAGCAGCTGTTGCTGCAAATGAAAGCCAGTCTAGAAGTTCATTTTTTGTAGAATCGGTAGGGATCCCTAGTGTAGGGAAACTTGCACGTTTTGCAGCTTCGGTGTTCATGTATGCAGGTAGTTCTTGCATGGTACAACCAAAGGTTGACATAAAAGAAAACTCTTCTATTTTCTCCTCACTAAGACCAATCTTATATTTTTGGAGCATGTTGTTGAGCATTTCTTTACGGGCTTCAGCATCTGAAAGGTTAAAGAACACGCGACCGTCTTTGTCTAGGGTCACCATCAGGATATTTTTAGGGATGATTTTATCGCTGATACTGGATGGTGTTTCTACGGTTACGGGTTCGGCATTTCGGAAAGAAGCCGTCAACATAAAGAAGGTTACAAGCAAGAACGCCAAGTCCACCATAGGCGTCATGTCTATGGAAGGAGTGCCTTTGGGCATTTTGATTTTTGGCATTGCTTGAGTATTTACTTAATGATGAGTCAATTAGTTGTTGGCTGCAAAATCTTGAACGATCGTGAAGCTCGCTTCGTCGATACCGTAAGTCATGGCGTCGATTTTAGTAGAGAAGAAGCTAAATGCGATGATCGCGATAGTTGAACCAGTAATACCAAATGCCGTGTTGATAAGGGCCTCAGAGATACCTGTAGAAAGTTCTGCAGTATCAGGAGCACCTTGTGACATCGCGGCAAATGAACGGATCATACCAAGTACCGTACCAATCAAACCGATAAGGGTTGAGATCGATGCAGTTGTTGAAAGTACAGGCAAGTTTTTAGAAAGCATCGGCAATTCCAAAGAAGTTGCTTCTTCTAACTCTTTTTTCAAGGCCTCTAACTTTTGTTCTTTGTCCATGTGTGCGTCTTTGACCATCATTTGGTATTTCACCAAACCAGCGCGAATGACATTGGCCAAAGATCCGCGTTGTGCGTCACAAGCTTCGATAGCGCCATTGTAATCTTTGGCAGCCATTAATTCTTTGATTTTTTCGATGAATTGGTTGGCTTTACCTTTACCGTTGGCAAGTAATAAAGTAACCAAACGCTCAATCGTGAAAATTAATACGATAAGGTTGATAGCAACCAAACCTGGTACGATGAAACCACCTTTGTAGATTACCCCTAATAGGTTTCCTTCTACTGGTTCTGCTTCTGGGTTTCTGTCCACAAAGTTTCCTGGGTCACCAAAAATGTATTTGTAAATCAAGATACCTGCAATAAGTGCAAGTGCAATAGCCAAGAATGCAATAATTGCTGAAAATCCCCCGGCGGTTTTTTGTTTTTTGTCCATAATGATCGTTTTTATTTTTTCATTTTTACAATTGAACGCCAAATATAAAAAAACTTTGGTCCGTTTTCAAAACGAAATCTCAATGTTTCCGTTGGGGTAACGCAGATTTATTGTCTTTCTAACAAAAAGTCGTTCTTTTTGCGCAATTTAAGTGGTACATACCTACAAAGTCAATTTGAAAATTAATATAGATTTAACATGACTATATTTAGCCCGACTGCGCATTAATTTTCAACTTCGCGTTATTATTCACTCGGCTCAGGTTCGCCTTCATAGCACCTTACCGCATACCCATATCCGTACTCATTGTAGTAGGTAAGGACTTCTCCATTTCGGGATTTGATTGTAAAAGCAATCCCTAAATCGGCGTAGAGCGAGCTTGTCCAAAGAGTTGGATGCTTTTCAATAAAAATATGAATATATGTAACTTGTTCATTGGATGGTTTTATCAGAAAGGTAGGATATTCCATGGTATATTCTTGAATTTGTGGAATAAAAAAACCCCTCATTCAGAGAACAAGGGGTTTTGATGAGGTCTCAAGCAGATTCGAACTGCTGTAGACGGTTTTGCAGACCGGTGCCTAACCGCTCGGCCATGAGACCATCAGGATTGCAAAGATAAGCAATTTTACACTTTCAAAAAAGTCTCGACTAGAACTTGATGAGTTTTTTTGACAATAGCTGTCCGTTGACTCTTGCCGAGACAAAGTAAACACCCTTCGGTAAACCAAGCCATTCTTCGTTTTCAGTACCCAGATGAATTTGAGAAACACCTGCCTCAGGCGTGAGTTTCAATTTGACTTGGCCATTCACATCGTAAAGATAGATCAGGTCTGAAGGTTGCAAACTCAAGGGGAAGGCTAAAGTAAGTGCATCTTGAGTCGGGTTGGGATACGCAACAATCGAACTGTTGTCGTGTAGCGGGTAGTCGGTCAGGGACGCACTGATGAGTGCTTCTAAGTCGTAGGTTTCATCGCCGGGCTGATATGGCAGGTAGTGAAAGTAGGTCAAGAACATCTCATCTGTGGTATTGAAGCCACTGTAGATGGTCTGGGGTGGCGAATGCGGGTTGTTCGGGTTGTTGGCGGTGTTGTCATAAGTACCTTCACTTTTCAGCTTATAACCTAGCGGAACTTTTTGAATATACTTGAAAAAGTAGAAATCTTGCCACATGAAATCCCATTTAGGGATGTTGACAAATTTAATGGTGTCTGCACCGGGTTTGTAGGCGTAGGCTTTGATGGTAGAACCTAAAAGGTGCATGTGGGGAAACACCGAAAGCACTGAAAAGTTGCTCGGGATGGTTCCGCCGCCGGGTGGATAAAACGCATTGAGGTCGCTTACCTGATTGGCAGGCAGGTTGAAATTATAATTTGCCAACAACGGCCCAGCGCTAATTTGCCGCACATTGGTAATGCCTTGCGGATAAAAATGGATGATCACTTTAGTGGAATCATAAAGCCCGTAAGAGCCCATGGGGTAGTGCATGGCAAAATAAATCGACGAACCAGGGCCAATGTCTAGACCTAACTTGAGTGGGTCAGTAGAGGGCAAGATCATGGGCGTGGCACCGGGGGTGTAGCCGGTAATCAATTTGGTTGAGCCGTTGCTTGGGCTGGCACAATTGCCACCGATGGTGTCGGTGGCTTCTATGCTAGTGGGGTCGAGGTATATGAGGCAGTGGTGGACGATTTCTCGGTTGCCGGGCACTACTTCTACTGCTTTGATGATGCGGTTTTGGGTGAGGTTGGTAGGGATGTTGAAGCAAACGTAGTCGTCTTGGCTCGTTGCTTTGGACATGTAGGTAGGAATCTGCACTTGTAAATCGCCGTTGCCCAAAAAGGTATTGGAGGTGTAGACGGGCGGAGGAGGTGTTTGAGCGGCAGAGCCTTCTTGCGCACCGTTGTTGAGCCAACTGGTAATTGTAGCTTTCTCGGTGTTGGAAAGCGCGCGGTTGTGTTGGTATTGTTGGTAGTTGTTGTCTGGTGGCCAAGGCGGCATTTCGCCTGTATTGACGCACTGGTAAACCGCAGCAGCTAGAGGGCTCACTTCGGCGTGTGTCATGAGCGAAAAAGGCGCGGCGCCTCCTGGATGATGGCAAGCCGTGCATTTGTCGTAAAATATTTGAGCAACCTCACCGCTCCAAGTTTGGGCTTGGGTGCTGCCCATGATTAAAAATGAGAGGATGAACCCGAGTTTTTTCATAAAATCGTTTAACGTAGTACTTGAATTTTGGTTCGGCTTGTTTGTTGGTTTTGCCCCTCAATCTCTAGAATAAAAATGCCGCTTTGTAGGTTTTCGAGGTCGATTTCTTTGTTGAATTCAGGATCAGTTGTAAATGATTGTAAGATTTTCCCATCTAAACTATAGATATTCATCCGTAGTATTTGAAAATTGGACCAGACATTCACCAGGCCTTCACTCGGATTCGGATAGACCAACACCTCCATCGCTGCCGACTGTTCGACTATATTGTTGCTGCCACAAATTTCATTGCTTGGGTTGCCGTCGCAATAGCTCGTCGGGTATAAAATAGCTTGTTCCTGCATGTCGTTGGCTTCGAGCAGCGGGGTTTGAGTACAGCCCATTACGCCGACAAGGAAGTCGCGAACAAAGCGCTCAGTGCTGTCCATATACGCAGCGTTGCTAATGTACGGGACGTGTTGGGCGTTGTTGAAGGTGTAGATTTGATTGCTGACGCCTATGGCACAAGCGCGCTCGTGGAGCATGCGGCTGCCGTCGAGGTACATGAGTGGCGTGCCTGGATTCACGAGCCCGCGGTTGTAGGTGACGGTGCCGTCGTTGGTGCCGTGTACAGAGCAAAGCGGCACATCTCCGGCCTCAAGCCAGTTGTATTTGGCGAGGGCACCGCAGCCGTTAATGACCGCGTGTACTTTTGTTGAATATCCAGGATTGCCAGAGGTGCCTTCCAAGCCACCTAAAGAAGCTAGCGCACTGGCACTCATGTACTCGCTGAATTCACAGGCATCGTTGAGGTAAGCTACATGCAGCGCGGTAATGGCACCCGCTGAGCTGCCGCCAATAAAAATATGGTTGGTATCGATCTTGAACTGATTGGTGGTTTGGGCGTCCTTATAGAAATAACGAATGGCGGCTTTCAAGTCTTGTACGGCGCGCACAACAGCTTTGATGGCATTGGTGGAGTCAAATGGAAAAAAGCCCAAGCGGTAATCTATGCTGGCGCAGGCATACCCTTTTAGTGCAAAACGCTCCGAAAGCGCCTTGACGTCGGGATCAGTTTTACTGCCACCAATAAAGCTGCCACCATGTACCCAAATAATCAGGGGGCGCGCTGCTAAGGTGTCGTTTGCGGGTTCGTAGAAATCGAGTTTGAGGCTTGTGTTGCTGTTTGCCCAGTTGCTATTTTGCCCGTAGGTGAGGTTGCTCTGGAGGTTGAATTGTGAAAAAACGGCTTCTGCATAGCGCCCGCTTGAACACGGGTCTTGTGCTTGCACCTGTATTTGAAGTCCAAAAAGAAGCGTTAAGAGGGCGAGTAGTTGTTTGGTCATGGGTTGGAATTTGTTTCTAAATTATGAAAATTTCAGATTTAAGACCTGAAAATCACTTACTTTGCCAAAAATAAACATATGTTCAGGTCATTTTTCATCCTCCTTCTCTTTGGATTCCAATATTTAAGTGCCCAAGATTTGCCGGCCTATAAAATTTACAATGCTAAAGGAAAGGAAGTCTCTTTCAAGTCCATGGTGAACTCAGCGAATGACGCACCATTTGTTTTATTTGGCGAATTTCACGACAACCCCATTGCGCATTGGTTGCAATTGGAATTAACCCAAAAAATGTTTGCCGCACACGGTAGTAATTTACAACTGGGTTTTGAAATGTTTGAACAAGACCAACAAGCTTTGCTCCAGGCTTATTTGCAGGGCAACCTGACTTCTGAACAATTCCAAGACACCATGCGCCATTGGCCAAATTACAAAACAGATTACGCGCCTTTGGTTGAATTCGCGAAAGAAAAAGGCTTGAGTTGTGTGGCTTCCAATATCCAGAGAAAATATGCGAGCTTGTTGTTCAAAAAAGGCAGAGCCGCGCTAGACACACTGCCAGAAGCCATTAAACAACAAATAGCCCCACTGAATTTTGCTTTTGACACCACCTTATCTCAGTACCAAGCCATGAAAGAAATGGGAGCGCATATGGGCCCTGGAATGGGTTGGAAAATGGTAGAAGCCCAGGCTATTAAAGATGCAACAATGGCCTATTTTATCTTGCATAATCCGTGGCGCAAACCCCAAACCGTCCATTTACACTTCAATGGCGCGTATCATTCTGATTTCCATCAGGGGATCATGTGGTACCTACAACAAGAAGTTGCACCGTCAAAAATATTGACCATTAGTACGGTGAGTCAAGATAACGTGGGTAATTTAGAAAAGGAACATTTGGGCCGCGCAGATTTTATCATTTGCGTGCCTTCCAACATGACCTCTACGCATTAGGGCTTATTTAAGCGGAATACCTCGCGAACTTACAGGGCCCGTGGCTTTACTTTTCGACAAACCGAAAGTAAAGGTGGTGCCGATGCCAACCGTACTGCTGACTTGTATTTGTTGCCCGTGTGATTCAATGATGTGCTTGACAATCGCCAGCCCGAGTCCGGAGCCACCTTCGTTGCGATTCCTGCTTTTTTCTACGCGGTAAAAACGCTCAAAAAGCCTTGGTAGGTGCTGCGGTTCAATGCCGTCGCCATCGTCTTTAAACTGAATATTGTAGGTGTCTTCGATTTGGACGATACTCACGCAGAGCGTGCCGCCTTCTTTTCCATAAGAAATGGCATTGATGGTGAGGTTGAGCAATACCTGAGCGAGCTTATTGCGGTCTGCATTGACATAGCAAAACGGATCGGAAACGTCTTTGGTGAGTCTGAAGTTTTTCTCTTTGGCAATCAATTCAAGCGAATCAAAGGTTTCTCTCACTAAATCGCTCAAGTCAAAACTCCTGATATCTAGCGGCATGCGCTCAAGTTCGAGCTTGGTGAGCTGATCGAGGTCTTCCAAAATATGCGTCATGCGTTCGGTAGACTTTGAAGCACGCTCCAAAAACGTTTTGAGAATAGCGGGGTCATCCATTCCGCCATCGAGTAAAGAGTCGATATAGCCTTGTATCGAAAAGACAGGCGTTTTGAGTTCGTGTGCCAAATTGCCTAAAAACTCCTTTCTAAAAGCGGCCTGTTCTTTGAGTTTTTCAATTTCTTGGTTGCGCTTTTGTTTCCATTCTACCACATCTTGTTCGCCTTGGGCCACGAGTTCATCTATGGATTGGTCGTTGCGCTGCTCGTTTTCTAAAGTTTGAATGCTTCGGTAAATCAGGCTCATGCGGTATTGCAAAAAGCGCTTGATGATGTAGTAAAAGATGGTATAAGCAAAAATCCCGGACACAAGCGGGATCAAAAAGAGCAGGGTCTTGCTTAGGGTAACGAACTGTAAATGGACAAATAAGGTAAATAGGAATGTCAGTATAAAGAATAAAATACTGCCACTTAAAATCAAGAAACTAGGTCTAGCTTTTCTCACTTGTCATTGAAGGTATATCCGACGCCTTTTATGGTACGAATATACGCATCTCCAAGTTTTTCGCGCAATTTTCTGATGTGAACATCAATGGTGCGTTCGCCAACAATGGTGTCATTGCCCCAAACTACGGCTAATATTTGATCGCGGTTAAATACTTTACCGGGTCTGCTCGCTAGTAGTTCGAGTAATTCAAATTCTTTTTTGGGTAATTGTAATTCTTTGCCATCTAATTCAACCACGTAGCGGTCTCTGTCGATGAGGATGTTAGCCGCCCCTTCTTCACCTGCTTTATTTTTGAGTCGGCGCAAAAGAGATTCGATCTTACTGATCAATAAACGCGGCCTGATGGGTTTGTTGATGTAGTCGTCGGCACCGGCTTCAAAACCGGCTATTTGGGCGTAATCTTCGGTGCGAGCAGTCAAGAATGCGATGACGGGCTGAACCATATTCAAGTCTTTTCTGATGACTTGACAAGTCTCAATGCCGTCCATTTTGGGCATCATGACATCGAGTAAAATGAGTGATGGATTGATTTGTTGCACAAGACGCAGGGCTTCTATTCCATTGCTGGCTGTAAAAACTTTGTAGCCTTCTTTGCGCACGTTGTAGGAGAGGAATTCAAGGATGTCTGGCTCGTCGTCGACAATGAGTATGGTGTGTCCTTTTGTATTTTCCATTATCCTTGATTTTAGAGTACAAAGGTCACTGCGAAATCTAATGACTTCATTAAACAATGATTAAATAAGCATTAATTCACTTATGTTATTTCTTAACAATAAATTAATACAAAAGGGGAGGCTTGTGGGCCTCCCTTTCTCATTTAGTTTCAAAAGCGCTTATTCAAAAACGATTTTCATCTCGACGCGTCGGTTTTTCTGGCGGCCTTCGGGCGTGTCGTTTGTTGCGATTGGTTTGGTTTCACCAAAGTATAGCGTCAGCAAACGCGCTTCATCAACTCCTTGACTGATCAGATACGCTTTGAGCGCCTCTGCACGTTTTTTGGAGAGTACCAAGTTGCCGTTGTCGTCGCCGACGTTGTCGGTATGGCCTGCGATTTCGAGTTTCCAAGTTGTTTTCTTCTTGAGCACTTCTGCTAGTTCATTGAGTGAAGGTTTGGAGCTCTCAAAGATGATGTCTTTGCCAGATTCAAACTCGAGGTTGTCAAAGGCTGTTTTGAGCACTTCAATGACCGCTTGCTCAATAACTGGGCAGCCCTTGTTTGTTTTCGGACCTGGTGTGTTCGGACAGTCGTCGTCTTTGTCGAGCAAACCGTCGTTGTCTGAGTCTTTGTAAGGGCAGCCTTTGTTGGCCTTTGGCCCTGCGAGGTTCGGGCAGTCGTCGTCTTTGTCTAATAAGCCGTCGGCATCGGTGTCTGGCCATGGGCAACCTTGGTTTTCTTTCGGTCCAGCAACCGTAGGGCAGTTGTCTACATAGTCAAAGAGGCCGTCGTTGTCTTGGTCTGGGCAGCCTTGATTTTCTTTCGGGCCAGCGTTTTCTGGGCAAACATCTTCGGCATCGGTAATGCCGTCGCCGTCTTTATCCGGACAACCTTTCAAGGCTGCAATGCCGGCCACAGTTGGGCATGCATCTTCTGAATCGATGATTTTGTCGCCGTCGGTGTCTGGGCAACCTTTGAATTCTTTGAGGCCGGCCACAGTAGGGCACGCATCTTCAGAATCGATGATTTTGTCGCCATCGGTATCCGGGCAACCTTTGAATTCTTTAAGGCCAGCAACCGTAACGCAAGCATCTTCTGAATCTGGAATGCCATCGCCGTCGGTATCAGGGCAGCCCAAGAAGGCCCAAGTGCCTGGTACGTTTTTGCATTCGTCCATTTTGTCGGAGACTTTGTCTTTGTCTTTGTCCTTGACGCGGTGGTATAATATAGGTAAGCGCAAGCCTGCGTAAAAATCAACGCCGCTGATTTCGCCTTTTGCACGCAGCAAATGCATGTCGTTCATGCCTAAAATGACTGGGCCGATGCGCGTGGCCAAGCCGGTTCGCAAGCCGCTGTATTTATTATAGGCGATTGGGAAGTAAAGGCCGAAGTAAGGGCTGTCAAAACTTGGCGTTAGGGAGAGCTGGCTGGCCACGTTTACTTTGGTGTCTTTGTTTTTAGGGATCATGTTCACCATGGCCGTTGCATTCACATAAAAGTAGCTCCAGATATGATAGTCTAATTGCAAACTCATGGCCGTTGGCGTGCGCATCAGGAACGTTTGCGCTGGATCTTGTAGCGAAACCCATTCTGTATTGCCCGCAGCTGTGGACTCATTGATCAGGGAGTCGATGACCATATCGAAGGTCTCGAGGTCGGTGGAGCTTTCAAAACGATGCAAATCAAAAAGTGAATTTGAATTGACCACAAAGTTGCGGCTCAAGCCTCCTTTTGTGAATTTCATGGCACCCATATCGAGTATAGAAAAACCTACGCGCGCCTTGTATTTGTTTTCGTTGCGCATCCAGAGGTCGGTTTTGCCGTCCATATCGTATTTGTACTTGGCGTAGTTGGGGCGCCATTCGTAAACAGCACCTAAATCGAGTCCGAAGCCGATTGAGCCTGGTTTGAGGTAGCTGAGGCTATTGCTCGAATTGATTTGTCCGTTGACGCCAGCGGTGATGAAATCGCCCACTTCTTTGGAGTAACCGTAATCAAAGGTTCCGCCGAGGTATTGTGAGGTGTCTTCATTGACGAGGTTGTAACTAAAATCCTTGGTATGCACATAAGCACTCGCAAAGCCAAGTAGAATTTTAGGACTGATCCCGATTTTTAGAAAGTGTTCTTTGTTGTCGATGAGCACTTGGCTGTAGTTGAAGCCAATTTCACTCCAGGTGAGGTGGTTCAAATTGACGAGTTCTTCGTTGAGCTGGACGTCCCAGAGTGCAGGGTATTCCAAGCCTTCTTCAGATAAAACTGCCAATTTCGGATCCATGTTGTCTACGTTGGTAATCGAGCGCAAGTTGGCGTAAATGCCCAATGAACGTTTTTCACCAATGTGGAAGGCCAAGTTAAATAAGTCGAGTCTGAAGTTGATATTTGCACCCAAAACACCACTCGATCCGGCGTTGTAGTTGTGCACAATGAGGCGGTCAATAAAAGTTGATGACGGATAAGCCCAAGTATCGAGCACGGCGGTGTCGGTCAAGGACTTGGCCCACCAATAACCACCGTTTCCTTGTGCTGTGCGCATGGCGTCGGCAGAGAAATACCCGAAATTTTGATAGGTAAAGAGGTTCAAAGCGGGTAGGGCTAAGTCCATTTTGTAGCGCCCATCTACGAAAGATGCTGGGTTGACTAAATTGCCCATTGCGCCGGCGTAATTGCTTGAGCTCACACCTAAATAAGCCTGCGCATGTACTTGTAAGCTGCTGAGCAATAATAAAAATAACCAGGTTAATTTTCTCATTGTTTGTTGTATTGAATAATGTAATTTCCTAAAAATGTGGTAATCGAATACGCGTTGTTCCCAAATGAACTCAGCTGTACTTCTTGTTGGCCATGACGCTTTTCGGTGTCGAGGTCTCGACCTAAGTCGTCTAGAAGGTAGATTTGGTTGCCTACCGCATCAATGATGCTCAACATACTTTGGTTATTCGGGCCATAGAAACTTGAAAATTGAGTCAATTCTATGGCTTCTAAGGTTTTTTCCCAAACGCGTTGCCCTTTCGTGTTGAAGGCAAAAAGGCTGGTGTTGCGCTGAAAGACAATGATTTGGTTAGCTGCTTGCATATACGATCCGACACATTGAACGCGATCAGGCACCTCAAATTGTTTTTGTCCATTTAAAGAAAGCACAGTTGCTGTGTTTTTTTCGATTTTTACGGCGAACGCAGCGCTTGTGTTTCCGACCAAAACGTAGGTGGTGTCTGCATTTTGCTTGAGAGCTACCTTGCGTTTGGATAAATCAATAATTTGCTGCTGGGTATCCGTTAAAATACTGACATACGCTTTTCCGCTTTGCTTATAACCGTGCAGCTGACGTACTTTACTGCCCAAACTAAATTGCTTGATTAGCCCTCCGGTTTCGGAATACAACTGCACACTATTTGAACTGCTTGCGCAAATAAATTCTTTTTTGCCTTTGTTCTCGAGTACCAGAATGCGCGTGCCGGCGTCGTGGGTGAGGCGATACACCAAGCGACCTGTTTTGTCAAATAATTGGGCTTCGTGTTCAAATTGCACACAAATGAGCTGCGGGAAGCCACTGATCTGATAAAGCTCAACTACCTCCTGACTCAGGTCTTTTTCCCATTTGCGCAAACCATTGATGTAGCCAACCAATTGGTGGTTTTCTGTCGAGGCGATCACGTTGCCACGTTCGGCAAAGGCTGCAAATTGCAAGACCCGAAAACCGGGGTTCATGACAAAGTAGTCTCTAATTTTATCTTGTTGCTCGAGTGTTTGTGCATTGAGTTTTTGGTAACTCGTTTCAATAATTTGCCTACCCAGTAGGGTTACCGTTTTCTTTTGGCTGGCGTCTATCCACCGCGCGCTCACTTTGCTTGGCATATTGGCAAAGAAGCGTTTGGTCTGGGTTTCGTCCTGAGAAAGGGTTTGCCCGAGGGTTGCAGAGGCGAGCGCCTGGTCTAAAAGCGTTTTACTGGGGCTCGCAAAACCAAATTGGCCAAAAGTTGCCAAATGCCAAGTGGTTTTGGAGTCGCTAATGAGGCTCGAAAATCGGATTTTGTCGTAGGAAGCACTTTCGGTATTGAGTTCTTCTTTTCTGAAAAATTCGTTGAGTGTTTGAATTGGGTTTGAATTTTCTTGAAAATCGAAGATGACCAAACTAGCGCTGTCTTGCTTGAGGTGCACAAAGCCGTGGTCAATACATTTGAACCATGGGCTTTTGGCAAAAGCAGGGTCTAGTTGTTTTGCATAGGATTTTTCGTAGAAGTAGTATTGCTTGAAAAAATCTGGAATGACGGCAGCAAAAAGCGTTTGATCGTCTTGTTTGCGCAGTGCTGGGTTCGGATTTTTGTATTTGACATAGCGGTACTTGGCGTCTTTTTTACAATAGGTTTCGGTCAGGCGGATTTGTTTGTTCTTATCCCACTTGAGCCAAGCATAACTTGCCTTTGCACTTACATTGAAACGGAGCGCTTGAGCAGTAGGCAGTTCACCTACAAACAGTAGTAATTGGTTGCGGTTGTATTTGCCGTGGAGTTGTCCAAATTCAAATTGTTTGAGCTTGCCTAGTTGCAGCGGGAAAAGTCCATTTTCAAAGAGATTTTTGATGTCTTTTTGTGTCCAATTCCCTTTCTTTTCGATGAGTATTTTGGTGGTTTTCGCACTGAAGAATAGGGTGATGGGTTCCTTAGACCTTTTGACGATTGTATAATAGAGACTTTCATTGAGTTCTGTAGTGACCATTCGCTCGTTTTCCCAGTCGAGCGCTTGCGGATCTTGTACAATATAAACCGCTTGATCTTTTGGATTGAAGTAGGTCCTGAAGTCGACAAGGTTTTCGTTGGAGAGTAGGTCGTAAGAGCTGAAAACAACCCAGCCTAGGGCCAAAATACCGAGAAGGAGAAGAACTATACGTTGGCGCATGCGTTTTTTCTCAAAGTTAGTCAAAAAGGCCAAGTTGGTGGTCGCGCGCTAATAATTGAAAAGTCAGTCTGTGATGAGGTGTTGTGCCAAACTCAGCTAGCGCTTTGCGGTGGGCAATTGTGGGGTAACCTTGGTTTTGTTCCCAACCATACTGCGGATATTGCTGATGTAAGTCCGTCATGAGCTGATCTCTATGCGTTTTGGCTAAAATACTCGCTGCCGCAATACTCGCAAAACGCGCATCGCCTTTCACCATGCAAACAGCGGGTATTTGTTGGTAGGGTTTGAAACGGTTGCCATCCACCAAAATAAAAGCGGGTTGGATGCGCAGTTGCTCCAGTGCGCGGTGCATGGCCAAAATACTGGCATTTAGGATGTTTATTTGGTCAATTTCGAGGTGGTCTACGATGCCAATGCCGTAGCAGAGTGCTTTTTCCAAAATTTCTTCGCGCAGCTGAGCGCGTTTTTTGGCACTTAATTGTTTAGAATCATTGAGTGCAGCTATTGGCCGATCCGGATCTAGAATGACAGCTGCTGCCACCACTGGCCCTGCCAAACAACCTCGCCCAGCTTCATCGCAACCAGCTTCAGGAACAAGTTCTTGGTATTGTAAGATTAAATCTACCACAGCACCAAATTATTGAAATATTTTGTAGTTTTATGCTAATCTAAACTTACCCCATGAAAAAATTAACTCTTCTTGTATTGGCATTAGGGCTTAACTTGCTCGTTTTTGGTCAAAAAACACTTAGCGCGTCAGCAGCTAATCTTGCAGAACTCAAAGGAGGCGTGGCCAGTGGCCATATCCAACTCACTTTGCCAGCAGAAGTCACTGAAGAAAACGTCATCATGTACGCAAAATACTACACCAATATGTTCACCGTAGATTTCAACGCCAAATCACACGTTGCTACTTTTCACATGATCACCAACGATGCCAATTCAAGACGCGTTATTTTGCGTTTTTTGGGTGCCAATCAAATCGCCAACGTTCAAGTAGCAGATCGCGCTTATGACCTCGGTGCATTTTTTGACAACTTCCTCCAATAATTAAAGTCACTCCTTCTTTCTCATGAAAATATTTTTTGTTGCGGTAGCCGCACTTGCCCTTACCTTGTCTAGTTGTAAGAACTCACAGATTGCCTACAAGCACTATGGTCCTGTTGCCGTAGATTCAACTCAGGCACTTACCCTAGACCAAATGCTTGTGGCATTTCAAGCCAATCCAAAAAATGATATGTTCACGTTTTCGGCACCATTAGTTGGTGTTTGCCAGAGCGCTGGTTGTTGGGTCAATGTACAGCCAAGCAGCGGAGACCTCATTCGCGTGCGCTTCAAAGACCATTTCCTTGTACCACCAGCCACCGAAATCAAATCCGTAGCTTATTTCCATGGCAGAGCCTATTATGACACCCTTTCGATTGAGCTTCAGAAGCACTTTTTAGAAGATGCCAAAGCACCGCAATCCGAAATCGATCAAATCACTGCCCCTAAGATTGAATTGAATTTTGAAGCGGATGGCGTTTGGGTTAAGAAGTCTTCTTCAAAACCAAAAAAGTAAACGCAACCGAAGCGCCTACAATAGCTCCTTTAGCCCACCACAAATAGGAGGGCATTAAAAAGAGCGCCACCAAATTGACTGGTATCAACAAGATAGCCAGTAAATGAAACTTCCCTTGGTTTTTATTTTCTGAAATCATAAATGCCTCCTGGTGTGAAACAAAGGTGCAACGGGATGTCGTCCGGATGCAAGTCTGCTATGGATACAAACTCATCAAATAAATGGAGTCCTATGAATAAGCAATCAGGTTTGCATTGCTTGAGTAAGCGGTCGTAAAAACCTTTGCCGTAGCCCACGCGCTGTCCGTCCGAATTGAGGCCGAGCAAGGGCACAAACACATAATCTAGTTTATTGGCAAGAAGCATTCTGCCGTGCTTAGGTTCTGGTATGCCAAACGCACTGATTTCAAGCTGGCTTGGGTGCTCGTAGTGGTAAAGTGCCAAGCTGTGGTCACTAAAATTGGCTTTAGAGAGTACCGGATGCCCGCCTTTCAAAATGATGTCTTCGAGTAAGCCGTAGGTTGAGATTTCTTTTTGCCGCTCGATGGGCAGAAAGATGCTTACGTATTTAGAGGAGAATGGGATAGAATCCAGCACAAGTGCTTGGACTTGTGCTGAGATTTTAGTGATGTCAAATGGGCTTAGCTGAGCTCGCTTGGCTTTATAAAGCTGGCGAATTTCGGCTTTTGTCATGTTATAAGCGAACGCCGAGTTCAGAGAGCTTGCGGTTGTCTACAACGCCCGCTTTTTTGCGCAAACCACCCATAGCCTGTCCTTCTACTTGGTTGGCTAAGCCTTGCATGAGTTGGTCTTTTTCTGCTTGGAAATTGGTTGTAGCAGGTGCTTTAGTGCTCGACTTGATTTGGATCACGTAAACGCCTGTTTCGCCTTTAATTGGAAGCGTGCGCTGACCTTTCTTAAGCGCTCCTGAGAACAAATTACCGATGATGGTAGGCTCATAACCTGCGTTGGAGATTTGTGGGTTGCCGAAGGTTACTTCCCCATCGATAATAGGCGTATTGAATCTTTTTGAGATGGCTTGTAAAGACTTCCCAGCCATTTGATTCATGAAACGTTTTGCTTTCTTTTCTTGGACGAGTTCTCTCTCCATTTGAGCGCGGACGTTCTCAAAAAGCGGCTCACCTTCCGGACGAATGGCGCTGATCATGGCGATAACGTATTTTTCTTTGTCGCGAATAGGCGAGAGGGTCATGGTACCAACGGTTGCATCTTCGGCATATGCCATTTCCAATACGCGGTCGCGGGCCATGGTGGTGGTGAATCCGTAGACTTTCGGTGCTTTGTCTTCGATTTGGATCACGCGTGGTGCGTAGTTCGCACGGGTAACGATGGTGTCAAAAAGTGCTGCTTTTTTGAATGCATCTTCTTCTTTAGAAATCTTGCGGTCAAGTTTCATCAGGATGCCATTGACTTCGCTTTCCATGTTGGCTACAGTTTCGTCAGATGGTTTGAACGTAACGCTGATAGAAGCCAATAATGGGAATTTACCCGGTGCGCGATCTAGTACTTCGATGATGTGGAATCCGAAATCGGTTTTGACAACACCTACTTTACCAATTGGGGCAGTGGCGCAATAACCACCGAATTCTTTGACCATATCTCCTTCGAGGAAGTCTTCGTAAACGCCACCTTTGTCTTTTGATCCTGGGTCTTCTGAGTATTTATTGGCCATTGCATCCCAGTTTGTTTTATTTAAAACTTTTGCGATGCTATCTGCTGTTTTCTTTTTAGCAGCTATGACTTTTTCGTCTTTGCTGCTATTGGTGGAAATCAGGATGTGGCGTGCTTTGAGGCTAGCTGGTGTAAAGCCAATGACTTTAGACAAGACCATTTTTTCTTTGGAAACATATGGCCCAACTAATTGACCCAATGCAGCCGTTTTAAAGATGGTGTCTAGGCTCATTGGGTAAGTTTGGTAGCGATCTGCTTTCGGATGGCCTTCAGGTACGGACGTGGAACGTTTGTCGCTAAAGTAAACTGGCGTTTCGCTGTTTTTAGCTACAAATGCAGAATCGTTGGTGCTTGCTGAGAAACCTGCGCGGAGTGTATTCATTTTGTTGGTGAATACAGTAGAGTCTGCTTTGGATGGGCGGATATTGACGTCAAACATTTTGACATCGCGGCTCGCGTTGCGCACGGCATATTTTTTATCGCCTTTGTGTGCTTCGTAAAAGGCTTTGAGTTCTGTTTCAGAAACTTTGATGTCGGCATCAGAGATTTCGGTGTAACGACGCACTGTAAAAGAAATGGTTTTCTTTTCGTTGTTGGCGTAGTATTGATCTTCAGCCTCGAGGTCGGTGACGTAAACACCTTGCTTGAGCAAACCAAAGTATTTCTCCGTTTTGCGGCGATCGGTGTGGTAAGATTTGAAACCATTCCATTGGTCAACGGCTTGCGCTTCTTTAGATTTTTTGAGGTTGTCTAGTGTAGCTTTGAGTTTGACACGGCCGTTTTCGATAGATTGTGGTGTTTGGATTCCTGTAAGTGAATCAGTAAAAAACTGATTGAGGTCTTGTAAGACGTTGAAGCCGTCTTTGGCATACCAGTATGAATCAAGCTCGCGGTCAGTTACGCCAATACCGAGTTTTTCGTATTCTTTGCTCAAGATAGTGGAGTCTACCATGAAGTTCCAAGCTTTGTCGCTGGAAGCTTCCATGTCTGTTTCGGTGAATGCTTTGCTGTTCTGTGCAGCCTGATTGCGCTCTTGTTCTTGGAACTTAGCACTTGCGATACTGTAGGTTGCTGGGTCTACTTTGTCTCCAAAAACGAGACCGATGCCGTATTCACCTTCGCCAATTCCAAATAAACTTTGGTAATCATTGAGGATGAAAGCCAACAAGGCGATGCCTATCATTGCTACTAGTAAGCCAGATTTTGCGCGAATTTTACCGATTAATGCCATTTGAGTTCATTTTTAAGATTGCGAATATATGAAGATTTGAGCAGAGCCCCAAGTATTTGAACACAAAAAAGGAGGTCTAACGACCTCCTCCTTTAGTGTTTGTATTTTGATTGGTTGGTTTTGGTTTCGGAGTCGCCTCCGGAGTGCTTGGTTTTGGAGTCGCCGGCTTGGTTGGTGCTGGCGCCGGTGTGGGTGCCGGTGTTGGTTTTGGAGCCGGGCTTGTGGTCGGTTTTGGTGCTACCGGCTTTGGTGTTGTTGGTGCCGGAGTTGGTTTTGGTGCTACCGGCTTTGGTGTTGTTGGTGCCGGAGTTGGTTTTGGTGCTACCGGCTTTGGTGTTGTTGGTGCCGGAGTTGGTTTCGGAGCTGCTGGCTTCGGTGTTGTTGGCGCAGGAGTTGGTTTTGGCGCAACTGGTTTTGGTGTT
>JANQWC010000021.1:46772-80875 GCA_030730025.1 Crocinitomicaceae bacterium
TGGCTTCGGTGTTGTTGGCGCAGGAGTTGGTTTTGGCGCAACTGGTTTTGGTGTTGTAGGTGCAGGAGTTGGTTTTGGCGCAACTGGTTTTGGTGTTACAGGCTTAGGTGTTGTAGGCGCCGGAGTAGGTGTGGGTCTTGGTGTTTGAGGTTTTAAGGCGTCTTGTTTTCCTTCGGATTGCTTGTTTCCATTCGGATTGGTCATGATGCCTTCGCCACCAGTTCCGTCATAAGTCACTAAATATGTATCCGTCAGCGTACCGCAGTCATTTGTGACGGTAATGGTGAGGTTATTGAGCCCTGGAATGAGGCTGATTTCCGCTAAAATATTACCGAGGTTATTGCTAAAACCAGTGAGTAGCTCTCCGTTCATGGAAAGCGTAACGGTCATGCTGCTGGTATAGTTCAGGATTTGCGCATTATACGTAAATATGGATTGGTTGGTGGTATGTCCGTTCGGGTCCATGTTGTAAATGACTTGTGGAATCGAGCAAGGTTGGTAGCTGATTTCTCTTGTTTTGGTATCTGTACCGCAAGTATTTGTTGCGCTGAGGCTGATGTTATTGTTGCCTGCCGATAAAACCAATGGAATACTGAACTGATTGCCAAAGAGTGTCCCGCCCGTTTGGGCAAGCCCGTTATTGAGTACCTGAATTGAAGCAACATCATTGATTTGCGTAACGGTTGCGGTCAAAATCAGATTCGGATTGCTCACATTTGAAAGGCCAGCAGTAGGGCTGGTGATCTCAAGGGTTGGCTGTACGCAAGGCGCGCTAAATGAATAGTTGACGTTTTCAGAAGCCACACCACAGTTATTTTGTGCTGCGAGCGTCACGACATTGTTTCCGTTGCTCAGTTGCAAGGAGGCGGTGATGGCCCCGTTTTGATAACTGAATGCCTGCACGGTATTGTTGAGCATGAGGTTGATGTTTTGCGCATTGCTCACGCCACTCACGCTTGCAGTGAACTGCATGGTTGGGTTTGTGAGCGGTCCAGCGGCTTGTCCAAATTGGATTTGTGGTGCATTGCAAGGCACGTAGTTGATGCTGATGGTTTGGCTCGTGCGCTCACAGTTATTTGTTCCTTGAAGTACGATAGTGTTCGGACCAGGTTGTAAATTCAGAGCTGCACTAAAACTTTGATTTTGGAGCGTGAAAGGTAGCCCGCTTTGTCCGTTCAAGGACAAAATGATTTGTGCTGTCGTGAGTGCGCTTACTTGTGCAGTCAGCAAAAGTGCGGAATTGGCAACAGTGCTCCCGTTAAGTCCTGAGTTGGTGACCGCAATTTGAGGTGCAACACATGGCGCATAAGTAATATTCCAAGATTGCATTTCGGCACCACAATTATTGGTTGCACTTAGTACAATATTGTTGTTGCCATTGGCCAATTGAACACTCGCGGTGATGCTTCCGTTAGTGTAATTGAACGCAATTGGGGTTCCATTGACCAACAAACTGATCTGGTTGGCGTTTGTAATTTGCGAAACTTGCGCGCTGATATTGACAAGCTGAACTTGGCTTTCTAAAGTTGCTGCTGGGCTTGCATTGCTCAATTGAGGTGCAGTACACGGCTCATAGACGACCGTCCAATTTTCGATGTCGCTGCCGCAAGTATTGGTGGCCACCAAATTGATCAAATTGGCGCCGGGCTGCAAGTTGAAATTGGCAGATAGGAGGTTGTTATTGAAGCTATAATTTTGAGTTTGCCCGTTGACGCTCAGTTGGATTTGATTGGCAAAAGTATTGGCAAGCAACGCGGTATAAACAAAGTTGGCATTGCTAGTGCTCGCGCCATTTGGAATGGCAGCGGTGGTAGTGATTTGTGGTGCCTGACACTGCACAAAACTGATTTGAATACTTTTGCTGTCTGCCCCGCACGCATTATTTACCTGGATGGCAATTTGATTGCTACCAGATATGAGCGAAAGGGTACTACTGATGTGGTTATTGACAAAATTGAAAGGTACTGCAACGCCGTTCAACTTTACTTGGATAGCTTGGCTAGCGCTGACCCCACTGACATTAGCCAAAAAGTTCAAGGTCTGTGCGTTGGTGGTGGTTCCGTTTGCACTTGGTTGGAGAAGGGTGATCAAAGGCGCCACGCAATTGTCATAGCGCACAAAAATTGTTTTGTTCGCCTGACCACAACTGCGCACGGCATTGATGACAATTTGATTGAGACCCGGTTGTAAATTTAAAAAAGAAGTGAGGGTGCTGTTGATGCTATTGAAATTCCCATTAGAGAAATTAAAGGCGACCGGCGAACCATTGTTGGTGACGCTCAAACCATTTTGAGTAGCCATATTTTGAATGGTGGCGGTCAATAAAATACTGTTATTGGTCACTACCAACGGATTGCTGCTCGTGGTGTTGTTCAAATTTCCTTGTACGTTCAAAACAGGTGCTTGGCAATCGTCAAAAGTATACGTGAAAGTCTCGACATCTGATCCGCAGTCATTGGTAGCGGTCATGGTGAGGGTGTTGAGGCCAACTAATAATTGTGCATTCAGATCGAGCTGACCATTCGCCGCGTTGTAAGTGAAGGCCGTTTGTTCGATGCCATTGAAAATGACTTTGATATTGTTGCGGTTTGCAACATTGCTGATCGTGGCCCGCATGCGCAGAGCTGCAGAATTCAAGGTGCTATTGACGGCTGGGCTCGCAATGGCAATCACTGGTGGCGTGCAATTTTGATAATTGATAGAGCTCGTGATCAAGTCTGTGCCGCAAGCGTTGGTGTAGCGGACCTGGAAATTGTTAAGTCCTGGCGCGAGGGTGATGTTCGCAGAGATGGTAGAGCCGATGAGCTGTGCGTTATTGACAGCAATGTTGTTGTGCAGTACGAGCACCTGGCCGTTTTGGGTAGTGCCGTTGAGTTTGGCGCTGAGCGCGAAGGTGCTTTGGTTGGTGGTGCTGCCCGGTGCGTTGGGTTGTAACCAACTGAGCTGAGGTGTGCGGCAGTCATTGTAATTGATGCTGATTTGATCAAACGCGCTGCCACAGTCATTGGTAGCGTTGATGCGAATGACGTTTGTACCGGGAGTGAGGTTGATGCTGCGCTGTACTAAGCCATTGTTCGGATTGAAATTGAAGCCGTTCACCGACATGCCGTTGTGCAAAATCTGAATTTGGTTGTTGTTCAGATGACCACTAAGGGTGGCATTGAGCGTGTAGGTGGCTTGGTCTACCGTTGCGGCATTGGCACTGGCGTTCATGATTTGAACAGTGGGTAATTGGCAAGCAACTTGTTCAATTTGAACTACTTGTGTTTTTGTTCCGCAAGCGGTTGTGGCCGTAATGGTAAAGGTGTTGAGCCCAGGTAATAAATTGACAGTTGCCTGTAAACGCTTTGTTTGGGTGTTGAAATCAAACGGAAGCGCTTGATTCAAAGCATTTGTGAGCTGGATCTCTTGTGAATTGTTCACATTGGCGAGGTCGAAACGCAGTAAAATACTCGTAACCGAAACACTTGTTTGTGGCTGTCCAACGATGCTGATGACCGGCTGCGGACAGTTTTGTGTAAAGTTGTTGATGTTGGTGACGGCTGGGTTGTTGTCGCGAATAGGCGCTGGCTTGGATTCTCTTCCTTTGAAATGTAATTGAAAAAAGCCAGAAGTGTAGTGATACCAATCGTTTTTGAGTCGCGGATCTGCCTGCGTTAGGCCATCAAAAGAGTCGGCCATGGTAAATGTTGTCTTGTGCTCGACCCCAATGCTGAAGCGCCCTTTGTGATACGCCAAGCCAAAACCAAGACTAGGCATCCAGTTCACCGCCCAATCATTGTTTTGGAGCCCATCGAGTCGGGTCTCGTAAATTTGATCGGTGAGTCCGAGTAATTGTTGTTGGGCTGGCATCGTGAGATCAAGGCTGTTGTAGTCGTAAATACCATTTGTGTCCAATACATCTGACCACGTTTGCTGCCAAGTGAGGCCCACGCCACCAAAAATATACGGATCAAAGCCGGTGCGCTCGCGCAAGCGGCCCGCGTGTAAAACGAGCTCTAAATCGAGTTCTCTGATATCCGAACGAAAGTTGTGGACGTATTGGTTGCCGCCTGTTAAATATGGAGTCAAGGCAGAATTCAAGCTTAAATCTTGGACATTTAATGTAGAAAAGGCATCAGACTGTCCATACCATTGCCCCGCTAAAAAGCGTCCGCGCAGGTCAAAAGACAAACCGCGTCCGTAGTCGTAATTGTAAGAACGCCCGAGGGTAAGCCCCCAACCGTTGTAACGTTCGTGGTCGAGGTCGGTACTGTGCCAAGTGCCACCGTAATTGAGGCCCCAAAACCATTTGGAAGAATTGTAATTGACGTGTTGTGCTGAAATACTCGTTAGCGTCAGTGCAAAGAGAAGAAGTGCGTAAAGTTTTCTCATATGTTTGATTTTGTTTGGGTTGCCTAAATTTTGTGCCAAAGTTCTTAAAAATTAGCTTTTTAAGAAAAAATAACACGCTATTTTAAGGTTTGGGGTAGTAAGAGTAGTTGGTAAAGCGCAAAATACTCAGTTGATCTGAGCGCATGTCTTTTTTGATCAGTGAACCTAAAAACCCTGTTTTATAGTCGTATACAATTTGATAATCAGTCAGAAAAGTGCCGTTTTCATAATGGTGCATCTCGATTAAATTACCCCATTGGTCATAGCGATAGCGCCATTCTTCTTTAGCCACCTGTGCGCTATCAAGAACCAAGGACTTGACCGCTAATAAACCCGTTTGGTCGTAGCTAAACTTGGTGTGTTCGCTATTTTGGGAAATGCGGTAATAGGTAGTGCTGCTGCGCAGGTAGTTTTCTTCGTCAAAGGTGCGGCTCACTTCTAGATAAGGTCTTTGATAGTTGTTGTAGCGCGTGTAGTCTTGCGGTTTGTCGTTGTGGTAGCGCAGGGTTTCGGTTCGCATCTTGACCGAAGACAGCAAAGAGTCTTTGCGGTGGTCGTAGACATCTCTATAAAGCGCCACGCTGGTCAGTCTCGAGAGGGAGTCATAGGTGTAGTGTTCTGAAATAGCACCGCCGTAAGCAGCATACCGATGCAAGCGCAGCTCGCCGCTTTCGAAATAAGCGTAATGATGAAAAATGCTGTCTTTGGCAGCTCCTTTTTGAAGGATTTCTATGCTGGAAATGAGTTGGCCCTTTGGATTGAAAGTATACTTAAAGGTGTCGGCGCTGGGCTTGAAGGCTTCGCTCCCTTTTTTGTAGGTATAAAAACCGTCTATTGTTCGGATATGTTGGGCCGCGATGAGACTGTCGTTGAAAAACGGCTTGGTACTAAAAGCTTGTCCTTCTTGATTCAAGATAAACTGTGCACGAAGCCCGAGCGTCAGACAAACACCTAAAAAGAGCAAAAGAACCCTCACTAGCGCAGACCCAATAAAACGCTTTTCCAGCTCGCTTTTTGTGCGATGACGCCCTCGAGTTCAGCAATGCTGATGCGGTCTTGGGTCATGGTGTCGCGGTCGCGGATGGTGACGGTGTTGTCTTCTAAAGTTTGGTGATCAACGGTAATGGAATAAGGCGTGCCAATGGCATCTTGACGGCGGTAACGCTTGCCAATGGAGTCTTTTTCGTCGTAGAGCATGCTGTATTCAAGCTGTAGTTGCGCCATAATTTCGCGCGCTTTTTCTGGCAAGCCGTCTTTTTTGATGAGCGGTAAAATGGCAGCTTTGTAGGGAGCCAACACCGCAGGTATCTTGAGCACAACGCGTTCAGAGCCATCAGCTAAGGTTTCTTCTTGGTAAGCTGCACTCAATACCGCCAAAAACATGCGGTCGAGGCCCACTGACGTTTCGACCACGTAAGGCACATAGCTTTGGTTGAGTTCTGGATCAAAAAATTGGAGTTTTTTGCCAGAAAATTGTTCGTGTTGTTTGAGGTCGAAGTCGGTGCGGGAGTGTATGCCTTCGAGTTCTTTGAAGCCCATCGGAAAATTGTATTCGATGTCGCAGGCCGCATTGGCATAGTGAGCCAATTTGAGGTGATCGTGAAAACGGTAAAGCCCATCGCCTAAACCTAAGTTTTGGTGCCATTTGGTGCGCAGGGTTTTCCAGTAGTCGTACCACTTCATTTCTTCGCCTGGGCGCACAAAAAATTGCATTTCCATTTGTTCAAACTCGCGCATGCGGAAGATGAATTGGCGGGCCACAATTTCGTTGCGAAAGGCCTTGCCAATTTGCGCAATCCCAAACGGGATTTTCATGCGGCCAGATTTCTGTACATTGAGAAAGTTCACGAAGATCCCTTGTGCCGTTTCTGGACGCAGGTAAATGGTACTGGCGTCGCCGGCAACAGAACCGAGCTCCGTAGAGAACATGAGGTTGAACTGGCGCACTTCTGTCCAGTTTTTGGAACCTGATATGGGGCATACAATCTCGAGATCTATAATGAGCTGACGCACACCCTCGAGGTCATTGGCTTCGAGTGCGCTCTTCATGCGCGCTTCAATTTGTTGGATTTTTTCTTGGTTGCGCAGCACATTTGGGTTGGTTGCCCTGAATTGAGCTGCGTCAAAAGTATCTCCAAAGCGTTTTTGCCCTTTTTCTACTTCTTTCTCGATTTTTTGACGAATTTTTTCGATGTGGTCTTCGAGTAGGACATCGGCGCGGTAGCGTTTTTTGGAATCTTTGTTGTCGATTAATGGGTCATTGAAAGCATCGACGTGGCCAGACGCCTTCCAGGTGGTCGGGTGCATGAAAATCGCGGAATCTAGGCCAACGATGTTTTCATGTAGTTGAACCATGGCCTTCCACCAGTATGTTTTGATGTTGTTTTTGAGTTCTGCACCCAACTGACCGTAGTCGTAGGTGGCAGCGAGCCCGTCGTAAATTTCTGAAGACGGGAAAACAAATCCGTATTCTTTGGCGTGTGAAATGAGGTCTTTAAGGCGGTCTTTTTGTGCTTCCATAGTTGCAAAGATACGAAAAGCGCTATTTTTACTCCATGATTTTTTACCTCGACCCACAGCATTTTATTGACACCAACGCACCAATTGACCTTTCCTTGGCGCTAAGTGCCACTCCAGACAACCCCAGAGCTTGGTATGTAGACGCACCGCGCATGGAACCCGTGCGCGCAAATGGTTTTATAGGAAGCATAGCGGAGGGCGGCGCCGTCAATTTTAGAGATGTCTTTTTTAACCCACACGGGCATGGCACGCACACAGAATCTTATGGTCATATCAGCGAAGATATTTATCCAGTGAGCAAGGCGCTTGCGCACTATTTTTTCAAAGCGACCCTGCTGAGTGTGGTGCCAAAGGTACTAGACAACGGCGATCAGGTTGTTTTTGCCGACCAACTTGAATCTTTATTGTCCAATACTTTTACCGAAGCGATCATCATTCGAACGCTGCCCAATCATTTAGAGAAAAAAAGCGCCAATTATTCTGGAACGAATCCTACTTATTTTGATGTTGGTGTTGTCGATTTATTGGATCAGTTAGACGTCAAGCATTTTTTAGTAGATACCCCTTCGGTAGATCGAGAAGAAGATGCAGGTATATTGGCGTTTCACCATGCTTTTTGGAAGGTTCCGGAGGTTCCAGTAGCCGACCGCACCATTACCGAATTGGTTTTTGTACCCAATGAGGTGCAAGACGGGCAATATATTTTAGAGTTGCAAGTTGCGCATTTTGTCAATGATGCAGCGCCGAGTAGGCCTTTGCTGTATGCTATAAACGAAAAAAAGGACTGACGAATCAGCCCTTTTCCTAGTAGTAGACAAAACTGTCTGAGTGGTACGTAGTAAAGAATAAGGACAGGAACTTCTTGAGCACATTCCTTTCGGACGTTGACAAAAACTATTAAACTCTTATCAAACTAGAAAATGAAACTGCCTCTCCAAGCAGCTTGTCAACTGCTATGCACAAGAAGTAACCTGTTTCTCTCCTTATTTCAAAATAAACTTACAGCGAAAATAAATAGCATTCCGTGTCAAATGAACATCATCTCGGATTGACTGAATATTAGCCCATTTTTTGTGAATATTGCAATCACAAGAGAACTATTAATCAAAAAATAAACGACCATTGATCCATTCGGGGTCTAGTGTGGCATGGTTGCGTCTGTAGAAATTCAATGCGGTATGATTCCAGTCCAGCACCTGCCAGTCCATGCGCTTGACGCCCATTTGCTTGGCGGTCTGCACCACCTCATCAAATAAAGCCTGCCCATAACCTTGTTTGCGTTCGGCTTCTTGGACATAAAAATCTTCTAAATACAGGCAGCGACCTTTCCATGTAGAGTAGGAAATGTAATAGAGTGCAAAACCCACAACGCTATTTGCTTCGTTAGTGGCGACGATTGCCGAACAAATTTGGTCGTCAAAAAGGTCGATTTCTAATTGCGCTGGTGTATTGACTACCTGTTCGGGTGCCCTTTCAAAAGAGGCCAATTCTTCAATTAAACCAAAGATGGCAGAAACGTCTTGTCTTGTAGCAGTGCGGATCATTATTTGAGTCCGTTGAGGTCAAAGCGCAAGGTGATTCCTGTTTTGAGGTTGCCTGTTGGGTAGCTCAAGGATACTTTTGGCGTATTGATGAATTGCTCGTAGTAGAAAATAGCGCTGAGGTATTCGTTGAGTTTGTAGTTGGCGTCAAGTTTGAAGCTCACGGTGGTTTGCCCTGCGGTGGCCATGTTGGTATTCTCAACTACTTTTCTGATGACGGTAGCGTTGTCTCGGAATGAGAAGTTGACATTGATCAGTAGGTCGCTGGCATCTACACTGCGCACTAACTTGAGCTTCGGGATGTTCACTACCGTACCAACAACAATTTCTTGACCGAGTGTTTCTGTCACCTGGTTGTTGTTGAGTGAAAGCGTCGCTTGGCGGTCTTTTTTGTACTGGAAGTTGGTGGTGATGTTTTTACCCATGATGTTCCAGGTGGCGAGCATACCGATGAGTGGAGAAAAACGCTCGGAGATGGTGATGTTTTGCACTTGCATGGACGAGATGAAGTTGTTGTTGAGGTCGAGTGCGGTTGGCGAACCATTGGCGTCTAGGGTAGCGTTGAGGTTGGTTTGCATGCCGTTAACCGATACCGAAGAGGAGTAGCCATGGTTGAGCTTGAAGGATTTCACGATGTCTTTGGCGAAGGCAAACTTACTGAGGCCAGCATAATTGATGGTCCAGTTGGGCAACGGCATATTGCTGCGCGGATTGATTGTCTTGCTATCGATCGGTGAATTGGTATAAGCGGTTAAGAAGGAACCGATGACGACTTCTTGTTGGGTTGCAGAATAGCCGTCGTAGTAACCGTTTGGCAAAGAACTCGAGTTGGCATTGCCACTGCCGATGAGTTGCGATATTTGTTGGCTATTGGCAATCATTTGCTGGAAGATTGGCGAACGGAAAGAGCTGTCCATTTTGGCAAAGGCTGTTCCCCACGAGATCGTAGTGTAGGTGAGCGTACTCGTTTCAAAACGGCTTTGCGATTCAAAGGCAGATGAGCCAGGGTTCCAACGGTAAAATTCGCCAGCTTGAGTGCTGTAATTGCGCGAAGCATTGAGGTTGATGTTGAGGTCTTTGAACGGCTCTAGTGTGGCTTTGAGTTGGAGGTTGGCCGTGTGGTTGACCATAAACTGCTTGTTGATGTTCTCGTTTTGTACCAACCAGTTGTTGTCTCTAGCGAAGTCACCGACATGGTAGCCAGTTTCTCTGCCAAATACATCATAGCCCTGCTTGCCAAAAACAAATGGTGTGAGCCCAAAAGTGCTGGCGTTCATACCCAACACGCTAGATTCTTGGCTGTAACCCGGCAACATGGTTCCGTCAGAGAGTGTGTAGGTCCCCGAAACATTGCGAACAGTCATGAGCAAGCGCGCTAAAGTACCAAGGACCGGATTGATGGGCTCGCTAGCTTTGGCTTTGAGTTCCTCTTCACGTATTTGCTTGCGTTCGAATTTAGCGAGTTGGCGGTCGTATTCTTTGCGTTCTTTTTCCGTCATTTCTTCAAGCGGTTTTTTAGGCTTGAATTCGGCTTTTTTCGGTGGGCCTCCTTTACCAGGTTGCGCACCACCTGCTCTAGTTTTGGCGGAGTTGGTTTTGGCGCCTTTGCCATCGGAGAGCACGCGCTTGAAATACGGTATTTGATTGTAAAGCGTGACTAAATTTCCTTGGGCAGTCATGTTGATTGAGCGCGAATTTTGGATCGTGTTGCCAAATTCTGACTGACCTAACGGGGCGCGTTGCCAGTTGTAGGTGCCTGCGTATTTCACGTTAGAAGATAACCATTTGGTGACGGGTAGTTTGTCAAACGGCAAGGTGTAGCTGACGGAATAGTTATGGGTGTAATCCATGGTGCGGCCAAAGGTGCTCATTTGCGAGCGGATCGTATCCATGAATTCTTGGTAACCTTCTGGGTTGGTGCGGCGGTCTACGCCGTTGTTGCCTTCTTCAAATATCGAGCGGTTGTTGGCCGTAAAGGTGGTCTTGAGTGCTTTAGTGACGTCGTAACCCACTTGGTATTTGCGGTTCCAATCAAATCGCTTCAGGTATATTGGGTCAAAATCGTATTCAGGCACAATGATATTGCGCACTTGTCTTTCGTTGTAGATGCGCGAGTAATCATTGGTAAAGGCAATATTCTTTGGCAAGTAATACAGGTTGAAATCCTTAATGGGTTTGAGCCACGGATTTTTCTGGGCCGGCTGCCATTTTTTGAAAGGCTCCCAAGGCTTTCCAGCAAAGGTGTAGTTGTAATTGAGGGCGCCAGTCCAGGTGCGCGTCATGTCGGATTTGATGTTGAAGTCGCGCTTGATGTTTTCTGCAAAAGCATAGGTAGCAGACCAGTTCGAGAGGCTCCAGAATTGCGGTTTGGTGCCCGCTTTGGCTTCTTTGCGCACGTTGGTGAAGTTGTAAGAACGGCGCTCCGTGAAGTCTTGACCCAAGCGCATGCGTTCTTTGCGGGTAGCGAGGTCGTAGTTGGAAAGCTTGATATCTGGGTTAAATGGATCGTATTCTGGGTTAATTAGGCCAATTGAATAACCGTAATAGAACGGAAGCGAAACGCGCGCTTGCTTGCCAAAAAACTGGCCAAGTTGCATGGTGGTGCTGATGTCGGCGCCCATGCGTTGGTTGCGTTGGCGATCTTGTACGCGGCTGTCTACGGCACCCCAGTTGATGCCAGAATAATTGCCCGCCGCCTGGACCGTAGCGAAATCTGCCAGCTGCAACTGCATCTGGCCAACGGCTGCAGAGCCGCCGTCACTTACGAAATCCGTGAGGCGCATCTCGTTGACCCATACGTTCACACACTCTGCGTCGCCGTTGTCTGGCCCCCAGGTGTTGTCTGGGTCGGATTGAGAAGGATTTCGAACGCCAATCATGATTGTTTTGATACCTTGTAGGTTCGGACTTCCTTTTACCTTAATGCGGTTATTGGGATTGTTGGGGTCTACTTTTTCGTATTCGACAATGCTAGACACGCCCGGCACTCCTTCTTCGAGTTTGGTGTTGCGTTCCATTTTAAGCGCCAGTAAACGGTCAAATTCGATTTCGACGTTGTTGGCAGCTGGCCAAATGAAATCGGGATTGGTCGCGTTCCAGTCGGTAACCTTCATTGGCAGTTCATATTCGTAGTAGTTGTCTACGAAGTCTGTGCCTAAGCGCACAAACATGGTGAGCTCGTTGTCTTTGAGTTGGTTTTGGACAACAGACTCGGCGTGCACAAACATTTTGAGTTTCTTGTATGTACGCACGTCAAACTGCACATTGCGGTAGGCAGCGCGCGCATCGCCATCTTGCAAATTGCAAACCTCGAGTACCAATGACTGTTCGTTCATTTGGCGCTGATACACCTGAGAAGGGTCAATTTCTCTGTCGATACCTGGAGGCACAACGTAGTTGATCGGCTGTCGCTGCGCATTTTCTTCGATGTTGAGTGCGGCAATGTTAAAGGAGGTAAGGTTGGGGTCGGTCTGGACACTCAATCCCGGTTGGGTGAGGTCTTGGAAGTAGCGTCGCCACTCGCCACGCACAAATTCGAGGCGGGCAAAACGCAAGACTACAGGCTCGTCAAAACCTTTCATGTAGATGCGCATGAAACGAATGGAGCGGAAATCTTGAATGCCATTGATGCGTTTTTCGAATTCGCGAATAGGCACTTTGAACTGGTACCAAGTTTCTGTTTTGGTGCCGTTTTGGTACACTTGTTTGTTGGTGATGTAGTTGCTGCCCACATTTTGGAGGTCATTTGGACGCAAGCTCACGCGGTATTGGAAATAGGCTTCTGACTCAGAAAGGTTGTTGTCTTGGTTGATGTCTTCGATATCCGGGAAGTTGGAGGCAATTGTTGGGTAGCCTAACGTATTGGCCGTATCTGACATTTCGGTAGTGGGCGAGTTGCCCTGCATGCCGTTGTAGCGTTTGTAGCGCTCGAGGATGTTTAGTTTTGCGTTGTCGTAGACGTCGTCGAGGTAGTAGTTGTAGTCGTCGGTAGATGGATCGTTGATCATGCGAGCTTTGGCAGCGGCACTGAGGGTGTTGTTGTTTTGTACCCAGCTCACAAATGCCGAGTAGTTTTGGCTTTCGTCGGTGTTGTCCCAGCCGTCCAGACCGACGTCCTGCATGATGCGCGACGCAGGGTCATTGGCAAAGGCATTCACGACAACTTGTTGGGTAGAAATACGAGACCAAAGTGTGGTGTCGATGTTGTCTAGCAATACAGGATCGGCGTTGGCAGGTAAACCGTGCTCAAAACTCTTGCGGGAGTCAGGAAGGATATCTTCGGAAACGTTGCCTAGGTTGAAGTAGAGGTCGCCACCAGACATCGGGGCGTTCGGGTTCTCATTTTCGGCATCTTGGTTGAAAGGATCTAAGAGCCAGAATTGGATGAATTCAATATTGGCCATCTCGAAGTCGTTGGTGTTGAGGCCGCGCATGATGCCGCCCCATCTTTCTTCTGGATTGGTAAAGCGCCCAAGTGAATCGACGGTTGCGGTGGTGTCAAAATTATACATCCCGCGCTCAGCAGGGTAGTAGGCTAAATCGAGTACGTTGATATTCGAGATAGAACCGTATTGCAACTGCAAATTCGGGAAGATGTCCGTCATTTGAATGAGGCGCATGCGGCTATCGTAGAGCATAGAAGGATCTTGCTTGATGTGCGCTGGCGTGAGCTGATTGCTTTGGTAGAAAACAGGGTCAATGGTGTACCAAGAAAGGTTGGCGCGCTTGTAACCTGCACTCAAATCTTTTTTAGCGGCCTCGGGGAATAAGTCGGGCTGCCCTTGCGGCACAGAAGCCAAGCGCCAAGCGGCGATGCTTTTGAGGTCAATGGCGCTCTGAGATGCTTCAAAGTCGTCGATGTAAGAGGTGCCTTCTTTGTTGATGGCGCGCGGTTGGCCCGGACGCAAGGTGGCTACTTCTCCAGACATCGATAGCGTCGACATGGTGTTGGTAGAAATAACAGGTAATAAATCGACCAATTTGGTCAGCATTGGTAAGTTGGTGCGGAAGGCGAAGTCGGCACCAAGTACGTTGTTTTTGAAAGGTTCGCTACCAAAGTCCACTTTTTGAGTGACCGGGCGCTCCATCATGCGCAACCAAGTGGCGCCCACTTTGAAGTTTTCATTGATGCGGTATTGGTAGCGGCCGCCAATCATGGAACGTGCCTGAAAACCAAATACGGAGTTCGACTCAATAGAGATTTTGATTGGGGTGTTGGATTCTAGGATACCCGTATTGAGGATTTTCACGCGGCTAAATGCGTAATCTACGGTGTAATCTACGCCTTCTACCAAGCGCATGCCGCCTGCCGTCACCACAACTGCTCCTTGCGGAATGTTCATGACATTCAACGGAATTTCAGAAGAAATAGAAGACTGGAACTCGCCTTTGAACACGAAGCGGTTTTTACTTGGAATCTGTTGGGCAGCTGTTTTAGTGGAGTCGTAGAGTTCTGTATAAGACAACTGATTGACGTACAAAGCTGGCACCCCTGCTTCAGTGAGTTTTTCGGCGAGTGTTTTGCCAAATGGCTCAACGGTTGTAAAGAAGATACGGCCGTTTTTGCGGTTGATGGTTCCGCCGTTGTCAATTTTATTGCCCACCACATTAAAAGGAGCAAAGTCAAAAACACCATCCGAGAAAGGCTGGTTGTTTTGATTGATTTTGTCCATGTCGAGGAGCGTCACAATCTGTTTTTTGTCGATGCCGTCGAAAGGCAAGAAAGGTTGCAAGACGGATGTTTCGCGGTTGTTGTAGTAAACGTCAATCTTGAAGCCGAGTTGGTCTACTTGGTAAGCCCCAATCGAGTAGACGTTTTTCATCATGAGGTCCCAAATTTTGTTTTTAGGATTGGTGATGGTTGGCTTGATGAGTTTCAAGATAAGCGCTTCTTGCCCGTTGGTACCGTCTGTGGAGAATTCCCCCACTTGGTAGGTCTCTCCGCGGTAGGTGTATTCGTAGGCAATGGCCAATACTTCGTCGTTGTTGAGGGCGGTATTGAGTGAAACATAACCGAGTAGCGCGTTGTAGGTAAACTCGTTCTCATTGAGTTTGCGCGCGTTTTCTACTTTTTCGTAATCGACCGCCTGATTAAATGGCCCAGGTGAGTTGACTTGCGCGCTGAGGGCGAGTACTGCATTGGAAAAACCGCGGACAAGGGGTTGTTCAGCTGCCCAATCGTAAAGGCCATTGGCTTGGTTGTCTGGCAATTCTTGGGTAGCATAATTCCCTGGATTTCCTTGGCAGTTGCTCGCTTTGGCTTCGCCGAGGTCAGAAAAAGCGACGATATTGCGCGTGTTTTCGGTAATGCTGCTGCGGTTGGTAACCCAAACCTCGATACGGGTAATGTAAGTAGTAGAATTGACCACAGGCAAAGTAGCCATGGCGGTGTCGTAGTGTTGTTGGTGGTAGAGGTTGAGAAAATAGTGGCGGTTGGCCTCGTAGTTGTCTGCGGTGATTTCAAATTTCTGCACTTGGGCCTTGCCCGTTACGTTGATTTCTGTTCGTTTTCCTTTGGATTGCGCGAGGATGAAATCTACTGTAGAACGACCAAATTTAAGCTGTGTTTTGAAGCCAAAAAGCGTTTGAGAGCTCGGAATGAGGGTGGTGGGCAACTCTAAGCTCACCTGACCTAATGCAATTTTTTGCAAGATGTCGTCTTCTTTACCCGTGCGCTCTAGTTTGGAGATGTTTTCAAAATCAAAGTTCGCGCGGGTGTTGTATTTCATGTTGACTTTCATCATGGTACCGATTTGGCCCGTGATGTCCATGTTGATGTTCTGATTGAAGTCAAAGCGCGTGATTTTGCGCTGGCGCATGGGTAGAATAGGGTTGTCTACGCGCGAGTGGTTGGCGCCCAGAGAAATTTCGAGGTTACCACCTGGGGTAATTGTGATTTGATCGGAGCCAAAAAAGCTTTCAAAGGCTTTGGATCCAATTTTAATAGGTAGTTCAAATGTGCGGTTTTCGGCGCTTTCTTCGGCTACAATTTCTTTCCAGTCTAAAGAAAAGCTCTTTTTTTCTTCGTATTGCAGGTATTCCTCGAGGGTCATGGCTTGTGGCGCCCGAAAGTAGGTGTCTTTGCCCATGACATCTTTGAAAACAAAGGTGCCAGATTCGGGGTC
Source organism: Crocinitomicaceae bacterium (assembly GCA_030730025.1). Taxonomy (GTDB): domain Bacteria; phylum Bacteroidota; class Bacteroidia; order Flavobacteriales_D; family Crocinitomicaceae; genus UBA952. The sequence goes on from JANQWC010000021.1 coordinate 62,332, forward strand.
GTAGACGATGGTTTGAGTGAGTTTGGTTGGGTCGCCGAGGTCAAAACTCTGGGGTAGGTTCTGAAATGGATTGAGCGGATTGATGATGGGGAACGGAAGCGTTGGCTCTTGGGCAGCCACTTCCCCAAAGTTGAAAAACACCATCCAAATGAGGGTGCCAATTGCAAGATATTTTTGCCAGTAGTTGTGTTGCACGGTTATAGTAGTCTTAGCGCTTCTTTGATCAGTTGTTCTACGGTTTGGGTTCCGGTATCGATTTTATCCAATACTTTTTCGGCTGATTTTTTGTCAAAACCGAGCGAGACCAATGCAATTAACGCATCAAATCGATTTCTATTGTTCGAAGAGAAAATATTCTCGGTGCCGAGTTCCATTTTAGAGACCTTGCTTTTGAGGTCAATGATGACGCGCTGGGCAGTTTTGGTCCCGATGCCTTTGATTTTTTGAATGCTCACGACGTCTTCGGAAAGAATGGCGTGGGCGATGTCGTCTGGGGTCATGGAGGAGAGCATGATCAGGGCGGTGTTGGGCCCGATGCCCGAAACACTGATGAGGTGCCCAAACATTTCGCGCTCTTCTTTGGTCGCAAAACCATAGAGAATGTGCGCGTCCTCTCTGACAATCAGTTTGGTATGCAAAACAATGGCCTCCGCATCGGGGAGTGCAGAAAAGGTATTGAGTGAGATTTTGACATCATACCCAACGCCCGCACACTCGATGAGCAGGTTCGTGGGGTGCTTTTCAATTAGGCGGCCATTGAGTCTTGAAATCATTTGTCTTGGCTTTGTGCGTCGATGACGGCAATTTTAATCATGCTGAGGATTTCGCGAACGCTTGCGCCGAGTTGCAAGACGTGCAAAGACTTGCGCATCCCTAATAAGATCGGGCCAATGGCGTCGAGTTCGTTGGTTTGTTGCAAGAGTTTGTAGGCGATATTGCCCGCAGAAAGGTTCGGGAAAATGAGCGTATTGACTTCTTTATTGGCCAAGAAAGAGAAAGGGAATTTCTCGTTCATGAGCTCCGGGTTGAGCGCAAAATTGGCTTGCATTTCGCCGTCGACAACGAGGTTGGGTTGTGTTTCGTGCAAGATGCTCACGGCTTTGGCCATTTTTTCAGGGTCGTCGCCAGGAGAGGAGCCAAAGTTGGAGTAGCTCAATAAGGCAATGCGCGGCTGCACTTTCAAGCGGCGAATGAACTTGGCTACATTGACCGTGATTTCGGCAATCTGCTCAGCTGTTGGGTTGAGGTTGACAGTCGTATCAGCCAAGAAAAGCGGGCCTTTTTTGGTGTTCAGGATGTACATCCCGGCAATAGTCTTGATATCCTTTTGCAAACCGATGGTGCTGATCGCTGGGCGCAAAACAGAGCGGTAACTGCGCGTGAGGCCGGTTACCATGGCATCGGCTTCGCCCATGTTGAGCATCATGGCGCCAAAGTAATTGCGTTCGCGCATTAATGAAATCGCTTCGTATTCGGTAATGCCTTTGCGCTTGAGCTTTTCGAAGAATTCGGTGCCGTATTGAATGCGGCGCGCTTCTTCTTCGTCGGACTTGCAATCGATGATCTGGACATCCGGAATTTCGATGCTGTATTCGTTCATGAGGTCGAGGATGCGCTGCTTTCTACCGAGCAAAATCGGGAAGGCCACTCCTTCGTCGTAGGCTTGTTGGGCCGCTTTGAGGATTTTGATGTTGTCGCCCTCTGGGAACACAACGGTTTTTGGTGACCCTTGCGCTTTGGAGGTGATGTTGCGGTGCAGTTTGTTGTCTAGGCCAAGGCGACTTTTGAGTTGGATTTCGTATTCTTCCCAATCTTCAATAGGTTCTTGGGCCACACCAGACTCCATTGCGGCGCGCGCAACGGCTGGCGCTACATAATAAATGAGGCGTGGGTCTAGTGGCTTTGGAATGATTTGTTCGCGGCCAAAAGAGATGTTTTTGCCGCCATAGGCTTCAATAACTTCTTCTGGGATGGTTTCTTTGGCAAGTGAGGCAATGGCCTTGACCGCAGCCAACTTCATTTCTTCGTTGATGGTGGTGGCGCGCACGTCGAGTGCACCGCGGAAAATGTACGGGAAGCCGAGTACGTTGTTGACCTGATTAGGATGGTCTGAACGCCCGGTTGCCATAATGATGTCTTTGCGCACCGATGTAGCTTCTTTGTAAGAAATTTCGGGCTCGGGGTTGGCTAGGGCAAATACAATGGGGTCTTTGGCCATGGAGGCGATCATGTCTTTGCTGACAAGCCCCGCTTTGGAAAGTCCTAAGAAGACGTCTGAGCCTTTGAAAGCCGCTTCAAAATCGACGTCTTTAGGGTGCGCTGCAAAGGTTTTTTTCATTTCGTCGAGGTCCGTGCGGCCCGCGTGAATGAGGCCTTTGGAGTCGTACATAAAGACGTTTTCGGGCTTGACGCCCAAGCGGTGGTAGAGCTTGATACAAGAGACAGCTGCGGCGCCTGCTCCAGAAACCACAATTTTGATTTTGTCGATTTGCTTATTGGAGAGTTCGAGCGCGTTGAGCAGTGCAGCGGCGCTGATGATAGCGGTGCCGTGTTGGTCGTCGTGCATGATCGGAATATCGAGCTCTTCTTTGAGTCGGCGCTCGATTTCAAAGGCTTCTGGGGCTTTGATGTCCTCGAGGTTGATGCCGCCGAAAGTTGGGGCAATGGCCTTGACGGTTTGGATGAAAAGCTCTGGGTCTTTGGCGTCTACTTCGATGTCAAAAACGTCGATGTCGGCAAAAATTTTGAAAAGCAAGCCTTTGCCTTCCATCACCGGTTTAGAGGCTTCTGGCCCGATATCGCCCAAGCCAAGCACGGCGGTTCCGTTCGATATAACGGCAACTAAGTTGCGTTTGGCGGTGTATTTATAAACATCGGCTTTGTTCTCGGCGATGCGCAAGCAGGGCTCGGCTACACCAGGAGAGTAGGCCAAGGAGAGGTCTCGTTGTGAGGCGTAAGGTTTTGTAGGAACTACTTCTATTTTTCCTGGTCGGCCCGAGGAATGGTAATCTAGAGCGTCTTGCTTCCTGATTTTTGACATTATTGCTACAATTTTTTGAACAGCAAATATACGAAAAGCAATCCAAAGCTCCGAAGCAAAAAAAGCGCTCCGAAGAACGCTTTTTACAAGAGATTTTGAGGCTTTATTTAAAGCCCTAGCAAGATCTGCATTGGGTCTTTTGCGCCAAAGAGCATGCGCTCCGGATTTTCGAGCATTTCTTTGACTTTCACCAAGAAACCTACAGATTCTTTACCATCGATGATGCGGTGGTCGTAAGAAAGCGCCACATACATAATCGGTCTGATTTCTACTTTTCCATTGATCGCTACAGGGCGTTCCACGACGTTGTGCATGCCGAGAATGGCCGATTGCGGCGGATTGATGATCGGTGTAGAGAGCATGGAACCAAACACACCACCGTTGGTGATCGTGAAGGTGCCGCCGCTCATATCTTCTGGCGTCATTTTGCCATCGCGGGCTTTGATCGCCAAGCGCTTGATTTCGCGTTCGATGTCGGCAAGACCCATTTGTTCGGCGTTGCGCACTACCGGTACCATGAGGCCTTTTGGCGAAGAAACGGCAATGCCGATGTCGGCGTAATCGTGGAAGATCATTTCGTTGCCATCGATTTGCGCATTGACTGCCGGATACAACTTAAGGGCTTCCGTTACGGCTTTGGTAAAGAACGACATAAAGCCAAGATTCACTTCGTGGTGCTTGGCAAAGGCGTCTTTGTATTTGGCGCGGATGTCCATAATTGGCTTCATGTCTACTTCGTTGAAAGTAGTGAGCATGGCCGTTTCGTTCTTCACGGCAACCAAACGCTCTGCAATTTTGCGGCGCAGCATCGACATTTTTTCGCGGCTTTGCTCACGCGTGCCACCCCAGCCTTGCGTGGCCTCGGTAGAGAAGCCAGCAGACATCGCTGCTATGACATCTTGCTTGGTGATGCGGCCATCTTTGCCGCTCGCTTTGATGGCTGCGGTATTGATGTTGTTTTCTTTGATGATTTTAGCAGCTGCAGGAGAGGCCGAACCGCTCGCATAACTCGCTGGCTTCACTGGATCTGGGTTAGGGGCCGCTGCCGCAGGCGCGGCTGCTGGCGCCGCAGGCGCCTCAGGTTGGGGCGCAGCACTTTGGGCTGGCGCCGCTGCAGGTGCGCCCGCAGGGCGCGCTGCACTCGTGTCGATGAGGCAAACAACTTGACCTACTTTCACGACGTCGCCTTCGGCTGCTTTGAGCGTAATGATACCGCTTTCTTCGGCGGGCAACTCAAGTGTCGCTTTGTCTGAATCTACTTCAGCAATGGCTTGGTCTTTTTCGACATAATCGCCGTCGGCTACGAGCCATGTGGCAATTTCTACTTCTGAGATCGATTCTCCCGGACTCGGGACTTTCATTTCTAATAGTGACATACGTTTCTATTTTAGGCTTTCTTCGCGTAAGCAAAGAGGTCGTTGAACAATTGTTTGAGGCGAATTTCGTTTAATTTTTTAGATCCTTCTGCACTGGCGGCGCTTGCTGGTCTGCAAATGCCAACGAGTGGGATGTGGCGCAAATTCATGGCCATGTGTGTCCAGGCACCCATATTGGCAGGCTCTTCTTGGGCCCAAAGGATGTTTTTGGCTTTGTATTTGGCTACAATTGCATCAATTTGTGCTGTCGGAAGCGGGTAGAGTTGCTCTACGCGCACAAAAGCCATGTTGCTGACGCCGAGTTCGGCCGCCTTTACCTTCATTTCGTAGTAAAACTTACCGCTACAGAGCACTACCGTGTCCACGTTTTTAACATCTGCTGTGGTGTCGTCGAGTACTTCTTGGAAGGCGCCCTTGGCCATTTCATCCAAACTTGAAGTGGCGTCTGGGTAGCGCAACAACATTTTTGGCGAGAATACCACGAGTGGTTTGCGGAAGTCGCGCTTGATTTGGCGGCGCAATAAATGGAAATGATTTGCTGGGGTTGAGGTATTGACAATTTGCATGTTGAGGTCTGCGCATTGCTGCAAGAAACGCTCCATGCGGCCGCTGGAGTGCTCGGCGCCTTGGCCTTCGTAGCCGTGTGGCAAGAGCAGCACCAAACCACTTTGGGTGGCCCATTTGTCTTCGCCGGCCGAGATGAACTGATCGATCATGATTTGCGCGCCATTAAAGAAATCGCCGAATTGCGCTTCCCAAATGGTGAGCCCAGACGGATTAGCCAGTGAATAACCGTACTCAAAACCTAGCACGCCGTATTCCGATAACAAAGAGTTGTAGATGCTAAATGTGCCCTGTTTTTCTTGAAGGGCATTGAGGGTCAGAATTTCTTCTTCGGTATCTTCGGTCTTGACCACCGCATGACGGTGCGAGAACGTACCGCGCTCGACGTCTTGTCCGGAAATGCGCACGGCGTGTCCTTCTGCCAAAAGCGTTGCATAAGCCAACATTTCTGCTGAGCCCCAATCGAGTTTGTCGTTTTCGATTGCTGTGAGGCGGTCTTCGAAAATCTTGGCAATTTTTCTGAAGTATTTCTTGCCTTCTGGTAGCGTAGCTAACTTGCGTCCGAGGGTCAATAATTCTTTTTTGGCGATGCCTGTTTTTGGCGATTGCTCAAAATCTTTGGCTGTACCGTGACGGTAGTCTTTCCAGGTGAGGCTCAAAAAGTCATAGACCAATGCTTTGTCTCGGCTTCTGGAGGCTTCGTATTCAGCTTCCAAAAAATGCTGGTAAAGCTGCTCAATTTGCTTGGCTTCGTCGGCATTCATTAAGGCCTCGCGCTGGAGTTGCTCCAAGTAGATTTCTCTTGGGTTCGGGTGCTTGGCGATGATGTTGTACAACTTAGGCTGCGTGAATTTAGGTTCGTCGCCTTCGTTGTGTCCGTATTTGCGGTAGCACAATAAATCGATAAAGATGTCGCGGTGAAAAGCCTGGCGGTATTCCATGGCAATTTCGATGGTGGTCACTACCGCCTCGATGTCGTCGCCATTCACGTGAAAGACGGGGCAAAGGGTCGTTTTGGCCACATCTGTACAATAGGTAGAAGTACGGCCGTCGAGGTAGTTTGTGGTAAAGCCCACTTGGTTGTTCACCACAATATGAATGGTGCCACCTGTTCTGTAGCCGTCTAGGCCAGCCATCTGGATGGTTTCATAAACGATACCTTGGCCCGCTACTGCAGCGTCGCCATGGATCAAAACGGGGCAAACTTTGTCTTCGGTGTGGTAGACGTGGTCTATTTTGGCTCTCGCAATACCTTCTACAACCGTATTCACCGCTTCGAGATGCGAAGGGTTAGGGGCGAGGGTGAGGCCAATTTGCTGACCATTTTCTAAAGAGATGTGCGAGGTAAAACCTTGGTGATACTTGACGTCGCCATCAAAAGTAGTTTCGAAATCGAATTCTTTGCCTTCAAATTCGCGGAAGATGTCGCGCGGACGCTTCTCAAAGATGTTGGCGAGCGTGTTGAGGCGGCCGCGGTGTGCCATGCCCATCACAAAGTATTCAACGCCCAAATCTGCTCCTTTGCGCACAAGGGTGTCAAGAGCTGGGATCAGCCCTTCGCCGCCCTCGATTGAAAAGCGTTTTTGCCCCACAAATTTTTTGCCTAAAAAAGCCTCAAAGCCCGTGGCTTGATTGAGTTTCTCGTAGATTTTCTTTTTGCGCTCGGGGTCAAAAACTGGTCGATTGCTGAGTTCTATTTTGTTGCGAAACCAATCGATGCGCTCTGGGTCGCGCATGTACATGTATTCAATACCAATAGACTGGCAATACGTGAGCTCGAGGTGTGCAATGATATCAGAAAGCTTCGCCGCACCGATGCCAATTTGCTCACCCGCCTGAAAAACCTCGTTGAGGTCGGCTTCTGTGAGGCCAAAATGAGCGATATCGAGCGTAGGGGTGTGCTTGCGGCGTTCGCGCACAGGGTTGGTGTGCGTAAAGAGGTGTCCGCGCGTGCGGTAGCCATTGATGAGGTTGATTACCTTGAATTCCTTCACGAAATTTTCTGGAATCGTGCCGCTCTTGTCAAAACTGGTTTGTGCAAATTCAAATCCTTCGAAGAATTTGGCCCAACCGTTGTCTACACTTGTAGGGTCTTGGCGGTATTGCTGGTAGAGGTGTTCAATGGCGCTGACGTCCGCATTGCCAACATAAGAAACTTTATCCATGATTGCGTTTAAATACAAGACAAAATTACATAGACTTTGTTGGCTATGTAAAGAAATTGTGAACTCAAAATACGTGGTCGAAACCTGCTTCAAACAAAGTTGTTTTTGGGGTGTTAGGTGAGTATGTCAACTCCCATTTGTTTGGTTTTTCCGCAGCAGCTTTTCGAGCAGCATCCTGCGTTTGCGCACGCCCATGAATTTTGGCTCATCGAAGACGAACTCTTCTTTACGCAGCTGCCTTTCCACCAGAAAAAACTGGCCCTGCACCGCGCCTCCATGAGTTACTACGCAGAATATTTGCGGAGTAACGGCAAGACGGTGCGCTATTTTGAAGCAAAAGAGGCCAAATTAGCGGGCATCTTTCAAAATTTAAGTCAAGTCACGAACCAACTCATCGTGGTAGACCCCACCGATTTTTTATTGGAGAAAAGAATCCGCCGGTATGCCACCCAACAAGGCCTATCGCTTCAATGGCTGAATAATCCGTCATTCATCAACACGCCTTCAGACAACCAAACGCTTTTTGGCCAACGCGAACAACGCTTCTTCATGGCCGATTTCTACAAGAAGCAACGCGAGCGCTTGAACATCCTCCTCGACGCCAACGGGCAACCCACCGGCGGCCGCTGGAGTTTCGATACAGACAACCGAAAGGCCTTGCCCAAAGGTCTTTCGATGCCCAATTTTCCTGTTTATCAAAGTGAGTGGGCGCTAGCGGCCCAAAGTTTTGTGTCCTCAAACTACCCAGCGCATCCGGGTGATCCCGATTTGTCTGCGTATCCGGTCACGCACCAAGAGGCCAAGGCCGCGCTCACTTTCTTTATCGAGACCAACCTCGCACTTTTTGGCCCGTATCAAGATGCATTTAGTACCGACTCCACTTTTGTTTTTCATTCCAATTTATCAGCGGCGCTCAACATCGGCCTTTTGCTTCCGGGCGAGGTGGTGGAGCGGGTATTGGCGGCTTTTCATGACGGCAAAGTGGAGATAGAAAGTACAGAAGGCTTCATTCGGCAGGTCATTGGCTGGCGCGAGTTTATCCGAGCTGTATATGAAAAGGTAGGCGTTGTTCAGCGCACTAAAAATGCCATGCAACACCAACGCTCTTTAGACTGGAAGCAGCTTTCTGGCTTGCCCATATTTGAAAACGTAAGTGAAAAACTGACAAAACATGCCTACGCGCATCATATCGAGCGGCTCATGTTGTTGGGTAATTTTTTCTTTTTGGCAGAGACGCATCCAGATGAGGTCTATCGTTTTTTCATGACCTACTTCATCGATGCTTACGACTGGGTGATGGTGCCAAACGTCTACGGCATGAGCCAATATGCCGACGGCGGCCTCATGACCACCAAGCCGTATTTCTCGGGCTCGAATTACCTCAAAAAGCAAGGATTCAAAACCGATGCAGCTGCTGCGGCACTTTTTGACGCCCTCTTTTGGCATTTTGTAGACAAGCACCAAGAGCGCTTGCGCAAAAACATCCGCACGGTTCAGATGGTGGCTAATTGGAACCGGATGTTGCCCGAAAAAAAAGCGACCCACTTAGAGCGGGCCGCTTTGTATTTTCAAGACGAAGTCTAGTTGCTTAGAGCTTGATGATGCGCTGGGTATATTGGTAGCCATTTTGCGTCATGCGCACTTGGTACATCCCTGCTTTGAGCTCGGCAATTTGGAAGGAATTTATACCATTTTCAATTTTTTGAAGGCTCTGAATTTGCTTGCCGTTCATGTCTAAAATAGCGATGCTGCTCACCTCTTCAAGATCCTTCAAATCGACAAACAAGACCTCATTTGCTGGGTTCGGATAGATCTGAACACCCGCAAGAGGGTTGTCGTTGATGCCCGCACCAGAGGTGATATTGATGGTGTAGTCTTCTGTTTCGCCGTAGCTCGCTGGCCCACATGGGGTAATGGCGCCATCTGGCTGATACGATATGCGCACGCGCATGCGCACAGAACCTGTGCTGGAGGTTAGAGGAATAGAAACATTAAAGGTATTGACCCATCCGGCACCAACCAAAACATAAGCAACTTGTTCGCCGGCGTCATTGAAATCAAAATCGTTGTTGAAGTCGATCCAAGCAGCAATTTCGTCGTTGGTGTAGGCAGCTGCTTGTGTGTTATTGACGATAGCTGGTGTAATAGTGAGTGGGTAAGTATTGCCCTGCGCCAAAGATGTACTTGTAGCTGTAAAGTCGGTGTAGCCGTTGTTGCCGCAAGCAGATGTGTTGTTGATGGTATTGAAGCTCACGGTGTTGATGTATTCGTCGCAAACAGCACTAGCTGTACATGGGCCCGTTACTTGCGCCACCACAATATAGTTGTTTTTGGTTTCGACGTCTGATCCTTGCGCATTTGTTGCCGTAAGACTTACGGTATATTGCCCTACATTATTGAAGGTGATTTGCGGGTTTTGTGTGCTAGCACTGCTGCCACCTGCAAAGCTCCAACCGGTTGCTGGGCTCACAGTCCAAGCCCATGAAGTTGGAATACCTGTAGATAAATCGGTAAAGCTCACGGTTGTGCCAGGCGACACACTTGTTGCACTTGCTACAAAATTAGCAACTGGCGCAACTGGTGTGGTTGGGGTACACGGGTCGGCAGAACCGCCGAATACCAAAACGTTCAAGTTCGCAGGATCTAGCCACGGCTTGAGTTGCTCAATGGCTGGGGTGCCGTTGTTGGTCCAGTGGAAAGCCATTTTACCGTATTGGTCTGGCGCAGAAAGCGCGGTACAATAAGATGAACCTCCAGTGAGTGTGCCGATGATCTTACCGGTGTTGTCAAAGAGGGGAGAGCCCGATGAGCCACCTTCTGTTACGCCGTGGCCGTTTGCATTGGCCGTCCAGACTACGCGCCAGTGCGAGCCGGTTGCTGAGCCCCATTGTGTAGAAACGGTATTGCCAGAGAAAGTGGAGATTTTTTTGATGTCACCAGCTGGGTGGTGGATACTCACGCCACCTGTAGTTGGGCTGGTGTTTGCATTCCAACCGTTCCAATAGGCGTTAAAGTTTGCTGACTTCAAGTTGGTGATCACGGTGTTTTCGTTGTTGGCGTTGCCAAGCTTCACTAATAAGAAGTCAGAACCGGAGTTGCCTCCGCCATCAGCTGAATCGGCAATGCGCAAACAACCTGTTACAAAATAGTTCGCGAGTGTACCCGCAGAGGTAGGATTGGTACAGGCCGCAGCTTCATAGCGGAAATAGAATTTCCATTGGTTCATGTTGGCTGTTGTGGCACTTACGCCGCAGTGCAGCGCCGTGAGGAAGTAAGGCTTGCAATCTTGGGCAGTGTTGTTGATCAAAGAACCAGAGCACCAACCAGCTTGGTTGCCTTCCACTACATAAATGCGTGCAACGCCGCGCTTCTCATCTTGCCAAGCATCGCCAACAGGTGAACAGTTGATATTCACTTCACATGGGTCTGACTCATTGATTTTTTCCGTCGCTTCATAACCCGTAGAACGGTAGTTGTACATGACGCGGTCGATGTAAATCTCGGATGGTGTGGTGTAAGCAGGCTCGGTGAGGGTGAGCACGTGCTTTGAGCCGCCACAAAGTGCTGCATTTTGCATTTGATGCGCTTCGACATCTGCGCTAGTCATAATAGGGTGTACGTCTTGGCCGCCAAGGTTTTGAATGCGCAAGGTACTGCCTCCATGCAAAACAAACTTTTCGAAAAGGTAGCTCAAGGCTTCGGCGCCCGGAGCGCTAACGACCATTTGCCAAGTGCGGCTGCCGTCTGCGTTGGTGGTCCAGAGACCGGAATTTTGAGTGGTGAGGTGTGCAGGAAGCGCAACACCGATGCGGTAAAGCACGCCTTGTTTGTCGCGCAGGATGTCTTCTGCGGCGAGTACACCTAAATCAGGTGTTTGTAAGGCAAGGGTAGGTACTTCTTTGGAGAGCTCCAATTTGCTGGTATGAGCAAGAGATTGTTGTGCCCAAACCCCAACTTGAAGGCCCAAAATGAGGAGCCCAAAGCGTAGAATTTTGTTCATAGTTTGAAGAGTTTATAGTAATTTCAACCAAAAATACACTTTTCTATCAAAAAAACCACATGTATCGAATCTGTTTAGTGGAAGACGAGCAAAGCCTGCGCGAGACCATTTCCTTGAATCTTGAATTGGAAGGATACGCCGTAGACGCCTATGCAGACGGCGCGCAAGCCCAACAGCTTTTTTCGGGCCCTATTCATTTCGATTTGGTCATTCTAGACGTGATGCTTCCGTATGTTTCGGGTTTTGATTTGTGTAAAGAAATCCGCAAGCATTCGGCTGTTCCTGTTTTGTTTTTGTCGGCAAAAGGCACCACCGCAGACCGCGTTGCTGGGCTCAAACTCGGCGCCAATGACTACCTCGTGAAGCCTTTCGATCTAGAAGAATTATTGCTCAAGATTCAGATTTTGATCAATGGGTCTGTTCAGATAGAGCCCTTAACGCAAAACCTCATCGGAGACAAACAAGTCGATTTCAATTCCTTCGAACTCCGTGACGCAGCCGGTACATTGCTCCATACTTTTAGCAAAAGAGAGGTGCAACTGCTCGAACTTTTTGTCGAAAAAGAAGGAAAAGTGATTTCTAGAAACGAAATTTTAGACCGCCTTTGGGGCTCAGAACAAATCCCCACCTCGAGAACCATAGACAATTACATTCTGAATTTCCGCAAGTTATTTGAGCGCGACCCTAAAAACCCACGTCATTTCCATTCGATTAGAGGAGTTGGGTATAAGTTTACCCGGGCTTAGGCCGCAGCAGTTTGCTTTTCTTTGAACAAAAGCACAAATAAGATCGCCACCACCAAAGAATAACCCGCAAACAACAACCACGCCCCTTGCCAGTCGGTTTGGCCGTTGGGAAGAATATAGTAGGCGCCAATGAGCGCACTGCTGGCCACGGTGCCGATATAAGCGCCAATGCCGTTGGTCATCATGATAAACAAGCCTTGTGCACTCGAGCGAATGCTGCTGTCGGTGTTGGCTTCTACAAACATAGAGCCCGAAATCAAGAAGAAATCAAAGGCCATTCCGTACACAATACAACTCATGACAATCAGAAACACCCCAAAGTCGGTGCTTCCGTAGGCAAAGAAACCGTAGCGCAGCACCCAAGCCAGCAGGGCAAAAAGCATGACGTTTTTGATGCCAAAACGCTTCAAAAAGAAAGGAATGGTCAGGATAAAAATGGTTTCTGAAACCTGAGAAATGGAGTAAATAATGGTCGAGTACTTCTCGACGAGCGTGCCTTTCGGAAAACTACTCAAATAAGCATCGCCGTACATATTAGAAAGTTGAAGGGCGGCGCCAAGTAAAATAGAAAAGATGAAAAACAAAGCCATGCGGTATTGCGCAAAAAGCTTAAAGGCGTCTAGTCCAAATTGTTGTGCTAAGGTTTTTTTTTCATTCGTTTTTCCTTGTGGATGACAAGCAGGTAGGGTAAAAGCATAAAGCCCGAGTAAGATGGCACCAACTCCCGCAATATAAAATTGATTGGCCGAAGCTTTGCTTCCGCTGAGGTTGGTGAGCCACATGGCGGCAATAAAACCGATGGTGCCCCAGACGCGAATTTTGGGAAAGTCTTTTTGAACCTCCAAGTTGTTCATTTTGAGGATGCGGTAAGAAACCGAATTGGAAAGCGAAATAGAGGGCATATAGGCGAGCATGCCGCCAAAAATAAGCCAGTAAAGTAGTTCGTAATCGGCAAAATTGCGCATTGCGGGAAAAGCCTCTTGCAAATAGTCAATTTGTGGAATGAGGAGCATAAATACCCCGTAAGTGAGGTGTAAGATACCATACAAGCGCTCGGCGCGCAGCCATTTATCGGCAATGATACCGATAATAGACGGCATTAGGATAGACGAGAGCGCAAGCGTAGAGAAGACGGCCCCAAATTGCGGAAAACTCCAGCCCTTTCCTTCTGTGCAGTAGGTGCCGATGGTAGTGAGCCAGGCTCCCCAAACAAAAAATTGAAAAAAACTAAGGAGGGTAAGTCTAGTTTTGATGGCGTCGGTTAAGTTCATCTCGGATTTTAGAGGCTAGTTCATAATCTTCGTTGTCGAGTGCCTCTGACAATTGGTGCTCTAGCTCTTCAGTTGCGTAGATATCCCACTCATTAGGTGCTTTCTCGTCTTGGCCAAAGATATCATTTTCGTCGTCAAAATCATAGTGTTCTGAAAGCGAGCTCGGCGAAATCCCGCTGACTTCGTCGAGGATGCTGTTGAGTGTGTAGATAGGCGCCTTGAAGCGCACGCCAATGGCAATGGCATCTGAGGTGCGGGAGTCTAGCTCAGTAGGGACGCCATCTTGCTCGCAAATAAGTTTGGCAAAAAAGACGCCGTCTTTGAATTTGTAGATGAGGATTTCAATGATATCTACATTGAAAGCTTGGCAAAAGGCACGGAAGAGGTCGTGGGTGAGGGGCCGTGAGGGCACCATGTTTTCGAGCTCTACGGCAATTGCTTGGGCTTCAAAGCCGCCGATCACAATAGGGAGTTTGCGCAAACCGTCGCGCTCCTCGAGCGTTAGTACGTAAGAGCCGGATTGTGTTTGGCTGTAGGCGATACCCGCGATGTCTAGGATGATTTTTTGCATTCGGGTGGCTTATACGTAAAAGTAAAATGAAGGTTGCGCGTTAGTGTTGCGCCGCACGGAAGCGTTTGACGGCTTCGGTAAAGCGTGGCAAAACTTCAAAAGCATCGCCTACGATTCCGTAGTCTGCAGCCTTGAAGAATGGCGCTTCGGCGTCTGTGTTGATCACGACAATGACTTTTGATCCATTGACACCCGCGAGGTGCTGAATGGCACCAGAAATACCTGCGGCAATGTATAGATTAGGACGGATGGCCACCCCAGTTTGCCCTACGTGCTCGTGGTGCGGACGCCATCCGATGTCGGCCACTGGCCGCGAACAAGCGGTGGCTGCGCCAAGGGCCGCGGCAAGGTCTTCGACCATGCCCCAGTTCTCAGGGCCTTTGAGCCCACGGCCGGCAGAAACCACGAGTTCGGCTTCTGGCAACGGAATAGCTCCTTCAGGTTTTTTGGTCGCTTTGACGCTAATGGCACTGCTGCCTGCTTGGCTGTCAAAGGCCTCTGTGCTGCAGTTGCCACCAGTTTGCTCTGGCTGAATACTGTTGGGCAACAAAGAAATAATGCGAACTGCGGTATTCACCTTGACATAACCAAATGCCTTCCCCGAAAACACATTGACTTTAGTGCTGCCATCGGCTTCAGGAAGGGCAACTGCACCTGCAACGAGGCCAGCTTTCAGGCGCACAGATAAACGTGGCGCAACTGCTTTTCCGATGAGGTCGTGAGAAAAGATGATGTTGCTGGCGCCAACTTTGGCAGCGGCAGCCGCAACGAGTTTCACAAGTTGACTAGGATCTTGACCGTCGATGTTGGCATCTTGCAATACGACACTGGCACCATAAGCACCAAGTGTAGCCAATTGCTCGGCTGCTGCGTTTGCGTTCGTGACAACGGCGACGTCTGCGCCTAATTTTTTAGCATAAGTGACGGTCTCCAAAGCTGCTTTGGACAAACCATTTGCTGAATTGATGTATACGAGGTTCATGGGTATAGCGCTTAGATGACTTTAGCTTCGTTGTGCAAAAGTGCAACGAGTTCGTCGAGGTTGTTTGGATCGATGAGTTGAACAGATGACTTGGCAGCTGGCATGCTGTAAGTGCTGTAGGTGGTGAGGGCGTCGAGGGCTGCCGGTGCAACCACATTGAGTGGTTTGGTGCGTGCTGCCATGATGCCACGCATGTTGGGAATGCGCTGCTCAGCCATTCCTTTTGCACAGCTAATGACCGCCGGAGCCTGTACTTCTACTTCTTGCATTCCGCCTACAATTTCGCGCTCGCAGCTGATGGTGCTGCCCGCTACGTCGAGTTTGGTCGCGATTGCAATATAAGGAAGCTCAAGTGCTTCGGCCAACATACCGGCAACTTGTGAGCCGTTGTAGTCGATGGTTTCTTTACCCGTTAAGATAAGGTCAAAACCCTTGCCTTTTGCGTACTCGGCAATTTGCATGGCCACAAAATAGGCGTCGGAAGCAGGAGCGTCTATACGAACTGCGTCGTCGGCACCAATTGCCAAAGCTTTGCGGATCACTGCGTCATCGGCGGTAGTGCCCACGGTAATGATGGTCACGTTTCCACCTTGTGCTTCTTTGAGCTCGAGGGCGCGCACTAAGGCGTACCATTCGTCGTAGGGGTTGACAATATATTGAACGCCATTTTCGTCGAACTGCGTGTTACCGTTGGTAAAAGCAATTTTAGAAGTGGTATCTGGCGCTTTGGAAATACAAACAAGGATGTTCATGTGTGTTGATTTAATGCGGAGCAAAGTTAAGTAAAATTGCAAAAAGCAATGCCGAAAAGAAAGTCAATAACGCGACTTTTTTTAGTTCCGGATCGAGCGCTGCAGGCACGCGTGTTTCGAGTACTTTTTTGAGGTGTAACACCAAGCCAAAAGAAGGCAAAAGGGCCAAAAATAAATAGTAGTTATAGGCGCTGACGGCCAACAAATAAATCGTAAAGAACCAAGTAGCCAAGCCTGTTGCCACCAAGAAAACATGGTAAATTTTCCCCTTGTCAAAACCCAGCTTCACGACCATCGTGCGTTTTTGCATCTGCGCATCATTCTGCACATCCCGCAAGTTATTGAGATTCAGTACAGCCGTGCTCCAGGTCCCGATACTAATGGCCGGAAACAAAACCAACCATTCAAAATTTTCGCCATACAGCCCAAAAACACCAATGACACTCACCAAACCAAAGAAGATAAACACCATGATGTCACCCAAACCCCGATAACCGTAAGCGTTTTTACCAACGGTATAGGTGATGGCTGCCGCAATACAAAGACCAGCGAGCATTACGTACGTATAAATAGCAGAAGTCGATAAATTCGGGATGCTCACCTTGATCAACAATAGGGCGCTCAGCAAGGAAAGCAAACCCACAACCCACATACCAATTTTCATTTGCGCCGCACTCAACTGACCACTCTGAATGGCCCGAGCTGGCCCCACGCGCTGTGCGTTGTCTGTCCCTTTTTGGCTATCGCCGAGGTCGTTGGCAAAGTTCGAAAGCACCTGAAAACCAATCGTAGTCAAGAGCGCCAAACTAAAAATGAGCCCATCAAAAGCTCCCAAAAGCGCCGCAAGCCCAGTGCCCACAATAATTCCTGAAATTGAAAGCGGTAGCGTTCTGAGGCGCGCCGCGTGTAGCCATGATTTGATCATTTCTTATATATTGGCACCGTACTGCACGGCTCACCGTACATAATGCTTTTGACATGAGGTTGTAGCAATCGCACTAGATAAGACATCGCAAAAGCAGGATCTAAAATATCAGCGCATCCTTTGATGATGACCCGCTGATCGACGAGTTCTTCTACGTTTATCGAGCAAATTTCTTCTTGAATGAGCGCCTTGGCTAGTTCTAATTCGGTGCCAACTTGACTGTAAATCTGCTCCCTTTGAAGCGCAGACGTCACCAACATAAACGCCCAAGTCGGAATAATGGCGTCGGTGCTGCAATAAATATAGACTGCGTGGCCGGTATACTGCGCCCAGTTGTGGGTTTTGATCCACTCGCGAAAATCTTTTTCTTTGAGCACGAGCCCTTGCCAGAGCTGCGTGGAGAGGTCAATGCCGACCAAAGGTTGCTTTGGTTTATAAGACGCGAGGTCTAGCTGAACCAAACCGCTTTCCTTGACTTTATTTCTGATTTCTTCCACGCCTTAAAATTAGTCGTTCTTTTTGTAATCGTAAACAACAATTGGGGGTGCTTGTTCGGCATTTTGCGCGTTTTCAAGTGACTCTGCTTCCAATGCTGCTGCTTGTGCTGCACGTGCAAGGGCTTCTTCAGCTTCTATAGCACGGCGTAAATCGCCTTCAAAGTCGGGAGGTTCAATACCGAGTTCTTTCTCGATTTCGTACTGATATTTGGGGCGCTGCGGTCCTCGTTTGCGATAAATGAACGCCAAAACAACACCGACAATGAGCCCAGACAAATGCCCTTGCCAAGATACCCGTGGTTGGGTCGGGAAAACGCCCCAAATCATGGAGCCATACAAAAACACAATAAACAACGAGAGCGCCTGCAATGGCAAATACTTGCGCAAAACCCCAGAGGTGAATAAAAACCCCGTGAGCGCATAAATGACACCGCTCATTCCAATATGAATTGCTCCATTGCTGCCGCCAATCAGCCACAACAACACGCCCGTAAACAACCAAGACGCTAAAAATACGCGCCAGGCAATGACTTTATACGCATCGAAAAGCAAAGTCAATAAAAGAAATGTCGGTAGGCTGTTATTGAGAATATGCTTGACATCGCTGTGTGCGTGTATCCAAGGCATCAGGACAATTCCTCGCAAACCCTGGGCATCGAGCGCCTGCAGGCCGTAGCGCTGAAAATCGGTCACAAAAAGAAAATCGGCCCAATAACTCAACCACATAATGACCACCACTAATAGCGCCGGAAGTGCCGCTTGCCGCAGTTGCCGATGAGGGTAAAGTGCCGTTTTCATGCGGCCCATCAGTCAAGATTTATGCCAGTGGGTTTAAGCTGCCATTTTGGCGGGTTAGATTTCGAGGGTGAGTTTCAATTGACCACCAAGACCAACTTGAATAATCCGCATTAGGGTAGATAGGCGAATATCAGATGCGTTGTTTTCAATACGCGAAATATAAGATTTATTCGTGCCACATTTCAGTGCTAATTCCTCTTGCGTCAGGCCTTGTTTCTTTCTCGCTTCCTCAATCAATACGCCAATTTTGAAGGCCTCGAATTGTTGTTGCCATTCGGTTCTCTTTGGCGAACCAAGCGGGCCGTATTTTTCATCGAGCAGTTGATTAAAGGTCGTAATGTTGTTATTTTTCATGTTGATATTCTTTCATTATGCTTAAAGCCTTGTTGATCTCCTTTCTACTTAGTTTATTGTTCTTTTTTTGATAGGCATTTCCTATGACAATGATATTTCCTGCATCAAAAAAGCTGAAAATCCTGTAAATATTTCCTTCAACCTCAACCCTAATTTCATATAACCCTTTGGTTGATTCAACGTGTTTAAAATATTGTTTTGGAATCCTGTCTAATTCGCTGATTAATTGGAGAGTCCATTCGATTTTAAATTGAACAACTTCTGGAATTGTCTTGTAAAAATCGAGAAAATAATGTTTAAAAAATATAATTTGCCTTTCCCGCATCAAAGTTAACTATTTAGACAACATTAAAAAATATACAACGATAATTTTCAAAATTAAAAACTAGTTAACTATTTACTTTCAGGGTAATTACGGATTAAACATGGATTTTTTTAATTCGAAAAGGCTGAGCCTCCAAATGATCAAAGTGCTGAGCAAGGAATTAGGTGTCCCGATAGGA
>JANQWC010000022.1:0-15102 GCA_030730025.1 Crocinitomicaceae bacterium
GAAGCCTTTAACTCTGTGAATTTTTCTTTTTGACTTGGATCGGCAAGGAATTGTTGTTGCAAGAGATCTGTGTGTAATTGTTCAAATAACAATAACTCTTGTTCAGTGCGCTTGCGGTGCAGGGCGCCATTGTGTTGCATGTGCACAAAAAAGGACTCGATCTGCGACCAAAGTTCGGTGAGACCCAAGCCCGTGAGGCCTGAGGTGCAGAGTACGCGCGGTTGCCATTGATCTGGTCTTTGGCTAAAAACATGGAGTGCGCCTGCATATTCTGAGCGTGCGGCTTTGGCTGCAGCCTCGTTTGCGCCATCGGACTTATTGATCACGATGGTGTCGGCGAGTTCCATGATGCCGCGCTTGATGCCTTGCAGCTCATCGCCGGCGCCGGCCAACATCAACAATAAAAAGAAATCGACCATGCCGTGCACGAGCGTTTCTGATTGCCCAACGCCTACCGTTTCTACAAGAATGATGTTGTAGCCAGCCGCCTCGCAGAGCGCAATCGCCTCGCGGGTATTTTTGGCAACACCGCCAAGCGTGCGGCCTGCGGCGCTCGGCCGAATGAAGACGTTGAGTTCTTGGGAGAGGCGCTCCATGCGGGTTTTGTCGCCGAGGATGCTGCCGCCTGTGCGCGAAGAGGACGGGTCTATGGCCAAAACAGCCACTTTATGCCCCTGCGCTACCAATTGGAGGCCGAAGTTTTCGATGAATGTACTTTTACCAACACCCGGTACACCTGTAATGCCAATGCGCTTGGCAACCTGACTTGGTGCAGGCAGGGCGCGCAAGAGTTGTTGGGCGAGGAGTTGATCGGAGGCTTTGCTGCTTTCGATGAGTGTAATAGCTTGCCCTAGAGCGGCGCGCGAGCCATTGGCCAAACCTGCAAGCAAGTGCTTTTCATTGCGCTGAGCACGCTGATTTTTGCGCGCTTCTAGCCAACGGTCTATATGGTTTTGCTCAGGATTCAAGGAGTTGTTTGAGGGCCGCTAAAGCCTGGCGAATATTTTGTTGAAGCGCAGGCAAACTCGCCTCTAGCATGTAGCAGGGGGCGGTAATGATGCGGTTGGGGAGATCGATGCAAATTTCTTGGATCGTGCAGTCTGGCGTTTGAGCACCTTTGGTTTGCAGACCTTCTTGAAAATCGGAAATATGGTATGGTGAGGGGGCGTTTGTGCTGCCAATGGTAAGTTGTTGGCCAATGGCCATGTCTTCGAAGGCTAAGGCGAGCAAAACGGGGCTCACGCACAGCGCAACAATGGGTTTACCCACATTGTACATATTGACGAGCAACAACTTGACGTCTGGGCGAATTTGAGCATTTGGCCCTTCAAAAGCCCAGCTCGAAAAATTTTTGGCGCTGCCAAAGCCACCGGGAATCACGAGTGCATCGAGGTCTGCCGGAACAACTGTGCTGATTTCGCGGATCTGGCCGCGTGCAATACGAGCAGCTTCTTCGAGCATATTGCGCGTTTGGGCTTGCTCTTGGCCAGTGAGGTGATTGACCACGTGGTGCTGAGGAGCATCTACGCCAATGCATACGGCCTCGTAACCTAAACTTTCGATTTCGAGCAGCGTCAGGACTGCCTCATGGATTTCGGCACCGTCGTAGACGCCAGCTCCGGATAATAAAACCCCGATTTTCATGCGTTTTTTTGAACTAATTTACGGTATAATTCTTCGTATTGCGGCAAGATTTCGGCTAAATTGAATTTTTGTGAGGTCTGAAGTGCGCCGACTTTCATGGCCTGTAAATTGGCCGGATCTAGAATATCTAGCACATATGCTGCCATTTGATCGGTTTGCCCGACATCGGCAAGATAGCCTGAAACACCATGGATATTCACCTCCGGTATGCCTCCCGTATTGGAAGAAACAACTGGTACACCTACCGCCATGGCTTCAAGTGCTGCCAAACCAAAACTCTCTGTTTCGGAGGGCAATAAAAAGACATCGACAATTTCTAAAACGTGAACGGTGTCGCGGACCTTGCCTAAAAAGATGACGTCCTGACACAAATGTAGTTCTCGGCACAAGCGCTCACAGGCATAACGATCTGGGCCGTCTCCTACTAAAATGAGCTTACAATCTTTTTGCGCGCGCACTTGAGCAAAGATGCGAATGACGTCTTCGGTGCGCTTGACGGGTCTGAAATTGGAAATATGACACAAGATAGCTTGCTCGTCTTGGGCGTATTTACTTCTGATGTAAGCGCGTTCGGCACCATGCGGAGGGCTCGGCGGTACAAAATTCGGAATGACTTGAATATCGGTGCTCACTTTGAAGTGCGCTAAGGTATCTTGCTTGAGGCTTTCAGAAACAGTGGTTACGGCATCTGAATGATTGATGCAAAAAGTAATGACGGGCTCAAAGGAAGGGTCTTTTCCGACCAATGTGATGTCGGTACCGTGTAAAGTGGTGACAAAAGGAATGTAAATCCCTTCTGCTTTGAGGATTTGCTGGGCCATAAAAGCAGCCGATGCGTGCGGAATGGCATAATGCACATGGAGGATATCTAATTTCTCGTACTTGACGACATCGACCATTTTGCTGGCGAGCTGTGTTTCGTAGGGCTGAAAATCGAAAAGTGGGTAATCGGTAATCGAGACTTCGTGGTAAAAAATATTTTCTCGAAAAGAACCCAAGCGCACCGGCTGAGAATAGGTAATGAAATGGACTTGGTGGCCTTTAGCGGCCAGCGCTTTTCCGAGTTCAGTGGCAACCACACCACTTCCGCCGAAAGTTGGGTAAAGGACGATGCCTATTTTCATTCTTGTGAGTCTAGTGGGATAAAAAATGTGAGTCTGTAAATGATTGGCAAAATGCGCACCACCTGACCAAATTCATTTTTGACCTTAAAGGTATAACTGCTCCGAAACGGGCTGTTGTCGGCATTAATGACATCGTAAAACAAAGCGGCGTTCAGGCGTACTTTATCGGAAAGTTTGAGGTAAAAACCACCGCCAACCATGAGCGTTGGCGACCAGGGCTTCACAACTTGGAGCGGATTGACAAAACTAAATGGGCTTTTGAGGTACTGGAATTCCACCCCTCCAAAAACGAGTTCTTGGTAGCGGTAATGTGCAAAGACGCCTCCACCCCAGGTGGTCATGTTGCTTTGTACACCTAAATTATTAGACCAATTGCGTTGAACCCTGAGCGAGGGCCCCACCAAAAGATTTTCGGAGAGCCGAGCGGCATATTTGAGCTCGCCGCCCACAGCGCCGCCCAAATTAGAGAACCCGATGTAAGGCTCTAGACCCAGTTCAGAACCCATGTATTGCAATTGCGCAATTGATTTTGTTGCCAAAAGCAAGGCGATCAAAAAAACCCAGTTTTTCATGATGAGATGTTTGTACAAAGATACAGGATTTGCAGCCACCGCGCTTCTTTGTATCTTTGCAAAAAAATTAGCATGAAATTACTAGACGGACGAGCCACCGCAGCTCAAATTCAAGCAGAATTACAAGCAGCAGTGCAGTTGCGCAAGCAAGCCGGCCAAAAAATACCGCATCTTGCCGCTATTTTAGTGGGCAACGACGGCGGTTCGGTATCTTACGTCACGTCAAAAGTAAAGGCTTGCGAGGCCATTGGCTTTGAGAGCACGCTCATTCGCTACGACGAAACCGTCCCTGAAGACATCCTACTCGAAAAAGTCGAAAGCCTCAACCAAGACCGCAGCATCGACGGCTTTATTGTACAATTACCCTTGCCCAAGCACATCGATGAGCTCAAAATTACCCAGGCCATTGACCCTAAAAAAGATGTAGACGGCTTTCATCCGCGCAACATCGGCAACATGATCCTCAATTTGCCTGGTTTCTTGCCCGCCACCCCAGCTGGTATTTTAGAACTCATGCGCCGCAACGACATTCCGACAGAAGGTAAAAATTGTGTCATTATTGGCCGCAGCAATATCGTAGGCACACCGCTATCCATCATGCTAGGCCGCAACAGTAACCCCGGTAATTGTACCGTGACACTTGCCCACTCCAAAACCCGCAACCTCAAAGCCCTTTGCCAAGAGGCCGACATCATTATTGCCGCCATAGGCCGACCCAATTTTGTCACGGCCGATATGGTTAAAGATGGCGTCGTGATCATCGATGTAGGCACCACGCGCGTTGAAGACCCAAGCCGTGAACGCGGTTGGAGACTCGTGGGCGATGTGAATTTTGAAGAAGTGGCACCCAAAGCGAGCTTCATTACACCGGTACCTGGTGGCGTCGGCCCCATGACCATCGCTTCCTTGATGATGAACACCCTCAAGGCCATGGAACTCAAAGGCAAATAAGATGCAAGAATTTCAGATCAACGGCCCGTATATTGAGCTCATTGGCTTGCTCAAGGCGCTCGGCATTGCCGAAACAGGAGGCCACGCCAAAGCAATTGTGGAGGAAGGTTACGTTCTACGCAACGGCGAACAGGAGCTGCGCAAGCGCGCCAAACTTGTCGTAGGCGACCTCATCGAAATAGACGACCTACAGATCAAATTGATCTAAAGCGCAGCCGATTTAAGCATTAAATAAATTTGAGGCTACTTGATAGTCCTGAAATCCTGACCTGCTTTTAAGCGCAACAGCGCAGCGTAAATCAGGCGAATACAGTTTTCCACATCTTCTTTTTGAACCATTTCTACCGTGGTGTGCATGTAGCGCAACGGCAAAGAAATGAGTGCAGAGGTTACGCCTTCATTGGAATACGCAAACGCATCGGTATCGGTACCTGTAGAGCGCGATACAGCAGCGCGTTGGAAAGGAATTTTCTTGTCTTCTGCAGCGGCAATAATGAAACGCAGCAAATTATTTTGAACCGCCGGGCCGTAGGTCAATACAGGGCCTTTGCCACTTTGTTGGTCGCCGTTTTCAATTTTATCGACCATTGGGGTGGCGGTGTCGTGGCATACATCGGTAACGATGGCTAGGTCTGGCTTGATGCGATGGGCCATCATTTCGGCGCCTCTCAGGCCTATTTCTTCTTGAACAGAATTGACGATATACAAACTAAAAGGCAGTTGCTTCTTTTGCTCAGCCAACAAGCGCGCTACTTCGGCAATCATGAAGCCACCTACCCGATTATCAAGTGCTCTACCTACATATTTATTTTTATTGAGGACCATAAACTCATCCTCAAATGTAGCGACACAGCCCACATGAATACCAAGTGCCTCGACCTCTTCCTTAGAAGCACAACCGCAATCTAGAAAGATGTTTTTCATGCTTGGTGTCTCTTCTTTTTGTTGGCGCATGTGAATAGCCGGCCAGCCAAAAACCGCTTTTACAGGGCCTTTGTCGGTGTGGATATTGACGCGCTTAGATGGCGCAATCATGTGGTCTGAGCCACCGTTGCGACGCAAGTAGATGAAACCGTCTTTGGTAATGTAGTGCACAAACCAAGAAATTTCATCGGCATGGGCTTCAATCACCACTTTGTAGGCCTGCCCTGGATTGATCACCGCTGCAACCGAACCATAGGCATCGGTGAAATACTCATCGGTGTACGGCTTGATGTAATCCAGCCACATTTGTTGGCCAGATGTTTCAAAACCAGTTGGGCTCGCGTTGTTGAGGTAGGCTTCTAAGAATTTCTCCGATTTGGAAGTAATGATTTTTTTCATGTGGATTTATCTGATGAGTGTTACGTTTCCTTTGATGATGTTTTCTAAACCGCCGACGCAAGTGGCCTGCAAATAATAGTCGTAGACATCTGGATCGAGGAGTTTGCCCCGAAAAGTGCCGTCCCAGCCTTCGGTGAGATTGGTGGTTTCCCAAACGAGCTCTCCCCAGCGGTCATAGACCCGAAAAATAAAACTTTCAATGAACGGGCCGCGCACGTAAAGCTTGTCGTTCTGACCATCTTTGTTGGGAGAAAAAGCATTTGGAATGAACACAAACGGCGCCCCACAAATACTGTCAAAAACTTTGATCAAGACGGTATCTGAACCTGTGCACAAGCCATCTGACACATTGAGGGTGAATACAGTCGTTTGTTCGATGGTCGCCTGCGGATTGGCTATGCTAGGATTCGACAAGCCTAAAGTAGGCGTCCAGGTGTAGGTGAAATTGCCTGAAGGCAAACCCGTGAGTTGGGAGCTCGCATTGGGCAAAATAATAGTAGGATCGGCACTGGCCACCACAGCCAACGGATTGAGCGCCGACACATTGACAAATATCGAATCTTGGAGCAAGCAGTTTTGAGCGCTCAGTACCTCCACATAAATATACTGACTCGTTGAAATAGCGGCGGTGGCACTAGCTAAATTAGAAGGCCCAGTGATGGCAGACAGCGGGCTCCAGGCGATACTTTGGGCTGTGGCTGCGCCGGAAAGTTGCAAATCAAAAGGTGCCTGCGCACAAACCAGATTGGGGCCATTCAAAGAAAAAGCATCGGTGGCAAGCGTCACTTGAACGCTATCGCTCGCACTACAATACGCATTGGAAGCCTGAACATAATACCAAGCGTTTTGCGGGTCTATCAATGCGAGATTGGCTTGCCCGTTGGCATTGAGGGTGTCTAAAAATTGCGCCGAACTCGACCAAATGATACTTGTTGGCGCACCCACGACGGTAGGGATCAAAAGCGTATCTACAGAACTACACAAAAAGACAGCGGTTGGCGCTGTAATTTGTAAGGTTGGCCCAACTGTAATTTGTATACTTTGTTGGTCCGTACCTTGACAGATAGAATCTATCACCGTTAAACTGATGGTGTAAGTACCGGGTTGACTATACACAATGGTAGGTTCAAAGCTGGTGCTATCCAATTGGCCATTTCCGAAAACCCAAAGAAAAGAACTGGTGAGCGTTGAGTTATTATTGATCACAAGCGTAAACGGCGCACACCCAATTGTATCCGCAAGCTGAAAACTTGCGCTCAAGGGCACATCAAAAGCAATGAAAACAGAATCTTGCGCACTGCAAAAACCATTGCCGGCTTGGCAAAAATACCAACCACCTTGGCTCACCAGAATTGTGGAATCTTGCGGAAGATTCAGGGGATTGCTGTAGTCATTTTGCTCGGACCAAATAAATTGATTGGCGGTACCGAGGGTATTTGCGCTCAGTAAATAAGGCGAACTACTACACAGATTGATGGTGTCGTTGAGATTGAGCAAAATAGAATCCAGGACCAAAATTTGAATTTGCGCGGTATCGGTGATGAGGCAAACGCTATCGGTAACGTAGAGAAAGACGTCGTACTGACCTGGCGTGCTGTAGACTACCGTTGGATTGAACACCACACTGGTGGTATCGCCGTTGCCGAAATCCCAGAGATAGGAATCCCATTGGGCAGAAGTATTTTGAAAATCGACGCTGAGGTCTTCGCAACCTTGCACGTTCGAACTACTGAATTCGGCTGTAGGAATGAGCTGAAAATCAAATTTAAATACCAAGTTGTTGCAATTGCTGCTGTTGTTGGTATTGGACCAAGCGCCTTGAGAGGTCGGGAAGTCGGAATGGCCACCACAACCGCCACAAACAGACTGGTATACCACGCCATTTTTGTCAAAGCGAGAAGTGCCGCCGTCTACATGCTCTTGGGCAATTGCGCCACCCAAATAAGAACCGTAAAGCAGACCGTTGAAGTTGTTTTGCAAGACCATCAGGTAAAAATCAAAACCGGTGGTTGTTGCTTGAAAAGCGCCAGCCGAAACAGGCATGCCACTGAGGGGTGTCGACTGCAAGATATTAGCGCCCCAACCCGAAATATAGACGTTGCCGCAGATATCGACCAAAAAGGCCGCTGGTGAAATATTGATCTGGCCATTGCCATTGCCAATGACGGTTGAGGCCAAGTTGGTGGTGAGTGAATTATTGAGTTTCAAGACAAACTGACTACTGCCCGGGTTGCTATACGGCGCGTTGTTGACCACAAAACCGCCTCCAACAGCCTGGCCCAACAAGAAAATTTGGTTGTTTCGGTCGACCTCCACAAAAAAGACTTGGTCGTAATTGGGCGTGCCGACATAACTCGCTTTTTGAATGGCCGTGCCAAGCGCATTGAGTTTCACGACAAAGCCGTCGGTCTTGCCGCCGTTGTAGTTGCTCTGATAGGCTGCAGTGGTGCCCGAAAGGTTGTTGGAGCCAGTGCCTCCTGCAAATAAAATTGCACCTAAGGTGTCGGTCTTGACCGAATAGGCGGCGTCGTCTTTATTGCCTCCGTAAAACGATGCAAATTGCAGCGCTGAAAAGTTTGGGTTCAGTTTGAAAATTACAGCGTCTTGACCGACAGATTTACTGGCCTGAAAAGGATTTTGGGTCGGGAAATTAGCAGAGCGCGAGCAACTGGCCACCAGCACCGAACCACCGGCATCGAGATAAATTTCACCCCTGAATTGATCGCCGTAGTTGGTGGTCAGGGAATCATAGGCCGCAACGGTGTTATAAGGCAAACCTAAGGTTCGGTAATTGACCCCATCATTGGCATTCCCTCCAACATAGGTAGAGGCCAATAAATTTTGGCCATTTGCACTCATTTTTGATACATAAAAGTCAGTTCCTTGTGTACCAAAATATACCCCATTGAAATAAAAATTTGCGTTTGGAGTTCCACCTGCATGTGTAGGCTGAAATGCACCTGCCGTGGTAGGAAAGTCGGTGCTGGAGGTGGCGCCGAACAAATAAATGTTGTTGAGCGAATCGCAAATGAGGCTGTGTGCCGTTTCGGTGCCTTGAAGGTTGTCTCCGCCACCTAAAAAACTAGACCAAAGCATGGCGCTGCCGTCTGCAGTGTAGCGCGTGATAAAAACGTCGGTGATACCGTAGGCACCCGCAATGGAATTGAAATTGGAATTGGTATCGAAACTCGCCAAACTCGGCAAGGGGAAGTTATTGCCATAGACAATGCCCGCCGCATAAGCCGAAGCATCGTAGCCGTAAGTGGCAGTCATGCCAAAATTGTCGGAGTTGGCGCCATTGTAGGTCGCAAAAACCAATACAGGATCGATGATGAGGGGTAATTGCACATTGTAGCTCCCGAGCTGAAAACCATAAGTGCCGTCGGGATAAGAATGATAGGCGCAAGCAACTTGGACGCGTTGACCATCTACAATTTGATAAGCGAACAATTGTTGGTCCTGAATTTCACCGATCGCGGTCTTGATTTGGATGCGGTCTTTTTTCAGTTTGACCTCATTTGCACCCGAGTAAGCCCAGCGAATTTGTTGGGCATCTGCGCCCGGAGCAACGTTAAATGTGTATTTATATTGTGTTTGCTCGGTGGCCCAAAAAAGGTCTACGCCCGGATAAAATTGCAGGTATTGCACCTCTTGAAATGCCGCTACCTTACTGGCCCAACGCGTGGAGTCTTGGCCCATGAAAAAATTATAAGTGTGCTGAAGTGGTTTTTGACACTGCGCCCTCGCCTCGGGATTCGCACCGATGAAGCGCTGGGCAACGATTGCGCTAGGCAAAGTGGGGTTGTCTAGGAGCGCTTGCTCGTGGTGGGCTTGTTCTAGGGCAGAGAAATCGGTGAGTTGGAACAAAAAGCGGTCTGAGCCCAGCCAAATTTTGGCGGCGCCGTCTTTGGCCATAAACTGGACGTCTGAGGGCCACTGGCCTTTGTTTTGCACGAATTCTCTGCCTTGATATTGAGCCAAGGCTGGCCCCACGCAGGCGAGAGCCGAGAAAAGAAAGTACAGGAACGGGAGCAATGCGCGGTTCATCCTCGCTAAGTTAAGCATTTCGACTAATTTTGTAAGAAGCAATTTTCTATATGAACACAACTAATCGCATCTGCTCGCTTTTCCATATTCAGTATCCCTTGATCCAAGGCGGCATGATCTGGTGCGCAGGCTGGGAACTTGCCTCGGCCGTTTCGAATGCCGGCGGCTTGGGCCTTTTGGGCGCTGGCTCAATGTACCCCGACGTACTCGATGCACAGATCAGCAAATGCAAAGCAAATACCGACAAGCCTTTTGGTGTCAATTTGCCCTTGCTGTATCCGAACATTGAGGAGCACATTGCCACCATCATCAAGCACAAAGTGCCTATTGTATTTACCAGCGCGGGCAATCCCAAAACCTGGACCGAGACCCTCAAAAAAGAAGGCATCACGGTGGTGCATGTGGTCTCTAGTGTCAAGTTTGCGCTGAAAGCCCAAGCAGCAGGAGTAGATGCCGTAGTTGCCGAGGGCTTTGAGGCGGGTGGCCACAACGGCCGCGACGAAACCACCACGCTCTGCCTGATCCCCATGGTACGCAACGCCATTCACATTCCGCTGATTGCGGCCGGCGGCATCGGAGATGGCCGTGCGCTGCTCGCCGTCATGAATTTAGGCGCCGATGGCGCCCAAGTAGGCAGCCGTTTTGTGGCCTCCGAAGAATCCAGCGCGCACCAAAATTTCAAGCAAGCCGTCATCGAAAGCCAAGAAGGCGACACGCTCTTGACGCTCAAAGAACTTACGCCAGTTCGTTTGTTGCGCAACCCGTTTTTTGATCAGCTCATGGCTGCCTATCAAAATGGGGCGAGCGCTGACGCGCTCACCACCCTACTCGGCCGCGGCCGAGCCAAAAAAGGCATGTTCGAGGGAGACCTCGCGGAGGGCGAGCTCGAAATCGGGCAAATTGCGGGGGCTTTCAACGAAATTTTACCCGCCGCCACCATTGTAGAACAATTCATCAAAGAATATAACCAAGCCCTTGCGGGCCAACATCCATTTTCATTATGATCGCATTTGAGCGCTTTACGCTTGCCAACGGCCTTCGGGTCTTGTTTCACAAAGAACCTGCTACCCCAATGGCGGTGGTCAATGTGCTCTACGACGTCGGGGCCCGCGACGAAAGCCCCGAACAAACCGGTTTTGCCCACCTTTTTGAGCACCTCATGTTTGGCGGCTCCAAGCACATCGCAGATTTCGATGCGCCTTTGCAAGCGGCCGGGGGCCAAAGCAATGCCTTTACGAGCAACGACATCACCAACTATTACGATGTCTTGCCCGCCCACAACCTCGATACCGCACTTTGGCTCGAGAGCGACCGCATGTTGTCTTTGGCCTTTACACCCAAAAGTTTGGAGGTGCAGCGCCAAGTAGTGATCGAAGAATTCAAGCAGCGTTACCTCAACCAACCCTATGGCGATGCCTGGTTGCAGCTGCGGCCGCTCGCCTACCAAAAACACCCTTATCGCTGGGCAACCATCGGCAAAAACATCAAGCACATTGAAGACGCCACCATGGACGACGTCCGCGCGTTTTTCAAAAAACATTACCACCCCGGCAACGCCATTTTGTGCATCGTGGGCAATTTTGAGCTCGCCACCATTAAAGAAAAGGTTGCGCATTATTTTGGCAATATTCCCGCACAAGCCAAAAGCCCAAGACAACTCACAGCAGAGCCACCTCAGCAAAAATTCAGGATCAAAACCATCCAAAGAAAAGTACCGGCCGGCTCTTTCTACTACGCCTTCAAAATGGGCAAACGCCTTTCGGACTCCTACTACCTAGCAGACCTGCTTTCGGATCATATCGGCAATGAAAAAACGGGCATCCTCTACACGGAATTGCAACGCAAAAAACGCCTGGTTTCTGAAATTACAGCGTATATCACCGGTTCTATCGATGAAGGCTTATTCGTGATCACAGGCAAACTCAATCCAAAAAGAACATTTGAAGAGCTCGAAGCCGCTATTTGGCCTGTGCTTGCCCAAATCAAGGACAAAAAAATGAGCAAAAGCGCACTCCAACAGCTCATCTTGAAGTTGCGCACCGCCAAAGCTTTTCAAGACCAAGGCTTATTGAACCGCGCCATGAACCTCAGTTTTTTTGAATTGCTGGATGCAGCAGACCTGCTCAATACAGAAAGCGCGCGCTACGAGCAAATCTCCACCACACAGCTCCAACAATACGCCCAAGAGCTCCTCGACAAAAACAGGTGTTCTTTGTTGCAAATCCAACCCAAATAACCATGAGCAAAATCTCTTCCTCAGCTATTCTCGATCGGTCTGTTGCACCTCCACTGCTGCCCATCGAACACATTTCTTTTGTAGCGCCCCAAATTATGGTGTTGAACAATGGTGCCAAGCTTTTTTGGCGCAATGGCCTGCAAAATGAAACCAGCAAAATTGAATTGCATTTTGCCGCTGGCTCTGCCACCAATGACCCCCTCACCGCTTCTTTATGTGCGGGTCTACTCATCAATGGCAGCAGCACGCAAACCGCCAAACAAATCCAAAAAGCGCTAGACGCCGTGGGTGCGTATTACGACGTTTCCTTGAGTCAGGAAAGTTCGGTCGTAACGCTTTATGCACTTAAAGACCAACTCCTCAAAGCTTATGAGGTATTTCACGAAAGTCTGTTTACAGCTGTTTTTCCGCTCAAGGAGGTCCAAGAACTTGTGCACAGCCGCCGTCAGAAATATACGGTGCAAGAACAAAAAGTCAGTTTTCAGGCACAGCGACAGTTCCAGCGCAGCCTCATGGCAGGCAGCACTTATGCCAATCTGATTCAACTTTCAGACTTCGACCGCGCAGACCGCTCCCAAATTCAGGCTTTTCATGCCGAACATTACCTTAAAGGCCTCAAAAAAGTATTTCTTGTCGGAGACCTCTCTACCGAGGACCTAAATGGTTTTGAAGTGTTGTTAAATGCTTACGGCAGCGATATTGCCGAGCGCGCGCCCTTTTCATGGCAACCCGAGCAAGGCGCCACGCACATCGAACAAGACGGTGCCCTGCAGAGCGCACTGCGCATTGGTCGTCCGCTCTTCAATAAAACACATCCCGATTTTTGCGCGTTTAGTGTACTCAATACTATTCTCGGCGATTACTTTGGCAGCCGCCTCATGAGCAACATCCGCGAAGATAAAGGCTATACTTATGGCATTGGTTCACATGTGGTTGAAAATACCAAATTCGGCTATTTTGTGATTGGAACTGAAGTTGGCGTGAGTACCCGAGAAGCTACGTTTCAAGAAATTCAGCACGAATTTGAGCGCCTCAAAACCGAATTGGTACCTGCGGCAGAACTCGAATTAGTGAAAAGCTACCTCATGGGCCAACTACTCAAAAGCGCCGATGGGCCTTATGCCATGCTCGATCTGTTTGCCAACGTAGAAACCATGGGCCTCGACCTCAGTTATTACGACCATTATATCGCCGAAATCAAGTCGGTGGATGCGCACAAACTTCAAGAATTGGCAAAGCGCTACCTCAATTGGGAAGAAATGCTCATCATTTCGGCAGGATAGCAACCTTTTAAGGGCAATGTCGTTATACTAAAACAGCAAAAAATACGTTATTCAACGGATGTTCAGGGCACTTATTGTATGGTTATTTCTGCACTTGGCTTTAGTCGGCCACGCCTC
This sequence comes from Crocinitomicaceae bacterium, assembly GCA_030730025.1. Lineage (GTDB taxonomy): Bacteria > Bacteroidota > Bacteroidia > Flavobacteriales_D > Crocinitomicaceae > UBA952. The sequence goes on from JANQWC010000022.1 coordinate 13,298, forward strand.
TCATGTCATGGGCGGAGAAATCACCTACAAGCACCTGGGTGGCGGCAACTACCAATTTGAACTTGTTTTCTACCGCGACTGCAATGGCGCCGACGTCAATGCCGTCTCGGAATCCCTGCGCGTGTGGAACCACCCTACACTCAGCGTGATCCCTGTTTTGTTTGTTCAGCGCCAAGATTTATCGCCTAGTTGTACGCAAGTACCCGGTGGAGCGGGCCCCTTACTTTGTGGTACGGGCAACAACGGTGGAAACGGCATCGGCGCCATCGAAAAAGTCATCTACCGCAGCGCGCCAATTGCCCTCAATGGCAACCCGCCTGCACAAGGCTGGGCCTTTACCTACGAAAACTTCTCGCGCAGCGGCGCCCTCACGAACCTCGCCAACCCCTCTACCTACGGCATGACGCTCGTGGCCAAGATTTTCAATTTGGCCCAACCCGACGACTCACCTGTCTTCAATGAAGACCCTAATTTTGTGAGTTGCGCGGGGCTACCCTATCAATACAACGCAGCGGTCAGCGATGCCAATCTAGACTCCCTGCACTTTGAATTCGGCGTGCCTTACGATCATTTTCCGTCGGGAGTGTATAATCCACCGGCCAATCCGGCGCCAATTCCATTCGTCAGTGGCTTTAGTTTTGCCAGCCCCACACCCGGAACGGCCATCAACTCAAGTAATATTCCTGCGGTGCTCAACCCACTCAACGGCAACCTCACCTTCAATAGCTTTACCATTGGCAATTACGTACTGAAAATAGTCGTCAAGGCCTACCGTGCGGGCATACTCATTTCTGAAACCGAGCGCGAGATGCAATTGGTCTTGCAGCCCTGCACCAGCAACAACTTTCCGCCGCTTATTGCGCCACCTTTTGCGGCTGGCACCTCTTATGAGCTGACCGTCAATGCCGGCGACCTCATCGATGTACCGCTGCTCATCACAGACCCCGACACCCAAAGCAACGGCAGCGCTCAAAACATCACCTTAGAAGCCCAGCTCCCTTGTGCAGTGGGGCCTTTCCCGAGTTTAAATGTGGCCCTCCCCTACACCGCCTCTGCGCAAATACAAGCCCAATTTACCTGGCAAACCAGCTGTAGCCACCTGCTCGATGGCCAGGGTCAGGCGCAGGCGCAGCAAACATATCATTTTGTCCTGAAGGCCACAGACGACGTCTGCCCTATTCCTCAAATTCAGTACGCCACCCTCACCATTCATGTACTCAATTCGGGCATCATTGCCGCACCCGAAATCTCTTGTATCCAGACGGCCGCCACCAATGAACTACAACTCTTTTGGCCTTCGGTGAGCGCCGCCAACCCCGGTAGTTTTGCTGCGTATCAGGTGTATTCTGTTCAAAATGGCCTGCTCGGCACCGTTTCCAATATAAATACACCCAACTTTACGGTAGCGCCAATCAACGCCAGCCATAGTTTTTATTTTGCTGTGGCGTCTGGTTGCGCGGGGCAATACCTGAGTTATTCAGATACCGTGAAGAATATTTTATTGACGCTCACCAACCCCAACAACGGAACAGCTGTGCTCAATTGGAACAAACCCAAAGCGCAAGCAACAGCACAGTACAACAGCCATTACTACATTTACCGTGAGTATCCTGCCAATTTCTTTAATTTTTTAGACAGCGTGCCCTACAACCAAACTACCTACACCGACACCATAGATATCTGTTCGGCGTTCATCAATTACAAAGTGTTACTGCCCACCCTCACTTGCAATTTCACCTCCAATTTAGCCGGCGACAACCTCAGCGATATGCTCACGCCCTACATGCCAGTGCTCTCGAGCGTAG
>JANQWC010000022.1:15202-30068 GCA_030730025.1 Crocinitomicaceae bacterium
GGCGACAACCTCAGCGATATGCTCACGCCCTACATGCCAGTGCTCTCGAGCGTAGGCTTTGACACCAGTTCGCAGCAACTACAAGTCCAATGGAATGTCAATGCGGCGCCAGATACCTACGGCTATGTGGTCTATACTTATGACGCCAATGGCTTTCTGATTGAGCTCGACACCGTTTATGGTCAGAACAATACCACTTATTTACACAGCGTGCCTTTGAATGGCGGCCCCTACACCTACACTGTTGCCGCTTTTGACTCCTGCTTTACAGCCAACAACCCGCCCTCATTTCAGACTTCGGCTAAAGCCAACCTGCACACGAGCATACAAGCCAGCTACGTCATCGATATGTGTCCGCAATTGGGCAAGCTCACTTGGAGCCGCTATTTGGGCAGTGGCGTTCAAGACTACGAAATTTGGTCCAAGCACAACAACACCTGGACCCTTTTACAGAGCACCACCGATACCAGCGCGAGTGTCTCTTTGCTCAAAAACGAAAGCTATTGTTTGTACGTCAAGGCCAATTTAGCAAACGGGTTTGAGGCCTTTTCCAATCCGCTTTGCTTCACGATGCCCCAGCCAACACCCCCGAGCTTTCATTACTTCAGGGTGGCAAGCGTCAATGACGAAGACATCGAACTCACGGCTTGGATAGACGCAAGTGTCGGGATTACCGAAGTACAATTTGAAAGAAAAGACACCAACGGCGTGTACGAACCCATTGGTGCGTCGGGCGTGAGCAATAACAGCGCTTATTTCTTAGATGACGACGTCGATACCCAATGGGGCCCCCGCACCTACCGCACAGTTTACCTCGATAGCTGCGGCAACACCGGAAACTATGCCAATGAGAACACCACAATTTTTGTCGAGGGCAGCGCCGATCAGTACAACATGATCAATTCGCTTTCCTGGACACCCTATACACAATTCGACGGAGGTATTGCAAACTACCAAGTATTCAGAAACGCTTACGGAACCTGGGAAACCATCCCTTTCCAAATCTTACCTGACGGCAATTACACGCTCACAGATGATGTATCGCAATTGCGCAATAAAGGTGAAGTGTGTTACAAAGTAATGGCCCTAGAAAACCTGAATCAATATGGTTTGATAGACAGCAGTTATTCCAATGAATTTTGCCTGGCCTACGCCCCACTTATGTTTGTCCCGAATGCTTTTACCCCAGATGGGCTCAATCCTATTTTCTTACCTGTGGTGCAAAATGTCGATCCAGAAAAATACACCTTTAGCATCATTGACCGCTGGGGCAAAATTGTCTTTGAAACCAATGACCCTGCTGCGGGCTGGGACGGCACAATCAGCAGCTCTGGCTTGCCGGCCACCAACGATGTCTTTCAATACCGTATTGAGCTCATCATCAATAAAACAGACGCTATTGTCAAGCAAGGTTACGTAACACTCATCCGATAGTCTTGCAGCGCATCTTGGTCATACAAACCGCTTTTTTAGGAGACGTCATTTTGGCCTCGCCCGTATGGGAAAACCTTCACCTGCAATTCCCGAATGCCCAAATTGATGTCGTTGTCAAGAAAGGCAATGAAAGCTTGTTGGCAGGGCATCCGTTTATCAAAAACCTATATATTTTTGACAAAAGTCAAAAAGTTAAGAACCTTTGGAAACTTGGCAAGACCTTACGCGCCAAACAATACGATCTTATTCTCAATCTGCAGCGCTTTGCAAGCTCGGGTCTGCTCACCTTCTTAGCCAGCGGAAAAGAAAGCCGAGGTTTTGAAAAAAATCCGCTGTCGTTTTTGTACACCAAGCAGTTCAAGCACGAAATGAAACCAGATTGGCATGAGGTCGATCGCAATTTGAGTCTGATTGCTGATTTAGTGCCTACTCCTAGCCGCAGGCCTCAGTTGTATCCGAGTATAGAAGATTTGAATGTCATTGAAAATTATCAAGAAGTTCCGTATTACTGTTTGGCACCCACCAGCGTATGGTTTACCAAACAAGCGCCAAAAAAGACTTGGCTTAATTTGATGAATAAGATACAAAAACCAACTCAACGCATCTACTTATTGGGCGCCCCTAGTGATGTTCCTTACCTCGATCAACTTCAAAAAGAAGCGACAGATCAAAATGTGGTCAACCTAGCGGGCAAACTCACCTTACTGCAATCTGCGGCGTTGATGGCCGGCGCGCAACACAACTACGTCAATGACTCAGGGCCTCTGCATTTGGCCTCTGCCACCAATGCACCCGTTACCGCTTTCTTTTGCTCAACTGTACCTGAATTTGGCTTTGGGCCGCTTTCAGATATTTCTAATATCATCGAAGTCAAAGATTTGGCTTGCAGACCATGTGGCTTGCACGGCCATAAAAGTTGCCCGAAGGGGCATTTTAGGTGTGGAGAAGGGCTTGAAGTTGATTGAACTACTGCCCCTGACCCAAAGAATACGCTGCCTTGCCGTCAAAGGCATATAAATTTTCTGTCTTGACTACATCAATGCCTTGCGCTTCAGCCGCCACTAAAAGTGCAATCAGTGCTGTTTTGGAAGCAAGTGCTGGTGACTTCGCCATAAAGCGACAGCGCCAGTGGTCGGTGCAAAATGTTTCTGAGAAACCATCTGGGTATACCTTGATGCCGCGGTTGGTGATCAGCACCATATCAAAAGCGTCAGAGGGCAAAGTCTTGAGCGCTGCGGCCAACACATTAGCATCTGTACCAGACCAATGGACAAATAAATCGACGCCTTGCAAGGTTTTGGCTTTTGGGGCTTTGCGTGCGTATTTAGGCAATTCGATGCGCGCATTTTCTTGGTAAGAAACCGCCGGGAATTTTTGTGGCAGCTGTCCTAAATTGGCAATGACTGCAGCCGTAAATTCTTGGGTATTGACGCGGCGAGTGCTGACGCCTTCTTTGTAGATATCAAACGTATGCACGCCGTCTTCTATGGTTTTGAGCCATGCATTTTGGATTTTTTCGGCAATGCGCGTTTGGCCGACGTGGCTGAGCATTTGTACGGCGCCCAATAACAAGCCTGACGGATTGGCAATTCCCTGGCCTGTGATCATTGGTGCAGAACCATGAATGGCCTCAAACATGGCGCATTCTTCACCAATATTGGCAGAACCAGCTAGGCCTACTGAGCCTGCAATTTCTGCAGCAATATCTGAAATGATATCCCCATATAAATTAAGCGTAACAATGACTTCAAAATCTTGGGGCGCATTGGCTAATTTGGCCGCACCGATATCGATGATCCAGTGGTCGTTGGTAATTTCGGGATACTCCGCAGCTATTTCATTGAAAACTTCTCTGAACAAACCATCGGTTTGCTTCATGATGTTGTCTTTGGTAAAGCAAGTGACTTTCTTGCGGCCATATAATTTGGCATACTCAAACGCATAGCGAATGATTTTTTCGCAACCCGGACGGCTAATGAGCTTTAAACATTGTACCACCTCATCGGTTTGTTGGTGCTCAATGCCTGCATAAAGGTCTTCTTCGTTTTCGCGGATGATCACCAAATCCATTTTAGGGTGTTTGGTCGAAACATACGGATGCAAACTAAAGCAAGGGCGAATGTTGGCATACAAACCCAAAAATTTGCGCGTCGATACGTTCAAACTTTTGTAGCCACCGCCTTGTGGTGTGGTAATTGGGGCTTTTAAAAAGACTTTATTGCGGCGAATGGTATCCCAGGCTTCGGGGCTAATGCCGGCTGTGTTGCCAGCTAGATATACTTTTTCACCAATTTCGATTTCGTCATAAGCGAGTTGTGCGCCGGCTGCTTCTAAAATAGCCAACGTTGCGTTCATGATTTCTGGGCCTATACCGTCTCCTTTTGCGATTGTAATGCGTGTCATAAAGTCAATTTTGACGCAAAAATGGCCTTTTTAATTCATTCGATTTTATTTATATAATTTATGATAGACATAAAAGAATTAAAAATAACTGGAAACAAAAAAGCCATCTCTCGATGGCTTTTCAAATAGCAATGCGTTTGGGTCTTACGCCAATACTTCTTTCACTAAGTCGGCAGCTTCTTGGAGCTGAACCGCTGAGTGTACGTTGAGGCCAGACTCGTCGATTAAGCGCTTCGCTTCTTCGGCGTTGGTACCTTGCAAACGAACGATAATTGGAACTGGAATTTGACCGATGTTTTTGTAGGCGTCTACGATGCCTTGGGCAACGCGATCACAGCGTACGATACCTCCAAAGATATTGATGAGGATCGCTTTTACATTTGGATCTTTCAAGATGATGTGAAAGGCTTTTTCTACGCGCTCTGCGTTGGCTGTTCCGCCGACGTCTAGGAAGTTAGCAGGGTTACCACCAGACAACTTGATGATGTCCATGGTAGCCATTGCGAGACCTGCACCGTTGACCATACAGCCCACGTTACCATCTAATTTAACGAAGTTCAGACCCGCTTCATCGGCTTCTACTTCTGTTGGATCTTCTTCAGATTTGTCGCGCAGCGCAGCGAGGTCTGGATGACGGAACAAACCGTTGCCATCTAGGCTTACTTTGGCATCTACAGCGATGATTTTGTCGTCGGAGGTTTTGAACAAAGGGTTGATCTCGAACATAGAAGCATCGATACCTACATATGCGTTGTATAAAGCAGGAACGAATTTGACCATGTTTTTGAAGGCCTCGCCAGACAAGCCGAGGTTGAAAGCGATTTTACGCGCTTGGAAGCCTTGAAGGCCTACGCGTGGATCGATGTGTTCTTTGAAGAGTTTTTCTGGGGTGTGCTCGGCAACGTGCTCGATGTCCATACCACCTTCTGTAGAATAAATGATGACGTTGCGGCCCGACTCGCGGTCTAGAAGCACAGACATATAAAATTCTTGTACTTCTGATGCGCCCGGGTAGTAGACGTCTTGGGCAATGAGTACTTGATTGACTTTTTTGCCTTTACCGTTGGTTTGAAGGGTAGTGAGGTGACCACCGAGGATGCCCGCTACTTTTTCTTCAACTTGGTCAATGCCTTTTGCAAGGACTACTCCGTGAGAACCTGTTTCTGCGACAGTTCCTTTACCACGACCACCCGCATGAATTTGGGCTTTGATCACATACCAGGAAGTACCGGTCTCTTCTGTGAGTTGTTTGGCTGCTGGAATAGCCGCCTCTATACTGTCAACAACAATGCCTTCTTGCACGGCCACGCCGTATTTTTTGAGGATTGCTTTTCCTTGGAATTCGTGTAAGTTCATACTGTCAAATTTGCGCCGTAAAAGTACGTTTTTTTCATGAGCCAATTTGGCCCCTTGTAAATATTTTTATCTAATCTGGTTTTTCCAGGAGGAGGTGATGTCTCTTGAAGCGTAGGAGGCTTTCTTAAATGCCTGAACATCTTGCCAAATGGTGTCGAGTGCATAAACCAAAGCGCGCTCTTCTTCTTGCATGGCGTCTTTGAGTAAGGCCGGATCTGAAAAGTGAGTTTTGACAAAATTGGTGTCGAAGTGCCCGCTGCGAAAAGCCGGATGCTTCAAGACAAACTTGCCAAAATCTAAGGTGGTTTTGACGCCTGAAATTTGGTAGTTATCGATAGCCGTAAGACAGCGGTCTATCGCTTCCTCGCGGGTTTTTCCCCAAACGACTAACTTGGCAATCATGGGGTCGTAATAAATAGGGATTTCCATGCCTTCTTCAAAGGCGTCGTCTACGCGGATGTGGCGCCCAGACGGAATGCGGTAGCGGTCTAGCGTACCGATATCTGGGGTAAACCCGCCGAGGGTGTCTTCGGCGTATACGCGCACTTCAATGGCGTGTCCGTTGATGGTGAGTTCATCTTGCAATTTGGGCAAGCGCTCGCCGCGGGCCACGCGAATTTGCCATTCGACGAGGTCGAGGCCCGTGATTTCTTCGGTAACCGGGTGCTCTACTTGCAGGCGGGTGTTCATTTCGAGGAAATAAAAATCGAGTTTGGCATCGATCAAAAACTCAACTGTTCCTGCGCCTTCATAGTTGCAAGCCTTGCAAACAGCTACAGCCGCCTCTCCCATTTGCTGACGCAACTCGGGGGTCAGGACCGCACTTGGCGCCTCCTCTACTACTTTTTGATGGCGGCGCTGCACAGAGCACTCGCGCTCGAACAAATAAACGGCATTGCCGTGTTGGTCTGCGAATACTTGGATTTCGATATGGCGGGGTTGGTCTACGAATTTCTCGATGAACACGGCGTCGTCTCCGAAAGAAGAACGCGCTTCGTTTTGGGCGAGCGTCATTTGCTCTTCAAATTCAGCTTCATTTTGGACCAAACGCATGCCCTTTCCACCGCCGCCAGCAGAAGCCTTGATCAAAATAGGATAACCTACCTCAGCGGCAATTTTTTTGGCAGCAGGCACATCAGAAATGGCTTCATCTACGCCTGGCACGAGCGGTACGTTGTAAGATTTAACAGCTTGTTTGGCCGAGAGTTTGTCTCCCATCACTTCCATCGATTCTGGCGAAGGCCCAATCAGCTTGATGCCATTTGCCTTGAGTGCACGCGCAAAACCTGCGTTCTCAGAGAGAAAGCCATAGCCGGGGTGTACGCCATCTACGCCGAGGTCTTTGCAAATCTGAATGATTTTATCTTGTTGCAGGTAACTTTCTGCCGAAGGGCTTTTGCCGACATATACGGCTTCGTCTGCTTCTAAAACGTGCGGAGCGTTGGCATCTGCATCGGAATAAATGGCCACACTGCGGATGTCCATTTGCTTAAGGGTTCTAAGCACGCGTCGAGCGATCTCGCCGCGATTGGCTACTAGTACTTTTTTCATCTTGTGGTAAAGTTACAGGTTGTCTGTGTTTTTTGGGCTGCGGTTGCCCTGATTTTTTTGAAGACTTCGTGAGCAGTTGTTTCAATTGCTTGACAAAAGCCAAATCTGAGAAGCGGTGGAATTCTTCATAATACGATACCCCAAAGCCTTGTGTAAACGGCCCTTGGTTTTCATTGACTGAGTTGGTATTGGACTGATTAAAGGCCCTCACCCTGAAGTTATCTTGAATTTTATATTCGATATTGACATCGCCAATCATGGAGTTGGTATAGGCCTGTGAGCCATTGGCGGCCGCACTGCGGTTCTCTACGCCAAAGCTACCGGTGATCACAAGTTTGTCGTCTAGAAAGCCCTTGGCTACCCCGAGCTCGACTTTGCTCTCGCCAGCTGCAGCATCGGCACCGTAGTCTACATTGAGTTTGTAATTATCTGAGAGCTTGCCCAAAGCCGCATTGATCTGAGATTCAAGTAGGTCAAGTGCGGCTGAACCACCAGCTGAAAGATTGCCTTTGAGCGGCTGAAATTTACTGACCAACAAGAGCGAGAAAAACTGTCGGTTGAGTTCATCTGGATCGGACTTCACGCGGTCGATGAGCGCTTTGCCGGTTTCGGTAACGCGCGGGGCCACGAGGTCAAAGGTGATTTTGGGGGCCAGCAAAGACTCGCTGAGCTTCAGGTAACATAAGATTTCTTGATTGACGAGCGTGTTGTCTTGGATTTCGGGGCTCAGTTCTAAGATAGAGGCGCGCTTGGCGGTAACGGTATTGATGGTGATGTCGGCGTTGTACGGATCGCCGGTCCATTCTATTTTGGATCCCGCCTCGATGTCAAAAGTTTGCTTGATCGATCCCAACGCAAAATAATAACGGCTTCCTTTTGAGATCACATAAGGGCCGTTCATGGTAAGTTGGTTGTACTGATCGAGCTTGATATTGAGATCGCCACTGCCTTTGGCAATGATTTCGTCGCCAGTTTGTTCATTGAAGATGAGCTTCATGCCGGCATCTGGCGTGACATGAAAATTGAGATCGAGGTAAAGGCCCGTAAAATCTAGGCCTTGCTGTGCAAGCTGCTCATTGACGCCGTGCTCCACAAATTGAACAAAGTTGTCTTCGTCGTCTATTTCCGACATCCCGTACATCGGGAAAATCACTTCTGTGCCTTTGCGCGTGGTGGCATCTACGGTGATTTCGGTGTTGGTCATGGTGCCAAAAATGTTGGCAGTGCCGCGTCCGTAGGCTTTTCCATAATAGACATCTCCCTCTTTTTGTTTGGTGTTGAGTACCAAAAATTTATCGATTGGCACCACCTGATTGGTGCGGGGATCGATTTTTTTGATGTCGTCTTCGAAGTTGATTTGGATGTCGTAGTTCCAGCGGTCAAAATGAGTGTGGTTGATGGCACTTGAAAGATAGGCGGTGTTGCCTTCTGGGTCTTTAACCGGAATGTTGTCGAGGAAAAAGGCATCTTCGGTTACTTGGATCAGGCCTTCTAACTGATAATTTACCCCGAGAATTGCCACCTCGGCGCCGCCTTCTTGCAAGCGCAATTTGCCCTTCAGCTTGGGTTCGTCCGGACTACCGGTGAGGCCCAAACGGCCATTGAGTTTGCCTTTGATGCCCTTCACCACTTCTGGATCTAAAAACGCATTGACAAATGAGATATCGGTTTGCTTGAAGTTCAACCCTAGATCGAGTTCGTCTTCTTTGAGTTTATACAGCCCGTCAAAATCAAAGGTGCGTTCGTTGCGGTATTGCAGCGTACCTTCCAAAACAATACTTTCTCTGGCATCGTTCCAGTCTGAGTGCAGCATGATGTCGCCAACGGCTTGACCGTCTATTTGCAATTGTTCCAAATTGGCGTCAGCAGCAATGCTCAGGTTGGTAAATGGTGTAGCGAGTGTGCCCCAACCGCTGAATCGGCCGCTGTATTGGTTGGGCAAGCCCATTAAGGAGCTCAACTCCCCGAGATCCAGACCGATGACATCGAAGCGCAATTGATCGCGCTTGTTCTCGGACAAACAACCATTGATTTTGATGCGCTGGTAGCCTCGGTGAAGCTCAAAGTCATTGATGCTCACGTCTTTGGCGGCAACTGTAATATCTGACTGATTGGCCACCTTCCACTCTACCCCATTGACCGTAAAAAAGGAAGGCTGTAGGGTAAAGCTGACGTAATCGTTGGGCAAAATAGTGGTGCGCCATTTGAGTTCGGAGAAGTCATTGGTGTTGGGATCCCAGGAAAGCACGGCGTCAACAACACCATTGGCTCCAGAATTGACCAACTTGAGCTCGTGAAAAGAAGTGGAGTCCGAAACAAACAACTGACTTACGTCTAGCTGGCCGTTGGCTTGGTCGTGGAAAATGGTCTGATTGAGCTTGATGTTTTCGAATTCAAAGTTGGTGTAAGCCAAGCGCGAACAAGTAAGACCCAATTTGAGTTCTTCCATCTTGGAATTGAAAGAACCGGTGATAGAAGTAGCCGGAGCGAGCTCGAGTTCGGGCAAAAAGATATTCAGTAGTTCGCGGGTGTTGCGGGCCAACAAGCTGAATTCAAATTGTGCATTGGAATGCTTGAATTCGCGGGCTTGCCCCTCGATAGGTGGATACAAAATAGCCAAGTGATGCGTGAGGTCGGCTACTAAGGTTTGCTCGTCCAAAACACCTTCGATATTGAAATCGAGTATAGGACTACTCAAGTCGATGTTGCTGTAATTGTCCTGCTGACGGTAATGGACTTGCGCCAATTCGGAATAAATTTGATGGCCTTGGGAGCTGTAACGGAGATCGCGCAAACTCGCAAAACCAACAACAGATTTCCAACTTGGGCCTTCGAAACCGATGTTGACACGTGCGCTCAGTTGGTCATTTGCCAGCGAACTCAAATGGAGCGCAGAGAGGTCTGCAGAGACAATTTCTGCCTGAACTTGGTAACTTGGTGCAGCTCCTAAGCCCAATTGCAGAATGCTATTCATTTGCAAATGCGGGTCGTCGATGTCTAGCTTGGCAATGAGTTGATCTGCCTGGATTTTCGCTTCTTGGATGGCTATACCAGTATAGTTGTAATTGTTCAATTCCAATTGGGAAAGCAACGCACTTGCGTTTTGTAGGGTCAGCTCACCGTCGTTGTCAAAGGATAGCTTAAATTGTGTGGTACAGCTTAGTTTGCCGATCTCTGAAATGTCTAGCAGTTGACCCAATTCAAATTGATGGAGCTTCAAAAAATTGGAGTTGGAAACACCGCTAATGGTGAGTAAATCAGGTGTGTTCGCAATGGTGATCGGGGCAACAGCGAGTTCACCCAATGCCGTTTGCGCTTTGTCTATGGCAACCTGAAAATTGGAAGGTGTTCCGCTCAGTTTGGCATTTTGAAGCGAAACAAAAGCTGCTTTTTGCAGCATTTCGGGAATTTCAATGGCACCTTGACCTGTTGGCAAGTGAAGTTGCTGGACATCCTTTAGATCTAGATAAGCTTTGGTAATGGTTTCGTCTAACCATAGCTGCGCTGTTGGCTTGCGAAAATCGGGTAAGCGCAGGTTAGCCTGAATTTGGGAGCGCTTGCCAAAACGCAAATTGAGGTCTTGGATGCGCAGGTTGCGGAGTTTGTCTTTGACCACGCCGGAGAGGAAAACGGTTTGGTCCATGCCTTGGATGTCGGGGGCAAAATACGCGATGTCGTGGAGCCAAATGCGGCTAGGCGCCAAAATACCGTCGAAAACTACACGGTCGTCAAAATCATTGAAGTCTGAACTGGTTTTGGTGCGCAAGGCCAGTTTTGGAATGCTCACAACACTATTTGGCGTGCGCAGGGCGGCGTTTTTGAGCACGAGCCCATTCGCCGAAAAACTGGCAAAAGCACTGAGCTGACGCAGCTCAAAGCCCGATCTGTCTTTGAATTGAAGTTGGCGAATTTGACATTTAAATGATTCGCCGACAGACTGAATTTGGGTCGCTTTCAAAGAAAGATTTTTGAGCTCGATGTGGTCGTAGTCTAGGCCAAAGGAAAGGGTGTCTTTGCGCAAATCGTGGTAGCTAAAGTGCAGGTGCTCCAAACTTAATTTTTCGAGCTGTACTTCAAAAGGTTTGCTGGACTTACTCGGTGTGTCTGAACTAAAATAGTTGACCAAAAAGTCAATATTAGCAGCCCCATCTTCCTTTGAAAGCGCTAAATGAACTTCTCCGCTATAGAGGCGCAATTCATTGATGAGCAGTTTATTTTGAAGCAATTTGAATTGATCTAAGCCCAAATAAAGGTGCTTGAGCGCTAGCACTTTTTGCTGATTGGGGTCTTCAAGATAGATGTCTTTTAAATCGATGTAGCGAAACAACACGATATCTACTGCGCCAATTTGCACTTTGGCATTTAGTTCTTTACTCAAAAAGGAAGTCGCCTGACCAGCAATGTAGGTCTGGACCCAAGAACTGCGGATGGCAAAAACCAAAAAGATGACAAGGATCAGCAACCACTCCAAGAGAATGGCAAGCGATAGGCCCGCGATTTTGAGTACCTTTGTCATGTTTGTTACAAAATTAGCAATCTTTTGACAGCAAAACCCAAGATTATACTAGGCATTGAGTCGTCTTGTGACGACACCTCGGCGGCCATCCTCGTCGGCAACGAAATTCGTGCCAATATCATTGCTGGGCAAGCCGTACACGAACAATACGGCGGAGTAGTACCCGAACTCGCCAGCCGAGCACACCAAGAAAATATCATTCCGGTAGTGCAAAGCGCACTCCAAACCGCCCAACTCTCGCTTAGCGACCTCGACGCCATTGCCTTTACCCAAGGGCCTGGGCTCATGGGTTCACTCACCGTTGGCGCCTCGTTTGCCAAAGCACTCGCACTGGCGCTCGACATTCCACTCGTTGGCGTTCACCACATGAAAGCGCATATTTTAGCACATTTTATTGACGATGCCAGCGACCTCAAGCCAAGTTTTCCGTTTTTGTGCCTGACCGTAAGCGGCGGACACACCCAAATAGTGCGTGTAAGCGACGCCCTCGACATGCAAGTCATTGGCAGCACCATAGACGACGCCGCAGGCGAAGCCTTCGACAAAGCAGCAAAAATGCTCGGCTTGCCCTACCCCGGCGGGCCTTTGATCGATCAATATGCAGCGCTCGGCGACCCTAACGCTTTTCAATTTTCCAAACCTCAGATCAAAGACCTCGACTTCAGTTTCAGCGGCTTAAAGACTTCAATCCTTTACACACTTCAAGCGGCTGAAAAACAAACACCCAACTTGCGTCAAGACCAACGCAATAACCTCTGTGCGAGCATCCAAAATAGCATTGTTTCCATTTTAATGGCCAAACTAGAAAAAGCAGTGAAAGAAACGGGCATCCAAACAGTGGTCATTGCAGGCGGCGTTTCGGCCAATTCCGAACTCAGAAAACGCTTGCTCGCCAAACGTGAAAACGGCTGGAAGGTCTCTATTCCCAAAATGAGTTACTGCACAGACAACGCTGCCATGATCGCCATGGCGGGCTCTTTTTATTTGGCCGCAGGCCATACCGTTGGGCAAGATGCTGCTGCAGACCCACGTTTGAAATGGTAAGCTAAGTCACAAATTGTTGCCAATATTTTTTGTAATTTCGAGAGTTCTTAGTTTTCAAACCATGCGCGCAGCACTTCAATTATTTGTATTCTTTTCTTTCTTAAGCACTTGGGCTTTTGGTCAAGAGAAAATTCAATGGAATTTTGATTACGTTGCCTTTCCGTCTGCGCTTCAAATCAGCGCAAAAATTGAAAACGGCTGGCACCTCTACGCCCTTGATTTAGACCCTAGTATTGGCCCAGTACCGACACAAATTGTACTTGAAAAAAACAAACTGGTCAAAGAAGTATCACCTTTTGAAGTCAGTACACCAGCCAAAAAATCCTACGATGCTAATTTCGGCGCGGAGGTTTCTTATTACGAGCAAGCATTTCACGCGTACAAGCGCATTGTCGTCAAAAAACCAACCATTGTAAAAGGTGAAATCACCTACATGCTCTGCGACGACAAGCGTTGTTTACCACCCAAAACCATCCCTTTTGAAATCAAGGTGACACCTTACAAACCATAATTAACATCTCCATCCTCATGAAAGCAATCCTTCTAAGCGCAATCCTTTTCGCGATCTCTTTTGGGAGTCAAGCCCAAGACTTTATGAGTCAATTTATCAAGTGGAACTTAACAGTTGAAAAAATCGACGAGAGCCATGCCAATTTGGTTTTCACGGGTAAACTCGTGCCTGAATACCATATTTTTTCCTTGAAGCACGACCCTATGGCTGCCGACGGCACTGGAATTGTTCCTGAATTCAAATTCAAGACCGATAAAAATTTTAAAACGGTAGGTAAAGTTTTTGAAGTAGGCATTCCACTTGTTCAAAAAGACGAACTTGGCATCTCTTTGTATTATGAAAACAAAGCGGTCTTCAAGCAAAAAATTGAAATCCTCAGCGATGACGCTTTTACGGCGAGCTGCAACTTGTTCTTCCAATTGTGTAACCACGAAGGTTGCTTGCCTCCTTTTGACTACACCGCCAAATTCAAAGTGAGTGGCTTTAAAGCATCTGGTGCCACGGCCGAAGTCGCCGACACCACCACCAGTACCCAAACCACAGGTGCAGACACCAGCAAAGCGCCTACGTCTGCAGACCAAGCGCCGGCGCCGATCAAACAAGATCCTAAGAAGAAAGATTCCAACATGGTGATTTTTATTGCGGGCTTTATTGCGGGGCTTGTGGCCTTGCTAACGCCTTGTATGTTCCCAATGATCCCGATGACGGTTACGTTTTTTACCAAACAATCCAAAACGCGTCGCGAAGGGATTTTCAAGGCGCTGATTTACGGGGCATCTATCGTGCTCATTTATGTCGCTTTTGGTTTGGTTTTTACCGCTATTATGGGCCCACTTGGTCTCAATGACCTTTCTACAAATGTCTGGATGAACCTCATCTTCTTCAGTATTTTTGTCTTGTTTGCCTTCTCTTTCTTAGGTGCTTTTGAAATCCAACTTCCCAATTCTTGGGTCAACAAAATGGACCAACAAGCAGACCGCGGTGGCTACCTCGGCATCTTCTTTATGGCCTTTACTTTGGGCTTGGTATCTTTTTCTTGTACGGGCCCGATCATCGGTAGTTTGCTCGTAGAGGCGGCCACATCAGGGTCTTACCTCACGCCTGCCGTGGGCATGACCGGCTTCTCCTTGGCACTTGCCATTCCATTTACGCTTTTTGCGATTTTCCCAGGATGGCTCAATTCTTTGCCGCAATCTGGCGGTTGGCTCAATTCTGTTAAAGTTGTTTTGGGGCTTACCGAACTTGCGCTCGCCCTGAAGTTCTTGTCTTCTGTAGACCTCGCCTACCACTGGGACCTCCTCACCCGCGAGTGGTTTGTCGGTATTTGGTTTGTACTCTTCTTTATCATGGGGATTTACCTACTCGGTAAATTGCAGTTTTCTCACGATTCTCCAGTACAGAAACTCAGCGTGACACGCTTTATGTTTGCTTTGATCGCTTTGGTGTTCTCTGTTTACCTCTTTACAGGAATGTTCGGGGCACCACTCACCCTCATCGATGGTATTGCACCGCCGCGCACGCATTCCGAAGACAACTTCCGTTGGGTCAATGGTGGGCAAGAAACAGGTTTGGTGGAAGATTCGATTTCAGCACAATTTGCAACCGAAATGCACCCAGTTGGCGATGGTTCAATTTTAGTTTTCCACGACCTCGAGAAAGGCCGCGCTTACGCCAAAAAACGCAACTTGCCAATCTTGCTCGACTTCACAGGCCACGCTTGCCAGAACTGCCGCAAGACAGAAAGCACCGTCTGGACCAACGACGAAATTCGCCCAATGCTTCAAAAGAAATTTGTGATCATTTCGCTGTACGTCGACGACCGCGAGGCACTGCCTGCAAGCGAGCAACGCGTGTCTAAACTCAGTGGCCCTATCCGCACCGTTGGCAATAAATGGGCAGACTACCAAATGACTCGCTACAAGAGCTTCCAGCAACCGCTTTATGTCGTTACCGACCACGAAGGCAACGACCTCACCAAAGCCATTGGCTATACCCCAGACATCAAGTCTTACAAACAATTCTTAGAGGGCGGCATCAAGCGCTTTAAGTAA
>JANQWC010000023.1:0-7626 GCA_030730025.1 Crocinitomicaceae bacterium
AAAAAGGGAGTTTATTAAATGTTGTTATGAGGTGAAAAAGCAAATTATATGAAGTCTGAATTTGATGCGAAAACTGCTATAAAAACGTTCACAGAAAATCAATCTTCCGCACCACTCCCCTGCTCTGTATAACCTTTTAAGGTCCAGTTAATCAGCATGTAAGTTAGTAAGGCAATGGCAGCTGCGATGAAAAATGGCGTACCGAGGCCCAAATTGGAATTCGGGACGCTCGTTTTGAAGTTGTAGTAGAACCACATAAACAGCGGCGGACCCATGATTTCGGCCAAACTCATGAGGCTCGTGAAGATGCCTTGTAGCTCGCCTTGTTCATTGCTTTGAACTTGACCCGAGACTATGGAGCGAATGGCGGGGTCTACGATGCCGGTGAGCGCGTAAGGAAGAATAATGGCGTACATCATCCAGCCTTGGGTAATGAGCCCCATGCCAATCAAGACGAAGATGGAGAGAAAAAGACCGAGTTTGGCGGCGTTTTTCTGGCCGAGCTTGCCAACGATTTTACCCGTGAGCCCACCCTGAACTATACCAAAACACACCCCGACCACAGCAAGCGAAATACCGACTTCTTTGGTGGTCCAGTGGAATTTTTCCATGGAATAAAAGTTCCAGGTAGAGTGCACACACATGGTGGTGAGGATGGTTAAAAATGAAACCAAAAAGAGGAATTTTAATTTTTCAAAGCGCTTGATTTGTTGGAGTGCGCCAAACGGGTTGGAACGCTTCCATTCGAATTTGCGGCGGTTCTCTAGTGGCAAAGACTCTTTCAAGACAATCAATCCGTAGATGAAATTAGCCATGGAGAAAAAGGAGGCTACCAAAAAAGGCGTTCTCGAACCAAAATCGGAGAGCAGGCCTCCAATGGCTGGACCAATGACAAAGCCAATGCCGAAAGCGGCGCCGATCATGCCAAAATTTTGAGCGCGTTTTTCGGGGGTAGAAATATCGGCAATATACGCCGAAGCAGAGGTAAAACTGGCGCCAAATATGCCCGAAACTGCGCGGCCGAGCACCAACCAAAACAAATCTGGCGCATAATACATGACCATATAATCGAGGCTCATGCCGAGTACGGAAATCAGTAAGATGGGGCGGCGCCCAAAACGGTCACTTAGATTTCCAATGAGCGGAGAAAACACAAATTGCATTAGGGCATACGCGCCCATTACCCAACCAAAATACTGCGAGGCTTCTCCCAACGGGACATGCGCTGTCTCTGAAATCAGTGTCGGAAACGACGGAATGATGATGCCTAGCCCAATGGAATCTAGACAAATTGTCACGAGGATAAAAATTAAAGCAGATTTCGAATTGATGAGCGTCATGGAAGCAAGGAAACTGGAGCGCAAGTTAATAACTTCTGCACGAATCCGTAAATCTACCGCGCTAGTTTTTCAAATTGTGTGTACCTTCATTTCAATGAAACCCGAAGCGCTCCAAACCAATGCAATTGCCGCATTTGCAGAACAATTTATCAACCAAACGAACCAATCCATCTTCTTGACCGGCAAGGCCGGCACAGGGAAAACAACTTTGCTGCGCAAAATCATGGCCTCCACGCACAAAAACGCGGTCATTGTAGCCCCCACGGGCATTGCCGCGCTCAATGCCGGCGGCGTCACGATCCACTCCTTTTTTCAGCTGCCCTTTGCCGGATTCATTCCCGAATTTGGCGCGCAGGCGGCTTTTACAGACACCGTTAAGTTCGAAACCAAAGATACCCTACTGCGCCATTTCACCATGAACAAAACGCGGCTCAAGCTCATCAGGGGCATTGAGCTTTTGATCATCGACGAAGTGAGCATGCTGCGCGCAGACCTCCTCGATGCCATCGACTGGACACTGCGCAATGTACGCGGTATTCATCAGCCTTTTGGCAACGTGCAGGTCTTGTTTATCGGCGACCTCCTGCAGCTTCCGCCGGTGGCCAAACAAGAAGAATGGCAGGTGCTGCGCCAATACTACAACGGCATTTTCTTCTTTCACGCCAGGGTTTTGCAAGAAATACAACCCATCTACATCGAGCTCAGCACCATTTACCGCCAACAAGACCAACAATTTATCCAGTTGCTCAACCACCTGCGCAACAACCAAATCACCCCCGACGACCTCTCTATTCTCAACAAATACGTCAGGCCAGATTTCGATGCCACCAAAGTAGAGGGCTACATTACCCTCAGCACCCACAACTCCAAAGCCGACCTCATCAATATCAAAGCACTAGAGGCCTTGAAAGCAAAGGAATGGCACTACGAATCCGAAATCACGGGCGAATACCCCAAGCACCTCTACCCTATTGAACCCACGCTTTCGCTCAAACTCGGCGCGCAAGTCATGTTTATCAAAAACGACAGCTCCATTGAGAAGCACTACTTCAACGGCAAAATGGGCAAAATTCAGTCGCTGAGCGAGCAAGAAATCACGGTGTACTTTCCCGAAGAAAAAAAGGCCATTAACGTCGAAAAATTTGAGTGGAACAATATCCGCTATGTGCTCAACGCCAGCACAGGCGCCATAGAAGAGGAAGTCATTGGTACTTTTGTACAGTATCCGCTCAAATTAGCTTGGGCCATCACCGTTCACAAAAGCCAGGGGCTCACCTTTGACAAAGCCGTACTCGATGTATCGGATGTTTTTGCACCCGGCCAAGCGTATGTGGCACTTTCGCGCTTGCGCTCTTTGGAAGGCTTGGTTTTGAAACAACCCATGCGCATGAACGGGCTTTCCAACGACCAACAAGTCATGGCCTACAGCCAAAACAAGGCCGACGAAGCACAATTGCCCGCCGTACTCGAACAACACACCAAAAACTACCTGTTTGGGATCCTCAGCCAAGCTTTTGACTGGTACGAACTGCGCTCTAAATGGAGTGCCCACGAAGCCTCCTACCAAACCTTGGGCGCCAAGAGTGAAAAAACCAAAAACAAAAGCTGGATCGCCTTGCAAAATCAGGTCATACAAGCGAGTAAAGAACCCGCTGAAAAGTTCATCAGGCAGCTGGCCAATCACTTTGCCAAACCCGAGTTCGACGCGCAGTTCTTGAAAGAACGCGTCTGGGCCGCCTATCAATATTTTTACCCCCAACTCGATGGCGTATTGCTGTCTAATCTGCGCAAAATAGCAGAGCTCAGCCGCATCCGCAAAACAAAAAGTTATGCCGAAGAATTAGAAGAACTCGACGACATCCTGACCGAAACCATCCTGCAATTAAAGAAAATACGCATCCTGATTGAAGCTGTGGCCAACGGAGAAGAAATCACCAAAAACCGCGTTTGGAACGCAGAAATTACGCAATACAAATTATCAAAAATTGCGATTGTCAAGCAAGAAATCCAGCAAGTTCCTTCCCTACTAGACGACCCCGATGACACCGATCACTCCTTCTTGAAAACAACCAAAAAGCTGAGCCCCGACAAGAAAGAAAAGAAAAGCACCCAAGAAAAAACACTCGAATTGCTCGAACAAGGCAACGACGCCGCCCAAATTGCGCGCGAACGACAGCTGTCGGTTCAAACCATCAATAGCCATTTTGCCTACCTCATCCGGGCCGAAAAAATTGAACTCACAGATGTCATGAACCCCAAACGCATTAATGAGCTCGAGCAAATGTTCGAAGGTTTTGAGGGCACGTCTTTAAATCCGCTCAAAGAAAAACTCGGTTCAAAAGTCACCTGGGACGAACTCAAATTGTATCAGGCCGCCCAGCAAGTGTAAAAACTACCACTTATACACCACCGCATTGATATTCATGCCGGCGCCCACCGACGCCAAAATAATGACATCTCCGGGGTGGAGTTCGTGTTCGGGATATTCGCCACGCACTACTGCATCGAGTAAAGTCGGAACCGTAGCCACCGAACTATTGCCACACAAATGGATGTTCATCGGCATAATATGTGCGGGGCGCTCGGCGCGAAACAAGCGATAAAAGCGGTCGATGATCGCTTCGTCCATCTTTTCGTTGGCCTGATGGATAAACACTTTTTTGACCTCCTCAATACCCACACCGCTCTGATCTAAAGCGAGTTTCATGGCAGCTGGTACTTTGGTGAGCGCAAACTCATAGATCTTGCGGCCCTGCATTTTGATGTATTTTTCGTGGATGTGGTGCTTGGAATTCAAAGACGGGCCGTTATTGAGAAAATACGCTTCGTCTTTGGTAAACGTTTGGGTGGCATGAGCCAAAATACCGCGTTCGCGGTCGTTGGTCCCCGCACTCAAAACACAGGCACCTGCGCCATCTGCAAAAATCATGGAGTCGCGGTCGTGCGGATCCACCACCCGGCTGAGGGTCTCGGCACCAATCACCAAACAGTGTTGTGCGGCGCCCGCCTTGATAAATAAATTGGCCTGAATGAGCGCTTCTACCCAGCCCGGACAGCCAAAAAGCATGTCGTAGGCCACACAATTCGGATTGGCAATACCGAGCGCGTGTTTCACGCGCGAAGACAGCGCGGGCAACATATCTAAATGATTGGACCCAAAGCGGACGTCGCCAAAATTATGTGCATAAATGATGTAATCGATGGTCTCGATATCGATGCCCGCTGCAGCAATAGCGCGCTGGGCCGCGATGATACCTAGATCTGAATTGGTTTGTTCTTTTTGGGCATAACGCCGCTCCTCAATACCAGTGATCTCCTTGAATTTCTCAATGATGGTCTCGTTGCTGTCTTCAAAAGGTTGGTCGATATCCTTATAAAAGCGCTGCGAAATAAAATCTTGGTTGGTCATGCGAAGCGTCGGCAAGTAGCTACCGAGGCCTGTGATTACTGCTGGCATAATTACGTCGGTTTAGAACGTAAATGTAGCAATTTATTTTACTTAGTGTATTTTACACACTAAGATACTTTAAAATTTAAACATGAACCCAGTCAACAAGCCAAGAGATTGATAGCGATTGACAACCAGACCGTTATCAACAAGCGCACCCAAAGTGCGGCGGTAAACTGGCGTGCACGTGACAAGAAGTTGAGGCGTCAGGTGGTATTGAAGCTCCACTTGCCCAATCAAGGTGGCTGCTATTTGCTTGGCATTTGCGAGCGCCACACCATTGATTTGGGGCTGAATATAAGTACCTTGTGTGGAGAAACCTTTGCCAAACGCAGCGCCAGCAAAAGGAACCAGCTGCACCTTGCCTAGATTGAAAGTATAGCCCAAGAGTACAGGCACATTCACATACCGATAACGATTGGTTCCGCTCACCGAGATGACCTCATATTGCAATTGCTCACCCCATTCAAAATACTGCAAGCCTGTTTGCAGCTGCCAACGGTCAAAACAAAGCCCATAACGCAAATTGAAATCCCAGCTGCTGGTTTGGCGCTCACCAATTTCGCGTTCAGTCCTGAATTGCTTCAACTCCGTTGCGGTGTACAGCGGATTACTTGTAGGCACTTCAAAACTCGAGAAAATACCACTCACGCCAAATTGCAGTCCAACTTGGTGTTGAACGCGTTTTTTAGCTGCGGTCAACTCATTTTGTATAACGGGCAGGGGTATATATACCGAAATAGCAGTGTCTATTGGATGGTTGTCTGAAAGTAAAATGGGGTTGATGACATACGTTTCCTGCTCCACAGCAATAATTTCAGTTGAAGGAGCTGCGACCTTTGAAATAGGAGATGTAAGCGTTGTGGATGTCGAAGTAGCGAATGAGGTTGAAGATAAGGGCGTAGCGTTGCTTATTGATAAAGATGATTTTGATGTTGATTTTGATTTTAATTTTGATGTTGATTTTGATTTTGAGGTAGATAAAGGTGTGGTTCGAGTGAGCGATGCCAATTTATTCGGAACCGTAGATTTGGCTCGTGTGGGAACCAACAAAAAATATGTGCCAACGATCATGACAGCCCCGAGTGCAGCGAATATCCACCAGGCCAAAAGCGGCTTGCGGCGTTTTTTGTCGAGCGCATCTAAGCGCGCTTCGAGGTCTTGCAGAAAAGCCGGGCTTGGGCTTTCTTGCGCAACGTTTTGGAGACCTGAAAAAAGTTTATCCAACGGATCTTTGACTTGGTTTTTCATGGGTAAGTGCTATTAATTCACGTAATTTTTTGCGCGCCATTTTGGTGTGCCACTTGGAGGTTTCTTCTGTGACACCCAATTGCTGGGCGATTTCTTTATGGCTGTAGCCTTCGATGGCAAAGAGATTGAACACCAGTCTGGCGGGTTCACTCAATTGCAACAAAAGGTTTTGGAGTTGTTCGTTGGTAAAAATGGTATCGGTTGCAAAGTCGGGTGCACCGCGCTCTTCTACGGGGGCATCGAAGCGGTAGAGTTCGTTGTAGCGTTTGTTGCGGCGGTATTCGTCGATGATTTCATTGGAGATGATCCGCTTGACCCAACTCAAAAAGCGACCAGTTTGGTAGGTCTCTAGATGGAGTACGACTTTGATATAGGCGTTATTGACAACCGTCATTTGTTCGTCGGTATTGTGGTAGTAGCGGCGCGCTGCCGAAATCAAAACCGGATAACACAACTGATACAAAGCCAATTGGGCTCTGCGCTCGCCCGCTTGAGCGGCCACGAGGAGCTGTTTATCGGGTTCTAAATTCATAGAGGCGTTGTGCACAACCTAAGGTAACGTAAAAACTTGACTTGAGGTGTAGTGTAACTTTTTGCAGGTACAGATTGTCTCAAATAAGCAAGATTTATTCATTCCTTTAAAAACCAAATCCCTTGAAAATCCAATCTATTTTTCTGATCCTGTTTTTACTTCCCTTCACCAACTGGGCACAATTCAGCAATACTTCAGACGAACTCGAATTCAACAACCCAGCGTATCATGCCGACGCGCGCGTGCATGGTGAAGGGTATCAAGCCAGCACGCTGAATACCAATTTTGCTTACCTGGGTTTCAACTCCATCTATAGTGCAAATTACCAAGGTGCACTGCGCTTTCAGCAAAGTATGGGCAAATGGAAATTTGGTTTCCATACCACGCAAACCGGGATGGAATCGTTTTTTAACAATACAGTAATAGGCCTCAGTTTAGGCAGAGATTTTGCAATCAATCGGGATTGGAGCATCAGACCTGCCATCGGTCTCAATTATGATCGCATGCGCTTTGGATCACCTTATATTGAATTCCTTACAGACAAATATCAATTGGCCGATTTAGACTTAGGTTTTCAACTGAGATACAAAACTTGGCAATTATTTAGCGCCGTTAATTCAATTTATTCCTCAAAAGTGTACATTGAAAACGGCAATATGGAGCCTTTCTACCTGACCAACAACGCCAGATTACATATTGGCCTTCAAAAATCGTTTCACATCGATAGCATACAACACCTAGATGCCGCAGTCATTTTTGACAATTTCCAAGGGATTCAATACCTCAATACCTCAGTGAGCTATTTCCGAAATACAAATCATTTTCTATTAGGTTATGGGTACCGTCAATTGAATTTAGGATACGGACGGCAATTGGCTGGCGCACATCAAGTCATGCTGAGTTTGAACCTGAATCAGCCGAGCTTGCTGAGTAATTCGCTCCGTTACGGCTTACAAGTCAACTACAAATGGCAATTCATGCAGCGCCCATCACGACCACATTTTACCGGAACACCGGCCTTTTAGGATACTAAAAATCAAATTATTGCGTTAAGG
>JANQWC010000023.1:7726-79099 GCA_030730025.1 Crocinitomicaceae bacterium
TTTTACCGGAACACCGGCCTTTTAGGATACTAAAAATCAAATTATTGCGTTAAGGGCAAATGCGGATTTTACTTTTGACTTTGCTCTTGCTGTCTGAACAGGCAGCTGCTCAGTTTTGGCAGCAACAAGCAACTTTTCCGGGCATGGCCCGAGACGACGGCGCGCAATTCAGCATCGGCAGCCTGCATTTTTGCGGTACGGGGCGCGGCAGCGATTTTGGCTGCACCCGTGATTTCTATGTTTACGATTCTTACAACAGTACCTGGAATAATGCAGCCCCACTGCCCATTTGGCAAGAAAGACAATATGCCAGCGCCTTTAGTTACCAAGAGAAAGGCTATGTTTTGGGTGGGGAGAATTGCAACGGCTTCTATTTCAAAACTTTTTGGCGCTATGATCCGCTGACCGATAGCTGGCAGTCTATGCCTGAATTCCCAGGAGCGGGCCGCGCGGGTGCGCAACATTTTTTGATGGGCAGCGATTTGTATTGGATCGGCGGACGCAATGCCACGGGCATTCTTAATGAAGTATGGTGTTTTCATTTGAGCAGCAACCAATGGGAACAACTCGGCAACCTGCCATTTGACGGCATTTGGCGCGGCATTGGCTTTGCCAATCAGACGAATGGGTATGTGGCCGGTGGCCGAACCAACGAAGCCAATCAAACCGGATGGAATGCCGACACCTGGATATACGATCCACAGACTGACCAATGGAGCAACTGCACGGCGCAACTCAATTTAGGGAGTCGGATGTACCTCAACTGCGCGCAGTCCGATTCTTTGTTGTTTGTCTTTGGCGGTGTGACGCCTACCGACGAAGTCTTGAGCAGCCTTGAAAAAATCAATTTGAACAACTACCAAATAGAGCCACTGCTGCCCTTTACCGCAAGTCCTAGAAAAGGCTGCATGAGTTTTGTGGGCAACGGATTTTTTCACCTCGCGACAGGCATCACCGGCAACGACCGCCTCAATGAAACCTGGCGTTTGGCGTATAGTCCAGAGGCAGATATCAGCGAAAAAGAATTTTTTGAGGTCTACAACCTGCTGCAAGACGCCTCGCTGCTCGTGCGCATCAATCCTGTTTTGATTGGAGAACAATTAAGCATTCGAGATATACAGGGTCGGGTCTTGCTATCCTTGGAGCTCAGCCAAACCGAACACCTGATCTCTATTGCTGATTTTCCAGCGGGCACCTATTTTGTGGACGTCAAGGGCTACACTCAAAAATGCCTGCGCTAACGACTGCTGCCCACAAAATGAGGTGGCTATTTTTGCAGTTTTTGCGCACGCACATCAAAACGCATCAGGAGCAACACGCAAAGCAAGATGGTTGCAAAGACTAAATGCGCGGTTTGAACAAGGCCTGGCATGTCGGCATAAGCGAGTGCAACGCCTGTGCTGAGTTCGAGTGCAAGAACATAAAATGCGACATTGATGCGGCCATAATGCCAGACTTTGCGGTTCTGCCAGAACAAATAAGTGAGCAAGATCAAAACCAACCAACTGAAACTGCGGTGGATAAAAAACGGCATACCAAGTTGCTCAATCCATTCGGCGCGGCTGTAGCCCTTTTTCACCAACGCGTCTATGGCCTCACGCACTTGGGTTCCGAGGAACATTTGGTAAAAAGTAATCGCTAAGATGAGCCAACTCAGAAGTTGGAAAGACTGATTTTGTGGAATATCTGTTCTGGTTTGCCGACGCAATTGATGGATAAAATACAACTGTAAACCGATAATGACTAAAGCAAAAAACAAGTGAACGGTGATGGTCCAGGGAACGAGGTTGGTGGCGACTACGATAGAACCGAACCAGGCCTCGAAGCCCATCAGGACCAAATTGAGCCCCGTGAGCAGCAGCCATTTTCTCTTGCGGTAATACAACAAAAGCCAGCCAAAACTCACCAGCATGGCGTTACCTGCCAAGAAGCCAGCAAGGCGGTTGATGTATTCGATCCAAGTTTTGCGGGCATTGAAGGCTTCTTCTACATATACGCTAGGGTCTTTTTTAATTTTTTCAGCCGTTTGATCCAGACCAATTTTCTCTAGAAAGGCACAAAACTTTTCGACCTTTTTTTGACGCTTGAGCAAATACGCCTCGCGGTAATCGGCAGGCAACTCAGTAAGTTCGGTGGGTGGAACCCACTTGCCAAAGCACTTAGGCCAGTCTGGGCAACCCATGCCGCTGCCCGACATCCGGACAAAACTCCCGGCAAAAACGACTAGAAAAATGAGGATCAAAACAACCCACTGGAACTTCAAAAAACGGCTAGAAACTTGCATGCATCAAATTTACGATAAATCGCTTTTGGGTTTTTCTATTTTTTGCGCTTGTTGTATCTTTGTGCTTTAGATACAATATGGAATTCAACGCCCTTACCGCGATCTCCCCGATAGATGGTCGCTACCAATCCAAAACCGCTGCCTTACAAGCCTATTTTTCAGAATACGGACTCATCCGCTACCGCGTTTTGGTCGAGGTTGAATACCTCATTGCACTTGTAGACAGTGGCATCTCTAATTTGTCTGACTTTCCGAAAGCGCAATTCCCGGCACTAAGAGCTATTTATAACAACTTCTCGCAAGCCGACGCGCTTTGGATCAAAGAAACAGAGCAAACCACCAACCACGACGTCAAGGCTGTTGAATACTTCCTCAAAGAAAAAATGCAGGGCCTAGGTTTAGGCGCCTACCTCGAGTTCATCCACTTCGGGCTCACTTCCCAAGACATCAACAACACCGCCATTCCGCTCTCCTTAAAAGAAGGCATAGAAGCAGTTTATTTACCTGCACTTGCAGCCGTCCAAGACAAACTTGTTGCACTCGCTCAAGACTGGAAAGACATCCCAATGCTTGCGCGCACCCACGGCCAACCCGCCTCACCTACGCGCCTTGGCAAAGAAATCCAAGTATTTGCAGAACGCCTAGACAAACAAGTCGCACAACTCAAAGCACTTAAATTGCCAGCCAAATTTGGTGGCGCAACTGGCAACTTCAATGCACATTTTGTCGCGTATCCACAGACCAACTGGGTAGCTTTTGGCAATCACTTTGTCAACGACATCCTCGGACTAGACCGCTCTCAAACCACCACCCAAATTGAGCACTACGACCAACTTGCCGCCATTTTTGACTGCATGAAGCGCATCAACAACATCATCCTCGACCTCGATCGCGATATGTGGACCTACATCTCCATGGACTACTTCAAGCAGCAGATCAAAGCCGGAGAAATCGGTTCGTCGGCCATGCCACATAAAGTCAACCCCATCGATTTTGAAAACTCAGAAGGCAATGTGGGCTTAGCCAACGCCCTTTACGAGCACTTAGCTGCCAAATTGCCCGTTTCTCGTCTCCAACGCGACCTCACCGACTCCACAGTATTGCGCGTCGTGGGGGTGCCGCTCGCACACAGCGTCATTGCTTTTGGCGCCACCCTCAAAGGGCTGGGCAAACTTTTATTGAACACCAATGCCTTGGCTGCAGACCTCGAGAACAACTGGGCTGTTGTAGCAGAAGCCATTCAAACCATCTTGCGTCGCGAAGGCTTTGAAAAACCTTACGAAGCACTCAAAGGCCTCACCCGCAAAAACGAACGCGTCACCAAAGAAAGTGTGCATGCTTTCATCGACGAGCTAGCCGTTT
Source organism: Crocinitomicaceae bacterium (assembly GCA_030730025.1). Classification (GTDB taxonomy): domain Bacteria; phylum Bacteroidota; class Bacteroidia; order Flavobacteriales_D; family Crocinitomicaceae; genus UBA952. The sequence goes on from JANQWC010000023.1 coordinate 11,373, forward strand.
CAGCCCAACTGAAAGCCGAACTCAAGCTGATCAGCCCAGACAATTACGTCGGGGTTCAACTTGTCGACTGATGCTGCCGCGCCTACTCCTCGCCTTTTTTTGTGCGCTTTCCTTTGTGTCAGCAGCGCAAAACCTAAATTGGCAATGGGGAGCGCTGCAACGCAGCAAAGGTAGCCTCATTAGTGTGCTGCCGGCCGACAACCAACAATTCTCTACCATTCATGCAAGTAGCCAACTTGGCGGTGGGTCTTTTACCCTCACCCAATACGCGCAACTCAATAGCGAGGCCAGTACCAAAATCAAGCCCGTGAGCCCAGAAGGTTTTGGCTATTACCAGCAAACCTTGCGACTCAAAAATGGGCACGCCGTCTTTATTGCCGACAGAGCTGGCAAGGAGATGAAATTATTTGTCAAGGTGCTGGATGCAGAGTTCAATGTGGTCGAGGAAAATGAAATACTCGCCTACACCGACACCCGACCAAACGCACAACCTGAGTTCAACCTGATCCAAGCACCCAACCAAGCTTTTTTTGTGGCGTATTACCAAATTCCTGGCAAGCGAAACGGCGTAGATACCTATGGCTACCAGCTTTTCAATCAGGACTTAAAAGCGCTCAGTGGCGGTGAATTCAACCTCCCGTTTGACGCCAACCTCAGCTCCATCGAAGATTATTACCTGACCGACAACGGCGACTTTTTCATCGGCGTGATCGAAATGAGCGCAGTCGAAATCCAAGGCATTCGGGTACGCAAAGCCTTTAAGAACCTACATGTCTTTCAATTCGACCAAAACGGCATCAAAGATTACACTTTTGACCTACAGGGCAAGCGCATCTCCAACTTTGTGATGAACGCCCAACAGGCCTCGCAACTCACGCTATTCGGCATTTACAGCAATAGCGAAGCGAGTGACAAACAAGATGGCTTTTTCAATGCGCAAATCAACCTGAATGCAGATACCGTTACTGCGATGGGCTTCATTCCTTTGAGTGTCGAAATCATGCTCAGCGAACACGAAGTCGGAGAACAAATCCGCCTGCAAAAACGCATGGAACGTAAAGGCGAAAGCCCTCAGCTCTCGCGCTATGAAGTCCGCGAAATCTACACCCTTCAAGACGGCAGCTACATTGGTTCCATTGAAAAATACTACGTGTACACCAATACCACCTACAACAACCAAACAGGTCAACGCATGACCACCAATTATTATTACTACAACGACATCGTCGCCTTTTGCATCGATACTAATGGTCAGTTGCGCTGGGAGCAGCGCATCCCAAAAATACAAGTCAGCATCAATGATTACGGCCCTTTTAGCTCCTACGCCAGTTTTATGGACAGCACGTCCTTGAACTTTATTTTCAATGACACCGAAACCAATTACGACGAAAACGGGTTGTTTAAAGAGGGCTTAAAGGAAGTGGCCACATTTAGCTTGTCCAAGAATAGAAATGTAGGCGCGTGGGTACGCATCGATATCCAAACCGGGCAAATGCAGCGTCAGGTCAGCCATGAGCGCGCTACCGAAAACATCTTGCTGATTCCGAAAGCGTTTGAGTTTGATCTAAAAAATCGAGGGATCTATACCTACGGCGTGCTTGGTCCGCAAGAAAAATTTGGCTATATTCGACTCCAAACTACTCCTTAATGCGCGCGCTACTCTTCATCTTTACTCTTTTGCTTTGGTCTTGTTCTGGTGCGCCCAGTAAACAACCGGCTGCCACCGAACAACTCAGCCAAAGACCCAACGACGACCACAGCTACGCCAATTTAGACCAGATCAATACCCAGCACCTGCACCTCGACCTCGAGGTTGATTTCGCAGCCAAAACCATTTACGGTATTGCCAGACACCAGATGCGCAACCGCGGGGCAGACACCGCTATTTTTGATGTCAAAGGACTCCTGATCCAAAAAGTAACACTTGGCCCAAAAGGCGCCGAGAAAGAAACCGACTTCACCATCGGCCCCATGGACAAAGACAGCATCATTGGCCAAGCGCTTTTGGTCAATGTTGACGCCAAAACTGCCAATGTCAATATTTACTACCAAACCACCGAAGCCTCTGGGGCCTTGGATTGGCTAGACACCGCCCTCACCAGCTCCAAAACCAAGCCCTTTCTGTACACACAAGGGCAAGCCATCCTGACGCGCACCTGGATCCCGATCCAAGATTCGCCTTCCAACCGCATTACCTACAGCGCCGACGTCAAGGTACCAAGTGACTTATTGGCGCTCATGAGTGCTAAAAACCCCACCAAACTGAACAAAAGCGGACGCTATCATTTTGAAATGACCAAAGCGATTCCGAGCTACCTCATTGCGCTGGCCGTGGGCGACATCGGTTTCAAAGACCTCGGGCAGCACTGCGGTGTCTATGCCGAAAAAGAACTGCTCCAAGATTGCGCCAAAGAATTTGAAGACTTACCGCAAATGATGCGCGTCGCCGAAGATTTATACGGTGCTTACCAATGGGGGCGCTACGACGTTTTGGTCCTCCCCTACTCGTTCCCGTTTGGCGGCATGGAAAACCCAATGCTCACCTTTGCCAACCCAACGCTACTCACCGGAGACAAAAGCTTGGTTTCTGTAGTTGCACACGAGTTGGCACATTCTTGGTCTGGCAATCTAGTGACCAACCATTCGTGGTCAGACCTCTGGCTCAATGAGGGCACCACCGTTTACTTTGAACAACGCATCATGGAAGCGCTGCGCGGCAAAGAAATTGCAGATATCTTAGCACAAGTAGAATTTGGAGAGCTGCAGCAAACCCTAACAGAAATGGCTGCCGATAGCACGATCCAAGATAGCAAGCTCCACCTTGATTTGGCCAAGCGCGACCCCGATATTGCCATGTCTGATATCGCGTATGTCAAAGGGGCTTTTTTCTTTCGAACGCTCGAACAAGCCGTGGGCAGAAAGCAACTCGATCATTTCCTCAACAAATACTTTAAGCATTTTGCGTTTCAGACCATCACCGCCGATCGCTTCATCGATTATTTAGAGGCCCAATTATTGGCCAAAAGCGGCACCGACTTCAATTACCGCCAATGGATTTACGAACCGGGCTTGCCAACCAACTGCGCTCAGATTGCAGCCCCAAGACTCGATCAAATCAAGGCTTTTGCACAGGCGTTCAACGCGGGAAAAGATCCGTTTAAGCCCGTGATCAAATACAAATGGATCCGCAAAAACGGCAAGCGCAAAAAAATCAAACAACGCACTGAGGTGCAGTACAACGCCTACCTCATCCAAGAATGGCAATTGTTTATCCGCGCCTTAGCACCTCAAACCAAACCTGCACGCCTCAGACAGCTCGATAAACAATTCCATTTTGCCCAGACGCAAAACAGCGAAATACTGTGTGACTGGTTTGTGCTCGCAGCACAATCGGACTACATTTTTGAGATAAAGCCACAATTAAAGGCCTTTTTGAACAAAATTGGACGCCGCAAATTTGTTTTGCCTATTTACCAAGCACTTGCCGAAAGTAAGAAAGGCATGAAATTAGGGCGTGTGATTTTCCAAGAAGTCAAAACGCATTACCATAGCGTGACCCGCAATTCTGCCTGGAAGGCACTCTACAAAAAAGCTTAATTTCCGAATTCAGATAAGAACTTGATGCGCACCAAACGCAACTCTTCTTCGGTATAGAGGCCGTCAAATTCGTGGTAGGCCGTAATGAGGTCGTCGGAGTCGGCACCCATGAAATAATCGATGATTTCTTCTTGGTTGTCGCTATCGAGTACGTCGTTGAGGTAATACGCAATATTGAGTTTGGTGCCAGAGTTGACCACCGTTTCGAGTTCTTCAAGCAAAGCATCAAAAGACTTTCCTTGAGATTTAGCGATGTCTTCTAAAGGCAACTTGCGGTCGATATTTTGGATGAGTTGCACCTTTGCTCCTGATTTATTGATCAAGGACTTGACTACATAATCTTGCGGACGCTCTATTTGATGTGCATCGACGTGCGCTGCAATGTGCGCAATAAATGGTGCGCCGTAGCGCTGCGCTTTGCCGGTACCAACGCCTTGAATAGCCGTCAACTCATTTAAATCAATTGGATACTGCAAGCACATATCGCGCAGCGAAGGCTCTTGAAACACCACAAATGGTGGTACACCCGCTTGCTTGGCCACTTTGCGACGGAGCTCGAGCAATTGCGCATACAGCACCTCATCAAAGGCCGCGCCTTTTTGATTGAGAATGATGTCGTCGTCGTCGGTGTTAGAAAAATCATGTTGTTTGAACAGCATGAAGCTATCTGGCGCGGCTAAAAATGCAGTTCCTTTTGGGGTGAGCTTGAGCGTGCCAAAGGTTTCGATATCTTTATAGAGGTAGCCCGCCACAACTGCCTGCCGAATGATGGCATTCCAGAAGTGTTCGTCGTGGGCCTTGCCAATCGCAAACAAAGGCAATTGGTCGTGTTTGTAGGCTTTGATGTCTGCATTGACGTGCCCCGACAGGAACGCGCAGTAATGCTTGGATTTTTGGGTTTGGTCGAGCTGCACAACACTTTGCAATAAATAATTGAGGTAGAGCCCACCCTCCATGCGCTCTTGCGGACGTTTACAGTTGTCGCACTTTTCATGGCAGTTTTCATGACTGAATTCTTCGCCAAAATAATGCAAAATGAATTTGCGACGACAAACGGAGGTCTCTGCATAAGAGACGATTTCATGCAACAATTGCCGACCGATTTCTTGTTCGGTGACGGCCTTGCCTTGAAGGAATTTTTCGAGTTTCTCGATGTCTTTGTAGCTATAAAAAGCAACGCACTCACCCACACCGCCGTCGCGACCAGCGCGCCCGGTTTCTTGGTAATAGCTTTCGATGGATTTAGGTATGTCGTGGTGAATGACATAGCGCACGTCTGGTTTGTCGATGCCCATGCCAAAAGCAATAGTAGCCACAATAACTTCTACATCTTCCATCAAAAATGCATCTTGGTGACGCGCCCTTGAACCTGCGTCTAAACCTGCGTGATATGGCAGAGCGTTGATGCCATTGACTTGCAACAGCTCTGCAATTTCTTCTACTTTTTTGCGGCTCAGGCAGTAAATGATGCCGCTTTGGCCTTCGTGCTGCTTGATGTAACGTATGATTTGTTTCTCGACTTCGCGTTTGGGGCGAATTTCGTAATAGAGGTTGTCTCGGTTGAAAGAAGACTTAAAGACGTCGGCATCCAGCATGTTGAGGTTCTTTTGGATGTCGTGCTGAACTTTTGGGGTGGCCGTTGCCGTGAGGGCAATGATGGGCACCGATGAGATTTTTTCGAAAATTTCGCGCAGACGGCGGTATTCTGGCCTGAAGTCATGGCCCCACTCAGAAATACAATGCGCTTCGTCGATGGCAAAAAAGGAGATCGGAACCGCTGCTAGAAAATCGATGTTTTCTTTCTTGGTAAGGGACTCCGGTGCAACGTATAGCATTTTGGTCTGGCCACTCAAGACATCGGACTTCACTTGAGCGATTTCTGCTTTGCTCAGCGAAGAATTCAAGAAATGCGCCACCTGACCCGTTTGAGAGAAGCCTCGAACGGCATCTACTTGGTTTTTCATGAGCGCGATGAGCGGCGACACAATAATGGAGGTGCCGGGTAGGATCAGAGAAGGCAATTGGTAGCACAAAGACTTTCCGCCGCCAGTGGGCATGAGTACAAATGTATTGCGGCCTGCTAATACATTTTCAATGATTTGCTTTTGGGCGCCTTTGAATTGATCGTAACCAAAATAGTTCTTAAGGGCGTCTTTGAGTTGATATGTTGGCGTAATGAGCGACATAGGTCTTGTTGAGAAACAACAAGTTTAAAAAGTTGTTCATCTAAAAATAACGCAAAATTCGCACATAGACACTATACAGGCTAAAATTAAGCGTTAAAGGCCACTACTTCATTGACTTCTGGCAAATGTTGTTTGAGGAGATTTTCGATACCACCTTTCAAAGTAGCCGTAGATGAAGGGCAACCTGCGCATGATCCCTTAAGCATGACCGTTACTTTTCCGTCTTCGAAACCAAGAAAGTCAATGGCGCCGCCGTCGTTGGCAACTGCTGGCCTCACGTACTGATCGAGTAGGTCAATGATGGCGTCATCTAGTGGCGAAGCTGCAAAATTGGCTTTTTTAGCTGTGGCTTGCCCAGCTGGAGCGCTCTCAGTGGAGTCAACAGGCTGTTCGTCGTGCTGAATTTGGCTCGGCATGGCAATCAGTACTTCTTTTTCAAAGCTGATCCATTCGCGAATGAACTCGCGGAGCTCCATGGTGATGAAATCCCAGGGAACGTTGTCTGTTTTGGCAACGGTCACGAAATTGACCGCAATAAAGACTTTGGTGACAAATGGAAAGTCGAATAAGGCCTCGGCAAGGGGTGAATAGCCCTTTGCTGCTGCTTTGTTTTCAAACTCGACAGAAGCGCCGGTTGGCAATAAATATTTGTTGGCCACGAACTTCATGGTAGAAGGATTGGGCGTCATTTCGCTGTAAACTGTAACGGGTATCATGCTTTTTGATTTTGGCTTACAAAAGTAACCAATTCTAAGCGCCTTTGTTTGCTTGATGTGCAAAATCCAATAAATCTAAGGCAGATTTAACTGGCGAAAAAACTGCGGACGGTACCTCCACAAAAAGGGTGTTCCAATTGGCCATGGCGCCATTCCACAAACCGGGTTGCTCGACAAAATAAACGCGTTCACCGCCTTGGTTTTTTTCTACTACAAAATAGGTGTTGGGATCTGCAAATTGCTGCAAAGGCAGCGGGTTGTCTGAGAGATCGCAGGGGCTCAAGACCATCAAGACCGGGTTAAAGTAAGCGCTTTGCAACATGAGTTTGCTGGCTTGCGGATGACCGTGCAGTTGCGCTTTTTCGACGATTTGTTTGCTGGCCACGCCGTTCATTTCTACGAAAAAGGGACCTCCGCCGGGTTGGCCATCGTTGCGCACCATGCCACAAACGCGCAGTGGCCTGTTCAATAAAGCTTGCCAATCTTGCAGCGCCAAACCAACGAGTGCTGCCGAGTCAAGTAAACCCATGCGCTCGTTCCAAGCAGCGAAACCCGCTTGATCTGCGGTGGCCACAAATTGGCGCAAGGCGCTTCTGATCTCGATTTGCAAGCCCAATAGAAATTCCCAATTGGCGTTACTCGCTTGTCTTTGGTCAAAATGCTGAATGTTGTCGATGTTTTTGACCAACACATACGGTGCCTGGAGCGTCTCTAAATTTTGCAAGAGCGTGCCGTGGCCTGCTGGCCTGCGTAATGCTTGCCCTTTTGCATCGGTCACAAGTTGTTGTTGCTGATCAAATACGTAGGCATCTGTGTTTTTATCTTGACTTGAATACGTCACCTGATAATTTTGGCCTGTCAAAGCGGCCAATTCGGCCACACACTTTTCAAAAGCTTGGTGGAAGTCTTCTTGGATGGTAAAATGAAAGTGAATGGGGCCTTGCGCTAAGGCTTGAACTTGGCTCAGGTGCTCTTGAAAAGCGTTGAGCACAAAAGGCTCGTGGATATGAAAGGAAATGAGGCCTTTGGGCAACGCGCCAAAGTTGAGGCCACCCGCACCCATCAAGACTTCAATAAATGCACTTAATGTGAGTTCGCCAGCGAGATAAGCAGTTTGGATGTGCTGCGGCAATTGGCGAAAGAGCGCAAAATCTGGCAAGCGGCTGAAAAAACGCTCTGCCTGCTTGGTGTTTTCTGCGTCGGGGTGTTGTAAGTAATCGAAAAGAAACGCGAACATGCGAGAGCCCGAACCAGAAGCGGGAATAAAAAAGTGCAGCGGCTCGTTGAAAAAACGCGCGGTTTGGCGGTAGCGTTCTTGTTGGTCTTCGGTGATACTCAGGATGCCATCGCCCAAGCGACAAGGACGCAAAACAGGAAGGGTTTGCTGACCATTCTCGATCGCTTGTCTTTGAGCTGCTATGCTTGCATTGGTTTGAGCCGACATCGGTTTCTTTTTTGTTATTTTGCGTTATGTTTCGCTGCATCGAATATACTGCTTTTCTGTGGAAAGCCAAGGGCCGGCATGGTACACACTCGCCTTTTGCCTATTGGTTAGTAGATGTCGTGGCTAGGCAACAAGTAATTGCAGCAGTGCACCTACCTCTTGATATCCCATCAAAAAAGACGCGGCAATTTATCGCTAAGCTACAACACGCGCTGGCCGAACACCAACTCAGCCACTTTGATCAAACAGCAGAAAAGCCCTCAAAACCATGTATTTGCATTTTGACACACGATCAACTTCCCCATGTTGAGACCGCGCTGCAACATCAATTATGGCATCCAGAAACCATCTTTGTAGTCTTGAACCCGCGGGCCAAAAACAAGCGACACCACTGGCAAAAGCTTTGTCAGATGGAGGTTTTCCATTTCACAGCCGATTGTTACTTTTTTGGCCTGCTGAGTCCGCGTCCGGGGCAAGTCAAAGAACATTTTTACCTAAAACTGAGCTGAACCACCAATATTCTTTAGTTTTGTGCGTTCACTTGCTATGCGCTATTTCTACGCTTTTACGGTTTTGCTCGGTTTGTTCTTTTGGAGCACACTCAGCTCTTGCAATAAGCAGGTGTTGCTCTCTAAATCCAACCTTACGTTTTCAACAGACACACTGGTGTTTGACACCGTTTTCACCACTATTGGCTCTACGACCAAATCTTTCAAGATTTACAACCCTGATCAGCGCAGCCTGCAAATTGAGGAAATCGAGCTCATGGGCGGCGCAAATTCAGTGTACAGGATCAATGTAGATGGCACGCCCGGAATAATACATAAAGATCTCCTGCTCGAATCCAAAGACTCCCTTTTTATTTTTGTGGAGGTCACCTTGCAGGTCAACAACAGCACCAACCCACTGATCATCGAAGATTCCGTGCGTTTTCGGACCAACGGCAAAGACCAATACGTCAAACTCGCCACCTGGGGGCAAGACGCCTACTTCCATTATTCCAATTTTCAGAGCCAAATTTTTGACTTCAACGAGGGCGTTTGGCCCAACGACAAACCACACGTCATTTACGGCGCCGCAATTGTAGACTCCGCCAAAACACTCACCATTCCCGCAGGCACGAAGGTGCATTTACACAAAAACGCCTTACTATATGTGTACAAAGGATCGTTGCAAATCGAAGGGCAACTTGGCAATGAAGTGATTTTCCAGGGAGACCGCCTCGAGCAAGACTACCAAGACGTGAGCGGGCAATACTACGGCATTTACCTGCATGAAGCGTTGCCGAGCAACATCAATTACGCCATGCTCAAAAACGGTACTTCGGGCGTGCATTTATTTAGTGAAGACCCCAGCAACTCAAGCTACACGCTCAACATTCAAAATACGCAAATCTTCAACCAAGCCCGCTATGGCATTTTCATTTTTGCCGGCGCCAAGGTGAAGGCCGAAAACTGCTTGATTTCACAAAACGGCACGCACGCGCTGTTGGTTTTGCAGGGCGGAGACTTCAATTTCAATCACTGCAATTTACTCGGTTATGGCGCCTCCACCAACCCCGCAGTAGGCATCAGTAATTATTACAACGACTACGCTCAAAACCAAACACTGGTCTCGAGTATTGAAGAAGGTGTATTTAAGAACTGTGTCATTTACGGCAACTTAGATACCGAAATTGCGATGGATACCATCCAAATGGCTGGTGTGCAGCTCAATTTTGACTTTGATTACAGTGTGTTCAAATCAGAAACCACTTATACCGATACATTTTACGGGACCCAGTTGTTTTGGAATTTGCCGCCCTTATTTACCAACCCGAGTGAAAAGGACTTCACATTTGGCAGCAATTCGTCATTGAGTAACAAAGGCATTAGCTCCTCTGTATTTACCGATATTTTGGGCCAAGCGCGCAATAACCCGCCGGATATTGGCGCCATTGAGCTACCCTAACGGACAAAAAAAAACCGTGAGCTGAACCCACGGTTTTTTTCTATTTGTCTTGAAAGCAATTTAACTTTCTTCTAATTAGGCATTTGCATTCATGTTATCGAGAACTTCCATCACACCTTTCACTGCTTCTGCTGAATCGACGAGTAAGGCGCGTTCTGCTTCATTCAAATGCAATTCGATGATTTTTTCGATACCGTTTTTACCCAAAACAACAGGCACACCTAAGTAGATGTCTGACATGCCGTATTCGCCTTGTAACCAAGCGCAAACTGGGAAAATACGTTTTTGATCGCGGACAACAGCCTCTACCATTTGAGCAGCAGCTGCTCCTGGCGCATACCAAGCAGATGTACCGAGTAATTTAACGATTTCGCCACCGCCGAATTTAGTACGCTCGATGATTTCGTTCAAACGTGCTTCATCGATCAGCTCAGTTACTGGAATACCACCAACGGTTGTGTAGCGCGGTAGTGGAACCATTGTGTCTCCGTGGCCACCCATCAATACAGCTTGGATGTCTTTTGGAGAAACGTTGAGTTCTTCGGCTAAAAATGCGCGGTAACGTGCGGTATCTAAAACACCTGCCATACCAAATACGCGAGAAGACGGCATGTTGGCATTTAAAAATGCGCAGTAAGTCATGACATCTAATGGATTGGATACCACAATGATGATGGCGTTTGGCGAGTATTTCACGACGTTTTCCGTCACGGTCTTAACGATACCAGCATTGGTTGCGATAAGGTCGTCACGAGACATTCCTGGCTTGCGCGGCAAACCTGAGGTAATGACTACAACATCTGAATCTGCGGTACGCGCGTAATCATTGGTACAACCAATCGTACGAGAATCATAAAGGTTAATGGGGGCTGTTTGCCAGATATCCAAAGCCTTGCCTTCGGCAAATCCTTCTTTGATGTCTAGTAATACAATTTCATTGGCGATCTCACGGGTAGCCAATACATCGGCACAGGTCGCTCCTACGTTTCCTGCACCTACAACAGTTACTTTCATTTGTCTTGTTTTTAAATTGATAAAAGCTTTGCGAGACGAATTTACGCATAGTTAACATAAAAATGATTTTTTTTCTCGCTAATTGACTTTCGGATGGCCATCTTAGGCAACCCTCTGCTTAGCTTTGCGTTAAGTAAATATTGAAAATTGGAGCAGCAAGACAACTTAAAACAAATTGTGGAGGGGTGCCTCAGAGGTGAGCGACGCTCGCAAGAACGCCTATTCACTATGTTTTACGGTAAAATGATGGCTGTCAGTATGCGCTACATTGGCGACCGCGACAGCGCTCAGGAGGTGCTCCAGGTTTCATTTTTAAAGGTCTTTGACAAATTGGAACATTTTGATTTCTCTGGCTCTCTCGAGGGCTGGATGCGCAGAATTGTGAGCAATACCGCTATTGATCATTTGCGAAAGGCCAAAAAAAATCCGTTTTTGTCTGACCAAGACAACGACTTCAAATCCATGGCCGAAGACCCCATGCAAGTTCAAGAACTCCTCGCGCACACCCAACTCAAGGCCGAGCTTGCACAAGCAGCCATCGCCAAACTATCGCCCGCCTATCGCACGGTTTTCAACCTCTACGTGATCGAAGAGCGCAGCCACAAAGAAATTGCCGAACTACTCGGCATCTCCGAAGGCACATCAAAATCCAATTTAGCAAAAGCAAAAATGAATTTGCAACGCCATTTAAAAGAACAATTTATACAGATCGACAAAAGATGAAAGATCCATTTGAATCCAAAATAAAGTCACTCGTAGAAGACTTCTCCTACGACTACGACCCCCAAGCCTGGGACGCGCTGTCCAAAAAGCTCCCCAATGCCAAGCCAGGTCTTTCTTGGCTCGGTAAATTCGGCATCGCCAGCATGCTTGCACTTGTTGTAGGCATTATTGGGTGGAATCTCGCTGCCAATCAGAACCAAAAGGAAAGCGCCAACAACGCCACTCAGGTAGCCAAAAATAAAACCCAAACTGCAGAGAAATCAAATCTATCCGCAGCACAAGAAACACCAAAAAGCAACACGCAGACCAAATCGAAAGCGAACCAAAACAGTCCAACTATTGCTCCAAACAATGCCACCAACCAAGGTTGGACACAATTTACGCAAGAAGTAGTTGCCGACCCTGACTGGTACCTCACTCCTATTGCACTTCGTCAACAAGCTGCAGCCCTTCCAGTAATCAGCGACAATTGGCATGACGACAGTGGTCAAATGCCGCAGGTTCAAGAAATCCCTTTGGCACAGGATATGCCAAGCAATCAAATACCAGGCAACCACCAGACGCCATGTAAAGGTCCAAAAATCGTTCTCGATGTCGATGCGATTAATTACGAAGATGGCACGCCGCGCATTCGTGTCAATTTGGAAACAAATGGAAGCGATATCACCTGGAGTGCCAGTGGTACCTTGATCAATAAAAAGAGCCGCAGCGTCGATTTAATGGCTTTCAAAGGACAAACGTATACCATCACTACTGAAGCTCAGCTAGATGGCTGTAAAAGCGCTGAAAAAATTAAGGTGACAGCCAACGAAGACTACAACTTACTTGCTGTCAATGCGTTTAATCCGCAATCTCGCGACGAGCGCAACGCCACCTTCATGCCATACGCCCTCACCATTCGCGACCTACGCTTTGAGCTCATCGTGCTCGATCCAGACAATGGTGCTGTGGTTTTTAAAAGTGTCGATGCCCAAAATGCTTGGGATGGCATAGACCAACGCACGGGTCAAATGGTTCCTGCTCAAAAAGCGTATATCTGGAAAGTTGTCTTGCAAGAAGCTTTACCCAACGAAAAAACAACCTATTCAGGTACAATCGTTCGGATTTAGCCCCTGTCAACTCGGCGGAATTGCTTACATTTGTTCAGCACGAACCAACGTGAGCCCGCATGAGCATCATCAACTTACTGCCCGATCATATCGCCAACCAAATTGCCGCCGGAGAGGTCATTCAAAGACCAGCCTCGGTGGTCAAAGAATTGCTTGAAAACGCAGTAGACGCTGGCGCAACCCAAATTCAGTTGGTGGTCAAAGACGCCGGCAAAACACTCATTCAGGTGCTAGACAACGGCAAAGGCATGGATGCCCAAGACGCCGAAAAGTGTTTTCTGCGCCACGCAACCAGCAAACTCCAAACCGCAGCCGATCTTTTTGCCTTGCAAACCAAAGGTTTTCGCGGAGAAGCGCTCGCTTCTATTGCAGCAATTGCGCACGTGAGTCTCAAAACCAAGCAGCCAGACAAAGAAACTGGCGTTCAAATTGATATCGAAGGCAATCAAATCAAAAACAAGCAAGAAGTCATTTGCCAGCAAGGCGCTTCTTTTGAAGTCAAAAACCTTTTTTACAATGTACCTGCGCGTCGCAATTTCTTAAAAAGCGATGCCATCGAGCTCGGCCACATCCAAACCGAATTTGAACGCGTGGCGCTGGCTCATCCCGAACTGCAGTTTAGTTTTCAGCACAACGGGCAAGATATCCTGCAATTACCCGCCGGTAACAGCCGCATGCGCATCGCAGCCATTTTTGGCAAGGGTAGCAATGAAAAACTCGTTCCGATAGAAGAACAAACTGACATCGTGCGCGTCAGCGGCTATGTCGGCAAGCCCGAAATGGCCAAAAAAAGCCGCGGCGAGCAATATTTATTTGTCAACGACCGCTTTTTCAAAGACCCTTACTTTCATCATGCCATTACCAAAGCCTACGACGGCATGATCAGTGAAAAACACCACGCGAGCTACTGCATCTTTTTGGAGGTAGATCCGCACAAAATCGATGTGAACATCCACCCGACCAAAACCGAAATCAAATTCGAAGAAGACCGCTTTATCTATTCAATTTTACTGAGTAGCGTCAGGCAAGCTTTGGGCAAACACAACATCTTCCCCACCCTAGACTTCGAGTCAGAAAGTGCTTTCGAAGTGCCGTCGGAGGTCAGAAAATCAGATCCAGTTGCGCCGCAAATTTTAGTCAATCCGTCTTACAATCCTTTTCAGAGCACCGTACATCAGTCGGCGGCTCACAGCGGCGGCTCAAAAAACTTTAGCGCAGCCCTGCAACAAGAAGGCTTCGGTAGCACCCCTCCTAGCCCAGAAGATTGGCAGCAATTCTATCAAATTGAGGAGCAGACGCCGAGCGAAAACCAACAAATTTTTGAAGAAGAGGCCGCCGCCAAGCAGTTTCTACTCCACGACAAATACCTCGTGAGCCCCACCAAATCGGGCTTCATGATCATCGATATCCGACGCGCCAAAAACCGCATCCTTTTCGATGAGCTCATCCAACATTTTGTATCACAGCCCCTGGCCTCTCAGCAATTGCTCTTTCCGATCGAAAGAAGCTTGGCCAAAGAAGCCAAACTCACATGGCAGGGCCAAAAAAGCCTCTGGAACCAATTGGGCTTTGCTTTTGAACTCCAAGACGACCAACTTCAAATCATGGCTGTTCCGGCCCTGCTCTCCTCTCTTGATTTGGAGACTTGCCTAGACGAACTCACCGACGCCGCCACCTATTCTGATATCGAAAGTGGCGATGTCGCGCATTTTATAGTGGCAAAACTCGCGCTGCTCGGGGCTAAAAACTTCAAACTCCAACACCACGAAGAAGTAGAGCATTTTATCGACACGCTTTTTCAGTGTCCGCAACACACCACCACCCCCAACGGCAAACCCATTATGTTCACCTTGGGCTTTGACGAACTGGCTAAAAAACTCTAAATATGTTTCAGAATATCCCGCAAGTCACTAAAAATATTTTGCTGCTCAATATCGCTTTTTTTGTAGCGAGTTTGGTACTGAACAGCCAAGGCATAGACCTTGTAATGTCTTTGGGTGCACATTACATCAATTCACCTTTTTTTGAGCCGTATCAGGTGGTGACGCATTTTTTCATGCACAGCACCGACAACCTCTTGCATATTTTCTTCAATATGTGGCTGTTTGTCACACTTGGCGCCTATCTAGAAAACATCTGGGGAGCCAAGCGCTTTTTCATCTTTTACGTCGTGAGTGCAATGGGCGCTTATGCGCTCTACAACATGATTGGCTTTATCGAAATCATGCAACTCAAATCTATGCTTGCCCAACAAATTGACCTCGAACAATTCGATTTCTACCTCAAGCACAGCGTCAATGTAAATGGCGATTTAGCAGGACAAATCAACAGCTACCTGCAAGACAACCAAATCAGCGTGACGCCCAACCTCGAAAACTACCTTCAAAAATCAGTAACACCAATGGTGGGTGCTTCTGGCGGTGTATTTGGCATCATGACGGCCTTTGCCATTCTTTTTCCGAACACAGAATTCCGACTCTATTTTTTCATTCCTGTCAAAGCGAAGTATTTGGTTTCTGCCTACTTTTTGTGGGAGTTGTATCTTTCTTTTCAGACACAAGCTGGCGACAACGTAGCGCACCTCGCCCATATTGGTGGTGCAGTCGCAGGCGCCATTCTCGTTTTGGTGTGGCGTAAAAAAGACCGTTCAAATTTCTGGTGATGAATCCTTTTATAGCACAAATCAAACAGCAGTTCAGCAGCGGCACCATGACCATTCGGTTGGTGATGGTCAATGTAGGTGTATTCGCAGCCATTCAACTGCTCAATGCGCTAGAAAGACTACAAATTTTGAGCTTTCTAGAAGGCTTGCCGCAAGGCTTTGTGAGTCAATATTTTTTTGCGCTGCCTGTCTTTCGGCTCAGTTTTCTGCTCCAACCCTGGACGCTCGTTAGCTCTTTATTTGCGCATTTTGGCTTTTTACACCTGTTAGGCAACTTATTGTTTCTGTATTTTGCCGGGCAAACCTACGAGCGCTTTTTCGGCGCCAAACGCCTTTTGCATTTGTATCTCTTAGGTGGGATAGCCGGTAACCTAACAGAAATTTTGGCGCACCAATTATTCCCGGCGCTGCAAGGCACTAGCTTTTCTGTGGTGGGCGCGTCTGGTGCCATCATGGCCATCTTCATGGCCTTGGCGTTTTCGCAACCTCAACTGCAGGTGCAACTTTTTGGCATCTTCCCGTTGCGCATTTATATGCTCGCCCTCTTTTTCTTTTTAAAGGATCTTTCTTCTCTCGGCACTGCCGATCAAATTGCACATTTTGCTCATATTGGCGGAGCCCTGTTTGGCATCTGGAGTATCCAACAATTTTGGCACATTCGCCTTTCAAGACCATGGCTGGGCATCAATTTGCGTTCAAACAAGAGCCACCTTAAAGTTAAAAAAGGAGGCCGCCCGTTAACAGACGAGCAATTCAGGGCTCAAAAACAAGCCCGTCAAGCCCGACTCGACACCATCCTCGATAAAATCTCCAAAAAAGGCTATGATGCGCTGAGTAAAGCAGAAAAAGACTTTTTATTTCAACAAAGCAAAGATGTCTAAAAAGCGCAACAAGCTATTTTCAAGTCCTTTTAAATTGGCTACTGCACTCAGCCTCATTGGCTTGTTGTTGAGTTATCTTGCGCCTTATATTCATCCGTCTACCATACCTTCTTTGCCCTTTTTTGGGCTCACCTACCCGATCTTTCTTTCGCTCACGCTCGTCTGGCTTGTGCTCTGGACTATTTTTCGCTCTAAATGGGCCATTTACTGCCTGGTGGTTTTGCTCATCGGCGGCAAACTCCATTTTCGAAATTTTTCCCTGACTACCTCCTCTACCGAAGCCAAACAAGAAAGCGGGCTCAAAGTACTCAGCTATAACGTGAGGCTTTTTGATTTATTCAACCCTTCTTTTAGCAACGCCCTAGACTCCAGAAACCAAATTTTTGCATTTATTCGCAGCCAAGAACCCGACTTACTTTGCCTTCAAGAATACTACCGACAAGACAAACCCACTGATTTTGAGGTCATAGACTCACTCAATTTGATCATGAAAACCCGCGATTACCACGAGCGCAGCGCCCACAAAAGACGCACTAGAGAAAATTTCGGCATCGCCATGTTTTCTAAATACCCCATGATTGCACGCGGAGACGTCATGTTCGAGGCGCAGGGTGTACAAGATTTCAATTACTGTATTTTTGCCGATATCGTGAAAGGGCAAGACACCTTCAGGGTTTACAACGTGCACTTGCAATCGATTCGCCTGCATGCAGAACCAAACGTGGAAGGAAATGAAGTACAAGCATACGGCAGTAAAAAAGGCGCCATAGCCGTTTACCGCAAACTGCGCAGCGCCTTTGAAAAACGCGCCGATCAAGCCAGAAGAGTGGTCGAGCACCTCAAAACCTCACCCTATCCAGTGATTGTCTGCGGTGATTTCAACGACACACCAATGTCCTACACCTACAACCAATTCCAATTAGCGCTCCTCGATGCATTTAGCGGAAGCGGCAAAGGCTTCGGCACCACCTACGTGGGCAGACTACCCGCAGGGCGCATCGACTACCTTTTTTACAGCCCTTTGCTGAGCGCCTCACAATTTCAAATTCAAAAACAAACCCGCAGCGATCACCGCGCCATTAGCTGTGTGTTTCACAAGAAAACAACATGATTGCCGTCATAGACTGTGGCAGCTCCAAAACGCCACAAATAGCCCAACAGCTCGAAGAATACATAGATGTCCAAGTGCTTGGCTTAATGGACTTCAAGGCAGAAAATTTGGCGCAATTTGATGGCGTAGTGCTCTCCGGAGCGCCTATCTTGCTCACAGATATTGACCCAACGCCTTATTTGCAGCACCTTTCCTGGATCAAAACTTATGACAAACCACTTTTGGGCATTTGTTTTGGGCATCAAATCATCGGTTTGTTGCACGGCGCACGCGTTTCCAAAATGCGCGAAGACCGCGGTTTTCAGGAAATTGAGCTGATCAAGGACGACAGCTTATTTGAGCGACTGCCCGATGTTTTTGAGATGCAAGAAGATCATTGCGAACACATTTCAGTGCCTCATGGTTTTGATTTGCTAGCTTGTTCTGATGCGTGTATCAACGAAGCGATGAAACACAAAGAAAAACCTATGTATGGGGTGCAGTTTCATCCGGAGGTATCCGGAAATTTTGGACATGTTTTGTTGGAGAATTTTGCGTGCTTAGTGCTCGGCTAATTATTTACCTGCAATTTGCAGCAAGCGCTCGCGGTCCAGGACATGAATTTTGCGCGTCTGCACTTCTACAATTCCTTCTTCTTTGAAATCTTTGATGAGGCGAATCAGCGTTTCGGTGGCGGTACCCACAAAATTAGCGAGGTCTTCGCGGCTTAAGTTGATGGGTTCGTTGTCAAAGACGTCTAGGAGGATGAGCATGGTAAAGGCCAAGCGCTCCCGGACAGATTTTTGAGCCATATTGGTAATGAAGTCCGCGCGGTCTGCGAGTTCTTTGGATAATTCTTTGATGATGCCGTTGCGCAAAACGGGGTTGGTGTCCATGAGGTTGAGGAAGTCTTCTTTGCTAATGAAGCAGATATTTGCTTCTTCTAGCGCCTCAGCACCTACCTTGTAGGGTTCTTCGGTAAACATAGCTCTAAAGCCAACCATTTCTCCGGTCTTGGCGATATGGATGATTTGTTCTTTGCCTTCGTCTCCGCGCTTGAAAATTTTGACCAAGCCTTGATTGATGCAATACACACCTCTTGGAAAGGAGCCTTCTAGAAAAATTGCCTGATGCTTTTTGTAGTAGTTACAGGCGCGATGAGAATTGAGGTGATCGAGCTCATCTGTACAAAAATGATTCAGTAAAGAATTATGACGAGCTGAACAGGTTTGACAGGTGACGTGTTTATGCGATTTTTCGAGCATTGGGTCGTATTGCTTCTCAAATGTACGAAAAATAAGCAGCTACCGATTTTTAATTTTAGGTAATATAGATGGCAGCTTTTTATGATTTTATAAATGAAATTAAAAAATATATTGCATAAAAAAAGGAGACCGAAGTCTCCTTTTTGCTTGCTATAAAATTAGCCATTACATTTTGATGAACTTGGCAGTATCTGTTTGCTTACCAGCATTGAATTTAACAATGTAGGTTCCAGCAGGAAGATCTGCGCTGTCGATGCTGAGTTCTTGCGTACCGTCTGCCATTTGTAGGTTTTTAGACCATACAAGGCGACCAGTAATGCTGTACACTTGTACTTCTACCTTACCACTTTGTGCCAATTCAAATACCAATGTGGTGTTGTCTTTGGTCGGGTTTGGATAAGTGCGCAATTTGGTTTTGAATTGACCATTTGGTGTATTCGTGTTGGTGTTGGTTCCGAGGTACTGGGTTGTTCTCCAGATGCCACGTCCAAAAGTACCGAGGTAGATTTCACCTGGTCGGCCGTTGCCCTCATCAAAAGAACGCCAGTTTTGTAATACTTCGTATACTGGGGTACCTTCAAAACCAGTAGAGGCGTTTTCCCAAGTTGCGCCGCCGTTTTCAGAAACCCAAGCACCGCTAGAAGTACCTACTACTAAGATATCTGAATCGTTGCGATCGATGATACCGTCGTAGGTAGCAATTCCGGCAACAATAGTGCCTAAATTGGTGAATGTTGGTGAAGCTGCAGTTGCGTTGTTAGTGCGCTTGTTGGTACCATTGAAGCCTGCAAAACAAACCAAATCGTTTTCGTTATTGCGGTTGATAGCAATACCTTCATACGACGTGTTGGTAATTTTGGTAAGCGTAGTTGCTGTTGGCGGTGTGATGTTCGGTCCTTGAGACACATAACCTGCTTTGGAGGCAAAATTCGGATCGCTGGTGTAGATATCACCGAGACCATCTAGGCGCCATACGCCATTTCCGGCACTGATGTAACAATGGTTGAGGTCACGAGAAAATTCTACGTCTACGGAATTAAATAAACCGCCGCCAATACCTTTAGCTACACACAACCATCCTGGATTGGTAACAGAGAAACGCGTTGCGTTACGTGAACCCCAGAGCTCACCTCCATTAGCGTTCACGTAAACCAAGAACCAAGATTGGTATGGGTCAGCGATGCGTAGGGTGTCCCAAGATACGTTAAAGATAACTGTGTCTGAACCCATTTCTACGGTTTCGCCCGTAGCATTGTTGATTCCGTAGTTTACATTGCCAACAGTAAGTGATGGATCGTAGTAAAGGGTGTCATCGAAATACAAAGCCGTTGGGGCAGATGTGGTGATGGTATCGCCAGAAGCCATAGAAGGAATGCGAAGTTGTGCACCTGCCGCATAGTTTTTCTTAGGAATGAAGGTTACTGAATCTTGTGAGTTTGGATCGAAATATTCGGCCAAGAAGAGTTCAGTGTGGAAAGGGTGGTTCGGACTGCCGTCTGTACCTGCTGGGTCGTAAGTACCTGGAAGGTTCGGACTGAAGTTGGTCCAGTTGACACCGCGGTCACCGGAGCGAGAGATGCTGTTGTAGTAAATAGAGGAGAACATGACGCTCGGGTTGAAGAAAGAGATTTCACATTCAAATCCGTCGCCGCCGTTTACCTCGCGGAATTCGTGGTAGGTAGACAAGCTGAAGTCGTTGTAAAGCGTTCCGTTGTCTTGCGTACCACCCATGACACGGCCAGCGGCGTCAAATGCGATGCCGTAGAACTGCGTCACGTTGTATCCGCGGTTGGCTGGGAACCAAGTAGCTCCTTTGTTGTTTGAAACACCCACGCCGCCGTCGTTACCAACGTAAAAACGGTTGTTGTTGTCCCACTTCATTTCGTGGTTGTCGGCATGGACATAAGTTGGTGAACTTGGGTTCACAAACCAAAGTGAGATTTTCTCAAAACCACCTGATGGCGGATTGTTAACGGTTTGTTTCCATTCCCAAACGTCGATGCCGCCAATGAGTAGGCGCTCTGAGTTTGTTGGGTCTACAGATAAGATACTGTTGTAGGTACCTTGATCGCGGTAGATATCGAATTCGTTTGGTGGACCTGATGGACCTACAAACTGATTCCAAGTTTGACCGTTGTCATGGGATACATGCATGGACAAAAGATTGGAGTTCGTGCGTGCAGCATAAAGCGAGTAAGCTCCGTTTGAATTTTGTGTAGGTGAAATCGCGTATTCGATGCGCGCTGCACCAGTTGGAACGAGGTTGTTGGCAATTGTACCTGACTTATCTGTAAATGAGTTACCGCCATCTGTAGAAACAAATGTTTTGTTGGCCGCGTAGGCAGCAACAATAACCTGACCGTTTTTAGAAACTTGCAAAGCAAAACAACCGCCGCTTGTGGCAGGAACACTTGTTAAAGCAGCGTCGCCAACTTTCCATTTTTTGAGGCCTGAAGAGGTTGCCAACCAGACGTTGTTGTCTGCGTCTGAGCTACCTACTTCAGTACAGTTGGTTGTACCCGGGATTTTGGCGAATGTAGCACCGAAATCTGTGGAGTACCAAACGCCATTACCACCCCAACCTTCGTCGTTAGAACCCGTAGCTACATAAAGTGTGTTGTCTGGGGTCATGGTCATGCTAGAGATGAATGGGTTTCCACCCGCTTCTACGTACGGCAGAACGCGCTCCCAGAAGTTACCTTTATTGTTGGAAACAAATAAACCACCGGATACACCACCAGCCCAAACACGGTTGATGTTGCTGCGGTCTACGCAGATGGCACGCGTACGACCACCGATGTTGTCGGGGCCGAGTGATTCAAAAACAATCGATTTTGACGTACCCATTTTGCGAATTTCTTGCTCAATCTTGGCAAGTGTTTCATTGGAAACAGGGTTGCCGGTATTGACATCGATGTAACGCGCCTTGAGCCAAGCAATGGCATCAGTGGAACGACCTTCTTTCAGAATAGACAAACCTGCCTGGCGATAAAGTGCCGTTTGTGGCAAGAATTGGTAAGCGGTGAATGCGAGGGCGAAAACACCCGCAACTATCAGAGAACCAAATACATATATCTTTTTATTCATATAGAAATTATTAATAGTGCATGATTAGTGTGCCAAATTAAGAAATATTCTCTTAATAATGAGTCAAGTTTGTAGGCAATTACACAAATTTTGACATAAATTTTTGTTTCGTTTAATTTTCAAATATTTATTGATCGAATAAATGTTTTTCTGCATGGTAAGAGGAGCGCACGAGCGGCCCGCTTTCCACAAATCTAAAGCCCATTTCTAGACCTACCTTTTGGTAGTATGCAAATTGCTCCGGCTCAATAAATTCTGCCACTGGCAAATGTTTTGGTGTGGGTTGGAGGTACTGGCCAAGCGTCAGGATATCAACTTGTACAGAGCGGAGGTCTTGCATGGTTTCGAGGACTTCTTGTTCGGTCTCGCCGAGCCCTAGCATGACGCCAGATTTGGTGCGCATACCGCCTTTTTTGAGGCGAAACAACACTTCTAAACTGCGGTCGTATTTGGCTTGGATTCGAACTTGCTTGGTGAGTCTGCGAACGGTCTCGAGGTTGTGAGAAACAATTTCAGGTGCGACATCTATGATGACCTGAAGGTTACTCCAGTTGCCGGCAAAGTCAGGGATCAGTGTTTCTAAGGTGGTATCTGGAGATTGTTGGCGAATGGCGCGCACTGTTTGGGACCAGATTTCGGAGCCACCGTCTTTGAGGTCGTCGCGGTCTACGGAAGTAATGACGGCGTGCTTGACCCCCATGATTTTGACAGAATTGGCGACCCTACCCGGCTCAAACATATCTACTGGCTCTGGCTTGCCGGTTTGAACGCCGCAGAACCCGCAAGAGCGCGTGCAGACATTGCCGAGTATCATGAAGGTGGCAGTGCCTTCGCCCCAGCACTCGCCCATGTTTGGACAGCTTCCGCTTTCGCAGATGGTGTGGAGTTTGTGCTCATCGACCAAGCCTCTCACTTTGCGGTAGTTTTCTCCGGTGGGGAGCTTGACGCGCAACCATTTTGGTTTCTTAATACGTGTTGTTTCTTCCATTAGAATTGCAGTGTTTCCAATTGTTGTAAAACGGTATCTCGTTGTGCAACAACCGAGCGCAAGCTTTGTGCGTTATAACGTAATGATTTGATCAAAAGGGTGGTATTTTTTAAAAATAAATAGTACCCCAAAGCGACCATATTTAAAGCAAAGAAGAGTGCAATCCAGCACCAGGTATCCAGCGCAATGAAGCGTGCAGCCACCACAAAAAGTAGGATATTCCAAATAGGCAGCAAGACCAACAGCATGGTCATTTTAGTGGAAGACCAAAATACAGGTCTTTTCAATTTCTTTTCGACGAAGCTTTTCACCCAAAGTGTAGGCAAGGCGATGTGCAAGAGCCCAAGAATGAACAAAGGCAATTGTATAATCAGCTTGAAAAAAGTCAGTAAACGCCAGTTCTTTTGAATAGCAAACCAATACAGCTCAGCTTCTTTTAAGCCCAATTTGTGCAAGCTGTCTAGATAAGTGTTGATTTGATTTTTGATGCTTGCAATGTTTTCATTTTGATCTTCCGATAAAGCATTTAGATAAGCTGCCAACTTTTGTGAATACAACCAGCGATTTTCAAGCGAGATTTTGGAATCGTGGCAGTTCACGTGCATGCCTTTTCGGTTGAGCATCATGATTTGCTCGTGCAACACGACGTGCTCGTCTGCCTTGACATGCGTAATTTGGGCCTGCATGCGCTGTTCGAGTTCGCGGTTGAGCTCTGAAATGACTTTACTTGGATTTTCTAAGTAAGCTTCTTTGTAGTCATTGAGTAAAATGGGTTCAGCTGCCGCAAGGAGGACGTCACTGCGCAAAACCCCAGGATTGGTGTAGTTGAGGCCTAAACCTTGCACCCGGATTTCTACTTTCCAATCGAGGTCTTCTAAGGCGGTGAAACCAATACGCATGGCGCCTTTCTTGATGGGCTTGAGCCTGCGTTCAAAGATGTCGTCGGTAATGCCTTCGCCGAAAATGAGCAAATTGCGATTGCGCGCAAGCGTCTCGGTGGCTTTTTTGAAGACTTTTTTATTTTTTTCCTGCGAATTGCCGCCGTCTTGCTGGCGATAAATGGGCAGCATATGAGCGAGCCAAAACAACGGCCGCGTAAAGCGATTGAAGACATCGGAGCGCGTCATGAAATACACAATTGGCTTGCGCAAACGCGACACGACCAATGGATCGAGAAACGACGAAGGGTGGTTACTTACAAAGATGGTTCTTCCAAAACGACTTTTGCTCGGACGCACCTCTTTAATGCGTCTAAAAAACAAGCGAAAACTAAAGCTCAATCCGAACCAAAAAATAAAATACAAGGGCCTCATGCTGCGAAATTACCAATTTTAGATAATTTCGCCTTAAAATAAACGCATGAAGCGCATCGGACTCATCTGCGGAGGCTTTTCCTCCGAATACAATATTTCTCTCAAGAGTGCTCAAACCATTCAAAATCAATTTCCTGCGCACCTCGAATGTGTCTTGATCGAAATTTCAAGAGCCGACTGGCAAGAGCGCCTGCAATTAGAAGGTAAAATAGACGCGGCAATTGTTTACACACACGGCGATCCCGGAGAAAACGGAAAAATTCAGGCGTACCTAGATATGCTGCAAATTCCCTATGTCAATTCTGGGGTGTTGGCGAGTGCGCTTTCTTTTGATAAGTGGTACTGCAATCAATTCTTGAAAGGTTTTGGTTTTGAGGTGGCCAAATCTCAACTTTTTCATTTCGGCGGACAAATAGATGCCACCGCATTAGTAGCCGATTTGGGCCTTCCTATGTTTGTGAAGCCCTCGGACTCAGGCTCTAGCTTCGGCATTTCTAAAGTGAAGTCTGTTGAAGACGTCCAAACTGCATTTGAAACAGCTTTTAACGAGGGGCGAAATGTTGTAGCCGAAGCTTTTTTGGACGGCACCGAAGTGACCTGTGGCGTTTACCGCAGCCAAAATGGCTTGGTGGCCTTGCCGCTCACCGAAATTGTCTCTGAAACCGAATTTTTCGACTACGCCGCCAAATACGACGGCAAATCCAAAGAAATTACGCCCGCTCGGGTCGATGATGCGGTCACGCTAGAAGTTCAGTCGCAAGCTAAAAAAATATACGATCTAATGGGTTTAAGAGCAATTGCCCGCATCGATTTCATGATTGTGAATGGCACACCGCATGTGATTGAAGTCAATACCACACCCGGGTTTTCGCCTGCAAGTATTGTACCTCAGATGTTGGGGGTGGCACAAATTGGCATTCAAGACTTCTGGACAGCTATTATTCAGGTTGAGCTCGGTATGTAGCCAACTGATTGAAAAACGGCTCCATTTTTTTGGCCATTGCCGATCCGGAAAGCTTGTAGTCATTGGCAATAATGGCAAAAGCAATTTGGTGACCATTTGGCGCATCTACATAGCCCGCATACGCCTTGATGCCGTTGATGCTTCCGCTCTTGGCATGTACTTTCCCTTCCCCAGATTGGCCTTTGCAGAGGTTTTTGACCGTACCTGTTTGCCCTGCAATCGGCAAACTTTTAAAATAAGTTGCAGCATGAGGCGCTTTGGCTTGTTGCGCTAAGAGCTTGACAAATTGAGCCGAACTCATCCGATTGACCTTCGAAAGACCACTGCCGTCTACAATGCCACAGGGCCCGAGTTGCCAATCTGCAAACAGGCTATCGAGCACGCGCATCCCGTTTTCATAGGTGCCGCTACCGTAGCGCTCAGCGCCAATTTGACGCAGTAAACCTTCGGCAAACATATTGACGCTGCGCTGGTTGGTCCAATAAACAACGTCTTCTAGTTTCTGACCCACTTCTGCGTGCAACAAAACCATATTTTCAGTGCTTGGCGCATTTAAACTAGGATGCAATCTGATGGAGGCACTGCCGCCGTCTACGCGAACCCCTTGCTTTTGCAGCGCTTGATAAAACAATAGCGCCAAAAGTTGCTCTGGATCGGGCATGCTGCCTTTGACTTCATATTCCGCTCGGTTAGCCGGCAAACTCCCTTTGATGCTTCTTTGGAAATTGTATGGCTCGCCGTGAATAAAAGATTGATCCGAACTTACATTTGCCGCCTTAGCCTCCGTATTTAAACGATAGTTTGGATCATTCGGATAACAACTCTTCAACACAATCGGGGTTCCGGGGGCCCCTGTTTGAAACGTCAATTTAAGGGTGTTGTCGTAGAAATTGAGGCCAAAAGAACCGCAGCCGTAGTAGTTGCCCATGTCGACCTGCTCCCAGCCTACGGGGCATTTGTCGTAACCAAAAGCACTGGCATCGGCTATAATTCGCCCTGTGATGTATTGAATACCTTGTTTTTGGATGAGGGCAACCCATTCGGTCAAAAAATCGAGTTCGCGACCTGGCGCAGCAAAATACCTCGACCCTAACGAAACGTCTCCCCCACCTACAATCCGGACATTGCCGTCGAACACGCCTTTGAACTTCATCTGGCCGTCGAGGTATAGTTTGGTTTGCGCTTGGTAATTTGGCCCGAGCGTATGGAGTGCGGCAGCTGTGCTCACTAACTTGGTGATGGAGGCGCCTGGAAGTTGTTGACTGGGGGAATAAGCCGCGAGGGTGTCGCCAGTAGTGAGGTCTACGGCGCAAACACTCCATTTGGTGCCGACTAACTGAGGGTCATTGACGAGTTGTTGCAGGACAGCTTGCAGTGGAAACTGAGCTGCAATCCAAAGCGGAAAACTGAATAAAAACAGAGCAAAGATGCGGGGCATAGTCCACAAATTTAGTGTAATTTTACAATTCAAAAGGAGGCCATGTTACGAATTCAAGCAGAAAAACTTTCAGGACTGTACAGCATTTACCCAAAAGTCTTTGGCGACGAGCGCGGCTACTTTTTTGAGACCTATAAAACCGAAAACTACGCCCAAATCTGCGAAAACCTCACCTTCGTTCAGGACAACATTTCAATGTCGGCAAAAGGAACGCTCCGCGGCCTGCATTTTCAAGCCCCTCCCTTTGCGCAAGGTAAACTTATCCAAGTGTTGCAAGGCGCTGTGCTCGACGTCGCTGTAGACATCCGTCGATCGTCACCGACCTATGGCCAGCATTTTAAAATCGTTTTGAGTGCACAAAATGCCACACAACTTTATATTCCACCAGGTTTTGCACACGGTTTTCTCGCGCTAGAAGACCACACGCTCTTCAGTTACAAATGTACTGCAGCGTATCACCATGGTTCAGAAGGTTGTTTGCACTACAACGACCCCGACCTTCAGATCGATTGGGAGCTCACCGACTTGCCTTTGCTCTCGCCAAAAGATGCTTTAGGCGAGGCCTTCTCTACTTTTCAAACGCCTTTTGAATAAACCGATGCCCAAAGCCAGTAATCCAAACGATTTTATCCGAATTCAAGGCGCAAGAGAACACAACCTCAAGAACATCCACCTCGAAATTCCACGTCAAAAACTCGTGGTTTTTACAGGCCTGAGCGGCAGTGGCAAATCTTCTTTGGCCTTCGATACCATTTTTGCAGAAGGACAGCGCCGCTACCTCGATACCTTTTCGGCGTATGTACGTCAATTCATTGGCGGCTTGGAAAGACCCGATATCGACAAAATTGACGGCCTCAGCCCAGTTATTGCCATTGAACAAAAGACCGTTGGCCGCTCGCCGAGGTCAACCGTTGGTACCATTACCGAACTCTACGACTTCTTTCGCTTGCTCTATGCCAGAACGGCAACGGCCTATTCCTATCAAACTGGCGAAAAAATGGTCCAATACGCAGACCACGACATCACCGACCTCATCCAAAGTACTTTTAAAGGCAAAAAAGTAGCCCTACTCGCTCCAAAAGTAAAAGGCCGAAAAGGACATTACCGCGAGCTTTTTGAGCAAATTCAGCGCTTGGGCTATACCCGCGTGAGGGTAGACGGCGAACTCTTCGAATTGAGCAAGCCCATCAAACTAGACCGCTACAAAACCCACGACATAGAAGTAGTTGTAGACCGCTTCATTGCAGGCGAGGTAGACCACAAACGCTGCCAAGAAACCGTCCAAACTTGTATGCAACTTGGCGAGGGCACGCTCATGGTGCTCGATTTAGAAAACGGAGACCTCCGCCACTACAGCCGCTCGCTGATGTGCCCGAGCACAGGTATTTCTTACCCCGAGCCCGAACCCAATCTGTTTTCATTCAATTCACCTTACGGCGCCTGCCCTACCTGTAAAGGACTCGGCGAAGTGAGTGAAATGGACCGCGATAAAATCATCCCGGACCCCAAACTATCCATCAAAAAAGGAGGCCTCGCACCGCTAGGCGCGTACAAAAGATCTTGGATTTTTGACAAAATTGAAAAATTACTGCAGGCCGAGCAATTTACGCTCAACACCCCCATCTGCGACATCGACGAAGAACTTATAGAGCTACTGCTTTACGGCAACGAAGACATGGAGCTCGGGCCGCTCGATACACAAGAGCGTTTTGAAGGCTTGCTGCATTTTATGGGCCGCCACGCAGAAGATTCTTCCACTGCAATTGAGCGTTGGGCCCAAGGTTTCATGCACAAAAAAACGTGTCCGAGCTGTTCGGGCTACCGACTCAAAAAAGAAGCTTTACACTTCAAAATTGGAGAGCTGCACATCGGCGAACTCGCCATGATGGACTTGCAAACCCTGCAAGAATGGTGCGCTACCCTACCCCAACTCCTCGATCAGCAAGCTTTGTTTATCGGCAAAGAAATCATCAAGGAAATCAATGCGCGACTGGGCTTTATTTTAGAAGTGGGGCTCGACTACCTCACCATGCACCGCAGCGCCAAAACGTTGTCTGGGGGCGAAGCACAGCGCATCCGCTTGGCGACACAAATTGGCACCGAACTACTCAATGTGTTGTATATCCTCGACGAACCCTCTATCGGTTTGCACCAACGAGACAACACCAAACTCATTCGATCGCTCACCAAATTGCGCGACCTCGGCAACACCGTTCTGGTGGTGGAGCACGACAAAGAAATGATGGAAGCCGCCGATTTTATCGTCGATATCGGGCCTGGTGCTGGCCGCCACGGCGGCGAAATTGTCTTTGCAGGCACGTATGCCGAAATGTTGCGTGCAGATACCGTTACTGCGGGTTATTTAAATGGAAATAGAAACATTTCAATCCCAGATCAAACAAGAACCGGCAACGGCAATTTTCTGGCCTTAAAAGGTGCGTCGGGGCACAACCTCAAAAACGTCAACATTCAAATTCCGCTCGGTACCCTTACATACGTCACTGGCGTGAGTGGCAGCGGCAAATCTTCGCTGATCAATCAGACGCTTTTCCCGCTTTTGATGAATCATTTCTACGACCCGATTCGCACCCCGCTGCCCTACAAACAAATCACTGGCCTTGAACACCTCGATAAAGTCATCGAGATTGACCAAAGCCCCATTGGCCGCACCCCGCGCTCGAATCCAGTGACCTACACCAAAGTTTTTGACGAAATCAGGAGTTTGTTTGCCAACATGCCCGAAGCGCTCATCCGCGGTTACAAACCAGGCCGCTTCTCGTTTAATGTGGCAGGAGGCAAATGCGAAACCTGCAACGGAGGCGGCATGCGCTTGATCGAAATGAACTTTTTACCAGATGTCTATGTGCTATGCGAACAGTGCAATGGTAAAAGGTACAATAACGAAACCTTAGAGGTACGCTACAAAGGCAAAACAATTGCAGATGTCCTGCAAATGACCATTTCTGAGGGTTGTCAGTTTTTTGAAAATCAACCCAAAATACACCGCATGTTGCTCACTTTAGAAGAAGTTGGCTTGGGTTATGTCCAGCTTGGGCAATCTTCCACAACGCTGTCGGGGGGTGAAGCACAACGCATCAAGTTGGCGGCCGAGCTCGCCAAAAGAGCTACAGGCAAAACGATTTATATTCTAGACGAGCCCTCCACGGGGCTGCATTTTGAGGATATTCAACTACTGCTCAAGGTCTTGCAAAGATTGGTAGACGAAGGCAATACCGTTTTGGTGATCGAACACAACCTCGACATGATCAAAACGGCAGACTACATCATCGATATCGGCCCCGAAGGCGGGCAGCGCGGTGGACAGGTTCTTTTTGAAGGCACACCTACTCAAATGGTTAAAAAGGCTCAAAAAGTATCCTACACCGCAAAATATTTGGCCCAAGAATTAAAAAAGCGTTAATTTTGACGCTCCTAAAAGTAGTAACGAAACAAAAAAACATAAAATGGCAGTAGAAATTACAGACCAAAACTTCGACGAGCTCGTCATGAAATCAGAAATTCCAGTGATTATTGATTTCTGGGCAGAATGGTGTGGTCCTTGCCGCATGATTGGTCCGGTGATCGAAGAAATGGCTCATGAGTACGACGGAAAAGCACTCATCGGCAAAGTAAACGTAGACCACAACATGGGCGTTTCTGCTCAATTTGGTGTGCGCTCTATCCCAACGATCTTATTTATCAAAAACGGTGAGGTTGTCGACAAATCTGTTGGTGCTGTTCCAAAAGCAACACTAGCTGAGAAGCTCGAAGCACTCATGTAAAAACAATGAAGGGAGTTCGCTCCCTTTTTTTATGCCATGGAATCATTCTGGAGAAGACTTCGTTATTACGGCCTAGGTTTCGGACTCGGCCTCATCCTTACTTTCGGTATATTCAATACCCGCGGCTGTAGCTGGATGCCTGAAAACCGCGTCAAAGACGCCATCAATAAACGCATTTGGATCATCGATCAGGAGACCATCAAGACGTTTTATAAGCTCCACAAGCTCAACGACGCCAAGTTTTACCGCCTCATGCAGGATGCAGACATCTCCTTTACCAAAAGCATCCGCAGTGGTCGCCATAAAGTTTACGATGTCACCTTTACAGACGGCAAAAACAAAGAAGCACATTGCCTTGCGCGCATGACAGACGAAAGCTTTGTCGTAGAATTTATTCCATTTGTAAAAAACGTCAAAGCCCTCCGCAAAATAAAACCAAGCGAATACGCAGGATTGATTGTGTATGCACCAAAAAACAAACATTTAGTGTATTCAGAAGACAGCCCAGCTTTAAAAGAACATCTCCGCGATCTCGGCATCAGCAGTGATCTTCAGTTGCAAAAACAACTCTTGAACGGCACATTCGATTATCAAAAATCTAGGCTAAAGGAACAACCAAGACCCGTTCATGTCTTTAAATTTCGACCAACACTGCGCCCTAAGCTTCAGGTTACGGCAGCTTGCATTTGGTACAAAGACAAGATCAAAGTCTATGATTTGCAGGAAAAAGCCCCTCATTTTTAGTATAATTCACATTTTTGCCTTCAAAATTGTTTAAAAGTTAAGTTTTGACACAAGATGTAGGAGGCTTGTTTTTTTAACTTTGAAACATGGAATTTACTGCCTTGCAAATTGCTGGTCTGCTCAAGGGCGAAATCGTCGGAAATCCCGATGTCTCCGTAACAAGCCTTGCTAAAATTGAAGAGGGTCAGGCAGGTGCACTCAGCTTTCTCTCTAACCCAAAATACGAACAACATATCTATACAACAGGCTCGAGTATTTGCATTGTCAATGATTCCTTTGAACCAGCCAGTGCACTACCTTCCACACTCACCCTTGTAAAAGTTGCTGATGCCTACGCCTGCTTTGCGCAGCTTTTGGCTATTTATGACAACATGAACAAAAAGGAAGCAATCATAGAACAACCTTGTTTCATCCATGAAAGCGCCCGTATCGGCCAAAACGTATACATTGGCGCGTTTGCCTACATTGGTGCAAATGTTCAAATTGCTAATGACTGTCAAATTCATCCAAACGTTGTCATTCAAGAAGAGGTAAGTATTGGCGAAAACACAACTATTTATCCTTCTGTGAGCATTTATAAAGATTGTCGTATTGGTTCCAACTGCATTATTCACGCTGGAACCGTTATTGGTTCTGATGGCTTTGGTTTTGCCCCCGACGCAAACGGCGTGTACAGCAAAATTCCACAGATTGGCAATGTTGTCATCGAAGACGACGTCGAAATCGGTTCCAACTGCAGCATAGACCGCGCCACTATGGGCTCTACCTTCATTCGCAAAGGCGTCAAAATAGACAACCTATGTCAGATTGCGCACAACGTAGATGTCGATCAGCATACTGCAATGGCTGCGCAGGTAGGCATAGCTGGTTCTGCTAAAATCGGTAAGCACGTCATGATCGGCGGCCAAACGGGTATCGCCGGGCACCTCTTTGTTGCCGACCACACCAAAATTGTGGCGCAATCAGGCATTCCATCAAGCGTCAAAAAAGCAGACACCCTCATGGGCACACCTGCTATTCCCATTAACGACTACAAGCGTGCTCACATTGGCTTTCGCAAATTGCCAGGGCTCATCAATAAAATACAAGATTTAGAAAACAAACTCAAAGAGCTGCTCAAAAACAAAGAAGCATGACAGAACAACAACGCACCATCAAAGATTCCCTCGTATTTGAAGGAGTCGGTTTACATACCGGTGAAAAAGTACGCTTAGAAATTTGCCCCGCACCAGCTAATCACGGTTATAAATTTCAGCGCACCGACCTC
This sequence comes from Crocinitomicaceae bacterium, assembly GCA_030730025.1. Taxonomy (GTDB): domain Bacteria; phylum Bacteroidota; class Bacteroidia; order Flavobacteriales_D; family Crocinitomicaceae; genus UBA952. Next base: position 43,593 of record JANQWC010000023.1, read on the forward strand.
GAAAATCAGCCCATCATCAAAGCCGACGTAGACTACGTCGTTGCTACAGACCGCGGCACCACCCTCGAACAGCACGGCGCGCGCGTCTACACCACAGAACACGTCCTCGCGGCGCTTTATGGCTGCCAGGTAGACAACGCCCTCATCAAACTCGACGGCCCCGAAATTCCGATTATGGACGGCAGCGCCTTGCCTTTTGTCAAGGCCATCGAAGCCATTGGCTACGAAGACCAAGACGCCATTCGCGACTATTTTGAACTCAACGAAAACATTCCTTGGGAAGACCTCGACAAAGGCATTGAATTTCTGGCCATTCCAGACAAAGAATACCGCCTCACCGTCATGGTCGATTACAATTCACCCGTGCTCGGCACCCAACACGCCAGCATGTACAACATCGGCGAATTCAACAAAGAAATTGCACATTGCCGCACCTTTGTTTTTCTTCGCGAGCTCGAATATCTGGCCAAAAACAACCTTATCAAAGGAGGCGACTTAGACAACGCTATTGTGCTCGTAGACCGCACAGACATCAGCCAAACAGAACTCGATGAACTCGCAGAGCTTTTGGGCAAAGAAAAATTACAAGTGAGCCCAGACAGCATTGGCGTACTCAACTCCAGTAAGTTGCAATGCGAAAACGAGCCTGCTCGCCACAAATTGCTAGACATCGTCGGTGACCTCGCGCTCGTTGGTAAACCCATCAAGGCACACATTTTAGCCGCAAGACCCGGCCACTCTGGCAATGTGCGCTTTGCTAAAGTACTCAAAGATCAGATCAAAAAACAGCAGCTCGCAGGCCGTGTTTTTGACCTCACCAAAGATCCGCTCTACACCACCCAAGACATCGAGCAAATGCTGCCGCATCGCTACCCTTTCTTGATGGTGGACAAAATCATGGAAATACATCCTACCTCAATTATTGGCGTCAAGAACATCACCATGAACGAGCCGATTTTCACAGGGCATTTTCCTGGTAACCCCGTATTCCCGGGCGTATTGCAAATTGAAGCAATGGCACAGGTGGGTGGAATCTATGCGCTTTCTCAGGTAGAAGACCCGCATTTGTACTCCACGTATTTCATGAAAATCGACAACGTTCGCTTCAAGCAAAAAGTTGTTCCGGGCGATACCGTCGTGTTTGAACTCGTTCTCAACTCACCTATTCGCCGTGGCCTCGTCGAAATGAGCGGCACAGCCTATGTGAACGGAAAGGTCGTTTCGGAAGCAAGCATGCTTGCACAAATCATCAAAGACAAAGCCGAATGATTTCCAACCTCGCCTCTGTCTCTCTAGATGCGCAAATTGGTCAAAACGTCCGCATCGACCCCTTTGCCGTGATTCATCCCGATGTCGTCATTGGCAACGGTTGCCACATCCATTCCAACGCGGTGCTCTACCCAGGTACGCGCATTGGTGAAGACTGCGATGTGTTCCCTGGCGCTAGTGTGGGCGTCATACCACAAGACCTCAAATTCGGGAACGAATATACGACCGTAGAAATCGGTAACAATACCAAAATCCGCGAGTGCGTCACCATTCACCGAGGAACCAACGACAAACTCAAAACGACCATCGGCGACAACTGCTTGCTGATGACCTACGTACACATCGCCCACGATTGCCAAATCGGCAACAACGTGATTTTGGCGAGCTACACCGGCCTTTCCGGTCACGTCACCATAGACGACTGGGCTATCCTAGAAGGCAAGGCTGCCGCTCAACAATTTACACATATTGGCAAGCACGCTTTCATTGGCGGCGCTTCTTTGATCAGAAAAGACGTTCCGCCCTATGTGAAAGCAGCAAGAGAACCGCTATCTTTTGCAGGTGTCAACTCCGTAGGCCTCAGAAGACGCGGCTTTAGCGAAGAGCAAGTGCGCGAAATCGAAGACCTCTACCGCATCCTTTACGTACAAAACAGCAATGTGTCAAAAGGAATTAAAATCGTCGAAGACACCATGCCAGAAAGCCCACTTCGGGCAGAAATCATCGGATTTATACAAACATCAGAAAACGGCGTAATTCGCGGCATGATATGACCTTACAACGCGCTCAAGAAATCGACCTTCAGATTGTAGACTACGCATTTGGAGGCCGAGGCATCGCAAGAATTCAGACCGACAAAGGTCCTTTTGTCATTTTTGTAGACAACGCTTTTCCGGGCCAACTCGTTCGGGCCAAAATCGAAACCAAGCGTAAAACTTTTGCAGAAGCCAAATTACTAGAGGTGCTGCAGCGCGCCGAGAGCGAGACCATCTCCAACTTTCAAGAAATTTCTGGAGGTCCGTATATCCATGTTCCCATAGCTATTCAAGAAAAATATAAGCAAGATAGCACGCTCACCACTTTTTCCAAACTCAGCGGACTCACAGAGGTCAACGACAAATTTGATACGTTCATTTCGTCGCCTCAGCACTACCACTACCGCAACAAAATGGAATACAGCTTTTCTTGCATTGAACACGACCTCGACACCAATCAAGAACTCGACGACGCCTTTGCACTTGGCTTTAAGCGCCGCGGCACTTGGTGGAAAGTAGAGAGCCTCAATAAAGCAAGCGGACTTTTTGACGAAAAGTGGGAAACCCAACTCAAAGAACTGCGCAGCTTTCTGCAGAAAACAAGCCTTCCAGCCTGGCATCCACCTCAAAAAAAGGGCTTCTTTCGCCATATTGTAGTACGCAAGTCCTTTCTCAACGACCAACTCCTCGTCAATTTAGTGACCTCTAACGAAGGCATTGAACACTTTGATGTACAAGCTTTTGCAAGTTTCCTTCAGGCCTTGCATCCGGGCAGAATTGCCGGTCTTTGGCACACCATCAACGACAACGTCGCCGACCGCGCCAAAATAGAAAATGGTCATTCACAACTCATTTTTGGGCAAGCAGTCATTGAAGAAGAACTCGCCGGTTTGCGCTTTCAGATCAGCATGGAGAGTTTTTTTCAGACCAATCCCTCTTGTGCAGAACTCCTCTACGACAAAGCCCTCGACTACCTCTTCGAAGACGCTTTTGAGCCCGGAGACATCGCTATGGACTTATTCTGCGGCACCGGCACTATTGGCCAACTGATGGCTAAACGCAACCCCGACGTCCGCATTATTGGCGTAGATATCGTCGAAAAAGCCATCGAAGACGCCAAGCAAAATGCAGCCAAAAACGGCATCCACAGCGTAGAGTTTTATGCGGCAGACGTCGGCAAATTCCTCAAAGAATATCCAGATTTCCAAGGAAAAATCAAGCGCATCATGCTCGATCCGCCGCGCGCGGGTATTGCACCCAAAACCCTCCAAAAAGTAATTGCGCTCGATGCGGACAGCATTGTATACATCAGCTGCAATCCGTCTACACAAGCCCGAGATGCCAATACCCTTGCCGAAGCAGGTTACGTACTCGAAAAGTATGCGCTCGTCGATCAATTTCCACACACTGGCCACATCGAAGCGATCGCCAAATTTAAAAAAGCATGAAAGTAGAAGTACTTGCCATTGGCGACGAATTACTCATCGGACAAACCATCAATACCAATGCTGCCTGGATCGGACAAGAAATGGCCAACCGAGGATTTCGCGTGCAGCGCAGCCTCACCATTGCCGACGAACCTCAGGCAATTGTCGCGGCTTTAGATGGCATCATGCCCAACACCAATTGCGTGATCATAACTGGTGGGCTCGGCCCAACTAAAGACGACCTCACCAAATATACTTTAGCCCGCTATTTTGACAGCCCGCTGGAAATACATCCGGCCACTCTGGCGCAAATTGAAGGTTTCTTTGCCAGCCGCAATAAACCCATGCTAGAGGTCAATGTACAACAAGCGGCTTTGCCCACGAAAGCGACCATTCTCAAAAACCGCCGCGGCACTGCTGCCGGAATGTGGTTTGAACACCAACAAGTTATTTTCATATCGTTACCGGGTGTTCCCTACGAAATGAAAACCATCATGACCGAAGAGGCCTTTCCTTTACTTGAAAAGCTTTTTGTAGGTGCAACGCTCTACCACAAAACCATGCATACGCAAGGTATTGGAGAGTCCTTTTTAGCCGATCAAATTGCCGACTGGGAAGACCGCGTGCGGGCAGCCGGCTTGGGCTTGGCTTACCTCCCCTCGCCTGGCATGGTCAAGCTGCGCTTGAGTTCCTATACCGGTGACGAAAACGCCGCGCTCATCGATCGTTTTTTTACAGAATTGGAAGAGCGCATACCGTCGCATATTTTTGGCTACGGACACACTTCTCTCGAAGCAGCACTTGGGCAACAACTTTTAGCTAAAAACGCAACTGTAGGCACCGTAGAAAGCTGTACGGCAGGTTTATTAGCGCAGCATATCGCGCACATTTCTGGCGCATCGGCCTATTACCAAGGAGCATTACTTACCTATTCGAACGCTCTCAAAGTCAAGATTGCAGAAGTAAATGCAGCAGTTTTGACCCAACACGGCGCTGTGAGCGAAGAAGTAGCGCTAGAAATGGCAGCCAACGGACGCAGGCTTTTGGGCGTTGATTATTGTCTATCCACAACCGGAGTAGCTGGGCCAACAGGCGGCAGTGCTGAAAAACCTGTCGGCTTGGTCTGGATTGGTTTGAGTGGCCCCAACGGCACTATTGCCCAAAAATTTCAATTTGGCGACAACCGCGAACGCAACCTGGAAATGACCACATTGAGCGCCATGAATTGGCTACGCCACTACCTCAAGACCAACTAAGGCACATAAATTTTTGCACCTGTTCCTGCGCAACGGATAATATAAAATCCAGATGGAAGCGCCGTTCCGTTAATTTGTGAAACGGTTGTTTGTTGCAACAACTGTCCCGACAACTTATAAATCTCCACTTCTTCTTGAGGGGAAGAACCTTCAATCAATACCAGCTTATTTTCATCGATAGAAATAAGTAGGCCTTGATGTTCATTTTGAGCCTGAATTCCTACAAGATTATATATCAATTCAACGTCGTCTATTAGCACCTCATCATTGGCACTACCGCCTCCGGGGATATGATTGGTGGTGAAGGTTAGAAGGATAAATTGAGGCGCCAAGCCGGTATTGACCGTGTAGTTAAATGGAACGGAAAAACGCACCCAATTGTTATTTGTTGGGGAGAATTGAAAATCGGCGTCGGCAACTACGAATGGTTCTGAGGCCGCGTTAATAGGGTCTTGCACCGAAAATTGATCGTGAATTACGGCGTGCATACCTGCTTTTTGTGCTGCTGCAGCGGTGTAACGCGCCCAAAAAACGATGGAATCCGGCGCCAGCGTGAGTGCCTCTGAGAAAGCAGCGTCGTTCAATACCGTATAATTATAGTTGTCTGGGCTGCTTAAGTTGGAGCTCCCCATGTTCATGCGACCAGTTGTAACGACACCATTGGCTACAATTCCCAAAGTACTCTTGGACCAAATTCTAGCACAATAGCTCCCTGTAGCACCCGTGCGTACGTTAGTGGAACGCTCGACTTGCTTAGAAGCAAAAGTCGCAAAACTACCCGTTGCCGTTTTGAAAGAAGACCAATTGGTGGGCTCCTCTTGATTTGAACCGAGGTTGTCCCAGTTTTCGAATCCGGCATTGCCAATTTGCTGTGCATGTAGGGTTGTAGTCAGTAAGATTACGGATAGTAAGTGTGCTTTCATATGAATGATTTACAACAAATTTAACATTTTAGGTAACTTTACCAAATGATTCAAAAGTCAACTTTGCCCGTGATGGAGCATTTCTACACCCTTCAAGGCGAAGGCAAGCACAGTGGAAGAGCCGCGTACTTTATTCGCTTGGCGGGCTGTGATGTAGGCTGCGTTTGGTGCGACGTCAAAGAGAGCTGGGATATCTCTCCAAGTCAATATCTCTCAATAGAAAAAATCGTCGCTGCTGTAGCCCAAACACCTACAGATTTTGTAGTCATTACCGGAGGCGAACCCACCATGCACAACCTCAACGAACTCACCACCGCTCTACATGCCAAAGGTTATGAAATTGCCATCGAAACTGCCGGCGTGCATCCTCTTCAGGGACAAATAGACTGGTATTGTTTCTCGCCCAAAAAATTCAAAGCGCCCATTGCCGAAGCCTATACTTTGGCCCAAGAACTCAAGGTAGTGATTGCCCACCCTTCAGATTTCGAATGGGCAGAACAACACGCTGCAAAGGTATCCGCAGCTTGTGAACTTTACCTACAAACCGAATGGGAGAAGCAAGATCGCTTTCTACCCCTCATCATCGACTACATCAAACGCAACAAAAAATGGAAAATCTCGTTACAGACGCATAAATACATGCAGATTCCATGAGGTTTAAACAGTTATTGCTCTTCATTTGCTTCTTTTCTCTACAAACGGTTTTTGCACAATTCCCCTACTCGAGCACGAGTAAAAAAGCCATCAAGCTCTTTGAAGCTGCTCAAAAAGCACCTACCGAAAAGCGCAATCCCCAAACTGGCGCGCCCAATTACGAGGCAGGCATCGGGCTGCTAAATGCCGCTCTGATCAAAGACGCCAACTTTTGGGAAGCGCATTTGCTGAAGGCCGAATTTTTAGAATACCAGCGCAAATACGCAGATGCAGCTGTCTCTTATCAAAAAGCCTTAGAAATAGACCCCACCCACAGCATCAGTGGCAATACCCATTTTTTTCTAGCCATTTGTCAACTCACCATTGGCAACTACAAAGAGGCGCTACAAACCATCGACATCTATTTAAGAAATCCGAATGCCAACGAAAAATTTCAAGCACAAGCCTATCAAATCAAAGCGAGCGCCGAATTTTCTATTGGAGCTATCAATAATCCCAGAGCATTTGAACCGCGCAATGTAGGCGAGGGCATCAATACGCCCTACCCCGAATATTACCCTACCCTGACTGTTGATGGTCAAAACTTACTCTTTACCAGAAGGTTACCACACGTCAACGAAATGGGCGCCAACGATGAACAAGAGGATTTCTATATTTCTAATTGGAATGCTTATTCATCCCAATGGGAGCTCTCTAGCCCTATGCCGCGCAATATCAACACCTCTTGGAATGAAGGTGCCCCGACAATATCCGGCGACGGCAAGACCATCATTTTTGTCGCTTGTACCGATCCGTCTGGCCTCAATTACGGCGGCAACCGCACCGGAAAAGGCTCTTGTGACCTCTTTATTACCCAAAAAATCAACGGCCGCTGGTCTACGCCAGTCAATTTACCCGGTGGTGTCAATACCGCCAATTGGGAAACCCAACCTTCTTTGAGTGCCGACGGGCAAACCCTTTATTTCATTCGCGCGGTGCGCTCTAGAGAAGGACGTGCCAATAGCGATATTTACGTAGCATACCTGCTAGAAAACGGAAATTGGTCTGAAGCGCAGCGCTTACCAAACATCATCAATACCTCATCAAACGAAGAATCTGTTCAGATACATCCGGATGGCGCTACGCTATACTTTGCCTCGCGCGGACACATCGGCCTTGGAGGTTCTGACTTATTTATGAGCCGAAAAGATGTCAAGGGCAACTGGAGCAAACCCATTAATCTTGGTTATCCGATCAATACGCGCTTCGATGAAAATTCCTTACTCGTTTCTGCACAAGGAGACATCGCCTTTTTTGCCTCCGACCGACAAGGTGGATACGGAGGGCTAGACATCTACACCTTTGAACTCCCTTCGGAATTGCAAGCCGTTCAAACATTTTACTTTGAAGGCACCGCTTTTGATGCCACCAACAACAAAAAACTTGCTGCACACATCGAGCTGACCGACCTTTCTAGCGGCCAAAAAGTATTCGACGGTTTGGCCGATGCGTTTGACGGTAAAATCACGCTGCCTTTGCCCGTCAATCAGAGTTATGCGGTGTTGGTGAACCATCCGGGCTACCATCCGTTTTCACTCAATTTTGATTTGACCAACCTATCGGGCGCCAAAAGCTATATGCTCGAGATGCCGCTCAACCCACTGAGCTCAACGGCAGAAAACATCCTCAATAACGTCTTTTTTGACCTCGGTAAAGCCACCCTCAGGCCAGAATCAAAAGTAGAGTTGCTCAACCTCAGCAACTACTTGAGCAAAAACCCACAACTCAAAATTGAAATCCAAGGCCATACGGATAGCCGGGGCGATGCCGCAAAAAACTTACTCCTGTCCGAGGCACGCGCCAAAGCTGTTTATGAATTCTTGATTCAGGAAGGCATTGCCGCCAACAGGCTTACCTTTAAAGGCTATGGCGCCACCCAAGCAATTGTGAGCAATGCTGCTATTGCCAATTTAAGCGAGCCTACACAGATAGAAGCCGCACATCAGAAAAACCGCAGAACCTGTTATAAAATAGTACCATGATCCCATTCTTAAGACTCATTCGCGTCAAAAACCTTTTGGCAATTTTGTTTGCCATGCTCGGTGTAGCTTATTTTCTGCACAAGCAAAACCCATATGAAGTCATTGACTTTCATCCCTTCCATTATGGGCTTTTGATCTGTTCTACCCTGATCATCGCTGCAGCCGGACACATCATCAATGACTACTTTGACCTCAAGGCCGACCGCATCAACAAACCCGATGCGCTCGTACTTACCAAATATATGGCCAAGCGCTGGGCCATCTTAGCCAACTGGATCCTGAACATCCTTGGTTTCTTGATGGCCGTCATCCTATCTTGGCACTACGACACCCTTCTTTTTGTCTTTGTACACTTATTGAGCATCAATTTACTTTGGTTTTATAGCGCTTATTGGAAACGCAAATTGGTCTTGGGTATCGTGGTACTCGCGGCCTTACCCGGATTGGTGCTGTTTTTGTCGAGCTGGTTTTTTCAAGTGCTCAATGAGCGCCATGGTAGTTTTTCGTCATACCGAGCCGATACTTGGTCTACGTTTTTAGATTACCGCTTCATTTATTTTGTAGCGATTTGCGCATTTTTTATCAACCTGAGCAGAGAAATCATCAAAGACATCCGCGACATCCCCGGCGATAGCATCATTGATGCACATACCATTCCTCGGCGCATTGGCAGCCAAAAAGCAACACTTTTAGCCTTAATGATCCTACAGCTGCCAGCGGTGTTTTTTCTACTACTTAAACTCATTTCAGATTTTTCCTTGCCGAGCTTTTACACAACCATCGTCTTGAGTTTGTTGGAGGGCTTGTTTTTGATAGGGTTCAGCGCTTATTTTCTCGCACCAAATGTACTCGCTAAATTCCTGCGCTGGCTGCCCACTATTGCGCTCATTTTAGGTCTTACTTGTCTCTATTTTTAAGATGAAACTCGTACTCGGATCCGCCTCGCCAAGACGAAAAGCCCTACTAACCGAACTCGGCTTTGATTTTCGTGTGCTCACGGCCGATGCCGATGAATCTTTCGACCCCACATTAGGTCCGGAAGAATTGGTGTTGTCTATTTGCCGAAAAAAAATAGCGGCCATTTGGCCACAACTCGCCCAAGGAGAAAGACTCATCTGTGCAGATACCATCGTGTACCTAAACGGTGAAGTTTTAGGCAAGCCAACGAGCAAGGCCGCGGCCATTGAAATGATCCAGAAATTATCAGGACAAAGCCATGAAGTGTATACTGGGGTCGTCATTAAAGACGAGCAAGGGGAACATCAACTTGTAGATTGCACTACAGTGCGCTTCCAAGAACTCAAGTTGGCAGATATCCTACATTATGTGGAACAGCACGAGGCGATGGACAAAGCGGGTTCTTACGGCATTCAAGACTGGATTGGACATATCGGCGTCGTCGAAATACGCGGTTCATATACCAACGTCATGGGCTTGCCAACACAAAGGCTTTATCCCTTCTTAAAGAATTTAAGTTAACCTTCTTATTTACTAGACCTTTTGAAAAATAAAGGGTTGATTTTAGCCAAAATGTATATGCAATAAAAAAACCGCAGGAGTCCTGCGGTTTTTTTTTGTGTTATCAAATTGAGCTTGATAGCTCTATATTTTAATTTAGAGCTTGACCCTGAATTCAACCCTGCGGTTTTTAGCGTCTTTGACTTCTTGGTCGTCGTCTTCGCTGATTTCAGCACTTGGCATGGTGTCTGATTTATAAGACTTCACGATGCGCTCTTGGGCAATACCGTTGTTGGTCAGGTACTTCACCGCTGCAGCAACGCGTTTGCGGTCCATATCTAGGTAGTCTTCGTTTTCGGCACCGGCTTTGATTTCTAGACCGTCGTTGTGACCTTCAACTTCTAGTTTCATGGCCGGGTTGGCGTTCATTTGTGCAATGATGAAATCGAGGTTGGCGCGTGCGTTTTCGGTCAATGACGTTTTGCCCGCACGGAAATAAATGGTTTGCGCAGCAATCTTCTTTTCGGTGTTCATTTTGTCGTTGATTTCTGGTGTTTTGTCAAAAACTAATGTAGAGAAACCATCTTCAATTTTTGGTGGCTTGGCATTGAAGCAAGCACACTCCGTTGGGCTGTCTACCAAACGAACGATGATGTTGTCGATGTAGTAGTAGGCATGTGTGAGTGGATCAGCTTCTGCATCTTTTGGTTTCTTAACCGCTTGAAATTGTGTTTTGTCGTTGAGGTCGAAGTTACCGATGGTGATGAATTTTTCATCGCCTTTAGCCGTATACGTATTGCAAACCTTCTCCCAACCAAAGAAACCGTTGTACACTTTATTGAGTTGTGCTTTCATGACGTGGTCTCCGGCCATGTAAATAGCTCCTGGCTCGCCGTTTCCTGGCGCATCTTTAGAGAGATAAGCACCGAGGTTGTTGCAAGCAAATTTAGAAGACTCACTGAGTGAAACCGCGTATTCAATGCAATAGGTGAGGCCTTTTTTGAGGGTGACAGGTTCTTTGCCTTGCATCAGCTGAATGGTAATGTAAGAGCGCTCACCTGCAAGTTTACCTGGTTTGTAAGCAACGATACCAGCATAGACGTTACCGCCGTTTTCAGTTGTTGGCTCTTCTGAACCATAAATATTTGATGGAACACCGATATCGCCTGTTCCAGATTTTGAAAATAAATCGGCTTTGAGTTCGGTTGGTGAGCTAATGCCCTTTCCGGCTGCATCGATGCCGTTGAGTTCGGTGAGGTCTTCGGAAGCGCCTTCAAAAGTAATGTTGACGATTTCTTTCTCGTTGGTTTTTTTGCCTTTTTGAGCAAAAGCACCTTGTGAGAGGGCTAGAATTGAACAAGCAACTAAAATGCTACGAATTGGCGTGGTTTGTAATTTCATAGTTTTTAACGGTATTTATAAATACTTTGACCATTTCTGGATCAATATCGGGATATACTCCGTGACCCAAATTTACAATATGTCTTTGACTTTTAAAGGAATTGAGCATTTTTTTGGTTTCTTGCTCGATCAATTGTGCGCTGCCATAGAGTACACAAGGATCTAAATTGCCTTGCAAAGTCTTTTGCTCTTGAACCAAACTTCGTGCCACAGGTACAGACATATTCCAGTCGAGGCCGATGGTGGTGCAGGGCAATTGCGCGATTTCTGGCAAAGAGGCAATTGCACCTTTAGAGAAGACAGTGAGCGGAACCTCTTGTAGGGCCGCACAAATTTGTTGGATGTAACGCAAACCGAATTCGCGGTATTGGTCTTCGCCAAGGATACCAGCCCAAGAATCGAAAAGTTGAAGTGCATCGGCTCCGGCGGCAATTTGCCCTTTTAAGTAGGCGATGGTGACGTCGGTGATGCGTTGCAAAAGTTGATGTGCGAGCAACGGTTGGGTATAGAGTAATTTTCTGGATTCACTGAATGTTTTGGAACCATGGCCTTCTACCATATAGCAGAGAATGGTCCAGGGAGCGCCGGCAAAACCGATGAGCGGTACACGCCCACCTAGACCAGCTTTCGTTTGCTTGAGGGCTTCAAAAACATACCACAGGCGGTCTTGGACGTCTACAACGGCGTCGAGCTGATCGAGCTGCGCTTGTGTGCGAATGGTGTTTTCAAACCAAGGCCCCTTTTGCTCGATCATTTGATACGGCAAGCCCATGGCTTCTGGAATCACTAAAATATCCGAGAAGATAATAGCGGCGTCTACGCCGAGTAAATCAACGGGTTGGATCGTGACTTCAGTAGCGAATTCGGGGGTCTCGACTAATTCTTTAAAACCCGATAATTTGGCTCTGACGGCGCGGTATTCGGGGAGGATTCGGCCTGCCTGACGCATGAGCCATACTGGATAGCGCTCGATGGCCTCGCCACGGTGCGCGCGTAGAAATAAATCGTTTTGAATCATCTGTGCAAAGGTACGGAATTACCATTGAATTTCGCGCGCTCCGACCATGCGTAAAAACGCATTTGTTTTGCTGAAGTGCTTGCAGCCAAAAAAACCGCGGTGTGCAGCTAAAGGCGACGGATGAACTGCTTTTAAAATCAGGTGTTTTGCAGGATCTATCTGACTTGCTTTTTTTTGGGCTTTGGCGCCCCACAATATAAAAACCACCTGCTCTTTTTCTGTGGCGATTTTTTGAATCACCACGTCTGTAAACTGTTCCCAGCCCCAATTTTTATGGCTATCTGGCTTGCCTTCTTCAACCGTCAGTACAGAATTGAGCAACAAAACACCTTGTTTTGCCCATTGTTCGAGATTGCCATTAGGTAAATCGGGGAGTTGAAGGTCGGTTTTCCTTTCTTTAAAAATATTGTGCAAGCTTTTCGGTAGCGGTTTGACGTCTGAGGCCACTGAAAAACACAAACCGTTGGCGTGACCTTTTGTCGGGTATGGGTCTTGACCAAGAATGACCACCTTTAAATCTTGCCAAGAACACCATTCAAACGCATTAAAAATTTGGTGCTTCGCCGGAAAAACACCGTCTGGCTTTTCGAGGTAGCGTTTATCGAGCCGACTTGCTAAAGCCTGAAAATAGGGCTTTTCGAGCTCGCCTTTGAGGATTGTTTGCCAAGCAGCGGGAAGAAAGTTGCGCATTTTTAGTCGAGGTCGATGAGTGCAACCCAAAGGGATATCTTGCCGTTGTCCATGCGCGGCCAAATGGGCCTCACCCTGCCGTCGTAGGCGGCGATCCCTAAATAATCGCCAAAGAAAACCATTGGGCTGGGTACAAATGGCTGTGTAGAAATGCGCTGTTCTTTAAAAGTTTCGCCGCCGTCGGTACTCGTGGTCCAAATGACATCGGTACGGTTGTCTTCATAGCGCCTGCGGTCGTAATAGACAAAATGGAGGTCTCCGCGCACGGGGTCAATGGCCATGGAGGTCAGAAATTGGTGCTTAACGCCCTTGTCTTGATTGACTTGAATCGGCGCCGACCAAGTGGTGCCGCCGTCGGTAGATTTGAGCAACCAGACGTCGGTGTTGTCGCTGCCATTGCGTTGGTCGCACCAATTGAGATAGAGTGTTCCATTGTTGGGCCCACCGCTCAAATCCGACATTAAAAAAGGCAGGCCGTTGGCGCGGTAGATGCCCGGGATTTGGATATCCCAACCACCGATGTGGTCAGCGAGTTTGCGTTCTTCAGACAACCAAGTGAGGCCACCGTCGGTAGATTTCTGAAACATGATGCCGCGCGGGCCAGTCCAGCAGACATAAAGCTCGCCATTTGGGCCAAGCGCCGGAACCGCGCCTTCTACGGTGTTGTCGCCATCGAGGCAATCGCCACCAAACTTTGAGATCCTCACGGGATCGGTCCAACTTTCTCCTCTGTCCATCGACTTTGAAAAGACAATAATGGAGGTGTCTTTTGGGTCCGGAGAGTCATAGGCGTCGAATTGCGTCCAGGTCATGTAAACCACATTTGTTTTGGGATCGATGACCACCCAATGTTTGTCTTGGACTTTGGTACCGTTGGGCTTCGGAAAAGAACCTTTTGAAAACTGACCCGGCTGGTCTGCTACCTGACACACGATGCGATCTAAGTGACTGCCTTTGCTGTAATCACTGAGGTGAAAGTAATACAAGCGGCCGCTGTTGTCGTATTGCAATACGGGGTCGCCGTAGACACCAAAAGGGCTTTTGAGGGCACTTGATTTCCAGGTTTGGCCGCCATCTGCCGAAAAGTGGTAGCCCTGCAGTACGGTGCCGGCGGTTATTTCTTGTGGATTGCGCGGATTAATGGCAATAGAAGGCTCGCATTCGTTGAAGGCATATTTGGCCGCAACGGGCGGAATTTGAATGTTCTTGACCGGCTGAGCAACAAACTCAGTAGCGAAGAGGCTAACGAAGCCAATAAAGAAGAAGTGGCGCATTGGCATCTTTAATTTGAAGTGAGAACTGCGGCTTGGCATAGGTTTTCATCACCAATTTCGTGCTAAATAATTTACCATCTCGAGAGAGCAACAATTCCATAGAAACGCCAGGTTGTAGATTGTTGTATTTGTTTTCTAGGCCAGCTTTATCTATCCTGTAGCCATCACAACCTAATATTTCATCCCCTACACTAATTCCTGCATCTTCTGCTGCTGAGCCACTTCTTACCGTTCTCACTTTCAGTACATCTCCTGGCTCCAAGGCAGCTCCAAAGTTGGTTAAAACACTGGTCTGATCGGTCACTTTAATACCCATGGGTTCAAAGTATTTTTGATATGGAATAATTTGCGTCCCGTTGACATAATTTGTGAAAAAAGCCCGCATGTCTTCGCCACAATAATTGGATAATTCTTGCTCAAACTCAGCTTCTGTAAATCCACGCTGCAAGTCCACCACATATTTTTGATACAACAACTGCATGAAACCATCTAGACTTCTTTTGGCTTTTGATTTTTGAATCAGGTACGCGTCGAGTACGGCGCCTAAAACAGCTCCTCTCGAATAATAAGTCATAGTGGTATTGCCAGAATTTTCATTAGGGCGATATGCCTTGATCCAGGCATCAAAACTAGCATGAGCTACTGGCTGAACACGCGAACCCGGCGAACCTTCTACGTAATTGATCTGAGACTGCATTTTAGACAAGAACTCAGTTTGTGTGTAAAAGCCAGCTCTGCGCAAGAGGAGCTCATCGTAATAAGAAGTGATGCCTTCCATCACCCAAAGCAAGGACGTATAGCATTCTTGGTCGTAATTAAAAGGGCCTAATTCAAATGGGCGGATGCGCTTGACATTCCAAAGATGAAAGTATTCATGCGCTACTAAGTTGATGAAACCAATGTAATTCGACCCTGTGTAAGACCAACGGTTCACGCTCAATACGCAAGAGTTCATGTGCTCGAGGCCGCCTTGACCATCCGCAACGTTGTGAACAATAAATAGATAATCTTGATTTGGATTGCTGCCGAACACCGCCGTTGCGGCCTCTACCACTTTCGCCATATCTTTTTGCAACTGTGGAATATTGTAATTGGCTTCGCCATACATAGCCACGCGATGGCGCACGCCTGCGGCAGTAAAACTGAATTCTTGTTGGTTGCCAATTTCAATCGGGCAATCGACCAACTGATCGTAATCTTTGAAAACAAACGATTGACAACCCGGTTCTGATTTGAAATCTGCACTTGGCAAGGCCGTACTCACTTTTTTAAACGACTGATGCGGATACACCTTCACCACACCTTGTTGGTTGCGGCTATTTTCGGTGTACATAAAAACCGCGGCGCCAGGCACAAAACCATGGGTGTTGTCGAGAAAAGGCGTGCGCACAGAAAGCTCAAAAGCGTATACTTCATAAAAAACAGTGTAAGATACCGCATCTGCACACTCGACCTCCCAGGCATTTTTTGATTTCTTCTTGACGGGTAGCGCCTTGCCATTTGCATCGATGGCTTTGACCTGATTGAGGTTTTTGGAAAACTCGCGCACCAAATAAGAGCCTGGCGTCCAGACCGGCAACTTGAACTCTTGGGTGGTTTGGTCGTTTTTGTTCACATCGATCTTGACGGCAAAATAATGAGAATTGGGTTGCGGCATCGATAAATGATAACGCAGTTCGATGGCACTTGCGCCAAGCGTGAACATAAAGGAAAAAAGGAGGAGTAAAAAAGATCTCATATGTACATTAGTTTGATCATTGAAATTAATTCATTTTGTCATTTGCATAAGCAATTTGAATGTTGGCCGCATGACTTTTTGCTATTTGAACCAAATCTTCCACTTTTTCAGTGCCAAACGCCAAGGCCACAGCCATGCGGCGGTAGGGCCTAGTTGTGGGCTTGCCAAAAATACGCACTTCGGCATTTGGGTCGGAGAGTACTTTATCGAGGCCGGTGTATTGAGGTGCACTTTCGCTGTTTTGTGTAGCCAAGACAACTGCGCTTGCACCGTTCTGAACCTGACGGATTTCAGCAATCGGCAAGCCGAGTACCGCGCGGGCATGCAACTCAAATTCATTGAGGTTTTGCGTGCCTGCCAGCGTCACCATTCCGGTGTCGTGCGGACGCGGAGAAAGTTCCGAAAAATAAGCACCTTCTGGGGTAATGAAAAACTCTACGCCCCAAATGCCCGCGCCACCGAGTTCAGCAGTGACCCTTGCGGCCATATCTTGCGCCTCGGCAAGGTGCGCCGGATCCATGGGCATAGGCTGCCAACTTTCTTGGTAATCGCCGCGCTCTTGGCGGTGGCCAATGGGCGCACAAAATAAAGTAGGACCGTTTTGTTGGGTCACGGTGAGCAGCGTGATTTCGTAATCAAAATTGATGAAGCCCTCGACAATCACTTCTTTGAGATCGCCTCGGGAACCTTCCATGGCGTAGTTCCAGGCGCTTTCGATGTCAGCCTGCGTGCGAATGACCGATTGTCCTTTGCCAGAACTCGACATCAGGGGCTTTACCACACAAGGATAACCGCAAAAAGCAACGCCTTCTTGGAGTTCAGTTAAACTCGTGGCGTAGCGATACGGCGCAGTGCGCACACCTACCTCTATAGCAGCGAGGTCGCGGATGGCCTTGCGGTTCATGGTGAAATTTGCCGCCTTAGCACTCGGTACCACGCGGATACCTTGGGCCTCGTATTGATAAAATTGTTCGGTGCGGATCGCTTCGATTTCGGGTACAATAATGTCGGGTTGGTGCTTGGCTACAACCATATCGAGGGCTGTTGCGTCTAACATATCGATGACTTCAAAGGCATCGGCAACTTGCATGGCAGGCGCCCCGATATAACTATCCACCGCCACAACTGTCTGACCATAGCGCTTGGCTGCAATGACAAACTCCTTGCCGAGTTCGCCAGAGCCGAGTAAGAGAATTTTGAACTTCATGAAGCAAATGTAAGCAAACAGCTAAGAATTTGTTATTTTTGGAAAACATAGATGAGCAATATTAAGACAGAAATCGAGCAGTTTGACCCCATTTACCTCCGGGAAATGGCCGATGTCAACCTGATGAACCGCGTAGACA
Source organism: Crocinitomicaceae bacterium (assembly GCA_030730025.1). Lineage (GTDB taxonomy): Bacteria > Bacteroidota > Bacteroidia > Flavobacteriales_D > Crocinitomicaceae > UBA952. The sequence continues at coordinate 60,823 of JANQWC010000023.1, forward strand.
CCAAGTTTGCTTTTCGCCAAGACGACCTACTCAGATTCTTGCCCATTTTAGCCGCCCATTACCGCGCACTCAAGGTTGAGGGCACCATGCTACCACATTACGAAAGTCTCTATTTTGACGATGCTTCTTTTTCTTTTTTTAGAGATCATCACAACGGCAAAGCCGATCGCTACAAAGTCCGCATCCGTAAATACGTTGAGTCCAACATCCATTTTTTAGAGATCAAGCACAAAATCAAAGGCCGTACCGACAAACGCCGTATCCTGACCAATGATTTCAATGAGCTTCAGGACGAAAAAGAGCGCGACTTCTTGCGCCGACAACTCAACGAAGATGCCCAATTGCAACCCACTATGTGGAATGCCTTTCAGCGCATCACGCTTGTCTCTAAAACCAGCAAAGAACGCCTCACCCTAGACTTCGGCATCAATTTTCACATGGGTGACGTCAAGCGCGATTTCAAACAATTGGTCATCGCCGAACTCAAACAAGAATCCCTAGACCGCAATTCTCCTTTTTACAAACTCATGAAAAAGGAACGCATCAGACCTTACCGCCTTTCCAAATATTGCATTGGCAGTGTAGAAATCTACGGTGAAGAAGTACTCAAATTCAATCGCTTCAAGAAGAAGCTCCTCTTTTTAAATAAAATCAACCATGCTAACTGACCTATTTTTCTTACTCCCCCTCAAAAAAGCCATTTCTCCAAATACCATCACTTGGTTCAGTGAAGATTTCTACGGTTTACTCATGCGTTTAGGCATTAACCTGTTCTTTTTAACCATCCTCATCCGTGTTTTATACTACACGAAAACGCGTCGCAAAGACTACCTTTTCACCTACTATTTGATCGGAACCATCACCTTCTTCTTGTGCTTTGGCCTCATGCAAATGGACATCGATACTGGAATGGGCTTGGGTCTCTTTGCTATTTTCGGCATCATCCGCTACCGCACAGACGCCATTGAAATCAAAGAAATGACGTATTTATTTATGGTCATTGGCATTAGTGTGGTGAACGCTTTGGCCTCCAACGAGCTCAGTATTTCGGAAGTCGCGGTCATCAATATCACCGTTGTCTTACTCACGTACATTCTCGAAAATGTATGGCTGATGAAGCACGAAACACGCAAAACCATCAACTACGAGCGCATCGACCTCATCAAACCTGAAAATCAAGACTTGCTCAAAGCCGACCTAGAAAAACGCACAGGTCTTACCATTAACCGTGTTGAAGTTGGCAAAATTGACTTCTTAAACGACACTGCGATGGTTCGGATATATTACTTTGCAGACGAACAAGAATTCTCTGACTACCACGTACAGTAAGATGCGTAGGCTGGCGCTATATCCTTTTGCGCTGCTATACGGCGCCGTCATTTGGTTGCGCAACCGCTGTTTCGACCTGCACATTTTACGAACAAAAGCCATCTCTGGCAAATCCATATGTATTGGAAACATTGCCGTGGGCGGAACCGGTAAATCACCGCATGTCGGCTATTTAATCGAACAACTTTCCGAACAGTTCCAAGTCCAGGTTTTGAGCCGTGGCTATGGCAGGAAAACCTCCGGATTCATTTTGGTCGACGACAGCAAAACACCACAAGATGTTGGCGATGAATCTTGTATGTTGTATGAGCAGTTCAAAAATCAAGTACAATTTGCCGTTTGTGAAAACAGACATTACGGCGTTCAACGCCTCAGAAGTACAGCACCTGCTTCGCTCATTTTACTCGACGACGCCTTTCAACACCGTTGGGTCAAGGCAGGGCTGAATCTCGTGCTTTCTACCTATGCACAACCGCTGCATAAAGACGCGCTTTTGCCAGCCGGGAATTTGCGCGAACCTGCAAGCGCTTTAAAGCGAGCAGACGCACTGCTCATCACCAAATGCCCGCCATTTGACACTTTTGACGCCATTGGTTTTGCACAACAGTACAAAAAGTGGGATATACCAGTGTTTTTTTCGAGATATGCCTACAAGCCACTTGTTAGCCTCACCCATGCAGTAGCGGACATTCAAGACGTTTTAGTGGTGAGTGCGATTGCCAAACCCGGTTATCTAGACGAAGCCTTCGCTCAAGATGTGCGCATTCAACACATTAGTTATCCTGATCACCACGCGTACACACAGGCAAACGTGAATGAAATTCATCATTTTTTTGATACCTTTGCAACAGCAAATTCTGCAATTGTAACAACCGCCAAAGATTGGGTCAAAATTCAATCTTTACTGAGCGCTAAAGACCGGCAAAAGTACCCTTGGTATCTGTTGACTTTTGAGCTCCAATGGTTGGATCAACCTGCATTTAATCAATTTATTAGCGCTTATGTTGTCTCAAATTAAAGAAAGTACCGCCTACATTCAAAGCAAAACAAACGTTGTACCCAGCATTGGTATCATTTTAGGTACAGGCTTAGGTGGTTTGGTCAAGGAAATCGAAATCATCGACGAAATCAATTACGAAGACATCCCGAACTTTCCGGTTTCTACCGTAGAAAGCCATTCTGGCAAACTCATCTTTGGTCGCATCGGCGGCAAAAATGTGGTCGCGATGCAAGGTCGCTTTCATTATTATGAGGGCTACACGCTGCAGCAAGTGACCTTTCCAGTTCGCGTCATGAAACTACTCGGCATAGAGCGTCTTTTTGTCAGCAATGCCTCAGGTGGCGTCAATCCAGATTTTGAGGTAGGCGAAATCATGATCATGAACGACCACATTAACTTGTTCCCTGGTAATCCACTCATTGGCAAAAACATCGACGAACTCGGCCCACGCTTCCCAGACATGAGCGACCCATACGATCAAGAAATGATCGACAAAGCCACCGAAATTGCCAAAGAACTGGGCATCCGTGTTGCTGTTGGTTGTTATGCTGGCCTCACTGGCCCAACACTCGAAACACCATCAGAGTACAAATATGTGCGCACAATTGGCGCAGACGCCGTTGGGATGTCTACCGTACCAGAAGTTATTGTAGCACGCCACATGAGCATTCCTTGTTTTGCCATCTCGATCATCACCGACTTAGGTGTCCCGGGCAAAATCAAAAAAGTAAGCGTTCAAGATGTCATTGAAGTGGCTAGCCGTCAGGAGCCCAAAATGACGCAAATCATGAAAGAACTCATTTCCAGCATCTAAAATAAAGCCCCAGCATGGAACAAACGCTTAGAGATCGTTATGAGGTCGTCATCGGACTTGAAGTCCATGCCCAACTCCTGACCCACACAAAAGCTTATTCTTCGGACCTCAACGCCTACGGATCAGCGCCAAATACAAACGTCAGCGCCATCACACTTGGCCACCCAGGCACCTTGCCGGTCATGAACCGCAAAACCATCGATTTTGCGATCAGGCTCGGGCTGGCTTGCGGCTGTCAGATTGCGCCTGCCCAACACTTTGCGCGCAAAAACTATTTCTATCCCGACCTTCCAAAAGGTTATCAAATTACCCAAGACACCACCCCTATTTGCACAGGTGGTCAAATCCTGATTCGCACCGAAGACGGTGCGCAAAAATCTATTGGAATTACGCGCATTCACATGGAAGAAGATGCAGGCAAAAGCATCCACGATGTCGATGTCTACGACACCCTCGTGGACCTCAACCGCGCCGGAACGCCCCTACTCGAAATCGTTTCTGAACCAGATTTGCGCTCGTCTACCGAAGCCTACAACTACCTCACAGAAGTACGCAAACTTTTGCGCTACCTCGACATCTGCGATGGCAACATGGAAGAAGGTTCTATGCGCTGCGATGCCAACGTTTCAGTACGTTTGGTAGGTGCCAAAGATTTCGGCACCAAAGTAGAGGTCAAAAACATGAACTCTATTCGCAACGTACAAAGAGCCATTGAATTTGAAATTACCCGCCAAATTGAAGCACTAGAAAACGGAGAGCCACTCACCCAAGAAACCCGCGCATTTGATGCCTTAAAAGGAATCACCATCTCGATGCGCACCAAAGAAGCGGCCAATGACTACCGCTACTTTCCGGAGCCCGACCTCCCTCCTATTACCGTGAGCACGGCGCAAATTGCGGAAATTGCTAAAGACATGCCTGCCTTACCCAACGCGCTGTTTGAACGCTACACCAAAACCTACGGCCTCAGTGCTTACGATGCATACAACATTACCGATCAAAAAGGACTGGCCTTATACTACGAAGAACTCATTGGCGCCACCAAAAATTACAAAGCGGCAGCCAACTGGCTCATGGGCGACATCAAATCTTACCTCAACGAACAAGGCGTAGATATCTCTGCTTTTCCGATTGCCGCAACACGCGTCGCTGCATTGATAGAACTCATCGATCAAGGCAAAATATCCAACTCCATTGCAGCCCAAAGGTTGTTCCCTGCGCTCTTTGAAAGCAGCGAAACACCTTTAGAAATCGCCGAAAGACTCAACCTCATCCAAAGTTCGGATAGCACGGTCATCGAAAGTTTCATTGCAACGGTAATTGACCAAAATCCGGACGAAGTAAGCCGTTACAGAAGCGGTGAAAAACAACTCATCGGGTTTTTTATGGGCCAACTCATGAAGGTTTCTGGCGGCAAGGCCGACCCTAAAGCGGCCAATGGACTACTCAGACAAAAACTCGAAAGCTAATGTCCTTCTTGAAATCCAATAAAAAATTAGTTAGGATTCTCCTTCTTTTGGCCATTGGAGGTCTCTTCGTGTGGTATACCAATCGCTCTGATCTCGAAAAAAACGGACTCGAAGAAAACCTCTTCATCAGCGGACAAATTCAAGGCGCTGGTGGCTTGCAGCTCTTTTTAGAAGCCCCTAGTGACCGCGGTGTGATTTCTGTTGCCCAAACCGAAATCGCCGAAGACGGTTCATTTGAACTCCCGGCCAATATTCCTGGGCTCGGGCTTTACAACTTGCGCATCTCAGATTTAAACGGCAGCACACTCTGGCTTCCTTTGCAAACCCAAGACAAACTCACCCTAAATTGCGCACTTCAAGATTTCAGTTCTAAACCCGGAATCAAAGGCGTCACTTGGGCGTCTACCTACGCCGAGCTCATGCGTGCAACCAAAAAATTTGAAAGCACCCAAAACGAATTGCAGCAAAATCCACGCAAACTAGACCAAGATGCCATCAACGCGGCGTATACTGCTGCAAAAACAAGCTATGAATCGTTTTGTGTCAAGGCGATTAACCAAGATTTGAGCAGTCCGTTGAATATCATGCTCAGCATGAACTTACTCCCTACCACGGGCTTTGAAGACTGGAATGCCGAACACCTAAGCACCTTAGAAAAATTAAGTACAGCTTATGCACAGCGCTTTCCAGGGCAAGCGGCAAGTCAAAATATGCAAGCACAATACACCCAAATTGAAGATGCCTTTTTTGCCTATACCCAAATGACCAACGGCAGCATGGCCGCTCCAGAAATTGCACTCCCTGACCCTACAGGTAAAACGCGCGCGCTGAGTTCCTTGAAAGGCAAATATGTCTTGATTGACTTCTGGGCTTCTTTGTGTGGTCCTTGCAAGAGCGAAATGCCAAATGTCATAGCCGCCTACAACAAATACAAAAATAAGGGCTTCACCGTTTTTAGCGTTTCCCTCGACGAAGACAAAAACAAATGGCAAGAAGGCATCAAGACCTTTCAAATGACCTGGCCAGACCAAGTAAATGAATCATTGGGCTGGAAATCAAATCTCCCTCAATTGTATCAATTTGATGGCATCCCTTATACCGTGTTGATCAATCCGGAGGGTAAAATAATAGGCACCAACCTAAGGGGTCAAAAACTCCAAGACAAACTCGCCTCTATATTCAAATAACATGAGATTGCTCTACACACTCCTTTTGTTTTTTCCACTGCTCGCATTGGCCCAAGGCCAGCGTTTCCATGTCAGTGGTCAGATATTTTCAAGCGGTGCTGATTCTGTTTATTTAGCGCAACAATTCGGAAGTACTTTTAAAAATTATGCTGCGAGTCCACTTGATGCCAAAGGGCGTTTCGAACTCAAAGGCATACTTGCTGGACCCGACTACTACATTTTACGTGTGGGTCAGCAAAACCTCAACTTAGTCCTCCGTGACACCTCCCACATTCAAGTTTTTGGCGACGGCCGCAACCTACTTCAATTTTGCAATTTTGTCAATTCGGAGGAATCGCGCCAAATGCATGAATATATTGTGCTCAATAACGATTGGCGAAGCAAAGCCGACTCTGCGCTTTTGGCCATCAAAACGGACCCAAGCAAAGAAGCCGAGATCAACAGTTACATGACCCAAGCCTACAGCCAATTCCAGACAGCACTTCAGAGTTATGTCGGAATGTACGCCAACTCAGCGGCCCTCATTTTGCCACTCAGTAGCATGCAAATTGACCAAGACTTTGCATCTTACGAAAAACTGATGCTGCCGCTTTATCAAAGTTTTGGACAAAGTACAATTGTTCAAAACCTTTACAAACAATACTTAGCCAAAAAACAAGAGCGCGAGGCCGCAGACCCGTTTGCACGCGGCAAATTAGTTCCTGATTTTGAAGAACTGCGCACAGACGGCAAAAAGAAAATGAAACTTTCAGACCTGAAAGGCCAAGTTATATTGCTCGACTTCTGGGCATCTTGGTGCGGACCCTGCCGCGCAGAAAACCCAAATGTGGTCAAGAACTACCAAAAATACAAAGATGCTGGCTTTACGGTCATGAGTGTTTCCCTTGACTCCAACAAAGACAAATGGTTGGCGGCTATTGCTGCTGATCAATTGGCATGGCCTAATCACGTCAGTGACCTCGGCGGATGGCAAAGCAAAGTGGCGCAACTCTACGGCGTTCAGTCCATTCCTTTTACGGTATTACTCGACAAAGAAGGCAGGGTAATTGCCACCAATCTAAGAGGCGCTGCGCTCGAGCAAGCCCTTCAACAAATCTTTGGTTTCTAATGGCAGACCAGCCAAAATACCTCTATTTTGCCTCAGATCTTCATTTGGGTGCGCCCAATGCACAAAAAAGTGCTGCCCGAGAAAAAGCCTTCATCAACTGGCTAGACCACATCAAACCAACAGCAAAGGCCATTTATCTTCTTGGCGATGTCTTTGATTTTTGGTTTGAATACAAAACGGTAGTGCCCAAAGGATACACCAGGCTTCTTGGCAAAATCGCCGAGCTATCAGATGCCGGAATCGACATTCATTTTTTCAAGGGCAACCACGACATGTGGGTGTTTGATTATTTTGAAAAAGAGCTAGGGCTCACGCTCCACAGCGATTCCTATACTTTCAGCTACGCAGACAAACAATTTTATTTGCATCACGGCGACGGCTTAGGCCCCGGAGACTACAAATACAAAGTACTCAAGCGCTTTTTCAGAAGCGGCCTGTGCCAATGGCTTTTCGCTAGGCTACACCCTAATTTTGGCATTGGTTTGGCAAGTTTTTTATCGCGCCGCAGCCGTGCAAATGGCGGTGCCAAAGATGCAAACTACACAGGGCCTCAAGACGAATGGCTCTTTCAATACGTCCAAGAACTAGAGCAAAAGCAACACCACGACTACTATCTATTTGGGCACCGGCACCTTCCGCTCAACTTGAAGCACCAAGATGCACTTTATGTCAATACAGGAGATTGGTTGCGGTACAACACATTTGCGCGTTTTGACACCGAAAAATTAGAGCTCTTGACTTGGGCTGACAACCAAGTATTACCCTATCATGGCAACTGAAACCATCGGACATTGGTCTAAGGTGCACTTAGCCGATTTACCTGCGCTGGCCAAAGCCATCTGGGAGCTGATCCCAAAGCCCTGTTTTGTGGCGCTCAAAGCTGAAATGGGCAGTGGCAAAACAACACTTGTTCGGGCCTTGCTCGAAGCGGCGCAAATAGCCCACTTTGAAGGCTCCCCTACGTTTGCACTTATTCAGGGTTATGACAGTCCAACCAAAGGCGCTATCTATCATCTAGACTGCTATCGCATTGAAAATGAGCACGAATTACAAAACCTCGGTCTAGAAGAGCTCTTCGATGAAAACGCTTATTTTTTAGTGGAATGGCCACAAAAAATCACCACAATTATTCCAAAACCGCACTTTAGGCTGTATATTCGTATAGAACCTGACCAAAGTCGAGAAATCACGCTGCGCTATGACCACTGATCCACATTTGCTCAAAACCTTAATCCAACAAGGAGCGCTCTTGCCCAAAGAAGACCTCCTAGAGGTGCGTCGCAAAAAAGGCGAGCTCCTCATTGGTATCCCTAAAGAAACTTCCTTTCAAGAGCGAAGAGTGGCTTTGGTCCCGGAAGCCGTGAGTTTGCTTGTTGCCAATGGCCACCAAGTGCTTTTTGAGAGCAAAGCCGGCGAAGGAGCACACTTCACTGACAACGAATACAGCGAAGCAGGTGCGCAGATCATCTATGACCGCAAAGGCGTGTATCAGTCAGATATCATCCTGAAAGTTGCCCCGCCTTCAGAAGAAGAAATTGCACTCATGCCGGGCAATCAAACGTTTATTTCGGCCTTGCAACTCGCCACCCAACCCAAAGAAATCCTTCAACAACTCAGCGCCAAAAAAATTACTGCCATCGCCTGGGATTACATCCGCGACGAAGAAGGTGTTTTTTCTATTGTGCGCACCATGAGTGAAATTGCAGGCACCACTTCCATTATTGTTGCGGGCGAACTTTTGTCTTCTTTCTCGGAAGGAAAAGGCCTCATGTTGGGCGGCATTGCGGGTGTTCAGCCCACCGAAATTGTGGTGCTTGGCGCAGGTACGGTAGGCGAATTTGCCACCAGAGCAGCGCTCGGTTTAGGCGCCTCCGTTAAAATCTTCGACAACTCACTCTCCCGCTTGCGACGCCTTCAAAACGATTTGGGGCAGCGCGTATACACATCTGTCTTGCAACCAAAAGTGTTGGCAAAGGCGGTGCGCCGCGCAGATGTCGTGATTGGTGCCTTGCGTTCTACCATTGGCCGCACGCCATGTGTCGTGACGGAAGACATGATTTCACAAATGAAACCAGGTTCGGTTGTCCTCGATGTCAGTATTGACCAAGGCGGCTGTTTTGAAACTTCCAGAATCACCAACCACAGCGAGCCTACGTTTGTCTTGCATGATGTCACGCATTACTGTGTGCCCAATATTGCCTCACGTGTTTCGAGAACGGCATCTTTTGCGCTTTCCAATACGCTTTCACCTTTGCTTTTAGAGATGGGAGAGCGCGGCGGCGTACCAGACCTCATTCGCACGCATCCCGGTTTCAGAAATGGCGTGTACATGTTCAGAGGTATTCTCACCAACGAAGTCTTAGGAAAGGTATTTGACCTCCAATACAAAGACATCCATCTTATTCTACCCGGCATCTAATGTCTTTGTTACAAGCTCTGAATTTGCCGCCAGCCCCTTTGAAATTAAGCAGCAAAGCTGGTCGTGTTTTTGTCAATTGTTTGGTGCGCAAGAAGCAAATTGTCCTGACGCCCGAAGAATGGGTGCGCCAACACCTCATTTCCTACCTGCACTTACATCAGGGCTATCCGCTTGAAAAAATTGCCGTTGAAAAGCAAATACAATACGACGGTTTTACGCGACGCTGGGATATCGTGGTGTACAACGCCACATTCGAGGCGGCTATTTTGATTGAATGCAAAGCACCGCAAATCAAGCTCAGTCATGAAGTGTTTATGCAGATAGCTACTTATCAGAATAAGATTGGAGCCGCTTGTCTTATTTTAAGCAACGGACATGACCATTTGGTCTACGAGATTGACGTGGAACAAAAAAGTCTAACCCAAATGCAGCATTTTCCAAAAAATCAATTCTGAACGAAATTGAGTTCTCCAGCTTTCATGCGCTGGTAGTTTTTGGATAAATAAGCCAACTGAATGCGAAACAAATCAAAAGCCGACTCTGTTTCGGCGCTGATTTCTTGTTTTTTCATTTTGAGTTGTAGCTTCATGAACATAGCGTGTAAGAGGACTTCGACGTCGTGTCTGTTGGCCATGTTAGACTTCACTTTAAAAGCTTGTAGGGCGTCGTGAGCGTGTTCGCACAAGCCTTTGTACTTTTCATCGTTGAGGATCGTGAGCAAGGTGTTGTGCAGGTAAATCAATTCCATCAGGATTTCATCCACTTGGTCCAGGTGTCCTTCTTTTTGCAAACCACGCTGTTGCATTTCGGTAACGATGGCACGATACCAAGTGAGTTGATGCTCCAGCTGAGTTGGGTCGGTAAATGCTGGTGCCAAAAGTTCGTTTTCAAGACGCGTGAGGTCGAGGTCTATGGTGCGAACAAGCGCTTCTATCTGAAATATATAGAGTAAGTATTCGGCGACATTTTCGTTTTGGAGGGCTGGATTCGGACGCATTTGAATTAAAGTTCTTTTTCGATGGTGCTTTGGTTCTCGTTGAGGAAATTGATGAATTCCTTCGTGACATCCATTTTTTTATTGATATAATTGATTTGGCCACCTTGCCCTTGGATGAGCAATAGGTCGATGTGGTGTTTTTCGCAATATTTTTTGCCCCAGAGCTCGACTTTCTTATTGATGGCCTCTAGGGATTTGAGTGTTTGCTTTTCAATGCGTGCGCCTTCTGTTTGTTGATACTGCATGAGCTCGTTTTGCATTTGTTGGGCCTTTTGTTGTACCATGGCGATTTCGTTTTGAGAGAGCAAACCAGCGCGCGCTTCTTGGTCTTTTTTGACGATGTAATTTTCGTAAACCTCGTTGCGCTTTTGCAATTCTTTCTCAAAGCGTTTTTGGTTTCTTTCGGCGGCGGCCTCTTCTTTTTTGAAGTAGTCGAAATATTTTTTGATGCTGTCGTTGGCGTAATACGCTATTTTTAAGCCATCTAGGCGCGTAACGGGAACCTTTGGTGTTTGGTCTTTTTTGGGAGGCGTTGGAGACGAACAAGCGGCGGACAAGGCCAAAGCGATGGTGATGTAAAGTAGTTTAGTCATGTTGAAGCGGTTTTAAAAGTTGAAGCCAGCGCTCGCGCATGCGGATAAAATCTTGTAAACAAGCCGAGTAAAATGCGGGGCTGAGTAATTGTTCGAACTGATCGATATTTTGAAGATCTGAGACGGGAACTTTGAATTGTTGTTGGTAGTCGTCGAGGGTAATGCTCAACAAGTAATTGTCGTTGTACTGATGAAGCGAGACTAAAAAATGCTCGTGAGGAATTTGACGGACTAAACGCATTTTGCAAATATAATTCTTTTCAAGCAGGCCCGATGAGGTAACATTACGGACATCAATTGAATATTTTTTTTCAAAAAGTAGGCAGTTTTTCAATTTTGTTCTAATTTCGGAGCAAGAACGATTAGTATTTACCTAAATCTGTGTTGTTTAAATCACATTATGACAAGTATTTTTGTTGCTAAACTTGATTTTGGCGTTAGTAACCAGGAGTTGCGCCAACTTTTTGAAAACTACGGGACAGTTCTCAAAGCTACTGTTGCTACAGACCGTGAGACCGGTAAACCGCGAGGATTCGCATTTGTCGAAATGGCGGACCGCCAAGAGGCTTCAAATGCCATTTCAGCCCTAGATGGCCATGTCATCAACGGCCGAGCTTTGGCAGTGAAAGAAGCCGAACAACGTACCGACAGCCGTCCGAGCCCCAGACCATTTACCCCCCGCGACAACAGCGCGCCTGCAAGATCCAACGATGCGCCAGCGCCCCGTTCAGAATCGCGCAGCGACGACGACACACCGGCGGCAAGCTTTATTTTACCAAAATCAGAACCCCGCAAAAAGGTAAATGTAAAGGAGCGTAAAATCGAAGACGACAACCGCAACAAAAAACCCAAAATGGATGCCTACAAAAAGAGTGGCAAAAACCCAAGGTTTTTTGACGACGACGACGACGAACTCGACGATGAATTGCTCAACTACAAGAAGCCAGACGAAGATTTCTTCGATGACGACGAAGACGAAGACGATTTCTAAAGGCATAACGCTGCTCATTTCGGCGATTACGCTTAACTTTGCATCCCATGGATGTTTCTTACGCGAGTCACCTCAAACACCCCGTATTTAAAGTATTATCCCAGTACGCTACTGCGCACCAGCTCGACGTATACGTCATTGGCGGTTGGGTACGGGACCTCATCATGGACCGCCCCAGCAAAGACATCGACATCTTAGTACTGGGCGACGGGCCAGAACTAGCGCGCGCTACGGCAGAAATTCTCAGGGTCAAAAAGGTCAGTATCTTCAAAAACTTTGGCACTGCTCATTTTAAGTACAAAGACCTCGACATCGAATTTGTAGGTGCGCGCAAAGAGTCTTACAGCCCAGCATCGCGCAAACCAGAAACTGTTGCAGGCAGCCTCCAAGACGATCAAAACCGACGCGACTTCACCATCAATTCCATGGCCATCAGTTTGCGCGCCGAAACACTAGGCCAGCTCGTCGATCCTTTCAATGGGCAAGCCGACATCGAGGCGGGCATCATCCGCACTCCCCTAGACCCACACATCACCTTCAGCGACGATCCGCTGCGCATGCTGCGCGCCATACGCTTTGCCACGCGCTTTGAATTTACGATTACCGCTCCGTGCTTGGAAGCCATGAAAGCAAACGCCGATAGGCTGCAGATTCTATCGCAGGAGCGCATTACCGACGAACTCAACAAAATCATTCTTACCAAGTGCCCTTCTCGCGGCTTTAAGCTCATGCAAGCCACTGGGTTACTCGACCATTTCTTCCCGGAACTCACAGCACTCCAAGGCATCGAGACCCGAGACGGCAAAGCGCACAAAGATAATTTTCTGCATACGCTAGAAGTATTAGATAACCTCGCCCAACACACCGATAACCTCTGGCTGCGCTGGGCTGCCATCCTACACGACATCGCCAAAGCGCCAACCAAACGCTTTGACCCTCAAATTGGCTGGACTTTCCACGGCCACGAAGAACTCGGATCCAAAATGGTGCCGCGCCTCTTCAAAAGATTGCGCTTGCCCCTAGACCACCAAATGAAATATGTCCAAAAGTTGGTCCGCTTGCATTTGAGGCCTATTGCGCTGGTCAAAGGTTCTGTTACCGACGCTGCCATCCGCAGGCTACTCAACGAAGCCGGTGACGACATCGAAGACCTCATGTTATTGTGCAACGCCGATATCACCAGCAAAAATGAATTCAAGGTCAAGCGCTACAAGCAAAATTTTGAACTTGTCTCCGAAAAGCTCAAATGGGTAGAAGAAAAAGACCGCGTTCGCAATTTTCAACCGCCAGTTTCAGGCCAACTCATTATGGATACTTTCCAAATTGGGCCTTGCGCTGCAATCGGTTCTATTAAAACGCACATCAAAGATGCCATCCTAGAAGGACATATTTCTAATGAGTTTCAGGAAGCGTTTGCCGAAATGCTGCGTTTTGGCGCAGAACTCGGTTTAAAAGCGGTCGTTGTACCTCCACAGCCTGAATAATCATTACCTTTATCCTAAATCCAACAACATGCCAGGCTTAAAATTTCGCGTATTGCTTGATAGCGACAAAAACGAAGAAGTCTTTAGAGACATCCTCATCGCCAACGATGCTGATTTCGAAACTTTTTACCACGCCATTATGTCCGCATTTGGCTTCAGCGGCGACCAAATGGCCAGTTTTTACGTCTCCAACGACAGCTGGGACAAAGGCCATGAGCTCTCTTTACTCGATATGTCTTACGACGACGACGCCATAGACGAGCCCGCTTCGGTCATGAAACAAGCCCAAATTCAAGATTTCCTCACCGAGCCCGACCAACGCTTTATTTTGGTCTATGACTTCATGCGCATGTGGATTTTCTTAATAGAACTCATCGCCTACGAAAAAGAAGCGCCAGAAAGCCCCCTCATGGCTTTGGCAATTGGCACTGCGCCACAAGAAAGCACCAAAACCATGCTCGACGAAAATCTCTTCGGGCCCGAAAATCAAATTGCCGGTTCAGACGAAGAAGAAGACGAATACGGCTTCCAAGATTTTGACGACGACTATGCCGACGACGACCTCAACGATTACAGCGAATATGAATACTAAGCCCAACGCACCCACTGGCGATCCCATTGGCCAAGCCATCCAAGACTACGCCAAATTCAAGAAACCTTTCGATATCATTGTCAGCTCTGACCTCTGCGACGACGACATCATCCCAATTGAAGTACTTTTCCGCAAAGAGGAAGAAATGCCCGAACTCGAACTGAGTGCTTTGGATCAATGTAGAGGTTCCGTTCTTGATATCGGTGCTGGTGCGGGCGTTCATGCCCTCGCCTTGCAAGATCGCGGTCATGTGGTCAGCGCCATTGATCTTTCTGCCGGAGCTGTGGCTTTCATGAAAGAAAATGGTTTGGCGGCCAAGCAAATCGATTTTTATGCGCTCCAGCCTACCACGCAATACAACACCATTCTATCGCTGATGAACGGCATGGGTTTGGCAAAAAATCTTGAAAACCTTCCTGCATTTTTGAAAAAAGCGCACGAGCTCCTCTTGCCAGGTGGTCGCCTGATCGCCGACTCTACAGATGTGAAATATCTATACGAAGACGAAGAAGGAGGCTATTGGCTCGACCTCAACTCAGCGTATTACGGCAACTTCAAGTTCCAGATGCACTACAAAAAAGAGAGCGGTCCTGAGTTTGAATGGCTATACGTCGACTACGACACCTTGCACCAACACGCCACAGACTGTGGCTTCAAATGTCGTCGGGCCTATTCTGTAGAGGAACATTACTTAGCGGTTTTAGAAAAAATATGAGGCTTTTTTCCATTCTAGTTGGTCTTTTAGGGCTACTCAGCGCTTGCGGCTATGGCGATGACCAACTCAAAACCTTTGACACAAAGATCCAAAAATACGTCGCCAAATACCAGCTCGATTTAAAACCCACCGGCAGCGGATTATACCTCAAAATAGATTCTTTAGGCACCGGCAGAGCGATCCAATTACAAGATAGCGTGTGGGTGAGTTACACCCTCAAATTGTTATCTGGCAAAATCATTGAAGTTCAGGATCAGGCAGTTGGCCTACCCCTGAGTGGCCTCATCAAAGGTTGGAGAGAAGCC
Source organism: Crocinitomicaceae bacterium (assembly GCA_030730025.1). Taxonomy (GTDB): domain Bacteria; phylum Bacteroidota; class Bacteroidia; order Flavobacteriales_D; family Crocinitomicaceae; genus UBA952. The sequence goes on from JANQWC010000023.1 coordinate 75,826, forward strand.
CTCTACGGTTTGCCCGTCGGGAGTCAGTTGCGCTGTATTGCTCCACCTCAACTCGCTTATGGCCAGAGCGGAACCGATCGCATCGGAAAAGATAAAATCCTCTATTTTAAAATGAAGGTTATTGATGCCAAATAAATGTTTAATTTTGACTCGCAAAAAAAAGTGATATTATGAGTGTATTGGTAAATAAAAACTCCAAAGTTATTGTTCAAGGTTTTACAGGTAGCGAAGGCACCTTTCACGCCACCCAAATGATCGAATTTGGAACAAACGTGGTTGGGGGTGTAACCCCAGGTAAAGGTGGATCTAGCCACTTAGATCGCCCAGTTTTCAATACCGTTTCTGACGCTGTTGCGCAAACCCATGCCGATACCTCTATCATATTTGTACCGCCGGCCTTTGCTGCAGACGCCATTATGGAAGCTGCCGAAGCGGGTATCAAAGTAATTGTTTGCATCACAGAAGGCATTCCTGTCAACGACATGGTCAAGGCAAAAGAATACATCAAAGCTTTCGAAACAAGACTCATCGGGCCTAATTGCCCAGGTGTTATTACCGCTGGCGAAGCCAAAGTAGGCATCATGCCAGGTTTTGTATTCAAGAAAGGTAAAATTGGAATTGTTTCCAAATCTGGTACCCTCACTTACGAAGCAGCAGACCAAGTTGCCAAAGCAGGAATGGGCATCACTACAGCAATCGGCATCGGTGGCGATCCAATCATAGGCACCACTACCCGCGAAGCAGTAGAGCTCCTCATGAACGACCCAGAAACTGAAGGTATTGTCATGATCGGCGAAATCGGCGGTAACCTAGAAGCTATTGCAGCGCGTTGGATCAAAGAAAACGGCACCAAACCAGTAGTTGGTTTCATCGCTGGTGAAACCGCACCAAAAGGACGCACAATGGGTCATGCTGGCGCTATTGTTGGCGGCGCAGACGACACCGCTGAGGCGAAGAAACGCATCATGCGCGAGTGTGGTATCCACGTTGTAGATTCTCCTGCTCAAATCGGTGCTAAAATGGCAGAAGTACTCGGTCATTAAGAACCGAAGCCATTATTTCTTTACGTTCTATTCTTCATGCTGAAAGCCTAAGCTTCTTAGTTAAAGAAATCCCAAGTAAGACCCAATCTGATTTGCATGGTAGGGAACGGATATCCTTGCACAGTAGCAAGCTGTGGATTGTTCCAGTAACTCCCTAGATTAGCAACATTCACAAAAAACCGGAAGGTCTTTACTTCTAGCGCCACATTGAATTGCGCGTTCAAATAACCCGCGTTCACAGCGCCAAGTTGAGACGCTCCCCAATCTAGGCTCTCCATAAACGGAAGATACACTAATGTTTTGCTCACCGATTGGTAAGTAACTTGACCTTCTATGCGCATATTTAAGCGCTTGTCTTTGAAAACACCACCCTGCCATGCCAAAGTGAGCGCAGCTTGATGCTTTGGTAAAAAAGCATCCTTCTGAGCCAAATACTTGTACTTTGACCCTAGCACCCACCCGCCATTTGACAGCGTGTTTTTATTGCTGGGTAAGGTGTAACTGATGTCCGTTTGCAAGGTCGCCAATTGACCTGCAGAGGCCGCTGCAGTTGTAGACCAAAGTATGAGTAGCGGGTCAAAACGGTAGGCGTTTTTATACTGAATGAGGCTTATTTTCATGCGGGCACTTAGTGTCTTGGCGTTATTTTGATACGCTCCCAACGCGCTCAACTCCTGAAAAAACTGTTTTTGCGGATTGCTCCAAAAATAATTGGTGAGGTTACTTTGGTAAGCACGTTGCAACAACAGCGGCCATTCATTGGCAAAGCGGTGCTCCACAGCGACTTTCCAGTTCTTTTGAGCCCAACGGTAGGTGCTATTGGCATGCCATCCTTGTGCAGCACCACTGATATTGAATTCATTTTGATGCGCCAGATCATGTGCTGCCCGTTTGAGTTGCAAGTGGTTGTGCCAATTGAGTTCTAGGGTGTCGTATTGCGTGAGTGCATCGGACCAAAGCCGCTGTCTGAGACCAATTTGTGAAGTCAATTCTAAACCTGGTCTTTGCGCTTGTAAACCCACGCGGTTCTCGAGGCGTTGTTGGTTAAAAACATCTGCACAGGAATCGGGACTAAAATAGGTTTGAGGGTAAAACGTACTCAAGGGGCCCTCTTCCAAATAAAGCCTCTTTTGCAATTGGTACTGATGTAGGGTCGCTAAATTGAAAGAACGCAAGGAATCGCCAAATAAACGATAGCGGAAGTCCAGGCTTGCCTGGTAAGCATTTTTTTGTGTGCGGGAGCTTTCCTTGACCACGGGCAGTAAATCCATCGCAATACTCCCTAGCGCAGTGTAAGACGCCAAGCCACCCGCCCATTGGCGATCATCGCTGGCATTGCCAAAATGCAGCAATACTTCATGACGCTTTCCGACTTGATACAAATTGAGCTGCAATTGGCTGTAACGCACGTCATCGGCGCGGATAAAACCCGTGCGTTGCCAGCGGTCATAGCGCAGGTTGAGCAAAATACCCTTTGTAAACGCCTGCTCGAAATCGACGCGGATCCGCTGTGTGCCCTGCGCACCAAAACCATAACCAAAGCCAAGATGTGGTAGGGCTGAGAATACAAGTGGTTTGAGGAGCGTTTTAGAATCGGTGAATGTCGTTAAACCAGGCAGATACAAGGAAGTTGCATCTGGGAGCGTTTGCTGCGGATTGAAAAAGAAATTAGCGCCGAAACCGTCCATTTGCTGCGTTAAGGCCTGGAGGTCTCCGAAGGTGCGCGTTTCTAATTTGAGGGTGTCTGTTGGGGCTAAACGTTGAGCTTCAATGCGGCTAAAAAGCGAGGTGAGCAACAAAAAAGACAAAAAGTATTTCATGACGCAAACTTAAGAAAAAAATAAGGGCCACCTCATAGAGGCAGCCCTTCAAAATTTGTATCAAACGAAGCTTAGAGCGCGTTGATGCGCACTTGCAAACCTGATTTAAGGTTAGCTGCTTTGTTTTTGTGAATGATATTGCGTTTTGCCAATTTGTCTAGCATGGCTACAACTGCAGGAAACAAACCTTCTGCCTCTTTGCGGTCTTTGGTAGCGCGCAATTTACGCATTGCGTTACGAGTTGTTTTGTGCTGGTATTTATTCAATACGCGCTTAGACTCATTTGAACGAATGCGCTTGATGGATGATTTATGGTTTGCCATAGCTGTTTATATAATTAATCTCATTAAAAAAATGCAGCCCATAGGAGAATCGAACTCCTGTTACAAGGATGAAAACCTTGCGTCCTAA
>JANQWC010000024.1:0-13720 GCA_030730025.1 Crocinitomicaceae bacterium
GTGACCCCGGAGGGATTCTAACCCCCAACCGCTGGAGCCGAAATCCAGTGCGCTATACAGTTGCGCCACGGAGCCAATTTCACCTGAGTGAGGCTGCAAAAATAGTAGTTTCAAGCGATAATTGGTTAAATTTACCTTGTTCAAATTGAAAACCATGTTCAAATCGATTCTTCTCTTGTTGGTCTTGTCGGCAACAACCCTTGTGCTGGGGCAAAACTGGCAAGCTTTTACCGATTCAATTCCGACTTTGTCGTCGGCTAGAGCTTGTGACCTCAATAATGATGGTATCAAGGATATCGTATTAGGTGGTGGTACGGATGGCGTGGCGAGTAACAACGGCATCATGGCTTACAATGGCTTGAATGGCAATTTGCTTTGGAAAAGAGCTGCGCGCAATGAGGTGTTTGGTTCGGCGGTTTTCATGGACATCACAAATGATGGCATCAAGGATGTTTTTATGGTGGGGCGGCAGGCGCAATTATTGGCCATCAATGGGGCCAATGGCAACCTGCTCTGGGATTACTTTCCTTACAATACCAACCCTGCGGATAGCGGGCTTTACAATTTTTATAATCCGCAGTTCATTGCCGACGTTACTGGCGATGGCTTGCAAGATATTTTAGTGGCCAACGGTGGTGACCACGCTGCACCTGTCTGGGATACCACAAGACCTCCTGGGCATTTGATGGTGGTCAATAGTTTGAATGGTCAGTTGGTAGCTAAGGCGGTTGTGCCGGATAGCGCCGAGACCTACTGTTCTGCTTTGGTGGCGGATATCCAAGGGAACGGCACCCAATGGGTTTTGTACGGCACTGGTGGTGAAACACTCGGTGGTAGTTTTTGGGCTTGTCAGCTGACGCATTTGCTCAACAACACGCTTGCGCCTTCCATTCCTTTAATGAGCGATCCGCAATTGGGTTTTGTGGCACCGGCTTCCTTGATCAAAAATGCTTCTGGGCAATACGACATCATCATTCAGTCTTACGGCGGTAAGGTTTCAAAGATTAAAGGAGCAAATTGGAGTACCATGTGGAGCTATGACCTTCCGAATACGGAATCTAGCGCCGAGCCTGTTATTGGCAATTTTACGGGCTCTACTGTTCCTGATGTATTTCTTTCATTGGCGAAAGGATCGAGTTCATCTTATACCGATTATTACCAAGTCTTGCTGGATGGCGCAACGGGTCAGGAGGTTTTCAAAGACAGCATTGGCGCTTTGCAATTTGCCTCCGGGAATGCAGTTGACCTCAATAACGACGGCCGCGATGAAGCCATTTTATCGGTGAATTATATGCAAAGTGGTACCTGGAAACACCGTTTAGAGGTATTCAATTTTGTTGCCAATACCATTACGCCTCTCACTGGTTTTGAGACGGGTGTCAATATTGGGTCTACGCCACTTTTTGTCAATCTAGACAACGATGCACTTTTGGATTTAGTTTATGTCGTGAAGAAAGACAGCCTGAATCCGATGGGGTGGAAGGGTGTTTACCTCAATAGGGTAGAGCTGAGCGCTGTTTTTCCGAATGCAGGCTTGGCTTGGAGTTCTTATTTGGGCACTATGCATACTGGTGTTTATTACAATCAAACGATCAACTGTGGTTTGGGCAGTATTTTGTCCAATGTAGCGGTGGTCCAACCTTGGTGTAACGGCAGTGCGTCGGGCATCATCACCCCAAATGCAAATCTCGGCACGGCTCCGTATACGTACTTGTGGTCTAACGGCAGCACAGCCCCACAACTCACCAACGTACCTGCGGGTACGTATACCCTTCAAGTGACCGACCAAACGGGTTGCTATGAACTTTATACCACCACGCTTGTCGATCCGTTTGTGATCACCTTTGGTGGCGTTGTAGCACCAACGTGCCCCGGAGGTAGCAATGGCCAGGCGGTGGTGAATAGCTCGGGTTGCCCTTGTATGTTCAGTACGTGTCAGTTCTTATGGGAAAACGGCATCAATGGCAAAACCAACTTAACGTTAGCTGAAGGTTGGGCTACGGTAACGATTACCCACACCAATGGTTGTGTGGTCGTGGATTCCGTTTTTGTGCCACTTGCTGCACCAATTGTCACTAATGCAACGCTGCAAATGGTGAGTTGCAATGGAGGTTCAGATGGCCTCATTTCCTTAGATGTCAGTACGGCAACTGCCCCGGTGGTTTATGCCTGGAGCAATGGCGCTACAGAGGCCTCGGTGGCTGGTTTGCCAACAGGTTCTTATGAAGTGATGGTCCACGACGCGCGTCCTTGTTACGATACACTTATCTATGAAATTACGGAGCCTGAGGTGCTGAGCAGTTCTTATGTGGCTCAAAATATTTCTTGTTTTGGTTTAACCGACGCCGAACTGACCGCCAGTGCAAGTGGGGGCAACGGTGGCTATACTTTCTCACTGAATACCAACGCCAACACAACAGGTTTTTTCAATAACCTAACGGCCGGGAGCTATACGCTGACAGTCACCGATACGCTCGGCTGCTCGGCTGCTGCCCAAACCATTCAAATTTCAGAGCCCACGCCGCTCAATCTCAGCATGAGTACCACTTTTGCTACCTCTGCCACAGCATTTGACGGTATGGCCGTTGCGACGGTAAGTGGCGGCACAGCGCCTTACCAATACCTTTGGTCTGATCCGAATGCCCAAACGGAAAGCTTAGCGGTCTATCTCACAGAGGGCATGTATACGGTTTGGGTTACTGATGCGAACGGCTGTAGCATTCAAGACAGTGTTTTTATGGATATTCTTGGTCTTCAAACCAACACCGCTGCAAACATGATGGCGTATCCGAATCCTACGAACGGCTTTGTGAACTTCTGCGAAACGCTGGCCAAATTAGCAGTCTTCGATATGCAAGGAAGATGCATACTGACCGCCGTGAATTGCGCGGGCATAGACCTCAGTGGTTTAGCAGCTGGCCAATACCAATTACTTTGCACTTATAGCCAGGGTACGGAACTCTTGCGTTTTGTGAAGCAATAAGGTACAACTACACTTGCTCGCGCACAAAAACCGCCGCGTTTCGCGTGGCTTTAATGGTGAAATAATACAAGCACAAGCTCACTAAAAGCAGCACATGCGAGAAGTCATTGCGGTCAAACCACTGATGGATGTTGATTTTCTGGCTCTGGATAAACGCGTTGGGCAATAAAATAAGTGCGGCAATCCAAAAGAACTTGAACTGCGGTTGATACAGCTTTTGATAGCGCAAACCCAATACCACCAAAGAAAAAATAAGGCCAATGCCACTGATGAGCGTCGGGACAAACAAGCCTTTGCTTTGGTCTATGGTCAGGTCAATGCGATAGAAAACAAATACTTCAACGACAATGCCAAGTATTAATAAAATTTTTGCAGCACCCAAGAATTGCTTGCGCTGTGTATCATTTGGCCACAAACTGAGCATCCCTTTGGTCAGAAAGAAAGTGGCCACCATTCCGAAAATCCAGGACGGGTATTTGCCCCAAAGGTGGAGGTAATTATAGAAAAGGTGTCCGATGCCGCCAAACAAGAAACTCCAGCCGAACCACAAGAAAAACAAGCGCCAATTTTGATAAAATGGATGTGTTTGATTGATTTTTCGAATTTGAGCGGCAAAAAAGAGGGATGTTGTAAAAAGCACAATATCTCCGATCATGGCGTTGGGCTCTAATAGTGCGAGGCCCGCAAAATCAAAGGCGATCTTTGGAAAATCTTGACCAATCATTTGCTGTTTTCTTCAAATTTATGGAGGTTTTTGCGCAAGATGAACTCGACAATAAGCGGCGAGACGCTGTTGAGCATGCGGTTCATTTTGCCCAAAAGGGTTTGGGTATTGCGGAATTTTCTTTGGGCCAATAAGTTCAGGCAGTCGGTCGCTACTTCTTGCATAGTGAGCACCTTTCCTTTTTGACGCGCAGCCAAAACTTGCTTGCTGCCATCGGCCGCTACCACTTCTTTGTTGTGTACAATTTCGGTCATGGCTACTTGGAGGTGCCCGATATGCACTTGGTGGGCGTGTTCCTCTATGCGCAGCGACTCCACAAAGGAGGTGAGCGCCATTTTGGATGCGCTGTATGGCGAAAGCCCGGGAAGTCCGTGTATGGCGGCTAAACTCGAAATAAAGACAACGCTTCCTTTTGTTTGACGCAAGGCTGATAGTGCTGCCTGAGTTGGGAAAATTGTTCCAAAAACATTGCTGCGGAATACTTGCTCCACCACGCTCGGATGCAGGGTGGCTAAATAACCACGGCTCGAAATACCTACGTTATTGATCAGGATATCAATTTGACCAAAGGATTGTAGCGCAAAATCAATGAGTGCTTGGGCTTGGTCTGCGTCTGAGACATCTGCTTTGAAATATACCGCTTCTGCACCGCCGTTTTGAAGTGCTGTTTGCTGTTCGAGCAGGCGTTCTTCGTCGCGGCCGTTCAAAACAATTTTAGCGCCCTCTTGTGCAAGTGCGGATGCAATGGCACTGCCAATACCACGGCTCGAACCCGTGACAATAGCAACTTTGTTTAAGAAACGTTTTTGAGCCATTTGCTGTAGTGTATTTCGGGATGATGCTTAAGAGCCGTGAGGCTGTTGGTCCAGGCCATGGCCACGTGCACCAAAAAGGCGATCCAGATATTGCCAGCCATAAGCGTTAATAAACACAGTAAAAAACCGAGCGGTGCGGCACCAATAGTCTCATCGAGGCCTTTGGGGATGTGCGTGGCAGAGTAGAGCGCCACATTTACGGCAACAGCCAACCAAATGCCATAGGCTTCTACTAAAGGAAACAAGAGCAAGCCGCGAAACAATAATTCGTAACCGAAAAGATAAACTGCCCAACCCAATAAGTTGTAGCGAAATGTTTTGGTATCCCAGTTTTTGGCCCTGATTTGTGGGTAATTGACCAAATTCTTAGGCTTTTTGGCAGAAAATGCAGCCAACGGAATCAGAATGGCCGCAAGCCCAATTGTAAGGACTAAATTAAAGACGAGTGTATCGCTGCGGAAGTTTAGCCCATAATAAGCCAAGTTCCTTGAAGGGTTTAAAAGCAATAAAACCAAAAGGGGCAATAAGCCCATGGTCAAAAAGCCAACCCATTTGGTCATGTAAATGAAGCGCAACCAAGCGGTGTCGTGGGTGTATTTCTTGAAGTAATAGGCTTTGATGCGCTCGGATTTAGAGACGAACCAAAAACAAACAAATCCGATCAAAGCGAGGTAAATCGGTGCAATTCCACCTGCTAAACTGGGTGTTTGATCGAAGGGCAGCGCTAAATAATGCATGTAAAATTATTTGGGAAGGTAGCCGTTTGCTTTGTACCAATCGATGCAATCGGCAATGGCCTCTTCTATTGGTGTACTCGGCAAAAGCAATTCAGTACGGGCCTTTTGCGGTGAATAAAATTGTCTGACACTGGCCATTTTGGCCATTGAGTAACTGAGTTTGGGTGTTTTTCTGAAGATACGGGCAAATATTGAATTGACAGCGCCAAGTAAATTGATGGCAAAACTCGGAAATTGTTTGACGCTAAATGGCTGAGCAAATACGTTTGCCGCAATCCGAAAGATTTCGCCAAAGTAATAGTTTTCATTGCCTACAATATAGCATTGGCCTTCGCGGCCCATTTTCAAGGCATTGACCGTAGCCACCGCTACATCTTTGGAATACACAAAGTTTTTACCGCCGCTTGCATAGCCAGGTAAATTTTTCTTGTAAAGTTCCAAAAACATTCTACCCGAAGTGAGGCCGGAGTCATAGGGGCCCACCATGAACGTTGGGTTGACCACAATAACTGGAAAGTTTTCCTTTTGATGTAAGGCCAGCAAATGACACTGTGCTTGGTATTTGCTGTCCATGTAGTCCATTTTGAACTGATCGCCAGTATAAGGTTGGTTTTCGTCGCCAGGCGCTTCCTTGCTACCGTGGTTAAAGGAATTGGCAGTGCCAATTTGCACCATGCGCTGGTACTTGTATTTTTGGGCGCAAGCAGCAATATTTTTAACGCCCTGTAGATTGACTGCAAACAAACTCTCGAGGCGGCGCGGCCAAATAGTGGTGAGCGCAGCAATATTGATGACGAACTGGCAGCTGGCCATTTCGCGGTCTAGAAATGTGGTATCGAGGATGTTCCCTTCTACAATTTCGATGGCTAAGCCATCCAAAACAGCTGTGCTGCTACCCGGAAGAATTTGGGCCTTGACGTGGTACCCCTGTGCGATGGCTTCTCTAGTGACACTCGCACCGAGCATGCCGTTGGCACCAGTAATAAAAACACTATTGGTCATTAATCAACTAAAATGAGCCACAAAGATACTAAAAATTCCAGCTAAGCCCAGCAAAAAGGGCTTTTGAGTTGCTGCGATAGGGTGTGGCGTGCACGAGATTTTGTTGGCGAACACTGCTGCGCAACTGTGGTTCCACAAAGATGGAAAAGTGCCTGTTTGCCTTGTAACTCAAACGCAGTTGGCTTTGGGCAAAGGTCTGAAGCAGCTCGTTTTGCGAATGCAGATAAATTGTACTGGGTAAATAACCCGGTACAACTAAGGTCTGACTAGTTTTTGTAGCGAAGGAAAATGCCAAACCTGCGTGTAGCTGCGCTTCAAATTGACCAAACTGCTGATGATAACTCAGGGTGAGTGGAAGTACAACCCTTTGTTGGTTCACGACACTTGAATAATCGGCTTTCACTTTTGATGTCTCCGGGCCAACGGGTATATTCGGCCCATAAGGCCAAGGCCCTTCGTGGAGTTCTTCGTCGCTCACTTGCCGGAATCCGTAGAGATAAGGGAATAAATAATGTTCCTCATCGTCGTAACTAAAAACATCAGTGTGATAGAAGTGTTCCTCGAGCGTAGTTTGAAGCAATTGCACACCGGCCTGTACATGCCAATTTTGATAGACGCGCGCCTGTACCGCTAACAAAGGGCTTTGTTGCTGACGGTAACCTGCGTGCTGCATGCCCTGCGGACCTAAATGGTAATCGAAATCAGGAAGCTTGCTCCAGGTATTGCCAGTGGCTAAACTGAGCTCGAAACGACCCGCAAGCGGTAATACTTGAGGGCGGTTTTGAAGTGCCAGCTTTGGAAGCATGATTTTACCCGCAGCTAAAAGCGCTAATTTGTCTGTTGGATTTACTAAATGGTTTGGAAGAAAAGCTTGCTCGAGATGGATAGCAGTGTCGCGCGCAATTTGGTCAATGGTATTTGCAATTGGGTATACCATATTTGCAATTGGGTATACACTTGGATTTGCAAAAGTACCTTGAAGCGCTTGCTCATTAGATTCCTTCACCAGCTTGTCTAAGGTGCTTTGAGTGGTGTTTTGTGTCTGAGCGGTTTTTTGTGTCTGAGCGGATTTTGCTATCTGAGCAGTTTGATTGTTTTGTTGATCGAGGTAGAGATAGCTAGAAACTGCACCAAAAACCATAGCGCCAATAGCAGTGAATGCATACTTGAACGCGCTTCGGGCATACCACGGTTGTACGCGTCCAAGCGCATCGTTGAGCCGGTTCCACATGAGTGGCTCTGGCTCAGCATGACCTTTGAGCTGGTCGCGGAGGTATTTTTCGAAGTCGTCTAGTTTGTTCATTTAGCCGATCATTTTTTCTTGTGCTTGCAAGTGTTTTTGCAGTGCTTTTTTTGCTTCAAAAAGCTGTGATTTTGAGGTGCCTTCTGTGATAGATAAAAGCTCAGCGATCTCTTTGTGTGCAAAACCTTCCATTACATATAAGTTGAAGACCAAGCGTGCGCGTTGGGGTAGTTTTTGAACGAGTTCCATGATGTCGGCAGCAGCGAGTTGTGCCTCGATACCATGTGCGCTTGTTTCGAGTTGAACAGCACCATCTATCTCGATGTGTTGTCTGAATTTGGCCTGCGCCCGAAGGTTGTCTATAGCGGTGTAAACAAAAACGCGTTTGACCCAACCGGGCAAGTGAGAAGGTTGTTTGACCTTATGTAAATTTTGATACACTTTGACAAAAGCGTCCTGAAAGATGTCTTGTGCACTGCTCGTATCTGTAGCGTAACGCAAGCAAATCTTAAACATAGCAGGCGCAAAAAGCGTATAAAGTGCCTTTTGTGCCCGGGCATCTTTAGCGATGCAAGAGGAGATGAGTTGACTGTAAAGTTCAGTATCTGGAACCATGCCGTTTATAGACGAGTGCAAACGGCTAAAGGTTGGAATGCGTTGTTCTTAAATGAAGTAAATCGCGCCGATAGAAGCCACAGAAGTCACTACCAATACAATGATTTGTTCTAAAGACAACTTGATGCGCACGGTAACACTAGGTTTTTTGAGTGCCAGTAGGAGCAAGCGCAAGTAAACAAATGCCCCAATGACCGATGCAATGAGCGCGAGCATAGCGGTATAAGGTACATGTGGAACTGCCGACCACAAAAGCGAAAACTTACCAAAGAAACCTGCCAATGGTGGAATACCAGACAACGAGAACAACGCAAGTACCAGCGCAATGCCAATGAGTGGGTTTTTCCAGGCAATGCCTTCCCAGTTAGCCAAAGCATCGGAGTCGTCATTGATGACCGAATTGACCGCGACGAGCGCAATTGTAGCGAGTGCATAAGCGGCAACAAACAAGAATAAATTGCTGTTGTGGATATCTGCAAGCGCAAAGAGCATGAGACCAGCATTGGCAATCGAAGAGTAGGCAATGAGTCTGCGGAAGCTCGTTTGTTTCCAGGCCGTGATGTAGCCATAGAACATCGATACCACAATAAGGAGGCTCACGAGGTCGATCCAGAAGAAATAGGAATCTCTAAATACCTGCCCAAAAACATTGACCAACGCATACACACCTGCAATTTTGACAACTGTTGCCATGTACATCAGTACGGCATTAGATGCACCGTCGTAAACATCTGGGCCCCAAAAATGGAAAGGAACAGCGCCAATTTTAAAAGTAAAACCAGCCAATAAAAACAAGCTGCCAATCATGGCCATTGGGCTTTGCCAAATACCGATGGCGAGGTTGGATTGAATTTCGACGAGCTGAAAACTACCGGTTGCACCATATAATAGCGCTATCCCAAAGAGAATGATTGCAGAGGCAAACGAACCCGTGAAGAAGTATTTGACGGCTGCTTCAGCAGAAGCACTGCTTCCTTTATCGATGCCAACCAACACGTAAATTGGAATAGAAAGGATTTCTAAACCGATGAAGAACAACATCAGATCATTGGGTTGAGCCATCAAAATAGCACCGCACAAAGAGAAGAGAATGAGGCCAAGGTAATCACCGGTATGTTCGTCGTCACTTTTGTAGCGCTTGAAACCAGCTAGAATAGCCAGAAGGGTTACGGCACACAACAAAATGATGACCAAACCCTGCGTGGGCACGTAAGCAGCATACGAAGAGAAAGGCGATGTATAACTCCCTCTGTAGTAAGCGGCTAAACCTGCTCCGATTAAACCAAAGCTTGCAATCAGTATGGAGGCAACTGGTTTTTTGCTCATGCCGGCAAAAAGACCGATGAGGCCTGCGATGAAAAGAATGATGATACTATCCATGGTATGAATTAATGAGTAGGTTGAGTAAGACTATGTGCAACAAAATCAGTGAGGCATTGTGGAGCAAGACCTAAATAGATGGCTGCTATACTTAAAATGGCAAAAACCGTCATTTCAGACCAATGTAAATCCTGAAATGAGCTGAATTTTGAAGGGCCAAACATGGGGGCTTGATACGCGCGCAGCATATAAATAGCACCCAATACAAGTGTTGTACTGGCAATGAATCCGGTAAGGGCATGCGCGCTAAAAAGTGCTTTGATCAAGAAGAATTCACCAATGAAACCGGCCGTGAAAGGCACCGACAACGAAACAAAAGTCAGGACTGCAAACCAAAAACCGAAGCGCGGTGCTACTTTGGCAATGCCGCCGAGTTCGGAGAGTTCACGTGTGCCGAGGCGCTGCTCTATGATGCCAGCTGCTAAAAACAAACCAATAGATACAATACTGTGATTGACAATTTGCACCACCGCAATTTGATTGGTGTCGTAGTCGTTGAGCATGAGCGCTGCTGCAATGAGGCCTAAGTGGCTCAATGAAGCATAGGCAAACAACGTTTTGATATCAGATTGGCGAATGGCAATCACGGCGCCATAAACAACCCCAATAAGGCCGAGTGTAATGATTGGCCAACGCCAGAAATCAGTAGCCACTCCGTCAAAAATAGGAAGCACCCATTTCAAGAGACCAAACAAAGCCATTTTGAGCATGATCGCCGATAAGAGCATGGTGCCTGCAACTGGTGCTTTGGTGTAGGTTTCGGCCTGCCAAGTGTGGAAAGGAAACAAAGGAATCTTCACGGCAAATGCAAAGAGGAAACCGCCCATAAGCCAAATGCTCGTGTTGCCTAATGCGTTGATATCCGCTACAAGCAAGGCTTCGTAAGTTTGTTGATTGGTGGCGTGCATCAGGCCAATGACGGCCAAGAGCATGGCCAAAGAACCCAACAATGTATACAAGAAGAATTGGAGTAGGGCACGTGGTTTGTCAAAAGTGCCGAACCAATATAAAATCAAAAAGATAGGCAACAAGGTAAGTTCCCAGAAAATATAGAATCCGAGAATGGTATTGGTGGTAAAGACACCCAAAAGACCAAATTGCATGAGTAAAGCCAATGCAGCAAATTTGTTGTCATTGACGAGCTTACCCGTGAAGTTGCTCAAGAATACCAAGAAAAAGACGGCATTGGTGAGCAAAATCATGGTGAAACCAAGGCTATCGATAGAGAAGCGCACAAAACGCAGACCGAAATCGATCAGGATTTGCTCTTCGGGTTGAAAATAACAAACCGCTACCATACTCCAGGCAAGCGTAATACCAGTGGAAAGGAGACCAAATAGACGTGTGAATGCACTTGGAACGAACCAAGCCAGCAAACTAAAAACAAGAGGTAAAAGAATTAGTGCCAAACCGAAAGTTTTAAAATGTAATACGCAACAAAAATAATCAGACCAAATACCATCCAAAAGAGATAGCTACTCAAGAAACCTGTTTGCCATTTGCGGGTCAGGTTGGCTGTATTGAGAATGCCGTCGGCAAGTGCATACACACCGTTGCGCAAGAGTTGAATGTCGAGTACTTTACCCGCAAAATCAGAGATGGCGAGTAGGGGCTTCACAAAAAGCGCGTTGTAGATTTCGTCCACGTAAAGTTTTTGTGCAGAGAGTTGTTCCCAACCAGAAAGCGCGTCGTCTGTTTTGGCGACAGCGCCTTTCTTGGCATAATTGAGATAAGCCCAAATAAATACACCGATGGCCATGGCACTTGCAAAGAGCATGAGGCCCATAGAGGCGTTGAAATCTAGGTGCGCATTGTGAACGGCAGCTAGTCCGAAAGTGCCATGGCTCAGGTAGTGGTCAAACCAATGAGCGGTGCTCTTGACAAACAAACCAGGTAAATTAAGTAAGCCACCAAATACAGAAAGCAAGGCCAATGCGATGAGTGGAAGGGTCATGGACAAACCGCTTTCGTGCACTTTACTTTGTAAGGTTGCACCACCTCTAAACTGACCTTGGAAAGTCAGAAAATAAAGACGGAACATGTAAATAGCGGTCATGGAAACAGCAATAACCAATACACCATAAGCAACTGGGTTGTGGAGGAAGGCTTGTGCCATGATTTCGTCTTTGGAGAAAAAACCGGATAAGAAAGGAATTCCGGCAATCGCCATGGTGCCAATGAGGAAGGTAAAATGAGTGATGGGCATGAGTTTGGCAAGGCCACCCATTTTGCGGATGTCTTGTTCTTCGTGCATGCCGTGAATAACCGAACCAGAACCTAAGAACAACAATGCTTTGAAAAAGGCGTGTGTGGTGACGTGGAACAGCGCAACGGTGTAAGCACCAAAACCGAGTGCAACAAACATGAGGCCCAACTGAGAAACAGTGGAGTAGGCAAGTACTTTTTTGATGTCGTTTTGACGCAAGGCCATGAACGCGGCAACAAGCGTTGTGGCCAAACCGACATAAAGGATGATGTCTTTAGTTGCCGGAGCGAGCTCAAACAAGAAATTCGAACGAACCGTAAGGTAAATACCTGCCGTTACCATGGTGGCTGCGTGGATGAGCGCAGATACGGGAGTAGGTCCGGCCATGGCGTCTGGAAGCCAAGTAAACAAAGGAATTTGCGCACTTTTACCCGTAGCGGCAATAAACAAACTCAAGGTAATGAAGAACATGGCACCACCTTGTAAAGCTGGGTTGGCTTCAAGTGCTTTGCCAATTTGTAGGAATTCTAGCGTGTTGAACTGACCAAGGAGCATGAAAAGCGCAAGCAACAAACCGACGTCTCCGATGCGGTTCATGATAAACGCTTTGCGTCCGGCCAAACTGTTGGCCAAGCCTTTCTCGGCATCGTTGTAGTGAAAACTAATGAGCAAGTAAGAGCACATCCCAACGCCTTCCCATCCAAAGAAAAGTACAAAGTAATTAGAGCCCAGTACCAAAAGGAGCATCGAGAAGATAAACAAATTCAGGTAAGTAAAGAACTTGTGGTAGCCTGCATCGTGGCTCATGTACCCCATTGAAAAGAGGTGGATGAGTGAACCGATACCCGTAATGATGAGGGTCATCCAAATCGATAACGCGTCAATTTGAAAAGAAGCATTGATGCGCAATTGGTCGAAGTCGATGATATTGAACAACTTGACGATTTGCGTGCCATGAAGGCCTGAGAAGAGCGTTGTAGCCAAGAGAAAAGCGGTGAAAACCACGGCTGTGGCCAAACCACCCACAATTGTTTTGGGCAGTTTTTTACCAAAAAGCCCGTTGATTGCAAAACCGATTAAAGGCAGCGCAATGATGAGAAGAAGCGTCAGGTCTTTAGCCATTGTTAGTTTTTAAGTTTGTTGTACATATCGATATCGATGGACTTGAGGTTGCGGTAAGCCATGATAATGATCGAAAGGCCTACGGTTGCTTCTGCCGCCGCTACAACCATGGTGAAGAACACAAAGATTTGTGCATCGCCGTTGTTGTAGTAGGTAGAAAAGGTCACCAACATGAGGTTCACGGCATTGAGCATGAGTTCAATACACATGAGTAACACAATCATGTTTTTGCGCGTCATGGCTCCGATGGCGCCAATTGTAAAGAGCGCAAAGGAGACAAATAAGTAAAAATCGAGGGAGGTCCCGATGCTAGAAGCTGCTTGCATATTATTCGATGATTTGGTTTTCGCGCTTGGCTAGTAAAATGGCACCAACCATGGCGGCGATAAAGAGAATGGAAGTGAGCTCAAAAGCGACAATATACTTAGAAAACAAAAGGTTACCGAGTTCTTTGACCAAGCCGATTTGGCTGTGGTTGTCGCGGTAAGACTGCCCAAGGATGAGCGTGTCTTTGAGTGCCGTAATGAGTACCAAAAAGAGCGAGCCACCTGCAATAAATGCAGCCAGTTGAGAACCTCTGGTGGCCATGGGTTCCACTTCTTTATTGAGATTCAATAGCATCAGTACAAATAAGAACAAGACCATAATGGCACCTGCATAGACAATCATGTTCACGACCGCTAAAAATTGGGCGTTCATCATGATGTACATAGCAGTGATCAAAAAGAAGGTGATGACCAGATAAATGACGCTGCGAACAGGGTGCTTGCTGAGCACAACCATTAGCGCTGAAGCTAAGGTAAGGCTACCTAAAATGATGGAGATGATTTGTAAACTCATAGTTGTGTACGTTTACCGGTGTGTTGTCTTTTGGTGATGTCGATGCGCTGATC
>JANQWC010000024.1:13820-29499 GCA_030730025.1 Crocinitomicaceae bacterium
GTGCAGTTTTCTCTGCCTTGTTCGTCTCTTTTCAAGACATGCTGACCGCGGTAAACGGGTGCGAATTCACGCGTTTCTTCAGGGTATTTGATGGTTTTGCGCTTGCGAAACATATGGCGCATGGTGGTGATCATGCCGCTGATGATGGCCGGAAGATAAATCTTCTCCCAAAGCGTCATGGGCTTGTCTGAAACGACTTTTTTGCGATTGGTTAAGCTTTCCATGTTATTTTCTTAATTAGAACCAGCCATTTTTGTAGGCGATGACCAAACCAGTTACCAATAAATTGATGAGTGATAGTGGCAATAATGATTTCCAGCCCAAGTGCATGAGTTGGTCAAAACGAAAACGCGGGATGGTCCAGCGGATCCACATGATCACGAAAATGAATAAGAAGATTTTGGTGGCAAAGGCAGCGATGCCGAGAATAGCGAGTGTATTGCCACTAAAGTGACTCATGCCAGGGAAATTGTAGCCGCCAAAAAAGAGGATGGCCATAATTGCCGAAGACACAAACATAGAGGTATACTCAGCAAAGAGATACAAACCGAGTTTCATGGAGCTGTATTCAGTGTGGTAACCGCCCACCAACTCAGATTCACACTCCGGCAAGTCAAACGGCGCACGGTTGAGCTCTGCCAAGGCACAAATAAAGAAGATCAAGAAGGCAACGGGCTGATAGAAAATATTCCATACATCGCTTTGTCCTTCTACAATGGTGGTGAGGCTAAGTGAGCCGGATAACAATACAATGGTGATGGCCGATACGCCCATTGCCAATTCGTAAGAAATCATTTGAGAGCTCGCACGGATGGCACCGTAAAGCGAGTATTTGTTGTTAGAGGCCCAACCACCGATCATGATGCCGTAGACACCAATGGAGATGACGCCAAACACGTACAAGATACCGATGTTGATGTCGGCAACTTGCAACACGATGTCGCGTCCAAAAAGATGCAATTTAGGCCCCCAAGGAATCACAGCACTGGTAATGAGCGCCGTAAACATCGCAATACCAGGTCCGATGATAAAGAGCCATTTGTCGGCCTTAGCCGGAATGAAATCTTCTTTTAAGAACATTTTTACGCCGTCGGCGATAGGTTGAAGGATACCAAATGGTCCTGCGCGGTCTGGACCGACGCGGTCTTGGATCCAGGCTGCAAGTTTTCTTTCAAAGTAGGTCATGTAGGCTGCTGCACCTAGTGAAACCAGGAAGAGCAAAATGACGAGTATCGATTTTTCGATGAGCATCGCGGTGTCCATTAGCGAAGGAGTTTGGGGTTGTTGTCGTTTTTGGTAGCGTATTTACCTTGAGAAATGACAGAATGACGGTCAATTTTGCGTGGGCCAATGAGGGTCCAGTTGCTTGGGTCTTTTTTGTCAAAGCGGCAATCGTTGCAGATCCAGGCGGTTTTGTCTTCGATGGTTTCGACTTCGCCGTATTTGTCTTTGCGGGCAGTGACACGGAAGATTTCGTTTCCGAACATCCAGACAACCGCTTTTCCGGAACATTTGGTGCAAGCGCATTCTGCTTCATAAGGTTTCAAGAACCAAACGCGCGACTTGAAACGGAAGGTTTTATCGGTGAGGGCACCCACTGGGCATACGTCAATCATGTTGCCAGAGAAATCGTTGTCAATGGCGTTTTCGATGTACGTAGAGATTTCGGCGTGTTCGCCGCGGTGCATTACGCCATGAACGCGCGAATCTGTGAGCTGATTGGCTACAGCCACACAACGGTAGCACAAAATGCAGCGGTTCATGTGCAACTTGATTTTGTTGCCGATGTCAATTGGGCTAAACGTGCGGCGCTCTTCGCGGTAACGCGTTTTGGCAGATCCGTGCTCGTAACCGAGGTCTTGGAGATGACATTCGCCAGCTTGGTCACAGATCGGGCAGTCGAGCGGATGGTTGACCAATAAAAACTCAACCACACCACCACGGTTGGTATGCACGCGCTCAGAGGTTTTGTTTTTGACAATCATGCCATCCATCACTGGCGTAGAGCAAGACGCCACAAGTTTTGGCATCGGACGCGGATCAGCAGTAGAGCCAGCAGCAACCTCAACCAAGCAGGTGCGGCATTTGCCACCTGTGCCCGGAAGTTTACTGTAGTAGCACATGGCAGGAGGCACGAGGTCTCCGCCAGCTTGTCGTGCAGCGTTCAGGATAGTGGTACCCGGTGCTACTTCAATTTCGACGTCGTCAATAGTTACTTTTATCATAGGACTAAGCTTCAAGCGGTGCTTGGATTAAACCATAATTTCTTGTTTGCGCCTCTTGTGGAGACTTCACGTGCCATTCAAATTCATCTCTAAAATGGCGAATAGCGGCGGCAACAGGCCAAGCGGCTGCGTCACCTAGTGGGCAAATGGTATTGCCTTCAATTTTTTTGTTGATTTCTTCGAGCAAGGTGATGTCTTCTAAAGTACCCGTGCCGTGTTCGAGGCGGTAAAGGACCTTTTCCATCCAGCCCGTTCCTTCTCTACAAGGCGAGCACTGTCCGCAAGACTCATGGGCGTAAAAACGCGCAAAGTTCCAGGTATTGCGCACAATACATTGGTCTTCGTCAAAAACAATAAACCCACCAGAACCGAGCATTGATCCACTTGCAAAACCACCGTCGGCTAAGCTTTCGTAGGTCATGAGGCGATCTGTACCTGCAGCTGTTTTGGTCACGAGGTAGTGCGGTAAAATCGGAACGGAAGAACCACCCGGAATACACGCTTTGAGTTTTTTGCCATTGGCAATACCGCGGCAGTAGTTGTCGCCGTAAATGAATTCTTCGACAGACAAGCCGAGTTCGATTTCGTAAACACCTGGGCGTACCAAATTGCCGCTTGCCGAAATGAGTTTAGTGCCGGTTGAACGCTCAATACCAATTTTGGCATAAGCCTCTCCGCCTTCATTGACGATTGGCACAACCGCCGCAATAGATTCCACGTTGTTGACCACCGTCGGGTTGCCCCACAAGCCTTTGACGGCAGGGAAAGGTGGTTTCATGCGTGGGTTGCCGCGCTTGCCTTCAAGTGATTCGAGCAAAGCGGTTTCTTCGCCGCAAATGTAAGCGCCTCCACCTGGCGTTACCACGAGGTCGAGGTCGTAGCCAGATCCGAGGATATTTTTACCGAGCATGCCGTTGGCATAGGCTTCGGCGATGGCTTTTTCAAGGATGCGCAAAACATACATGAACTCGCCGCGAATGTAGATGTAAGAGCGACGTGCGCCCAACGCATAGCTCGAGGTAATCATGCCCTCGATGAGCAAATGCGGGAGTTTTTCCATGAGGTAGCGGTCTTTGAAAGTGCCGGGCTCAGATTCGTCTGCGTTGCAAACTAAATGGCGCTCAACACCTTCGGGTTTGGCCAAAAAAGACCATTTCATACCCGTTGGGAAACCAGCGCCGCCACGGCCACGCAAACCAGATTTTTTCACCTCTTCGACAACGTCTTCTGGGCTCATGGTTTTAAGTGCCTTTTCTACCGATGCATAACCGCCGTGTTTGCGGTAAGTCTCAAAGGAAGTAATTCCTGGGACGTCTGCGTGTTCTATGAGTAGTTTTCTTGACATGGCTTAAGAATTTGAGGCTTCGCGCATGGCGTCTAGCATTTCGTTCACTTTTTCTTTGTTGAGGCGCTCGTAAAATTGATATTTACACATGAGCATAGGGCCGTAACCGCAAGCACCAAGACATTCCACTGTTTTGAGTGTGAACATGCCATCTTTGGTGGTTTCGCCAACTTTGATATCGAGTTTTTCTTCGATGTACGTAATGAGGTCGTCGGAACCTACTAATTGGCAAGGTCCGGTGCGGCATACTTCTAGTACGTTTTTGCCTACAGGGTCCAGGTGAAACATGGTGTAGAAAGTAGCTACTTCATATACCTCAATTGGTTGGATGTCTAGGATTTGCGCCACGCGGTTCATGGCACCAACACTGACCCAACCCAATTCGTCTTGTACTAAATGCAGCACGCTCAGAATGGCACTCTTTTGTTTGCCTTCGGGAAAAAGACCAATGACGCGATTCATTTCGGCCATTGTGTTGGCACTGAATTCAATCGGTGCTTCGTTGACTGCTTGTGGGTGATCTGCTTTCATATTAGGCGTCTAGTTCTCCGGCGATGACGTTGATGCTGCTGAGTGTCAGAACGGCGTCTGAAATCGGCAAGCCTTTGATCATTTCTGGATATGCTTGGTAATAAATAAAACAAGGTCTTCTGAATTGAAGGCGATATGGCGTGCGGCCACCGTCGGAAATGAGGTAGTAGCCGAGTTCTCCGTTGCCACCTTCTACGGCGTGGTACACTTCACCGACAGGAAGTTCGGTTTCGCCCATGACAATTTTGAAATGGTAAATCAGTGCTTCCATGTTGTTGTAAACATCGGATTTTGCCGGAAGATAGAAGTCGGGGAGGTCTGCTTTGTAGTCGCCTTCTGGTAGATTGTTGTAGGCTTGCGTAATGATGCGCAAACTTTGGCGGATTTCTTCTTGGCGCACCATAAAGCGGTCGTAGGTATCGCCGTTGACACCAACAGGGATGATGAAATCGAAATCTTCGTAAGAAGAATATGGATTCATGGCGCGCACGTCGTAGTCAACACCTGCAGCGCGCAAGTTGGGTCCGGAGAACGAATAAGAAAGTGCACGTTCTGCAGAAATGGGGCCAGCGCCTTTGGTGCGGTCCATGAAAATGCGGTTGCGCGCGAGCATGCTGTCAAATTCTTCAAAAGCCTTCGGAAAGGTTTTGAGAAAAGACTTGAGCTTTTGATGAAATACAGGGGTGAAGTCGCGCTCAAAACCGCCAATGCGGCCCATGTTGGTGGTGAGGCGTGCGCCGCTAAGTTCTTCGTAGAGCTCGTAAATTTTTTCGCGTTCAGAGAACGGATAAAAGAAAGAGGTGAGTGCACCGGCATCTACGCCAATGACCGAATTGCAAATGAGGTGATCTGCGATGCGGGCGAGTTCCATGATGATCACGCGCATGTATTGTACGCGCTTGGGGATGTCCACGCCGATGAGTTTCTCGACGGTCATTTCCCAGCCGATGTTGTTGATCGGGGAAGAACAATAGTTGAGGCGATCGGTAATCGGTGTAATTTGGTTGTAAGGTCTGCGCTCGGCTAGCTTTTCAAAAGCACGGTGAATATACCCCACTGTTTGTTCGGAAGAAATGATTTTTTCGCCATCGACTTTTAAGATATTCTGAAAAATACCGTGCGTAGAAGGGTGGGTCGGACCAAAGTTAATGGTGGCCACATTGGCGGGGTCAGCCGCTTGTATTACATCTTTAAGATCTTGGCTCATAATTCGTTGTTGTTGCGTCCGAAAAATCTGTCGTCTTTGTCTTCGCGGGTGGCGTCTTCGAGCACGTATTCTTTGCGCATTGGGAAGTAATCCATGTCGTCCATGTTGAGGATGCGACGCAAATCTGGATGCCCGTCGAAAATGATTCCGAAGAAATCATAGGTTTCGCGCTCCATCCAGTTGGCACCTGCAAAGAGGTCGGTGATGGTGGCGATGTGCAAGTTTTCTTTGGGCAAGTAGCCCTTGATGCGCAAACGCAAGTTGTTTTTCCAGGAGTGCAATTGATACACAACTGCAAATTCTCGGCCCGCAGCATCGGGGTAGTGGATACCTGCGATGTTGGTGAGGTAATTGACACTGAGGTCTTGGTGTTGTTGCAACCAAGCAATGGCGTCGTGAATGCGTGCAGGCGTGAGCTCAACGTTGAGCATGCCAAATGCTTCTTCATGTGCCAAAACATCGGCGCCAAATGCCGCTTGAATAGCCGTGAGGTATTCTTGGTTATTTTGCTTCTCCATGTTGATCGATGTCGATTTGGTAGGTATCCATCAAATGCTTGTATTCTTCAGAATAGCGGCGACGGTTGGATTCTTTTTTGACGAGTTCGTGGATGTTCATGACGCCCTCGATGATTTGCTCTGGGCGCGGTGGGCAACCCGGTACATACACATCAACTGGAATAATGCGGTCTATACCTTGCAATACGGAATAGGTATCAAAAATACCACCCGAACACGCACAGGCACCGACAGACAAGACCCATTTAGGCTCAGCCATTTGTTCGTAAACGCGTTTGAGTACAGGACCTAATTTTTTTGAAATTGTTCCTGCAACAATAAGTAGGTCTGCTTGGCGCGGTGTAAATGACATGCGCTCCATGCCAAAACGAGAGAGGTCATAGGCGCTGCCCATGGTAGCCATGAATTCGATGCCGCAACAAGAGGTCGCAAATGGCAAAGGCCAAACAGAGTTGGCACGTGCAAGCGCAATGGCTTTGTCGAGGGTGGTCAGTTGATAACCCTCTCCGTTGATCGTTTCGAGGTCTTCTATTTTTCCCATTCTAATGCTCCTTTTTTATAGATATAGTAAAACCCGGTCAAGAAAAAACCGACAAACATAATAACTGCTAATAATCCTTCGAGTTTGAGCTCGTAAAAGTTTACGGCGTAAGGGTAAAAGAAAATGACCTCTACGTCGAACAATACAAAGAGAATGGCCGTCATGAAATAACGGATAGATACCGGGAAGCGGGCATTGCCTTGCGCGTCGATACCACATTCAAAGTTGTCGTCTTTTTTGGCAGAGTTGATTCTTGGGGTGAGGATGTGCGTGACAAAAAGCGTGAAGATCACAAAACCTGCTGCGACTGCAACTTGCATCAGCAACGGTAGGTAATTGGCGCTAGAGGCTGTTTCCATTGGTCTATTTTAAGTGTGTAACAAAAGTTACTTTAGTTGGTTTGTTTTGCGCCACAAATTTACCTTTTAGTTTGGTTCTGACATAAAAAAAGCCGAGAAAAAATTCTCGGCTGGTTATTTAGAATACTTATGAATTACTTCATCTGAAAACGCAAACCGACATTTGAGAAATTACCCGCACTGAAGCTGGTTCCCAAGCCGGCAATTTGATTCACATTGAAGCCAGGGCGCAGTTCCATGTATAAATGAATAGGCATCCAAAAGTCACGCTTTTTACCCACCTGAAAATCAACGCCTAGCGGTGCGTACACGCCAAAGCCAAAACCTCCTTTGTTTTCAAAGGTTTCTTGTGTGTGTGTGCCGTTGTGCACTATGTCGTTAAAGAGGCCATAACCGTATTCGCTCCCGTAGGGAGAAACATATTGATTGACACTTGTTTGCGCATTGTAACTCAAACCAAAATTGGCACCTATACCGCCGTAAAAACTCCAACGCTTGTCTGCGTTATAACGAAACAATAACGAAGCGTCCAAACGCAATTGCTCTTGCGAGTAACTGGCATTATAACTGTGCGTGCTAAAGGAGTCTACAAAAAATTGCTCACCCGTTTGCGAACTCGTGAGGGTGTCTACACGAAAGGTTTCGGTGTAAGATCCACCCACTGTCAATGCATTGCGCTGGTTGGTGTGCATGAGTCCCAAACGCAAGGTGGCATTGGGTAGTTTAGCCATTTTGAGCCCTACACTTAAAGATTGCGATTGCCCCGGAAAATTAAAATTCATGGCAGCATATGTCTGGTACGGGGTCAAATCTTGTTGCAACAAGACCGACTGAGGCGCCAAGGTCTGAAAATCGGCAACGCTGCCTTTACTGGCGCCGAAAAAGGCACCATTTTGCAAATACACACCCTCAAAACTGAGCTGGGCGTGAGAACTGCCCCAAGAAAGCAAAGCGAGACTTAAAAGTAATTTTTTCATAAATATTTTTTGTTTACCACAACGACGATTTCATTCCTTTATTGTTACAAGTCGAATATATTGTTGTTGATTTGCCGACACACATTTGAGGATGTAAGCACCACTTTTGAGTGCACGCACATCAATGAGTCCATTTGGATCAATTGTTCCCGTTTGAACCGTTTTTCCATTTGCATCATAAAAAGTGAAGGCAAGTGTTTCTGTTTGACCTTTGATGGAAATAAAATCAGTACTCGGATTGGGATACACCTCTAATTGAGCGGTCTGGTTGTTTGGTTGGTCAGAAAAACCCAATGTGGCATCCATAGAAACACCGCCATTGCCATTGATCACCCAATTGCCAGGGTCTAGGCCAATTGTGCCGCTCAGGGTTCCGAAATTCGTTAGGGTAAAGAGCTCCGTATTGCTAGTGATGTCAAACCTCACAATGGTGTCGGCTTGTCCTTGTCTGAAAAGACGCAAGGAAATAGGGTTGGTAAAGGTGGGCGTAATGTTTGGCATCGAGGCCGTATGGCTTATCTCGAGCAGGAGGTCGGTTCCGACCTGATTGTAACGCACTTCGTAGGTGGGGAAGCCTTCGCCAAAGTACCATTGTTCAAAAAAAGCATCTAGATCGATATTGCAATAATTGGCGACATGATTCTTGAAGTCGAGGCCTGTTGCCGTGCTGTGGGCGTAAGTGGTCTGAAAATCTTGCAGCGCGCTGAAAAACAAGCTGTCGTTTTGGATGATGTAGCGCAGGGTATGAATAATTCCAGCGCCTTTGTCATAGGTGAGGCGCCCGCTGAAAATACGCGCCTCGTTCAAAGAATCCAAGACCCAAACGCTGCCGCCCGGCTGTTGCATAACGCTCTGGTGCACTTGCGTCATGTGATTGGCTTGCTGTCCGTTGTAGAGTGCGGCGAGCATCAGGTATTCACTGTAAGATGCAAAGCCTTCATTGAGCCAGATGTCGCACCAAGAGGCGCAGGTGACGTGGTTGCCCCACCATTGGTGTGCAAGCTCATGCGCGGTGAGTGTTTTTTCAAAGAAGCCTTGGGTGGTCATGGTTTGGTGTTCCATGCCTCCGCCGATTGGCGCCATGCAATGCCCGTATTTTTCGTCGGCAAAAGGGTAGGGGCCAAATTGTGTGGCAAAAAGCTCCATGAAATCAGCTGTTTCATTGATCTCATCAATAAAGTTGGGGAGGGTTCCGGGGTTGTCGTAAATATAATTTTGGATCAACACAGGGGTGGCGCTGCCTTGCGGATTCGCATAGGTGTTGTATTCGACATATTTGGCTACTGCCACCGAAATGAGGTAGTAGTCAATAGGATGGCGGTGTTTCCATTCATAGCGCGTGAAGCCATTGCCCAAAGGCACAACTTGCTCTAAAATACCGTTCGAGCCCGCCTTACAACTGTCCGGAACAGTAATGGCCACCGCACAAGAATCGGCCTTATCGGTGAGGCTCTGCTTCACGGCAAACCACTCATAAGCTGAAAATGGCTCAGACAAAGACCAAACTACTTTGTTTCCCCAACTCGGCGAGCTACCTGCTGTGAGGCCGCTGCCACCCAAAGGATTGGTTTGTGCGGTTGGCGGATTGCCGGCGTAGGTTACTTTGATGACAAAATTGGTCAGCGCCTGCGCGTTCACGGGCACCCTCACTTTATTGGAAACGCGATTGTAGTTCACCACACTTCCATTGACCTTGACTTCACTGATCAGGAGGGTTTCAAATAGTTCAAACAACGCCGAATCTAAATCTACCTTTGCTTTGGCGTGGAGCTCTACACTTCCACCCAGATAGGTGGAGATGTTGTTCATGGTGAGGTCTAGGTTGTAAAAGTGGACATCATATTTTTCGGTTTCAGCGATTTCTGCTACACTTAAAGAAGCGCTTTTGGTTTGCCAACCTTTTGCTGATTTGCGCGCAGCACAACTTCCCGTGTTCTCTTGAGAGAAGGCCGTAAAGGAAGAAAGGAAGAGAAATAGGAGAAGTAGATTTTTCATAGTATTGATTTGCAACGAAATTAATTAATCTTTCGGTACTTCATTTTAATTTTGGTTAACTTTGATACATGCGCACTTGTTGTTTGATTCTTGCTCTTTACTTTGGTTTGCTTTCTTTGGCACCACAATGGCTTGGGTTGGAGTTTTTCAAACTAGATGCGCTGCTCGAACACTACGCCCAATTTCAACAAGAAAAAGAGCAAGACGGCTTCTGGAGTTTTGTACAAGAACACTACCTGCAGCAGGTCAACGACAAGCAACAAGAACACCGCGAACTCCCCTTTAAATCGGTGCAGTCCAACACACTCGTGACGCTTTTTATGCCAGTCAAAAGCCCTGCCATCTTATTGGAAAAAAGCTTTATTGACCTCTCCAGACAAAACATTTTATCTGCGCCCACATCGGTCACCATAAACGACTTCTTTGAATTCTGGCACCCTCCTCAATTGGTATAGCTTAAGTCCTTTAAGTTTTACTTTCTAATTGAGTTTATATGTTAAATCGCATCATTTTTTGGTCGATTCACAACAAATTAATTGTTGCCGTCTTGACCCTCGCCCTCATCGTTTGGGGCTTATTTTCACTTTCCAAATTACCTATTGATGCCGTTCCGGACATCACCAACAACCAAGTGCAGGTCGTTACCAGTGCGGCCTCTTCTAGTGCGCTAGACATCGAGCGCTTTGTCACTTTTCCGGTGGAGCAAACCATGGCTACCATTCCGGGCATCGAAGAAATCCGTTCGTTTAGCCGCTTTGGCCTGAGTGTTGTGACCATCGTTTTTAGCGAAGACACCGATATCTACTGGGCGCGTCAACAAGTCCAAGAAAGACTCTCTGAAGCCAAAAACAGCATACCAGCAGGTTTTGGAGAACCCTCCATGGCACCGCTCAGCACGGGCTTGGGTGAAATCTATCAGTACACGCTGCGCGCCAAAAAAGGCTACGCACAAAAGTATAGCCCCGCCGATTTGCGCAGTATCCAAGACTGGGTCATTCGCCGGCAGCTGTTGGGCGTTAAGGGTGTTGCCGACGTCAGTGGTTTTGGAGGCGAGCTCAAAACCTACGAGATCGCGATTGATCCGCTATTGCTCAAGGCTCATGAAATCACCCTAGATGAAGTCTTTACAGCTGTATCGCAAAACAACGAAAACACCGGCGGTGCCTATATCGAGCGCCATAACATGACTACTTATATCAGAACTGAAGGACTGGTGGGTAGTTTGTCCGATATCGAAAGCATCCAAATCAAGCACCCTAGTGCCGAAACACCCGTTTACATCCGCGACATCGCTACAGTCAAATACGGTGCGCAGGTGCGTTATGGCGCGCTCACCTACAACGCAGAAGGCGAGGCCGTTGGTGGCATTGTCTTGATGCTCAAAGGCGCCAATTCTTCTGAAGTGATCTCGCTTGTCAAGGAACGTGTGGCGCAAATCGAGCGCAATTTGCCAGAAGGTGTAGCATTAGAGGTGTATCTAGACCGCACTAATTTGGTCAATCGTGCGATCACTACGGTCAGTACCAACCTCATTGAAGGCGCGTTAATTGTAATTTTCGTTTTGGTGCTTTTGTTGGGCAACTTGCGTGCGGGCCTCATTGTAGCCTCCGTGATTCCGCTTGCCATGCTCTTCGCCATCTCCCTGATGAACGTCTTTGGGGTTTCGGGTAACCTGATGTCCTTGGGTGCACTAGACTTCGGCCTCATTGTAGACGGCGCTGTTATTATTGTGGAGTCGACGCTACATTTGTTGCAGCATAGGCGCAGCAAGCAGCTTTCTCAAGTCGAGATGAATCAGGAGGTATATTCTTCCGCTTCCAAATTCAGTAAAAGTGCCGTTTTCGGACAAATCATCATTTTGGTGGTATATCTTCCCATATTAGCGCTGGTGGGTATCGAAGGCAAGATGTTCAAACCGATGGCTCAGACGGTTATTTTTGCCATTCTCGGTGCGCTCATCTTGTCGCTGACTTACGTGCCCATGATCTCTTCTTTGGTGCTCTCCAAAAAAGTACAGCAAGGGCAAACTTTTTCGGACAAAATCGTGAACGGCATTCAAAAACGCTACACGCCGCTGCTCGCCTATGTGCTGCGTAAGCAAAAGTTAGTATTGTCAGGGGTAATTGTACTTTTTACAATAGCGGTTTTGCTCTTCAATCAACTAGGAGCCGAATTTATTCCATCCTTAGACGAAGGTGATTTTGCCGTAGAAACCCGCCTCATGACCGGCTCTGGGCTCACCAAAACTATCGAAACCACCACCAAAGCTTCGCGTATTTTGCTGCAAAAGTTTCCTGAAATCAAGCAAGTTGTCGGTAAAATTGGCACGGCCGAAATCCCGACAGACCCCATGCCCATGGAGGCTTGTGACCTCATGCTGATCCTCAAAGACAAAGAAGAGTGGGTGAGTGCCGATGACAAAGAAGCCCTCGCCGCCAAAATGCAAGCGGTGTTGGACAAAGAACTGCCAAGTGTTTCTTTTGGTTTTCAGCAACCCATCCAAATGCGCTTCAACGAACTCATGACCGGCGCCAAACAAGATGTCGTGGTCAAGGTCTACGGCGAAGATTTCGACAAGCTATCGGCCTATGCCAAGCAAATCGGCGGTATTTCTTCCAAAATTTCGGGTGTGCAAGATGTTTATGTGGAAGAGCTTTCGGGCTTGCCACAACTCATTGTGCGCTATGACCGCGATGCGTTGGCGCGCTACCAAGTGAGCATAGAAGAAGTGAACAGAGCGCTCAACCTTGGTTTTGCAGGTCAAATTGCAGGTTTTGTATTTGAAGGCGAGCGCAAATTTCAGTTGGTGGTCAAGCTGCGCGAGTCCGACCGCAGCCAGCTTACCGATATCGAACAACTCTACGTGAGCAATGCGGCAGGGCAAGAAATCCCATTGGCAGAACTCGCCAGTATCAAAATCGAAAACGGACCCAATCAAATCCAACGAGACGACGCCAAGCGCCGCATTCTTGTGGGTTTCAACGTCCGTGGCCGCGACGTCGAAAGTATTGTCGAAGAACTGCAGCAAAAAATGGATCAACAACTGCAGTTTGAAACGGGCTATTTTTCGCAAATAGGCGGCACCTTTGAAAACTTAGTGCACGCTCGCGCGCGTTTGCTCATTGCCGTTCCCATCTCGCTATTGCTCATTTTCTTTTTATTGTACCTCACTTTCCAATCCGTCAAGCAAGCTGCGCTGATTTATTCAGCTATACCTTTAGCTTCAATCGGTGGTATTATTGCGCTGTATATGAGAGGGATGCCCTTTTCCATTTCTGCAGGAGTTGGCTTCATTGCACTCTTCGGCGTAGCCGTACTCAACGGCATTGTCCTGATTGCCGAATTCAATTCCCTGAAAAAATCAGGAGCGCCCTTAATGCAAGTTGTTTTGCGCGGCACGGTCAATCGCCTCCGACCTGTTTTACTCACAGCTACGGTTGCCTCGCTCGGCTTTTTACCCATGGCGCTCTCGCATGGCAGTGGCGCTGAGGTGCAAAAGCCATTGGCAACAGTCGTGATTGGTGGGCTCATAACCGCTACAATTCTTACGCTATTCATTTTGCCGCTATTGTATGTGCTTTTTGAAAAGCCATTCAAAATCCGTCGCAAAAAAGGGATTTTGTTCATGGCCATGCTGAGCTTGTCCACAAGCTTTTTTGCACAACAAAAATATACCGATGCCCAATTATTCGGCATGCTCCTCGATCAGAATGGTCAAATCAAGGCCGCGGTCATTGAAGCGCAGCGCCAGCAAAGTTTAGCCATAGGCGCAGCGGGTTGGCAGCCGCTTTCGGCAACTTTTATGATGGGGCAGTTCAATTCTGCGTATCAAACAGACAACAACCTCACGCTGGGTCAAACGCTCCCTTACAACGGTGCCCTTCGTTTACAAAAGGAAATCGGTAAGGCATCGGGAAGTTTGTCCGAACAAGAGTTGGTCTTGCTCAAAAAAGAGTTCAAAAGAGCCTTGGACGAACAACTTGAGCAAATTCGCCTGCAAACCGCCTTGCTCGATTTAGCCAAGAAGCAAGATACCTTGTATCAACTGCTCGATCAAAAAATGACGCTGCGCGTAGCACTTGGAGAGGCGCCAAAAATGGACCAAGTGCTCCTGCACTCCAAAGCCATACGCGCCCACGCTACCGTGGCCAAGCATACACAAGAATTGCAAAATGCGTGGTCGGCACTTCACGCGCTCTTGGCTTACAAAGGCCAAGATTTCCAACTCGCACAACCCGAGGCTATTGATTTTTTAACGCTGCCCACTTACAGCACACAACTTGCGCACCCAAGTTTATTGCGCTACGACATCGAAGCCAAGCAGCTACAGCTCCAAAGTGAGCTCAATAGGGCGCAGCAGCTTCCTGTTTTGGGCTTGGCTTACTTCAATCAGTCATTGGTGGGCATTCAAAATATCAATGGCACCGATCAGTACTTTGGCCCTACAAAAAGATTTCAGGGCGCTCAAATCCAAACGCAAATCCCGATTGATTACAAAGCATATAAAGCGAGAAACACCGCACTCGAATTGGCACTTGCGCAAAATGAACTCCGCAAAAATCAACAAGTACTGGATTTGCAGAGCACCCAAACCAAGCTTTATGTAGAGTTGACCAACCTCATTGAGACTTACACAGAAGTTGCCGCACCCATTCAAGTTGAACTTGTCAAGCTGCAGTCAGATGCTGCTTTGCAGCTCAATAGCGGCCAAATTTCCTTACTGGACTATATACAACTCCAAGATTATCAATTGGCCCTGCAAGACGAACTCTTGCAATGGCAGCACCAAATCAAATTGTTACACATTTCCTATGAATGGATCAAAAATTAATATGAATATGAAAACGCAAGTCATCTTTCTCGGAGCCCTACTTAGTCTCTTCATTAGCGCCTGTTCTTCTGAAAAAAACGAAGCCAACGCACCCGCAGCACCCAGTTCCCAACAATTTAAACTATCTGCCCAACAAGTGCAGGCCCTCGGGATTGAGCTAGGTTCGCTCAGCGCCCAGCAAATGGGCCTCAGTGTTTTTGCCAATGGCATCATCGATGTGCCGCCGCAAAATAAGTCTTACATCGCCATGCCTTTTGGTGGCTACATCAAAGAAATAAAGGTCCTGGATGGCATGTTGGTGCAAAAAGGCCAAGTGTTATTGGTTGTCGAACATCCAGAAATCATTCAGTTGCAGCAAACTTACCTCGAATTGCAAGGTCAAATGGAATTCCTTTCTGCCGACTTCGAGCGCCAAAAACAACTCTACGAAAAAGAAGCCGGTTCAGCGAAGAGTTTTCAGCAGGCCAAAAGTGCTTATATGGTCAATAAAGCTAAATTGAGTGGTCTTTCCGTACAACTCGAAATGGCAAATGTCAACATGGCTGCCCTGCAAAAAGGCACAATTGAACGCACCCAACGCATCCGTTCTCCGTTTTCGGGTGTCATCACGAAGGTGACGGCCAATGTGGGGGCTTTCGCCGAACCTAAAGACAATCTTTTAGAAATCATTGACCTGAAGCATGCCCATGCTGAGCTAACCGTCTATGAAAAGTATTTGTCTTTCTTGCGCAAAGACCAGCTGGTCAAGCTCAAATTTGTAGACGTCAATCAGACTTCAAGTGCCAAAATCTACTTAATTGGTCGCGAAATCAGCAAAGAGCGCACCGTCAAGGTCCATTGTCATTTCGATCAACTTCCTGCCGATATCACTCCTGGTTCTTATCTCAAGGCGGAAATCATGGCCGACAACCAATTGCAATATACCTTGCCTGAAGAGGCCGTAGTGCTGCAAAATGGCAAAAATGTGGTGTTTATTTCAAGTAAGGGCAACTTTTTACCAATCGAAGTCGACTTACTGATGTCGCAAGATGGCCGCGTGGCCCTAACGAGCAAGAAATTGACCCAACTCAAACAAGCCAAAATTGTCGTCAAGGGCGCATATGAATTGCTCGCGATGCGCAACAAAGAAGTAGAATAAAACAGTACAACT
>JANQWC010000025.1 GCA_030730025.1 Crocinitomicaceae bacterium
TCCTGTTACAAGGATGAAAACCTTGCGTCCTAACCACTAGACGAATGGGCCAAAAAATTGGCAGCCCATAGGAGAATCGAACTCCTGTTACAAGGATGAAAACCTTGCGTCCTAACCACTAGACGAATGGGCCAAAATGTCAAAACCCCAGAATTTGGGATTGCAAATATAGTAGGAATTTCTTGAAGCGCAAGGGCGCTGGCCATTTTTTTTAAGAAATTTCAGAAGTATCAGAACTCATCTTGAAGCCCAAACGCTTGGCTGTTTTGAGTTTGAGCTGCTCACCCATCACAAAAATCTGTCCCACACTGACGTTATCCATATATTCAAAAGGCGGAATATAGAGGTCAAATTGCAGTGCATAGGCAAAAGCCATCTGTGCAATGAGCTGCAGCAATTGCTCTGATAACAGCATGTGTTGCGGGTCATTGAAGGTGGCGCCGAGCGAACCCTTTCCTTCAATAAAGAAATGCCTTTCGTGGTTGACGAATATGCGCGCAATCAAATTCCCCATGTCGTCGAGGCGATTTTGCTGCATTGATTCTGCCAAAAAGTTGTAGATGTGAATGGTGCCAAAGTAGCCGTTGTTGGGGTTCGACTTGAAGTAAGCCGTTCCCCATAGTGGGTTGGAGTCGGGCAGGCGAAATACGTTGTGGTGCAAATTGAATACAAGGACGTCGCTGCCAATATAGACGTGAAATTCGTGGTCGCCTCTGTCTTTGATCCAAAGGCGCACGCGTTCATCGGTAATGACCTCCTTGAGCGCAATGAGCTCTTTTTCGATGAGTGCTCGGAGTTGTTCAAAAACGCGTTCGCCATCATCGGCAATATCTTGTTTGAGGGCTGATTTGTGTAAGAGGATATCGATGAGCTGTTGGCGATTGGCTACAATAGGGTCGGCAGCTGGTTTTTTCTTCATGGCATTACATTTGCTGTTAAAAATACCGCAAATGCTGCAGTTATCGACATTTCATCGATAAATCTTTATGTGGCATTGGCAAAAAATGTTTAACTTTGAGAAAAGCGCATGTAGCGCGGTCCAAAAAAATGAAAAAGCGCATTTGGTTTATCATCAATCCCATTTCAGGTGTTCGACGCAAAGACGACATCCCTGCGCTGATCCGCCGCTTTCTAGACCACGACGCCTACACTTTTGAAATCCAATACACCAAACACAAAGGCCACGCCATCGACATCGCCCATCAGGCCGTTGAACTCGGCATCGACATCGTTTGTGCAGTTGGGGGCGATGGCTCAGTACACGAAGTTGGCACAGCGCTCATCGGCACCAACACCAGCTTAGCTGTTATTCCAATCGGATCCGGCAATGGCTTAGCGCGCCACATGTTTATTCCGCGCAATATCAAAAAAGCCATCCAAACCATCAACCTCAACCAACAAATCCTGATGGATACCGTCATGGTCAACGACCAACCTTTCCTAGGTGTTGGCGGCTACGGACTAGATGCGATTATTGCCAAAAAATTCGACGAAGACCACAAACGCGGTTTCTGGACCTACGTCAAGCATGTCCTCAAAGAGTTTTTCCGCTACAACCCCATGAACATCTCTATTGATACCAATGGGCAAATCAAAAAATTACCAGTTGTACTTTGCACCATCGCCAATACTTCTGAATTCGGCAATGGCTTTAAAGTCTCTCCAAAATCCGATGCCACAGACGGCAAACTAGAGTTATTCCTACTCAAGCCCTTCTCCTTATTTGGCATCCCCAAAATGATTTTTCAGTTCTTTACAGGGCGTTCAGACAAATCAATTTATTCTGAAATCATTTCATTTAAGAATGCAAAAATCTCCTTGCCTAATGGTGTTGCACACCACGACGGCGAGCCCCTTACAGTCATGCGCGAACTCAATGTGCGCGTGGTTCCTCACTCACTTCATATCATCGTAGGTCAAAAATAATGGCTACCTCTTTTCAACTCGATCTCGAGGCCATGTTGGCCCAACTCTCAACGCTACATCCGCAAACCTCACCTTCTTGGGGCCAAATGAGCCCTCAGCGCATGGTCGAACACCTCGCCGACGCACTTTACATGTCCATGGGGCAAGGTGCATACCAACTAGAAGTCCCGGAAGACCGAATAGAACGCATGCAAGCTTGGCTCGCATCGGACAAACCAATGGCTAAAGATGTGCAAGTATCCTTTGCCACGCCAACCACGCCACTTCGCAACGACGAACTCGAAACCGCCATCGACGAATTCACAGACGCTTTTTTGTCTTTTCTAGAATACTACGAAGAAGATGCCAGCCTAACAGCCCTACATCCATTCTACGGAGCGCTCAACTATGCGCAATGGCAGCGCTTACATACCAAACACTTCGCTCATCATTTTGAGCAGTTTGGTCTCTTGTAATCTTTTGCGTTTTCTGCCATTACTTTTTTTTGGATCGGCATCTGATGAAAAACCCCCTACTCTTTTCGCTGCTCATTGGCCTCATTTTAGGCACAGCCAATCATTTCTATCTCCGCTCTAAAGGTCACCGCAGCAGCGCACAATGGTTTATGCAAGTAGTGGTGTTCTTTGCTTTGGCGTTTAGTGTCGTGAAGTTCTTGAGGTAGCAGCGCGTGCAGCCAGCAGCCTATTTACCGAATTTGAATCCGGGGATAAAGCGTGGAACACGTTTTTGATAATCTTTATAAGCAGGGTATTTGCCCGCGGAGAGTTCTTCTGAAAAATCTGAACTGCCTTTGAAGAGAATAAGAAGCAAGACACAACCTCCGATTGTCCAGTTGATCCACTGGCCAGTAGCATTGACGCTAAATAGATAGAAGATGACCCAGATGCTTTGTTCCATGGCATAATTTGGATGGCGTACAATTCCCCACAAGCCTGTGGATACAAATCCTTTTTCGTAGTCGCCGAGCGCTTCGCCAGCTTTGATGCGGCGGTGTTTCTCAGTCTGAAAAACATATTGTTGTTGGT
The DNA here is from genome assembly GCA_030730025.1 of Crocinitomicaceae bacterium. Classification (GTDB taxonomy): domain Bacteria; phylum Bacteroidota; class Bacteroidia; order Flavobacteriales_D; family Crocinitomicaceae; genus UBA952. The sequence goes on from JANQWC010000025.1 coordinate 2,952, forward strand.
CAGCCACAAATTCAATAGCTACCGCTAAGAGCATGAGAACAGCCAAAAGGTAGTCAATGCCGTTTAATTGCGGATGGGCTTGATCTGAAAGGGTGGCAATTATCGGCACTGTAAAAGAAAATATCAGGATGTTTTGGTAGGCAGAGATGAAAAACAGATTGAAGAGACCCCAAATGAAGTTGTTGTTGAAACCTGGGCGCTTGCGGAGTTCTTCCCAGCGGTAATCTTCTTCACCCGCCCAAAAACGCCATGTATAAGCGCCGCGGCGTGCAAAATTGAAGGTCAAGCGCGCACCCCAAATGGTCACGAGAATGGCCATCAAGACCATGCGCTCAGACAACTCAGGTGCCAAGAGGGTCATGTGCCAAACGTAATAAATCGGCACGATACTCCAGAGTTTGTCTACCTGGGAGTTGTTGCGCGAGATTTCACCGACAACAAAGCAATACGCAATGACCAAACCAACAGGCAAAGCCATCTGATTTAAAATATCAAATTGCAGTTCATTGGGCGTGTAGCCGAAGTTCAAACAAATCAGTGGTGCAACGACCACAGTAAAAATCAAAAGTAGGATAGTGAGTAGCATGTTTAGTTAAGTTTAGCTCCGCGTGCTGGGCACACGAAAATGGGTTCGGGTCCGAAATTAGTAAAAACTTTAAGATTTAGCAAAAGGTATGGCCTGCACATGCAAAGCCTCAATGAGTGCTTGCTGCCCTTGATGAAAAACTGTTCCGTAGTCTGCGGTTTTGACCCAGCAGTGCACCTGCATGTGCAGACCAGATTTATTGAGTTGCTGTACACCTGCGCTTGGCTCGGGTTTTTGAAGAATACGTTTGTCTGCAGCGAGGCGCTCCAATATCACGGCTTGAATTTGACTGATCTGAACGTGTTGTTCAAAAACGAAAGTCCATTCGATTCTGCGCGTTTTTTCTTTGGTGAAATTGACGATGGTACCGTTGGCCAATGGACCGTTTGGATGCACCAAAATTTTGTTGTCTGCAGTCTTGAGATAGGTATTGAAAATTTGAATCTCTGAAACCACCCCTTGTTCGCCTAGCGCCTCGATGTCATCGCCCACTTTGAAGGGCTTGAGCACGAGGATCATGATGCCACCTGCAAAGTTGGAGAGCGTTCCGGAAAAAGCCATACCCACTGCAATACCTGCCGCACCTAGTAGCGTTAAAAAGGAAGTCATCTCGACACCCAATTGTGTAATCGCTGTGATGGACACCATTATTTTGAGGGCCATCGATAAGAAACTCGTCAGAAATGAAATGAGCCCTGGATCGGTTTCGCTTTTGCGCAAAATGCGGTTGACCAAGCGCGTCAGCACTCCTGTGAGCCAAAATCCAACGACAGCAATCACGATGGCCAGCACCAAATTAATCAGTAAACCAAAAATAACTTTGCTTAAATCGCCGGTTTTGAGATCAAAAAGTGTTTCTATAAAGTGCATGTCGTAATTTTAACACAAAAATAGAAATGTTTAGCGAGCATGAAAATTTGGAGCTAATTAGGGTTGTCGCCACCGATGGCTTTGTCGACTATTACCCAAATTTTTTAGCGCCAGCGGCGAGCGGCGATCTGCTCCAACAGCTCCTTCGCCTCGACTCCTTTCAACAAAATGAGATTGTACTCTTTGGGAAAAAAATCAAAGTCCCAAGGCTCGAAGCTTACTATGCCCTCAACGGCGAGCAATACGGCTACTCAGGTCAACAACTTCAAGCCGAAAAATTCCCTCCTTTCCTCGACGAACTTAGGCTAGAAGTACAAAAACGCACTGACTACAAGTACAATGCGCTCTTGATCAATTACTACCGAGACGGACAAGATTCCAATGGCTGGCATGCCGACAACGAAAAAACGCTTGGTCCGAACCCGAGTATTGCATCGATTAGCCTAGGTGCCGAACGCACCTTTGAACTGAAACATTTGTCTTCAGGGCAGAAAAAAAGTATTGAACTTGCACACGGCAGTTTGCTACACATGCACGGAGCCCTGCAGCACCACTACAAACACCAACTCCCCAAAAAGCCAGGTATAAGCCAAGCTAGAATCAATTTAACCTTTCGTTGGATACAGCCGTCTATTTGAAATCAGTAACTTTGGGTCAATGAAGCCTCAAGATTACATGCAGCGCTGCCTCGACCTCGCTCTATTAGGGCAAGGATTGGTCGCACCCAACCCGATGGTAGGCTGTGTGATTGTCAAAAATGGCAAAATCATCGGTGAGGGTTACCACCAAACATTTGGCGGGCCCCATGCAGAGGTACACGCCGTTGCAGCAGTTCAAGATCAAAATGAGCTAGAAGGCGCAACGGTATATGTCAGTTTAGAACCTTGTGCGCATTTTGGCAAAACGCCACCCTGCAGCAATTTACTTATTGAAAAAAAAGTGGCACAAGTTGTGGTAGCGTGCAAAGACCCCAATCCGAAAGTTGCAGGTAAAGGCATTGAGCGCCTACTCAAAGCAGGAATTCAAGTGGAGGTGGGCGTGCTCGAAGCCGCTGCCAAACAACTCAACAAACGCTTTTTTTGCTTCCATCAAAAACAAAGACCGCATGTGGTTCTGAAGTGGGCCCAAACCAAAGATGGCTTTCTGGACCGCCTACGAGACACCGCTCAAAAAGGCATCAATTGGATATCCTCCGAAGAATCGAGGTCACTCGTACACCATTGGCGCAGTCAGGAAATGAGTATTCTGGTGGGCAAACACACCGCCCTCAACGACAACCCTTCCTTAACCGTCAGAGAAGTCAGTGGCAAAAATCCCATTCGCATCTTAATCGACAGCCAACTACAGGTACAAAACGACATCAGTTTGTTTTCAGAAGATGCGCCCACGCTCATTTTCAATCGGCTCAAGAATGAAACGAAAGGCAATATCGAATGGATTAAAATTCAAGAAACAGCCACCAAAAATATTCTCGAAGAACTGTATAAACGCGGTATTCACTCCGTGATGGTTGAAGGCGGAAGCCGGACGCTGCAATATTTCATCATCGACAACGTTTGGGACGAAGCGTATGTATTGGTCGGCGACCTCAACTACGGTGAGGGCATTAAAGCGCCAGTCTTGAACCGCGTACCAACCAACGTACATCCTTTCGGGACCGACCAAATTTACTATTATAAAAGACGAACGTGAAAAAAATCAGTCTGCTCATCTGCTCTTTTTTTGTGGCGCAAAGTATCTTGGCGCAAAGCTACCAATTGGCGGTGCTCAAGTACAAAGGCGGTGGCGATTATTATGCCAACCCCACCGCGCTGCCCAATTTGATCAAATTTTGTAATACTGAGCTCGGCATGAGTATCTCCAAAGAGGTGCCGTATGTAGAAGTAGGAAGCGCAGATTTGTATCAGTATCCGTTGTTACACATGACCGGACATGGAAATGTAGTGTTTTCAAAAGCTGAAGCCTTGAATCTTAGAACCTATTTACTCTCGGGTGGTTTTTTACACATCGACGACAACTACGGGATGGATGGCTTCATTCGGGCTGAGCTCAAAAAAGTGTTTCCAGAAGCTACCCTGACCGAAGTACCGTCTAGCCATCCTATCTTTTCAGCACATTATGCTTTCGCCAATGGCTTGCCTAAAATTCATGAGCACGACGGCAAACGCCCACAAGCATTTGGTATTGTGGTAGAGGGCAGATTGGTGTGTTTGTATACCTATGAAACGGATTTGTCTGATGGTTGGGAAGACCCACAAGTTCATAATGACCCGCCAGAAAAAAGGCGCCAAGCTTTGCAGATGGGCGCCAATATCGTTTCTTACGCTTTTTCGAACTAAAACAGTCGCAACTTAATGTTGGTGGCCGTCGTGTTCGTTGTGAGGAGCTGCTTGCGCCTCTGCATTCACTTTCAATAATTCGATTTCGAAAACTAAATCTGCGTAGGGAGGAATAGAACCCGGACGACCTTGTTTGCCGTAGGCGTTGTAGTAAGGGATAAACAACAAGATTTTACCGCCTTCTTTGATAAGCGTGATGCCTTCTTCAAAACCGGGAATCATGCGCTGCACTTTGTATTGAAAATCTAAAGGTGCATCGCGGTCTACAGAAGAATCAAATTTTTTGCCGCCGCGGCGAAAAGTACCGGTGTAGTGCAGGCTCACTTTGTTGCCTTCTTTGACTTCTCCACCTTCTCCATTGTTTAAAATCACGTAAACCAAACCTGTAGCACTTTGCTGGGCAGTTGGATAGTTCTTTTGGACTTCGGCAAACATGAAGTTTTTGTAATCATCTTGAGACATGGCTGCAATTTGAGCGAGTTCGGCTTGCTCTTGTGCTTCTAATGCTTTTTTAGCCAAATAAACTTGATCAAACGCGGCTTGCGCATTCCAATTGCTCGCGTCAGTACCTACTCTAATGATTTCTACCTTGCGCATGGTATCGTTTTGAGCAATGGCGTCTACCACCTCTTGCCCAGATACAACATGTCCAAAAACGGTGTGCTTGCCGTCGAGCCAAGACGTTTCTTTGTGGGTAATAAAAAATTGCGAGCCGTTGGTGTTGGGGCCAGAATTGGCCATCGACAAAATTCCTGGGCCAACATGCTTGAGCGTTGGGTCGATTTCGTCGTAAAATTTGTAACCTGGATCGCCAGCACCAGTGCCTTGTGGGTCACCACCTTGGATCATGAAATTGGCGATCACGCGGTGAAACACCAAGCCATCAAAAAATGGCGTCGCAAAAGATTTGTCACCAACCTTGAAATTGCCTTCGGCTAAACCTACAAAGTTACCAACAGTCATGGGTGTCTTTTGGTACTCCAACTGACAAACAATAATCCCCTTGTTGGTGACAAAGCGCGCATAGATACCATCGGCAATTTCAACGGCGTTTTGTGCGAAAAGAGAACCTACAAAAGGAAGGAACAAAAGGGTAAAAAGAAATTTTTTCATGGTGTTATTTTTCGATGTCTAATAATTCAACTTCAAAGATCAAAACGGAGTAAGGCGGAATCAATTCTGTTGGGGAACCGGGGCCATAAGCCAATTCTTGTGGAATGTAAAAACGGTATTTAGAACCAACGCTCATGAGCTGTACGCCTTCGGTCCAGCCAGGGATAACCGCATTAAGTGGAAAAGAAATAGGCTCTTTGCGCTCTACAGAGCTGTCAAAAATTTGACCGTCGATGTTGGTACCGGTGTAATGAACCTTTACAGTAGAACTCGCTGTCGGTTTTTGACCTCTCCCTTTTTTGAGGACTTCATATTGCAAACCGCTAGCAGTCACCTGGATTTCTTTTTTCTTTGCGTTTTCGATCAGAAAAGCTTCGCCTTTCTCGCGGTTCACTCTGCCCGCTTCTTTTTCGGCAGCGAGTGCTTCTTGATTGACAGACTCTTCTGCCTGCTGAATTGCCTGCATTTTTTCCTGAAAATAGGACATGACGCACTGATTGGCAGGGTCTTGAAGCAAACTTGGGCGCTGCATCATGGCATCGCCAAGACCTTGCAACAACAAGGCTACATTGGCCTCCGGAAAATCTTTGAGGACGCTTTGTGCGATATTTTGACCGGCCAAATAGCTAACCGAATCAATTCTTGATTTGACTTGTGGCTCTTGGGCATTGGCTTGAAAAGCCAACGCAATGGCCATAATAGGGATAAGTGTTTTTTTCATGTTCATTTAAATTTCATTTCGGGTATCTGAGCCCCAAAACATTTTGTTACGGATGGTATCTAAAAAGTTGTTGTCTTCGAATTTCACAACGTTGATCATGAATTCAGCTTTGGTAATGGTCACCTTCTCCCCTTGCTTGATGTGCTGGGAATGGCCATCTAAAGATAGTAAATAAGAGCGGTCTCGGCCTTCTACTTGCAGTGATATGGGCATGTGGTCTGGCACCACAACTGGGCGAACATTGAGGTTGTGTGGGGCAATTGGCGTCAGGATATGCACTTGGCAACCTGGCGTAATAATTGGACCGCCACAACTAAGGCTGTATGCTGTAGAGCCAGTTGGGGTGGCGACAATCAGGCCGTCGGCCCAATAGGTGTTGAGGAATTTATCGCCGAGATACGCATGCACTTTGATCATGGAAGACGTGTCTTTTTTCTGCAGCGTGAGCTCATTGAGGACAAAGTTTTCGTTGGCAAAAAGGTCGTTTTCGGTGTGCACCCTGAGCAAAGACCTTCTCTGAAACTCGTACTGACCTGAGGCAAAGCGCTCTAATGTTTGAGCGATTTGGTCTTTGGAAAGGTTGGACAAAAAGCCCAAACGGCCTGTGTTGATCCCGAGAATGGGCACGCCAGAATCTCGGATAAACGAAACCGCTTTGAGAAACGTACCGTCGCCGCCAAGACTGATCATGAGGTCATAGCCAGTTTGGAGATCGAGGTGGTTTTCGAAGGTTTTGTAAGTGGTAGTGTGGTATTTGGTGTGCAATTGTTGGGTGAGTTCTTTTTCGAGCACTGGCACCCAACCCAACAACTCTATTCCTTGTAGGAGGTTTTCAAAGACACTGAAGTCTTGCTTGAATATTTTTTTGGCGTAAATAGCGATTTGTTTCATTACATGCTCAAATAATGCATGAGTTCTTGGTAGCGATCTTGGAGCTCACTGGGTTGTTGACTGTCTTGATAGCTGGCCAATACATGGTAATCATAGCGTTCAAAGGTACGGATAATTGCACTTAAGTTATGTTGATTGATCCGTAAATTGACCTGAATTTTGGTGCTATCCGGCAGGTAACTCACGAATAAATTCAGGATTTTGGCCTGATTGCTCTCAACAATTTGAGCAATTTGAGCGAGAGTGTAGTCGTTGGCATTCATTTCGAGGACCAAAACAGAACCAGATTCTTTGAGTCCGCTGGTGTCGGCAAGGAGTTCGAGCAATTCTTGCGCGCTAATGACACCGAGGTAGTTTTCTTGGCGATCTAAGACAGGTAGCGCAGTGAGTTTGAAGAGCGCAAAATGCTGCAATAAATCAAAGAGGTGCGCATCGGCAAAGGCAAAAGGGCGTGGAAGATGCTGAAAAAGGTGGTCGAGGCTTTCTTCAAGGCTGATTTGATCGAGCAATTCGGATTCAGAAACGAGACCGACAAAATTGCCGTTTTTAAGCACTGGTAGGTGATTTACTTGAAATTCATCCATCCATAAAAGGGCTTTTTCTCCGCTATCTGTGTGCAATAATGGTGGGATCTGATCGGAAAGAATATTGGATGCTCTCATAGTGGGTGCAAAATACTAAATTACTTGAATGTTTCGTACTTTTGCAACTCAATTATTGTGCCATGACCAGACTCAGCGTGAATATCAATAAAATTGCAACTCTGCGCAATGCACGCGGCGGCCAGACCCCCAATGTACTGCAGTTTGCTCTAGATGCCGAGCGCTTCGGCGCGCAGGGCATTACCGTGCATCCAAGACCCGATGAACGCCACATCACCACCCAAGATTGCCACGACCTCCATAAGCATGTACATACTGAATTCAACATCGAAGGTTACCCAGATGCGCGCTACCTACAGCTCATCAAAGACTTGCGGCCGGCTCAAGCAACTTTAGTTCCGGACCCACCGGGTGTGCTCACCTCCAACGCCGGCTGGAACTGCACCGCACAAGCTACCTTTCTCGAGCCCATTATTGCTCAAATTCAAGCTTTAGGTGTAAGGGTTTCGCTTTTTATGGAAACAGATTTGGCGCAAATTGACAAAGCCAAAGCGCTTGGTGCAGACCGCATTGAATTCTACACTGGGCCTTATGCTGAACAATTCGCCGCAGATCGCCACGCAGCTGTTGAGCCCTACCGACTTGCAGCGCTGCATGCCCATGCGTTGGGCCTGGGTATCAATGCCGGACACGACCTCAGTTTGGAGAATTTAGCGTTTTTAAAAGCTTCTTTGGTAGCGCTAGACGAAGTATCGATTGGTCATGCCCTGATTTCGGATGCACTTTATTTGGGCATCGAAAACACGATTCAGCGCTATCTTTATGAATTGCGCGAAGACGCCTGATGCCACACGCGCTGCGGGTACGGAATTTCTATAGAATAAGTTCTAAACAAGCGGTCGATTTCAAGTCTGATCTCCGATTTATAGTTATTGATGTCCCAACTTTGGTCTGCCCAAAAAACAAGCTCTAATTCTAGGCCTGAATCGCCAAAATCGTAAAGCCGAACAAATACCGGATTGCTCTTTTTGACCTTCGGATGTGCGAGTGCTGCTTGTGTGAGCAAGCGCTCAATAAGTGGCATATCCGAACCATATGCTACGCTCAATTTAATAGAAAAACGCGTGAGTTCTGAGCCATGGCTCCAGTTTTCGATGCGGTCTTGGGTTAAATGCGTATTGGGAATGATCAATACGTTGCCCTCTCGGGTCTGAATTTGGGTGGTGCGCACATTGATTTTGACAATTTTGGCTACAATAGCATCGTTGGTCACGCCGTTCATTTTGGACTTTCCTGAGATTTCGACGATATCGCCAACTCTTAAATTTCCCTCAAAAAGCAAGACCACACCGGCAATCATGTCTTTGAATACATCTTGTAAGCCCAAGCCTAAACCCACCAAAAGCCCCACCGAACTGGTGAGTAAAATCATGAGGTCTATGTCGAGCAGTTTGAAGCAAAACAAGATGGAGGCGACGTAAATAAAATACTTGGCCAATTGGTTGTAGACAAACTCAGTGCCGGCGTCGTAGTGTTGGCTGCCTTTGAAACGCCACGCAAAATAAAGTCTGGTGAGGTTAACCGCGATTTTGGCGCCAAAAAAGACTGAGGTAACGATCAGGATATCGGCAAAATCAATTTTAAAACGCTCAAAAGAAAGCAATTTAAACTGTAAGAAATCATTGAAGGTAACGCGCCCGTTGTTGTAGCGCATACTGAGTACCGCAATATAAATAGCGAGTAGGTAAACGCTTTGACTTACCAAACGCAAACGTGCCATTTGCTTGACTTCTAATTGGATATTGGCACTTTTGATATAGCCTTTCAAGGCTTTGTGCACCAAACGGCGCAAGACCGCTGCAGCCAAAAAAATGAGCAGCAAGAAAATAAGATTCCAAAAACAGATCTTGTAGGGGCCTATGTAAAAGAGGGTTTCTGCAAACATATCAACGAATAAGCGTGATGCCAATTTGCTCGGAAAGGAGCATCTTGACTTTTTCGAGACTGACTAATTCACCGAGTGCCAAAAGGAGGTCGTCGTCTTGGAGGTTTTTATCGCTGAGCTCTTGGCGGATAGCATTGATTTTTTGCTCGACAAAAGCCAATTTAAAGCGGTAAATGACCTGCACTACGGTTTGGTAGAGGTCGTCGGATTCAGACCTCGTTTGGATTTTGTAGCGCGCCACCCAGTTGTGACTCAGCTCTTGCTCTTGGGCTTCGATGTCGGCCACAAACTGAACAATTTCTTGCTTTTCGTGGCGCAAAAAGTAGGAAGCTTCATAAAGTGTGTTTTCTGCCAGCACCCCGTTTTCAAAAATGCGGTAAATTTCTTCGTAAAGTGCATTTTCAAAATGAAGCTCGTCTTTTTGAAGCTCGTGCACAATGAGCTCGATAACGCTTGTTTGGGTTTCGGGCTGGCCGGGCTCTTGCCAAATAAGGGCGCGTGTACCGTATTTGATCAAAACCCGAATCAGTTCGGCTTCAAAAAGCGTGAGGTCTTCTTCATAGACAACGCTCGCCTGCAAGGATTGTGGTGTAGGATTTTTAGGCAGCTGAATGGCGTCTATAGCCGGATCTTGGTAAGATTTAGCCAAGGCGCTTTTGCGGAGCTGTAGCAATTCTGACTGCACAATAGACTCGGCGATATCAAACTGCTGAGCCAACTGCTGCACGTAAACCGAGCGCGTAATTTGATCGGGAATCAGCGAAACAGAATGAACGATGTCTTTGATGAGGCCTGCGCGCAAAATGGGGTCGTTGCCGCCATCGGCTAATAATATACCAGCTTTGAAGGAGATAAAATCTTGTTTGTGAGCTGCAATGTAGGCGCTCAATTCGGCAGATGAACGCGATTTTGAAAAGGAGTCGGGGTCTTCGCCGTCGGGAAAAAGCACAACTTTAACGTTCAGGCCCTCTTCTAAAATAAGGTCAATGCCACGAAAACTCGCTTTGATACCTGCCGCATCGCCATCGTAGAGAATAGTGAGGTTCTTGGTATAACGGCTCACCAACTTGACTTGTTCTTTGGTGAGGGAAGTTCCGGAAGAGGAAACGACATTTTGTATGCCCGCTTGGTGCATACTAATGACGTCTGTATAGCCCTCGCAGAGCAAACATTCGTTGTATTTGACGATGTCGCCTTTGGCAAAATAGAGACCGTATAAGATCTCGCTTTTGTTGTAGATGATGCTCTCGGGCGAATTGAAATACTTGGCGATCTTTTTATCGGCCAGCAGGGTGCGACCTCCAAAACCCAGTACGCGCCCCGAAACACTATGTATCGGGAACATGACGCGACCTTTGAAAAAATCGAAGGTGCGCTCGTCTTTTGATTTGGTCAGGCCAATGGCCTCTAGATAGTCTTTGTTGTAGCCTTTCTCGAGTGCGAGATCGGTGAAGGCAGCGCCTGTATTGAGGCAATAACCCAGTTGGAATTTTTCGATGGTGGCCCGACTGAAACCGCGTTCCTCAAAATAAGAAAGGCCAATGGCCTTGCCTTCTTGCGAATTGAGTAGCATGTCCGAGAAAGTGTTTTTGGCAAACTCATTGATGATCAAAAAACTCTCTCGCTCGTTGAGGGCGGCAAGTTCTTCGGCCGTGGCTTCTCGCTCTTCCGGAACTTCGATGTTGTAGCGCTTGGCCAACCAACGCAAGGCTTCGGGGTAACTAAAATGCTCCTTTTCCATTAAGAAACTGGCTGCGTTTCCGCCCTTTCCTGTGGAGAAGCATTTGAAGATTTGCTTGGCTGGCGAGACCACAAAAGAAGGTGTTTTTTCGTCTGTGAAGGGGCTTAGGCCTTTGAGGTTTGAACCCGCGCGCTTGAGTTGCACAAATTCTCCGATCACTTCTTCGATGCGAGCGGTTTGTAGAATTTGATCGACGATATGCGGCGGAATTTTGCTCATTTAGGCCATTAAGGATTGAAATTTTGGACTGTTTTGTTGCCTTTTTCGTCGTAGGTCACCCACTCGCCTATCATTTGATCGTCTTTGTATTGGCCGTAATAGTGGATCTTTCCGTTCGGATATTTGACAATTGAATGCCCATTCTTTTTGCCCGCAACGTAAAACGTGAAAGACTGCAAGTTGCCTTTTTCACTGTAATAATTCCATTTACCTTCGCGCGCACCTTTTTCACCGAGCTCACCCTCATACTTGAGTTGTTTTTTGCCGGGGTACCACTCTTTGTAGTGTCCGTCTTTGATTTCGACGAGTTCTTCTTTGACCGTTTGCTTGGTTTGCTTGTCTTTGCCTTCGTTTTGGCAAGAAACACCAAGTAAAAGCAGCGTAAGGGTAAAAATAAAATGAATGTGTTTCATGGTATTATTTTTCGCGGTTCATGGTGTAAGCCACCAAACCTATTAACGAAGCTTTTGCGGGGCTGTCGGGGTAGCTGGCTAAAATTTCTAAGGCCTCAGCTGCCAACTCCTCCATGCGCTTTTGCGCGTATTGCACCCCGCCAGACTCCCAAACCAATTGAATGGCGCGCTGTACGCGGTTACTGACGTCGTATTCGTTTTTAATGATATAGCGCAATTCTTTTTGAATAGCTTGCGGTGCGTTTTGCAGCGCATAAATGAGGGGGAGTGTGAGTTTTTGCTCGCGGATGTCTATACCCGTAGGCTTGCCGATATGCTCGCCCGTACCGTAGTCAAAGATGTCGTCTTTGATTTGAAAAGCCAAACCAATGAGCTCGCCAAACTGGCGGAGCTTGCTGCGCTCTGCCTGTGCGCCAACACTCAGTGCTCCGGCCTCACAGCAGGTAGCGATGAGGGAAGCTGTTTTTTTGCGAATGACTTCGTAGTAAATTTCTTCGGTGATGTCGAGGTGGCGCGCTTTTTCAATTTGTAGCAACTCGCCTTCAGACATTTCTTGAACGGCTCGCGCGACAATTTCGAGGAGGTCCATGTTGCGCTTTTCAATGGAGAGCAACAAGATGCGAGAAAGCATGTAGTCGCCGACCAGCACGGCAATTTTGTTTTTCCAAAGGGCGTTGACGGAGAAAAATCCGCGGCGCTCTGCGGCGTCGTCTACGACATCATCATGAACGAGCGTAGCTGTATGCAGGAGCTCTACAAGCGTTGTGGCATCAAAGGTTGTGGGGTTGATTTCGCCGAGCATTTTGGCGCTCAGAAAAACAAACATAGGACGCAATTGCTTGCCTTTGCGCTTGACAATATAGCTCGTTACTTTATCGAGCAAAGCGACATCGGCATGCATGGCGTTTTGAAAATGGATTTCAAAATCGACTAATTCTTGCTGAATTGGTGCGGTGATGTCGTCTAGGCGCTGCATCTAACAAATATACGAAAAGCCATGGCCTAATCGCAAGGCAGAGCTGCTAAACTTAGCGCGAAAGGTGCATATTTCTTTCGGAGTAAATTTTGGTAAAGAATGGATCCTTTAAATCTTTGATGAAACGGATGGCCTCACCTGTAGATTTCATTTCTGGGCCCAACTCTTTTTTGACATCGGGGAATTTCTCGTAGGAAAATACAGGAATTTTGATGGCATAACCTTCTTTGCGCGGCTGGAAATTGAAGTCGGTGACTTTGTTGTGCCCGAGCATCACTTTTGTAGCGTAGTTGACATAAGGCTCGTCGTAGGCCTTGGCAATGAACGGAACCGTACGTGACGCGCGCGGATTGGCTTCAATGACGTATACTTTATCGTCTTTGATGGCAAATTGAATGTTGAGCAAACCAACCGTTTTGAGTTCTACCGCGATTTTTTTGGTGATGTCTTCGATTTGGGTCATGACGAAATCGCCGAGGTTGTACGGAGGCAAAACCGCGTAGGAGTCGCCGGAGTGGATGCCAGCTGGCTCGATGTGTTGCATGATACCGATGATGTAGACGTTTTCGCCGTCGCAGATGGCATCGGCTTCTGCTTCAATTGCGCCGCCAATAAAGTGGTCTAGTAAGATTTGGTTGTTGCCCATTTCGTTAAGGATATCGACGACGTGGTGCTCAAGCTCTTCTTTATTGATGACGATTTTCATTTTTTGCCCACCCAATACATACGACGGACGCACTAAAAGCGGGAAGCCGAGCTCTTCTGAAAGTTCAATGGCTTGCTCTGCGCTTTCAACGACGCCGTATTTCGGGAAGGGTACGTTGTTTTTCTCGAGTAATTTGGAGAAACGACCGCGGTCTTCGGCGAGGTCAAGTGCTTCATAGGAAGTACCGAGAATTGGAATGCCGTAGCGCTGGAGTTTTTCGGCTAATTTGAGTGCTGTTTGGCCACCGAGCTGCACGATAACGCCAATTGGTTTTTCGTGTTGGATGATGTCGTAGATGTGTTCCCAGAATACTGGCTCAAAGTAGAGTTTGTCGGCGGTATCGAAGTCCGTAGAGACGGTTTCGGGGTTGCAGTTGATCATGATGGTCTCGTAGCCGCATTCTTTGGCCGCCAATACACCGTGTACGCAAGAGTAATCGAATTCGATGCCCTGACCAATGCGGTTGGGGCCAGAACCCAATACCACAACTTTAGGGCGCTCGCTGACCACACTTTCGTTTTCGTATTCAAAAGTGGAGTAGTAATAAGGCGTTTTGGCCTCAAACTCAGCCGCACAGGTGTCTACAAGTTTGTAGACGCGATTGATGCCGAAGTCTTTTCTTTTTTGATAGACTTCTGACTCTAGGCAGCGCAGGAGGTGTGCAACCTGGCGATCGGCGTAGCCTTTTTGCTTGGCCTCGAAGAGGAGCTCTTGGGGAATGTTTTCGAGGTGAAACTTTTCCATTTTGCGCTCGAGCTTGATGAGGTCTTCGATTTGCTTGAGAAACCAGATATCAATTTTGGTCTTTTCGACGATCGTTTTGAAGGGAATGCCCAATTTAATGGCATCGTAGATGTGAAACAAGCGATTCCAGCTCGCGAACTCGAGGGAATTGAGGATTTCGTTTTGGTTGGTCAGTTCTTTGCCGTCGGCTCCTAGGCCATTGCGGTTGATTTCCAGAGACTGACAAGCTTTTTGCAGTGCTTCTTGAAAGCTACGACCAATGCCCATCACCTCGCCTACCGATTTCATTTGCAGACCTAGTTGGCGGTTGGTGCCCGGGAATTTATTGAAGTTCCAGCGCGGTATTTTGACAATAACGTAATCTAGGGTTGGTTCAAAAAGTGCAGAGGTGGTTTTGGTAATTTGGTTGCTGAGCTCATTGAGGTGATAACCAATTGCCAATTTAGATGCAATTTTGGCAATCGGATAGCCTGTAGCCTTGGAAGCTAATGCAGAGGAACGCGACACGCGCGGATTGATTTCAATGGCGATGATGTCTTCGTTGTTGTCTGGGGAAACCGCAAACTGCACATTGCACCCGCCCGCAAAATTGCCGATGGAACGCATCATGTTGATGGCCATGTCGCGCATTTTTTGGAAGGTGGTATCGGAGAGGGTCATGGCTGGGGCCACGGTGATGGAGTCTCCGGTATGGATGCCCATTGGGTCGAAGTTCTCGATGGAGCAAATGATCACGACGTTGTCGTTGGCATCGCGCAGGAGCTCGAGTTCGTATTCTTTCCAGCCTAAGAGGGCTTTGTCTATCATGACCTCGTGGATCGGTGAGAGTTGTAAGCCGCGCTCAAGGAGGTTGTCAAATTCTTTGGGTTCGTGCAAAATGCTGGCACCCGAACCGCCCAAGGTATAAGACGGGCGAATACAGAGCGGGAAACCAAATTCTTGCGCGATTTCTTTGCCTTCTAAAAATGACTTGGCTGTTTTTTGGGGCGCCATTGGCACGCCAATTTGGAGCATGAGTTCGCGGAAAGCTTCGCGGTTTTCGGTGATTTCGATGGCGTTGATGTCTACGCCGATGATGCGCACGCCATGTTCTTCCCAGATGCCCATTTCATCGCACTGAATACAGAGATTGAGTGCAGTTTGGCCGCCCATTGTGGGGAGTACTGCATCGATTTGATGGTTTTGAAGGATCTTGACAATGCTCTCTGGCTCAAGTGGCTGAAGGTAGACGTTGTCTGCCACCACCTTGTCGGTCATGATGGTTGCCGGATTAGAGTTGATGAGCGTGACTTCAATTCCTTCTTCGCGCAGCGAGCGTGCTGCTTGAGAACCGGAGTAGTCGAATTCACAGGCTTGACCAATTACAATAGGACCACTACCAATAATGAGAACGGATTTGATCGAAAGATCTTTAGGCATAAGGGCTTCAATTTACTAGTTTCTTTGAGCGAAACCTTCGCTGCAAATTGAGCACAAATTTAAGTTAAATTCGGTCGATAGCGGCAATTAAGCAGGATTGTTTTTTAACAATCTGAGCTGCCAATGTTAATTAAATGACAATCAAGCGCCATGACGCGAGATGAATTGAAGCGCAAAATGATTGAAGACCTCTGCTTGTTCGTAGTTGACCACATGGCCACACTCGGGCACAACATGGAGTTCCGACGCTTTGTCTTGAACCACGAGTACTTTCACTGGATTCAAAAACATGTGGTCTTGCTCGCCCATCACGTATAAGGTGGGAATGGTTTCGGGTGCGGCATTGATGCGAGTAAGGTAGGCAGTGAGCCGAGCGGTGAGCTTGAACCAACGCTGAAATTCTTTGTCCATCACTTTTTTAGCCTCATTGACAAACAAGTGACGCGATTCTTTGTGATTGGCCCGCGGCATCATGATGCGCGCCATGAGTTGATACAAAGACATTTGAGGCAAAAAGCTGTAGAGCATGCGGCCCATGCGCAAAATGAGGCGCGAACGCACATTGAGTTTGGTGACGGCTCCGGCAAAAATCATGCTTTTGACTAAATCTGGTCGTTGGGCACGCAATGATTTGATGACAATTGAACCTAAAGAAACCCCCACAAAATGTGCTTGCGCAATCCCTTTTTGATCGAGTAGTGCGACGACATCAGAAGCGATGAGTTCAAAAGAATATTTTTGCTTGTATGCACTGACTTTTTGACTCTTGCCGTGACCTCTTAAATCGAGTACCAACACGTTGTGGCGCTCACAAAAATCTTTAAGTTGCTTGTGCCAAATAGAGGAGCTCCCCCCTGCCCCATGGACAAACACAACCCATTGGTCAGAGCTGCGGTGCAAAAAAGACTTGGAGTAGAGCATGTGCAAAAATAAAAAAACACCCGTTCAAAACGGGTGTTTTCATGAATTATATAAATAAAGTAGCTTATTTATCTTTTACTTCTTCGAAGTCTACATCTGTGACTTCGTCTTGAGCTGAACCAGAACCGGCATCAGCACCCTGGCCTGAAGCAGCACCTTGATCGTTAGAAGCATTGTACATGTCTTGTGACGCTGCACTAAATACTTCATTGAGGCGGTCCATAGCCGGCTGAAGATTGGCCATATTTT
This sequence comes from Crocinitomicaceae bacterium, assembly GCA_030730025.1. Lineage (GTDB taxonomy): Bacteria > Bacteroidota > Bacteroidia > Flavobacteriales_D > Crocinitomicaceae > UBA952. The sequence goes on from JANQWC010000025.1 coordinate 19,407, forward strand.
TAGCTTCAAACTCAGTTTTGAGCGCTGCCAAAGCATCTTCGATTGGTTGCTTTTTATCGGCAGGGATTTTGTCACCGTATTCTTTCAACTGACGCTCTGTTTGGAAAATAAGAGAGTCTGCTTTGTTGACCATCTCAGCTTCTTCACGGCGTTTGTTGTCGGCGTCTGCATTGGCTTCAGCCTCAGCTTTCATGCGTTGGATTTCTTCGTCAGACAAACCGCTAGAAGCTTCAATTTTAATGGATTGGAGCTTGCCGGTTCCTTTGTCTTTGGCAGAGATATTCATGATACCATTTGCATCGATGTCAAAAGTAACCTCGATTTGTGGCACACCGCGCTGTGCTGGCGGAATGTCAGTAAGTTGGAAACGACCAAGTGTTTTGTTGTCGTTGGCCATGGCGCGCTCACCTTGCAATACGTGGATTTCTACAGATGGCTGGTTGTCGGCAGCAGTAGAGAATACTTCAGATTTTTTGGTTGGAATGGTGGTGTTGGCGTCGATGAGTTTGGTGAATACACCGCCCATTGTTTCGATTCCTAAAGAAAGTGGAATGACATCTAACAACAATACGTCTTTGACTTCACCTGTGAGGACTCCACCTTGAATAGCAGCACCAACGGCAACTACTTCATCCGGATTCACTCCTTTAGAAGGCGCTTTGCCAAAGAAACGCTCAACGGCTTCTTGGATGATTGGAATGCGGGTAGAACCACCAACGAGGATCACTTCATCGATGTCTGAAGGCTGCAAACCAGCGTTTGAAAGCGCTGAACGGCAAGGCGCAATAGTGCGCTCCACGATACTGGAAATGAGTTGCTCGAATTTAGCGCGTTGCATAGTGCGCACTAAGTGCTTAGGTATGCCATTCACAGGCATGATATAAGGCAAGTTGATTTCTGTAGAAGTTGTAGAAGACAACTCGATTTTTGCTTTTTCTGCGGCTTCTTTCAAGCGCTGAAGTGCCATTGGATCTTGACGTAAATCAAGGCCTTCTTCGGATTTGAATTCTTCGGCCAACCAAGAAATGATGGCTTCATCGACGTCGTCGCCACCGAGGTGGGTGTCACCGTCTGTAGCCAATACTTCAAATACGCCATCGCCCAATTCTAGGACAGAAACGTCGTGCGTTCCGCCACCGAAGTCAAAAACTACGATTTTTTGATCGATGCCTTTTTTATCTAGACCGTAAGCAAGTGCTGCTGCAGTTGGCTCATTGATGATGCGCTTGATGGTGAGACCAGCGATTTCGCCTGCTTCTTTGGTAGCTTGGCGCTGTGCATCGTTGAAGTATGCTGGTACGGTTACTACTGCTTCAGTTACTTCTTGACCAAGGTAGTCTTCTGCTGTTTTCTTCATTTTTTGAAGGATCATGGCAGAGATTTCTTGTGGAGAATACATTCTGTCGTCTATTTTGACGCGCGGCGTGTTGTTGTCTCCTTTCACTACTTGATAAGGCATGCGAGACACTTCTTTAGAAGATTCGTCGAAGCTTGAGCCCATAAAGCGCTTGATAGAAGAGATGGTTTTGGTTGGGTTGGTGATGGCTTGTCTTTTAGCGGGGTCACCGACTTTGCGTTCGCCGCCCTCTACAAATGCAACAACTGAAGGTGTGGTGCGTTTACCTTCTGCGTTGGCAATGACAACTGGTTCATTGCCTTCCATGACCGAAACACAAGAGTTGGTGGTTCCGAGGTCGATTCCGATTATTTTTCCCATTTTATTTTTAATTTTTGATACTAGGGTTTGTCAAGTATTGTGCCAGCAGAAAAAAGCAAGTTATTTATGACATTTTGATCCATTTAACCCGTTTGCAGATGTCTTTTTGTCAGTTTTGCTGACATTGGTAACATAGGTTACGTAAATACACTGATAAAGCTTGTAACTTTGGTTTATGATATTTGGAAAAGGAACAAAAATGTATAGCATTGCCAAGATGAAATGTCCGCAATGCCACGAAGGGCAATTCTTGGTTTCACACCCTTACGATTTTAAATATTTGGGCGATGTCAAGAAGGAATGTGATGTTTGTCATTTGAAATACGAACGCGAACCCGGTTTCTACTACGGGGCTATGTACGTTTCTTATGCATTAGGCGTTGCGCTATTTGTAACCATCTGGACTTCCTGCAACCTCTGGTTTCCGTGGTTGAGCGCCTGGAGTCAAATTGGTTTGGTGGTATTTTTCACTATCGTGTTGTCTCCATACTTGTTTGCACTCTCTAAAATCATTTGGGCCAATTTCTTTATCAGCTACAGCAAGGATGTTCAGATCAGAAAGTAAACTCGAGATGCTACAAGCCCATTTGGGTTATGTATTGGAGCCCGCTTTGCTCGAAGAAATGGCCGATGTTGCTAAAATTAGAGAAACGGCCACCGATGAAGTAGTGGTACACGTGGGCGATCAGCTACAAATGATCCCGATTGTCATTGAAGGCTCTATCAAAATTTCCAGAGAAAATGAAAATGGCGACGAATTGCTGCTCTATTATATGGAGGGAGGCGATACCTGCGCAATGTCTTTGCAGTGTTGCACCCGAAAAATCGACTCGCAGATCAAGGCCACCTCAATGGAACCTTCTTTGCTTTTGATGTTTCCTTCTGAATTCATGGAGCGTTGGCTCGATCATTACAAATCTTGGCGACAGTTCATATTAGACAGCTACCACACCCGCATGCTCGAACTCATGGAGTCTATAGATGCCATAGCCTTTATGAATTTGGATCAGCGCCTGCTCAAATACCTTTCTGACCAAGCTAAAATTTTGGGTAGTGTAGAAATCAATCACACGCACCAACAAGTTGCCGATGATTTACACTCTTCGAGAGTCGTGATTTCACGTTTGCTCAAACAACTCGAAATCAAGGGTGAGATCAAATTACTGCGCAATAAAATCATCCTTCAAAACTTTTAAATTTTTTTTGATCATAATTTGTTAACTTGTGGTCCATTAACCACTAAAACAACTTATTATGAAAAAACTAGTACACATTTTGTGCAGTATTCTACTGCTCGGTGTAGGCTTAAAAACCCATGCGCAGGGCCTTACTTGTGCTTCGGCCCTACCCGTAACGCCTGGTACATTTACTGCCAGCACCCTCGTGGGTACGCCTTCGCAAGCATCTGCTACAGCAGCTGGTTGGTATGCCTACACACCCACTTCAAATGGTATTTTGAATATCAATTCTTGCAGTGGTGGTTCCGACACCCGTCTTTGGATTTGGTCTGGCACTTGTGCAGCACTTGCACCGGTAGCCAACAACGACGACTTCACAGGTTGTATTTCTACCGGAACCAACGCCTATGCATCTAAAATTGAAAATGTCATCTTGATGGCAGGCACGACCTATTATTTCGAATGGGACGACGTTTGGGAAGCAACAGGCTTTACCTGGAGCTTTACTTTTTCGGCACTTCCTGCCAACAACGATGCAGGGATCACCTCAGTAAGCAACCGCAACACCCGCATTGCTATTTCTCAAGCGAGTTATGGCATCCAGATGGGTGCAACGGTTAAAAACTTCAGTGGCTCACCACTTACCAATGTGGTATTAACTACCGAAATTTACGAGTTACCCAACACCACAACGCCTATTCAAACTTATGCCAGCACAGCCCAAACATTAGGTATCGGCGCACAGCAGGTAATTACCTCCGGAACTTGGGCACCAGTGCTCACGTCTTCTAAATCATACCTCATCAAGTACATTAAAACACAAACTGAGGTAGACGGCGTAACAACCAACGACCAAACCACCCAAAACCTCACCATTGATTACAACTACACGGCCCGCGACAACAATGTCTTCCAGGTTGCCTACAACTGGTCTTCTACACTTGAATACACACAAGGTGTTGTGCATACGGTTTACGGTGCAGACAACATGACAGGCGCGGCCTACTACATTCAAAGTACCTCCACGACACAAGTGTATACGGTACAAGTATTCCAAGTAACTGGCGGCGTAGTGGCCACAACTCCGTTGTACACTTCTGCCAACATCACGGCAAATGGTGCAGGCTGGAAATTCCACACCTTCCCGACAGCTATTCCGGTAACGGCCGGTGAGTACCTCATCGCTATCAAGAAAACAGGTACTACATCATTCCCTGTCGCTGGAGACCTCAGTTTGTTTACACCTGGTAAGAACTTGGTGCGCACAGGTGCTGCAGGAGCTTGGAACCCGGTAGAAGCCTATGGCGTGAGCCCTGCGTTCATGATCAGACCAAAATTTGGCACTGACCCCACAAACGAAATCGCATTCTTGAACAATGCCAACCCGGGTGGTCAGAGCACCAAACTGCATACGCGTCAGTCCTTGAGCGGCAACGACCTTTCTTTCTGGGCAAGATGCGTCAATACAGGATCTGCAGCAGTTACAGGTGTCACCATGACCGTCACCGTTAAAGATGCAAGCAACGCGGTTTTATACACGGCTACGAGCGCGGCGCAAGATTTAGCTGCTGCACAAATCGATACCTTTACAGTAGCGAACTATACCGTGACAGCTTTAGGAGCGTACACCATCGACTACGTGTTCAACAACACCGGTGACCAAATTCCGCAAAACAACAGCAGAACAACCACCTTTACCCGCACCACAGGCGAAATGTCTCGCACGGTAGGGGTAACAGGATCATTGGGTGTCAGCACAACCAGTGCGCCGGGTGCTACCAACATCGAATTTGGTAACAACTACACCCTAACCCAAAACGACTACCTTGACTCCGTCATGTTTGTACTCAACCCAGGTACACCAATTGGTTATGTAGCAAGTGTCAATATTTACGGAACCACAGCCAACGCAACGGGCGTAATGGTGCCGAACACTACTGCACTCGCCTCCACAATTACCTACACGACAACCGCAGCCGACAACCTCAATGGCGCAGTAATCAAGTTGCCAATTGCAACGGGTACGCTCAACATGGTTCCAGGTACGTATTATTTTGGTGTTTACCAAGCTGCAGTTGCCACTGGTAACATCCGTTTGGCAACCTCTACAGATTACGTTTCTCCGAACACGGTATTTTACCGCTGGACAGGCAGCAACGGCGGAACCTACGCAGCCACTGCTTACACTTTTGTAGTGAACCCAATCTTTAAATCATGTGTGGCCTACAACCAAACGGTAACCACTACTGCCGCGTCTTGTGGTGCCAATGATGGCGCAGCAAGCATTACCACAACCGGTGGTACAGGAACAGTCAACTTCTTGTGGTCAAATGGCGTTACTGCTGCTAACATCAGCGGCGTAGCTGCAGGTCAGTATCCATGTATTTTAACGGATATCAACGGCTGCCCTGCAACGGTTAGTGTCATTGTACCAAGTTTGTCTAACCTTACGGTTGCTGCAACTGCACAAAATATCACGTGTGGTGGTCAGTCTACGGGTAACATCGCGCTCAATGCAAGCCAGGGTGTGGAACCATATACCTACACTTGGACAGGCAACCCAGCTACAACGCCTGCCTTGAGCAACGTACCAGCCGGAACCTACGAATGTACTGTTACAGATGCCACCGGTTGTGTGGTCATCATTTCCAATACCCTCACTGAGTTATCTAACTTAGCTGCCTTAGCGAACGGTACAGACGTACTTTGTAACAGCGCACAAACAGGCAACTTAGAAATCTCCGCTGCTAGTGGTGTGGCGCCTTATACCTACCAATGGACCGGCACGAGTAACACGAGCACATACGTGACTTCAGTGGGCCCGGGCACTTACACTTGTGTAGTCACTGACGCGTTGGGTTGTACAGACACGGTCACTACAGTACTTGCTGTATCTGATCTCGCTGCAACAGCCAGCGCATCTAACCCACTTTGCTATGGTTCAGGTACAGGTAGCGTAACCGTAACTGCCACTGGCGGAACAGCCCCTTACGCTTATGACTGGGCAGGTTCTACTGCATCTGGCACTGTTCTTTCAGGTCTTAGCGAAGGAAGCTATTCTGTTGTCATTACCGATGCGTATGGTTGTAGTACTTCAGCTTCGGCTAGCGTCAACGAACCAGCAGCATGGTCTGTGAGTGCAGCAGTTACACCTGCAGTTTTTGGTGCCGATGGCGCAATTGACATTATTGTCAGCGGTGCATCTAGCCCTTACACTTACAGCTGGGACAACAACGCCACCACACAAGACCTCACCAACCTCGACGGTGGTACTTACGTTGTCACGATCACAGACTCTGTAGGATGTACTTACACAGATTCTATTGTGGTGAACTCTTTGGTGGGGCTAGAAATCAACGACCTCAACAACGTACAGATTTTCCCGAACCCGAGCAACGGCCAATTCTTCATTGCAAGCCCTGCGCTCAATTCAGTTGTACTCTTCAACCAATTTGGTCAGAAAGTAGCATTTGAGTTGTCTACAATGGGTGAAGGTAAATACCAAGTATTGACCAATCAGCTTGCCAATGGCTCTTATATTTTGGAACTCCAAAGTGAAGATGCAGTGGTACGCAAAGCCATTCAGATCATTCAATAAACAGATCTCTTTGAACACTTTAGAAGCCCGGCACTTGCCGGGCTTTTTTTTTGTAAATTCGCCTTATGAGATTTTTACAAACTTTTGTTATTTTTTGCTTTCTCGGGTCTTTTGATGCGCAAGTGTTACTAAACGAAGCTTGCAACAAAAATGCTTTCGCAGTTCAAGATGAAAACGGCGACGCACCCGACTGGATCGAACTCTACAACAACGGTAGCTCAAGCGTAAATCTCGAGAATTGGAAATTAGCCGATCAATTGAATGGACTCAATGCGTGGGTACTCCCAAGCCTCAATATCCCCTCTCAGTCTTTTTTGCGCATATTTTGCAGCGGCAAAGACCGCTACGGCAGCGCCCCCTTTACGCCTACAGCCAACACCACTAGTTTTCAGCCTGTCGTTAGCTGGAACACACACCCTTTTAGCCAATCGTTTAACTGGGATGGCAGCTCAAATATCATCGTCAATGTTTGTTCATACAATAATTCAGGCTACACAGAAAACTCGGTGTTTTATCAAAGCGCCACACCCTTCGTTTCTTGTGTGGCTAATTTTGTTGATGGCTCAGCTGCTGCTTGCAGCAATAATACGGGTCAAACATATTACCGAAGACCTAATATCAAACTCAACAATGCTATTATAGGCAATGGAACAAGCACCAATGGCAATACAGAATATCCTGCTCCTTACGGAAATTGGTATTGGGGCGCCCGACACCAAATGCTCATTTTAGCCAGCGAAATGCAGGCAGCAGGGCTAATTGCGGGGCCTATTTCTTCGCTTTCTTTTCAAGTCGCCAGCACCAACGGAGAGTTTTATGACTATATCGATATCGCCCTCATTCAGACCTCACTCACCGAACTTGAGTCCGATTTTTTACCCTTGCAAGGACAACAACTACACACAAACTTCAAGCTAGATGGCAACGGAGAACACGTCTATCTTTTCAATACCAGTAACCAACTTCAAGATCAGCTTGAAATCAGGTGCCCGCAACCAGATATTTCAGTAGGGCGCTTTCCGAACGGCAGTACCAACCTCACCTGGATGAGCCCAAGCCCAGGCCTCAGCAACAACGGCAACCAAATCTTTTCCGATACGCTAACCCGCCCTCAAATTAGCTTGGCTAGCGGAATCTACAATGGCTTGCAAAGTGTTCAAATCTCAACGAATATTCCAAATACGGTAGGCAAGCTCGTTTATACCATCAACGGACAAGACCCTACTATCAATTCTGCCACTTATGTTGGCCCAATATCAGTCAGTAGCAACCAAGTTTTGCGCGCAAAAGTTTTTCCATTGAACAACACTAATCTATTGCCAAGTGAGCAAGCTGTCGCTACATATTTATTTGGCATTTCGCACACTACACCCATTCTATTGGTCAACACACCCAATGAAAACCTTTTTGGTGCTACGGGTATTTTCGACAACTGGTGGACAGACTGGGTCAAGCCGGCGTATGCTGTGCTCTTAGATACTGGGCAAACCCATCCCATATTGCACCAAACCAAAACAGCATTGCGCATGGATGGCGGAGCAGGCGGCAGTCGTTCACAGCCACAGCACTCCTTTCGCTTGAGCTTTACGCACGGTACTTTCGGAGACAAACCGATTGCGTTCCCACTTTTACCAGACAGACCAAACAGAACACTCTACAGCGACATCTATTTGCGCAACGGCTCCAATCAATACCTCAACTTGCCTTACAAAGACGCCAGTCAGGTACGCATGATGAGCGAGGGGTCGGCCAATTATTACTCGAGTTATCGCCCCGTGAGTGTGTATATCAACGGCGCCTATTTTGGGCTTTATGAACTGCGCGAAAAATTCAACCAGGAGTACTTTGAACAACACGACAACGCCACTCGAGACTCCATTGAGCTCCTTTCCTTGAGTTATTGGTACAATCTCGTTTTGCGTGCTGTAGAAGGCGATGTCGACAATTTTTGGGCCGACTACAACAACTTCAATGCGCTCGCCCCGTCGTCGCCCACTTATTGGCAAGATGCAGACCAATACTTTGATCTCAAACACTACACCGATTACATCATTGCGGAGTCTTGGATGGGCAATGTAGACTGGCCGGGCAACAACATCAAAATTTACCGCTCAGATGCCAGCCAAAAGCGTTGGCGCTTTGCGCTCATCGACCTCGAATTATCGATGCAACCTAACGGCTGGACCAACTGCACCGACAACCACATCGCCTACATGATGGGGCAATCCGAAGACAACCCGTATATCAATATCTGGAAACAAAGCATTGAAAATTTGGCTTACCGCAATTATTTCATCAATCGATTTGCCGACCAAATGAATACGAGCTACCGCCAAGAACAACTCCTTGCCACCGAGCAGTCTTTTTACGAATCAATGCTACCCGAGATGCCGCAGCAATTTGCACGCTGGGGCGACCCCAACAACATTGCAGGTCAGATGGCTACCTTTGAAGAAAACCACAATATCTTTAGAGATCAATTGGTTTGTCGCTCTACATTTGTGTTCAACCAACTGCGCGCTCAATTCAACCTGACCAAAAAAGTACAAGTCAGTCTGCAAGTATACCCTGAAATGGCGGGCCAGATCCACCTCAACACAATCCAGCCAACGAGCTATCCTTGGTCTGGAACTTATTTTGATGGCGTACCGATTTACCTGCAACCAGTTGCTGCACCGGGCTATGTATTTTCGCATTGGTTGCCCGCGGCAAATATCCTTGATAGCTTGTCAGATAGCCTCGAAGTGTATGTCAATCAGAGCAACCAGACTTTTACAGCAGTCTTTAACGTGATACCGCTGCCGCCGGACCCACCTTATATCGAATTCAGTGTGCAGCCCAACCCGAGCAATGGCTTGTTTTCTATCATTAGTACCAATAAAGATTTAGCCAAAGATTGTCAGTATGTCGTTTGCGATTTACAGGGAAGAGTCATTCAAAAAGGACCAATTTCGGACACTTATGAAACAAGCCTAGACCTGACGGCACAACGCGCAGCTGTTTATTGGTTGCGTATCTACAAAGGAGAGGATGTACTACAAACCCTCGAGCTGCTGAAATTTTAAGTTAGCACGCGTCTTACTTGACGTTGCCAAATGCAGCAATTGCCTCATAAGCAAGGAGGTTTCCGCTAGCAATTGAAGCCTTTAACTCTGTGAATTTTTCTTTTTGACTTGGATCGGCAAGGAATTGTT
>JANQWC010000026.1:0-11760 GCA_030730025.1 Crocinitomicaceae bacterium
CCATCGTCAATAAATCTGGCGTTCCTTACAAAAGAGATTGGGAATGGAAAGTAGCAGTAGTTAAACCTCAGGGTTCTATTTCGCTTCCTGAAATGGCTGTTTTGTACAGAAATTATAACAATAAAGTTGTTCCTGTTGTTGCTGGGGCTTTAAGTTCTGATATTGTGCTCTCGGGTAGTCCAGGTGCGAAGAAAACCAAAAAATCTTGGGTTGACGAAGGCGTTAAATATGATGGTTTTGAAGTTGATCCAGGGTCTGGTACTTCATTAACTATGACATTAATGGGTAAGGATAAAGATGGAAAATCTAAGTCTTATGCTGTTGTGAAATATAAAGTTAAACCTTTCCCTAAACCTGAGGTTTTAGATCCTTCAATTAAAAAGAGTTCTGGAGCACGTATTACTTTAGTTTTAAAGGATAGTCCTCTTAAAGCTAATTTCAATGTTACCGGTGGCGAGTTAACAGTAGGTAATGACGCACCAGTATCGTTTAGCGGATCTGTTATTCCAGCATCTGCAGTTCAAAAAGCAAAAGCTGGCGCTAAAGTGGTAGTAATTGTTAAATACAATGGTACTGGAGGTGCGTCCAGCAAAGAATTTGCCTTTACTGTTAAGCCATAATTAAATCTCTTATTATGAAAAATGTATTGTTGGTTTTTGTTAGTGTCTTGACACTTGCGATTCACGCTCAAGATCGTCCGCAACGCGGCCCATACAACACGCTTCCTGGAGGCGTTGTAGATGGAGTTGCCATTCAAGAGGAAGTTCCTGTTCGTGCAAAAGTAGAGTACGAATATGTACGTGCTAGTGATGTAGCATGGCAAAAGCGTGTGTTCTCTCGCATCGATGCGCGTGAGACCATGAACCACGATATCTTTTTCCCATACGATTGGTTTGATTATTCAGAATTAGAAGGCTCTGTTTATAAGCCTAAGAGTGCAGCAGAAATCGATGACCAATCTTGGCTCAAAGATGATAAAAGATGGTCACTTTGGACCATTATACAGCGCCATATAATTTTGGGTGATTTAACAGTTTACCGTGTTAATAGTCCTTTTTATACTTCTGGAGATGAAGATGGATATTCTCTTAAGTATCCAATCAATCGCCAGGGACAGAATGACTATTTTGATAGCAAAAGTTATAAGGAAGAGGTAAACTCAGTTATAACGTGTCAAGGAAATGGAGAAATGGTTTCTATTACTCGTCAGTTTTCAGAAGATAAATGGCTTGTTGAAAAAACCAATCAGACTTTAGATGAATTTTTAGACTCTCTTGATGCGAAGAATCCAAATTCAGACTACGAGGAACTAGGTCGTTATCCATACGAAGAATTAAAGCGTTTATGGGATCAAACCAAAGTTGGTGGTTTCGTTAGAGCTGATAGGATTACAATGTTTTTAAATTCAAGTAATATTGTAGCATATCATGTCAAGGAGGATTGGTATTTTGATAAAGAGCGTTCTGTATTAGATAAGCGAATAATTGCTATTGCTCCTGTTGCTAAATATGCTGAAGCTCAGGCGCCAGCTTCTGGTGAGCTTTCTTCTAGAGGTAGTTTGTTATTCTACAACGAAAAAGGTTTTCCTTTGGTAATGGGCGACGGTGGCTTTAAAGAATACGAAGGTCGTGTAGAAGAACTCGAAATGTTCTGGTTGTATTTTGACGAGTTGCGCAACGTTATTGTAAACTATTATGTGTACAATGATCAGAACGATGCACAGTGGATGTCTTTTGATGACCTTTTCTGGAAGCGTAAGTTTTCTTCAACGATTTACCGTGTGTCAGACAAGTTTGATCGTGAAATCGAGGATTACAAATTTGGTGTAGATGCTTTATACGAAGCTGAAAAAGTCAAAGAAAGTATCCGCGATTGGGAGCACAACCTCTGGCATTTTTAAGAAGATAAAAATTATGAAAGCCCCGTTGAAAAGCGGGGCTTTTTTCGTTTAATTTTGTAGCGTGAAGTGGATAGGAAATCGAATTAGCTTTAATGATCAAAAAGACAAAACAACCATTGTCATTGATCCGTCTAAAAATGTCTGGATCTCAGCAATAATGGGTGCTTGGTTGGGTATGTGGTATGCCATCGGCGGAACAGTCATCTGGGCGCTGAATGTCATGAAGCTCAAAGGTCAAGAAGAAATGATCTTGTGGATATTTTTGGTCTTTTGGTTGTATTATGCCTGGAGGGTAACCATGAGTTTCTTTTGGAATATCCGAGGTCAGGAATACATCAGAATAGATGCTGATGCTTTTTATCTCAAAAAATCGTTTCTGCATTTTGGCAAATCCGTGCCTTATTACTTTGAAAATATTAAGAATTTAAAGTTTGAAATCCCGAAGGAAGGAAGCTTTCAAGCACTTTGGGAAAGCTCACCCTGGATCAATGGTGGCGAACGTTTTGAGTTCGATTATTTTCACCAGAAAGTCCGCTTCGGCAAAAAACTCAATGAGAAAGAAGCGAAATTATTATTTCAATTGATATCTAAAAAAATCAAATCCTGATGTACGGTAAAATCAAAACACATCTCAGCAACGAACTAGAACAAATCGAGCAAAATGGCCTACTTAAAAAAGAGCGCATCATTACTTCGCCTCAAGGCGCGAATGTCACTGTAAGCAGTGGTGAAGAGGTCGTGATCATGTGTGCCAATAACTACCTTGGCTTGTCTTCTCATCCAGAAGTTGTAGAAGCGGCTAAAGATGCGTTGGATACGCACGGTTACGGGATGTCTTCTGTGCGTTTCATTTGCGGCACACAGGATATCCATAAAACTTTGGAGCGCAAAATTGCCGAGTTTTATGGTACCGAGGACACCATTTTATATGCTGCGGCCTTTGATGCAAATGGCGGGGTTTTTGAACCACTTTTTACCGAAGAAGACGCCATCATTTCCGATGAATTGAATCATGCCTCTATCATCGATGGCATCCGTTTGTGTAAAGCAGCGCGCTATCGTTACAAGCACTCCGACATGGCGGACTTAGAAGCGCAGCTCCAAGCAGCACAAGCGCAAAGACACCGTATTATTGTTACAGATGGTGTTTTTTCCATGGATGGAGACCTCGCCAAAATGGATCAAATTTGCGCTTTGGCAGACAAATACGACGCAATGGTGATGACCGACGAATGTCATTCGGCTGGCTTTATTGGCAAAACAGGCCGAGGCGTGCCAGAATATTTTGGCGTTATGGACAAAGTAGATATCGTTACAGGTACGCTAGGCAAAGCGTTAGGCGGTGCTATGGGCGGCTATACAACAGGTAAGAGGGAAGTAATCGAAATGCTGCGTCAGCGCTCGCGTCCTTATCTTTTCTCGAACTCGCTTTCACCGGCAATTGTAGGCGCATCTATTAAAGTATTCGATTTGTTAAGCGCAACAACAGAACTCCGTGACCGTTTAGAAGCCAATACCGCTTATTTCAAAGAACGCATAGTTGCAGCAGGTTTTGACATCAAGCCTGGTGGCTCGCCAATTGTGCCAATCATGCTGTATGACGCTGCGCTCTCGCAAGAATTTGCCAATCGCCTACTTACTGAGGGTGTTTATGCAATTGGTTTCTTTTATCCAGTTGTTGCCAAAGGGCAAGCGCGTATCCGCACACAAATTTCTGCTGCGCACACCCAAGCTGACCTCGACAAAGCCATTGCTGCCTTTATCAAAGTTGGTAAAGAATTGGGCGTGATCAAATAGCAAAGAACGGCGGTTCTTAGCGAAGTATTTGATATAAACTTTCCTTATATTTGTCATATGCCAAATTTGGGAAAGGTCTTCTTGTTTGCCATGATTCAGCTTTTTGTCATGAAAGCGGTTTGTACGGCAGTGCTTCCCATTTTGAAAATAGATCAGCAGTTATTGGTTTGGGAAGAAAGTCAGGAGAATGAAGAATCTGACGATGCTTTTGAAGTGAAATTCTTAGACGAGTATATAGATCTCAATCATGCCATCACTGCATTTCATATTGTCAACTTGAATTCTTCCAAAGGGGCCTATTCTTGTTATAACGCGGCGCTTTTCATAGGCCATAAGAACCGATCTTTTAGACCTCCGTGTGCTTAATGTCTGATATTTATTCACTCATTAATTCAAGTACATGTTAGCATTTTTTAAGTTTTGGAAGCAAGATCTTCCTGCAGGTTTAGTTGTATTTTTAGTGGCTTTGCCGCTTTGTTTGGGGGTTGGTTTTGCCTCCACGAATATTGTAGGCCAAGAAGGTTTGCCGAATGTCATGTCCGGTATAGTTGCTGGTATCATTGGAGGCACCATCGTGGCTTTATTGTCTGGTTCTAGGCTGGGTGTTTCTGGTCCTGCCGCTGGCCTGATCACCATTGTCCTTGCTGCCTTAAGTGACTTAGGTTCTTTTGAAGCCTTCTTGCTTTCATTGGTTTTGGCAGGCCTTATTCAGTTTGTTTTGGCTTTTATTGGTTTCGGCGTCTTGGCCAATTATGTTCCTACTGCGGTCATCAAAGGCATGTTGGCAGCCATTGGCATCACGCTCATCTTGAAAGAAATACCACACCTGTTGGGCTATGACAAAGATTATTTTGGCGACGAATCTTTTTGGCAATTCGATGGGCACAATACGTTTACTGAATTGTTTTACGCCTTAAACGCATTTGAGCCGGGCGCCATCATTCTTGGATTTTTGGCACTGCTCATATTACTGGTTTTTGATACCAAGTGGGTCAAGTCTAGAGCATGGGCTATGTATATTCCAGGGGCATTGGTGGTGGTAGTGGTGAGTATTCTAACCAACCAGTTTTTACTTGGTTCGCTGCAGGTTGCCGGCAAGCATATGGTTGAAGTGCCGCGCTTGACCTCCTTTGAACAACTCAAAAGTATTTTTCATAGCCCAGATTGGTTTCAAATCTCCAATTCAAAAGTTTGGATAGTGGCCGTTACCTTGGCTATTGTGGGAAGTTTAGAAACCCTCTTAAGTTTAGAAGCCACAGATAAATTAGACCCTAAAAAACACAAAACCAATCCACATCGTGAATTGAAAGCACAAGGGATTGGCAATCTGGTGAGTGGCCTGATTGGAGGTTTACCTATTACGCAGGTTATTGTCAGAAGCTCAGCAAATATTGCAGCTGGGGGGCAATCTAAATTAGCTGCAGTGGTACATGGGGTTTTGCTATTGATTTCTATTCTCTTTTTGAGCAGTGTACTCAACCTAATCCCTTTAGCCGCATTGGCTGCTGTATTGGTTTTAGTGGGTTACAAACTAGCGAAATGGTCCTTGTTTGTAGAGATGTACCAGAAAGGCTTGTCTCAGTTTATTCCTTTTGTCTCGACAATCGTTGCTGTTTTATTGACCGATTTGCTCAAAGGAATCGGAATTGGAATCCTGATTTCCATCTTTTACATCCTCAAGCGCAATTTTCAAAACCATTTTACCAAAGAAGAAACCAACGAGGAGTGCACAATTATTTTGTCCGAAGAGGTTACTTTTTTGAACAAGGGTGGCATTCTAGATGCGCTCCAACACAACAAAAATAAACGCATCATCATAGATGCATCGAGAACCAAGAGCATCGATATAGATGTATTGGAGTCTCTGCAAGAATTTAAATTCAACGCCGAACAAGAAGGGCGTCAACAAATCACTTTTATCAATTTGTAATGGAAAAATTTTATAATCAGTTATTAGAAAATAACAAGAAATGGGTTGCGGGCAAACTTGAAAAAGACCCTGATTATTTTGAAAAGTTGTCAATTGGTCAAAAACCACCGGTTCTCTGGATTGGCTGTGCAGATAGCCGCGTGCCAGCCAACGAAATCATTGGTGCAGAACCAGGTGAGGTGTTTGTGCACCGCAACATCGCCAATATGGTTGTGCATTCTGACATGAATATGTTATCGGTGCTCGATTATGCGGTGAATGTTTTGCAAGTCAAGCACATCATCGTGTGTGGGCATTATGGTTGCGGTGGTGTGCAAGCTGCCATGACCAACAAGCACATTGGCCTGATAGACAACTGGATCCGCCACATCAAAGATGTCTATCGCCTTCACCGTCCGGAACTCGATGCAATCAAAAACGAGGCCAGTCGTTTTGACCGTTTTGTGGAACTGAATGTATTTGAACAAGTCTTAGATTTGGGGAAAACGTCGATTGTACAAGCTGCTTGGGAGCGCGGCCAGGAAGTACACGTACACGGTTGGGTTTATGACATTCACGACGGCATGATCCGCGATTTGAAAGTTACACTCAAAGACAACGAGACACTCAGCGATGTTTATAAGTTAGATATGTAACAATCTAAGCGTTCTGAGAAAGTCTCGACTTTAATTTGTGTAATTTCGCACTATGGAATTATTGATTATCATTCTTTTAGTGCTTATAAATGGGGTTTTTTCTATGTCAGAAATGGCATTGGTGAGCTCCAAGCGTTACAAATTAGAAAAAGCGAGTAAAAGAGGTAATAAAAAGGCGCGTAAGGCGCTCGAACTTTCAGAAAAACCAACTCGCTTTCTTTCCACAGTACAAATTGGTATTACCCTCATCGGCATTTTATTGGGGGTATATTCTGGCGAGAACCTCACCAACGATCTGATAGGTCTACTGGATAAAGTAAGCGCACTTGAACCTTACAGTGACGAATTAGCTACGGGTATTATCGTTGTCACGATCACCTATTTTTCGATCGTGCTCGGCGAGCTTGTTCCAAAGCGAATCGGCATGGCTTTTCCCGAAAAAATCATCACTTTTATGGCTGGCCCGATGCAAATGTTAGCTTTGCTGACAGGGCCATTTGTGTGGCTGCTCACCGCTACCAATAATTTGTTTGTACGCATACTCGGGCTCAATGATTCTACCGACCAAGCCGTATCAGAGGAAGAAATTAAATCGATCTTGAAAGAGAGTGCGCAGGGTGGAGAAATCCAAGACATCGAGCACTCTATTGTGGAGCGAGTTTTTGAATTGGGAGACCGCAAGGTCAAATCTTTGTTTACCCACCGCAGCGAGGTTGTGTTTTTTAAAGAAGGTGAAACTTGGCAGGAAATCCGTCAGAAAATAGATGAAGAAAAGCACTCCGCGTATCCGGTTTCCTCGAGCAATGACCTCGACGACATCACGGGTATCATCTTGCTCAAAGACCTATTTGGCGGCCACACCGAGCAAGATTTTCAGGTCGTGAATTACATCAAAGAACCAATCTACTTCAATGAGAACACAAGTGCTTATCAAGTGTTAGAGTCCTTCAAAAACGAAGGCAATCATTACGGTATTGTGGTAGACGAATACGGTTCGGTGCAAGGCATCATCACCATGGACGACATGCTCGATGCATTGGTAGGCGAGTCCACAGAACAATACCAAGACGAATACAAAATTGTTCAGCGCACCGAAGAATCTTGGTTTGTCGATGGCCAATATTCCATCTTTGATTTTGAAAAGTACTTTGACGTCTTACTGACTGATGAGCAAAACTCATACGCTACGGTTGCGGGTCTTTTTATTTTCAAGAAAAATGAAATTCCCGAAGTGGGGGATAAAATCACGATCAATGATCTTGAATTTGAGGTGCTCGATAAAGATGGCCCTCGGATAGACAAACTACTGATCACCCAAAAGGTAAAGTAAGGAGTGGTCTCGCCAGGAATCGAACCTGGATCAAACGTTTAGGAAACGCTTATTCTATCCGTTGAACTACGAGACCAATTTTTGTAGGGCTTGCCAAACTTGTTTTGAAGCCTGATCCCAATCGAAGGCTTTTACGCGCAACTGACCAGCCTCCACTAATTGGGTCTGCAAAGCTACATCATTTTTCAGTTGGTGCATGCCATTTGCAATTGAATTGACATCAAACGGATCGACGTACAATGCTGCAGGGCCAGCAATTTCGGGTAAGCAACTTTGATTGCCGGCAATAATCGGTGTATGCGCAGCCATGGCTTCGGCCAAAGGCATACCGAATCCTTCAAAATAAGGAACGTAAACAAACGCTGTTGCCGCCCCCATGATGGCTGCAAGTGTTTTTGTTTCAATATGTCCTTTGAAATGGATCCGCTTGGCAAGATTCGTTTCTATTTCAAAGGATTGGTCTTTCCACATGGCGGCTCCGACAATAACGAGTTGAACGGTGCTGTCAGATTGAGCAAACAATTGAAACGCCTGAAGCAAGCGATGGATGTTTTTTCGCGGGTGGAGCGAGCCTACAAACAAAAAATAAGGGTCATTGAAGCCCAATTGCTGCTGGATAGTTTCTTTTTCTTGGTTGGAAATGGGTTTGTATTGCGTATTGACCCCATTGTAAATGACGTTTATTTTTTCTGCAGGCGTTTGATAACGCGCTACGATATCATGTTTGGTCGCATTGGAAACGGTAACAATTTGAGCAGCGGCTTTCGCAAAGCGAGGAAAGTATTTTTTATAATACCAAGCTACCCATTTTGGGAGGTCTTGCGAAAAATGTTCAAAATTGAGATCGTGGATGGTGGCGAGCACCGGTGTCTTCATGCCAAGAGGAAACATGCCGTCGGGTGACCAAAAGACATCGAGTTGGTCTTTTTGGATGGCTCTTTTTAAGCGCCATTGAAACCAGATGATATAAAGAAATGGATGTCGGGTAGGCGGAAAAACGCTCTTACAGATGACATTTGACCCAAAGCTGAATTGCGGATCTACCGGACGGTCAAAGTAGCAAATGAAGGTGTGTTCAGGGTGCGCAATGGTGAGGCGCTTGACAATTTCAAGCGTGTAATTACCAAAACCTTCCATTTTTTGGCCAAGTAAGGATCTGGTATTGATGCCAATGCGCATGCTAAAATTCGAGGATATAATTGGTTCGTTTTTCTTGACCTATTGTAGTAGCTGGTCCGTGTCCGCAGTAAACGACCGTTTGCTCCGGAAATTTGAACATGATCTCAAAAATACTCTTTTTGAGGGTCTCGAGATCTCCACCTGGTAAATCGACACGGCCAAAACTTCCTTTAAACAAGACATCACCATTAATGACAAAGCCACTTTCATGATAGAAAACGACATGTCCAGGGGCGTGTCCTGGCGTGTGGTAAACTTTAAACGTTAAGGAGTCAAAGGTTATTTCTTTTTGGTCTTCTAGCAGATAAATTGGAACCTCTGCTTCTTTGTAATTTTCAAAGCCATAAACGTGTGCATAACTCTTCACGGACTCCCAGGTGAGTTGGTCAGCAGCGTGTAGATAAGCTGGCGCTTGGAAGCGTTCTTGGCAAAATGAGGCACCTAAAATATGGTCAATATGGGCGTGTGTAAAGAGAATAGCCTTGATGTCTAGGCTGTTTTCGTTGATATAAGCAAAGAGTTGGGCTTCTTCTTCTCGGGTATAGCAGCCTGGGTCAAAAATGACGGCATCTTGGCCCATTGACACCACGTAGGTGTTTTCTTGAAAGCCGTTAAAGGTGAATGCTTGTATTTGAACTGACATGTCTCAAAGTTACTGCAAATCTGCTTTAGCGAAGCAAATTGACGTGGCCAGTAAGGACTTCTTTTCTGTTTTGGTAGTCTGTGTAGATGATTTTCCAGGTGTAGGTACCATCTTGGCAAGGCCTGAAATTGTAGCTGCCATCCCAGTAGTCTTTGAGGTCTGTGAATTCATAGATGAGTTCACCCCAGCGGTCGTAAATACTGACTTCAACTTCTAGGTAATTGCCTCCGATAACCCTAAAATACTGATTGAACATATCGCCGTCAGGCGTAAAGGTGTTTGGGACATAAAAGAAAGGGTCAAAGAAGATGTGAACTTGGCTTTGTGCCGTACAGCCGTTTTGATCGGTAAAATATACGGTGTAAATGGCATTTTGATTGGGTGTCACAACCGTAGATAGGCAAGTAGGGCAAGAGACTTCATCTGGCGGTGACCACAAAAAGGCGCCGGGCCCAGATGGATCAGCGGTGAGTTGAATGACGTCGCCTTGCACAGCAAAAATATCTGAACCAGCACTCACAAAGGCGGGTTGAAATAAATTCACTTGAACGTAAGCGGAGTCTTGGCAGCCCTGCGCGTCGGTGCCGATGACCATATAGGTTGTGTTAAATGGAGGCAATACACTGACTTGTGCGCCGTTGGCACTAGAGCCGTTGGCACTTGGGCTCCATTCGTAATAGAGCGCGCCACTAGCCCAAAGATTAGCTGGGCGGCCTGGACAAACAATTGTGTCGTTTCCGGCAATAATATTGGCTGTTAGAATGGAGACCCAAACGGAGTCGGATTCGGTTCCGCAGCTATTGGTGACGTCTACGAAGTAATATTGACCTTGTAAAGGGCTAATTTGAACGGTTTGGTTGTTGGCACCAACAAGGTTGTTGTTGGGATACCAAAAATAGCTTGTGCCTCCTGCAGCCGTGAGGGGCATGCTGGTGCCGTAGCAAAGATTGACGCTATCGATGAGTTGGGGCTGCGGCGGATTGTTAAAGACTTCTATGCTGATGGAGTCCTGGGCAGTGCAGCCAATGCCTGAGGTTACCGTAGCGGTGTAGGTGATGTTGTTTTGTGGTGTTGCAACAACGTTAGCGCCAGTGGTGGTGTTTAAAAAGTTTCCTGGCGACCAATTGATATTGCCACTGGCTGTTGCACTGATGTTGACGCTTTCGCCAATACAAATAGTGGTGTCGTTGGGGAGTGTAATACTTGGGATGCTGACGTCAAGGGTAAGCGTTAAGGTATCTGATCCGCAGGAATCCGAAACGATTACAGAAAAAGTTGTGGTATTGAAAATTGTGGCTGTTGGGGTAGGGCTACTTGGGTTATCGAGCACGTTTGCCGGAGACCAAGCATAGGTGCTGCCGCCAAAGGCTTCTAGTTGATAGGAATCGCCAGCACAGATACTAGCTGTTGGTTGAATGGCTCCGGCAGTGAAGGAGCCGATATTTACTGTAACTGTTACGGAATCTGGCGTAAAGCAACCTGTAGAATCGTAAGCAACTAGCAAAACGTCGTAAACCCCTGGTGTGAGGTAGGCATGAATAGGCTCATAGGCATTGGAGGTGTTGCCGTCGCCGAAGTCCCAGAAAAATGAGTTGGCATTTTGAGAGTTGTTGTCAAAGAAGACACTTTGTGGAATGCAAATGAGCGGTGCTGGTTGTGCGGCTATGGCTTCAATTGTATTGAGTTCAAATTTGAAGCAAGCTAAATTGCAGTTGGTACTCTGATTGGTTGGCGACCAAGAACCTGGTGTGCTGGTAAAACCAAAAGCATTGCCACTGCAGGCTCCGCATACGGCGTGGTAAATGCGCCCTTGGTTGTCAAAGCGCGAGGTGCCGCCGTCTACGTGGTTAGAGCTACTGGTGATGCCGCCCATAAAAGTGGCATATTTGAGCGCACTTGCGTTTTGGTCGAGGACAGCAACATAAAAATTAGAGCCGTTCGTATTGAGTTGGTAGGCATCTAGTGTAACAGGAAAGTTATTGGTGGTTGAAAACGAGGCCTGTCCGTAGAGTTGATTGAGTTGACCACCCCAACCAGCGAGATAGATGTCGTAGCAGTCAGAAATGAGAAAGGCGGTCGGAGAGATTTCTACATTGCCAGTTCCGGCGCCAATCATGGTGGTCCAGTTGGTAACGGACAAATCTTGGGCGTATTTGCGCAAAAACTGCCCAGAGTTGGCGTTGCCATAGCACCCAGGTGTAATGGCCCAAGAAGATTGTGATTGGCCGTAGACATAAACCGCGTTGTCTATGTCGGTGCGCACAAAATAGGTTTGGTCGTATTCGGACTGCCCCATGTAGGTACCCGATTGCAGCGCGCCACTCGCCGCATTGATGCGCAGGGCAT
>JANQWC010000026.1:11860-135077 GCA_030730025.1 Crocinitomicaceae bacterium
CCCATGTAGGTACCCGATTGCAGCGCGCCACTCGCCGCATTGATGCGCAGGGCATAACCATCGGCGCTACCTCCGTTAAAGGTGAGGTCGTGACCGCCGGTAATGGCTAGTGAGCTCGAGGTGGTGCCGCCGGCTACATATACGCTGCCGTTAGTGCCAACTGTAATAGAGTTGCCAGATTCTGCGCCGCTGCCACCGAAGTAGGTGCTCCACATCAATTGAGAGAGGCCGGGATTCATTTTGAAAACAACGGCATCTTGCGCCCCATTGAGTAAAGTTTGAAAACCGTTTTGGGTGGGGAAATTAGTCGAGGTGGTGGTACTTGAAACGTAGACATTTTGGTTGGCGTCTAGCACAATCTCGCCTCGGAATTGGTCGCCGTAGTTGTAAAATAAGCTAGCTGCATTGAGCCCATCGGTACTGGTGCCACCAACGTATGTAGAAGATAGCAGCGCTGTTCCGTTCGGGTTAAAGCGCGCGATGTAGATATCTGAGCCGTTGAATTCGAGTGAGTTTTGAAGCTGATAAGGCCCGCCATTGAAGCTGTTGTCATAAGATTGGCCTGCCATCGGGAAATTGGTAGAGGAGGTCACGCCATAGACGTAGAGCTCGCCATTGGGAGCGCAGACAATACTGTGAGGGGTTTCGTTTCCGCTGCCACCAAGATAGGTAGAGTAAAGTAGGGCGGTTCCGTTTGCATTGAATTTGGTGATCCCGACATCCATTGGGAAAGAACCTGTGCCTGAGTTGTAGCTGGCATCAAAAGCGCCTGTAGTACTCGGGTAGCCCGATCCAAAGACGATGCCACCTCCGAAGAGATTGCCGTTGACATCTGGTGTGGCGGTAAAGCCCCAATTGTCTACGGGTGAACCTGTAAAGGTCGAGAACGTGAGACTTGGATCGATGTAAAGTGGGAGGTGAGGGTCATAGCTGGAGTCAACTTGAAAGGAGACGATATGATTGCTAATGACAAATTGAATAGGCACTTCTATTTTTTCGGTGGAGGAGAGCAGGTTCCAGGCTTTTGGAGCACTATAGGTAATTTCTCCGAACTGATGCGTGAGGTGTAGCATCCCCGCAGCATCTATAAAGAGGGAGTCGGCACCGATGAGTTCAAAATCGAATTGGTGGATATCTGTCTGAGCATCGAGTTGGAGATGAAAAGCAAATTGTTGTTTGTCAATTAGGTATTTGAGGTCTCCGCCTGCAAAAAAATCAGCTGCATTAATCTGGCCTACGCCATGTACTTTGGATTTCCATTTGCTTTGGTCGTTGCCGATGAAATAATTATGGTAGTGGGCGCTTGAATCTTGAGCTGTAAAAGCGGTGGTTTGGGCATGAATAAAACGGTGTTTGATGGCGTGATAAGCGGTGCCTTCGTGATGTTCATGTGCTTCTTTCGTTTCGTGGTTGTGAAAAGTGGCGTCGGACAGAAAAAAAGTAAGTCCTTGGTCTTCAATGTAGAGGCGTCCGGAAGACAGCGGCATGTTGTATAAAATACGGTTGTCCCATTGCCCCTGATTTGGGTACATCCAGAGCTCTTGGGCAAAAAGCGTCTGACAAAAGCTGATTAGAAATAGGATCCGTAATAAATACATGGGTCGAGTAAATTTAACACAATCATGTGCAATCTCAAAATATTAAACTTGCTAAAAGC
Organism: Crocinitomicaceae bacterium; assembly: GCA_030730025.1. Classification (GTDB taxonomy): domain Bacteria; phylum Bacteroidota; class Bacteroidia; order Flavobacteriales_D; family Crocinitomicaceae; genus UBA952. Next base: position 13,518 of record JANQWC010000026.1, read on the forward strand.
GAGAAGGTTGCCAATAGCTGTAGAAAAAATTGCGTTTTGGCAGAAAATGCTGTTTATTTGTGTTCAAATTGCTAGCATATGAAACTCCTTACTACGCTCCTTTTCTTCTTCTTTGCGCTTTGTGTCAATTTAAGTTGGGCACAAGATTACAGCCGTTTAAAGGTTTTTGCCAATGAGTTAGAGCTCAATAAGCTCTCTAACTTGGGTGTGACAATTGACCACGGCATCCACAAAGAGGGGGTCTTTTTCATCTCTGATTTTTCCAAAGAAGAGCGTCAGATCATGGATGCTTATGATTACAATTATGAAGTTTTGATCGAAGATGTTCAGGCTTATTATGTTCAGATTTTAGCAGCACCTGCAACGAAAGAATCGGGCAGCTTGAAAAACGTCAGTTGTTCGGGTTCAGGCGCTTCAGGCGCGGGTATTAATCCTGGTGTGCCCACACATTTCAATTTGGGAACAATGGGCGGCTACCTAAAATACGAAGAAATGCTTGCCGAGCTCGACGAAATGGTGGCGACGTACCCTAATTTGATCACTGCCAAAGCGCCAATCTCCACTTTTTTAACGGCCCAAAACAGACCCTTGTACCACGTGCGCATCTCAGACAATCCGAACATAGACGAAAGTGGCGAGCCTAAAGTGTTGTACACGGCTATTCACCATGCGCGCGAACCGATGAGTTTGATGGAAACCATTTTCTTTATGTGGTATGTGCTCGAGAATTACGGTACCAATTCAGAAATTACTTATTTAGTCAATCACATGCAGCTTTATTTTGTGCCGTGTATCAATCCGGATGGCTACGTGTACAACCAAACCACCAACCCAAATGGAGGCGGCATGTGGCGCAAAAACCGCCGCTTGAATTCTGGCGGTTCTTATGGTGTTGACCTCAACCGCAACTACAGCTATGGTTGGGGCACTACAGGCACCTCCTTTACGCAGACTAATGAGACCTATTGCGGTACAGCTGCATTTTCTGAACCTGAAACACAAGCGATGCGTTGGTTGGTTCAAAACAACAAATTTGTGACGGCTTTCAATGCGCATACTTATGCTGAGGACATCCTCTTCCCGATCGGTACTACTACCGCTGAGTTTGCCGACCACCACGATTACTTTCAAGAATATACCAATCTGATGGTGCAATTCAATGGTTATGGCGCGATCAAAAGTTCAGCGCTTTACCCTGCATCAGGAGATTCCGACGACTACATGTACAAAGTAGATATCGGTGTAGGCGTCAAAGACACCATGTTTGTCCATACACCAGAGGTCGGTACCGCTTTTTGGCAACCATCTTCCGAAATCATTGCGACATGTCAAGAGATGGTCTACCCAAACTTGGTGCTGGCACATGTTGCAGGAATCTATATTGTCACTACAGATCAAGATCCAAGCAACATCGCTACTTTGAGTGGTAATTTCACGCACCAAGCCAGGAGATTGGGCAGAGAAAACGGTCCGGTCACGGTCAGTATAGTGCCCCTACAAAACATTGTTTCAGTCGGCAGCTCGGTTGTGCATGATTTGGCCTTGCAGCAAAACGGACTCGGATCCATTAGTTATACTTTAAATCCGGCCATTCAGTTTGGCGACCAAATCAAGTATATCCTCCAGACAGACAACGGCTATTGGATCAAAAAAGACACGATCATCAAAACTTATGGAGCCTACACGCTGCAGGTGACTGAAAACGGCACAGCAGCTACCAACTGGACGGGCAACTGGAATACAACAACTTCAACTTTTGTTTCGGCTCCGCGTTCATTTACAGATACACCTACTGGCAATTACGTCAATAATGCCAATACCACCTACACCTACGTACCTACCGTAGACCTCACAAATGCGGTTGCCGCCAAGCTTACTTTCTGGGCTAAGTGGAATATCGAAGCAGATTACGACTTCGTGCAATTCCAAGTGTCTACAGACAACGGCGCCACTTGGGTTGGCCAATGTGGTTTGTATACCGTTGCAGGTACGTCCGCAAATGGAAGCGTGCAACCCAATAATCAACCCGTTTGGGAAGGCGTGCAAAGCACTTGGGTTCAGGAAGAAATTCAGTTGAGCGATTATTTAGGTCAGGTAGTGAAACTGCGTTTTCAATTGAAATCTGACGGTGGAACCCGTAAAGATGGTTTTTACTTCGATGATTTTTCGATTTATTACAATGATGCAGGCCCTACGGTTGCACCGGTTGCACAATTCCAAACGCCAACCGTACTTTGCAGTGGCACGCCAATTTCATTTACCGACCTTTCTCAAAACCTTCCTACCTCATGGGCTTGGGACTTCGGCGACGGTTTTACATCCATTGAACAAAATCCGACTAATGTTTTTGCACCGGGAACTTATACAGTGAGCCTCACCGTTACAAACAGTGCTGGTACCAATACCACAACACAACAAGTTGTGATTCAAGCTTCACCTGTAGTCGGACTCTCCATTGCCGACACCGATTTAGTACTTTGCGCACAAGATGGCCCAGTTGCCTTGAGTGTGACACCGCAAGATGCTACAGTAAGCGGTTTGGGCGTAAACGGTCTTTCTTTTGATCCGACTGGATTGGCACTCGGCCCCTTGACACTCACTGCCACGGCTGTAGAGGCCACTTCTGGTTGTGTTGGGACGGCTCAGCTCACCGTGATCATCGAAGATTGCGCACAAATTGCAGAGACCACAGGCTTGCAATTGGCGGTTTATCCAAATCCAACTACTGGCGTTTTGTACATCACAGATATACCTGCAGCTACCCAGTTGCAATTGTTTGATGCACAAGGGAAACGCATTGGTGAATGGCTCGCTACGGATCAAAACCTCATGCTTCAACTAGAGGCGAGTGCGGGTGTCTACTATCTAGAAGCGCGCAATGACGCACAACAGCAACGCATGAAAATCATTTTGCTTGGCCAACATTAAAGTTGGATAAAAGTGGAAATGTGGTCGATGTAGTTTTGATACCCCGAAACAAAAGGTGTGGTTTCGTGCTCGCCTCCAGGCACTAAATAGGCTTCTTTATAACCTGTGGTTTTATTGTCATAAACGGGCTGCCCGTGGCTTTTGACGGTTAGAAAACTGTCATCTTCTCCGTGTATCCATAGCAAAGGAATATTGATCTTTTTGATTTCTGTGGCGTTGTCAATTTGAAGATCGACTAAAAATGAGCCCGGCATCGATAAAAGCCCTGCATCTTGGATCATGACTTCTGCCGAGGCAAAAGGCGCTTCTAAGATGAGTTTGCTCGGAGACAGCGCGTAGTCAGCGGGGTGAGCAGCTACTTCACAGGCGGCTGCAGATCCAAGTGAAAATCCAAAAATCACAAAGCGTTCATTTTGCAAGCCTTGCGTTTGTAGCCAATCAATTGCGCGCGCTGTAGTGCGGTACATATTTGCTTCGCTGGACTTTCCTTCAGAGAGGCCAAAACTTGGGTAATCGAACATCAAGACGCCATAACGGCCAAGCCCGCCTGCATGGGCGTATAATTTTTGACGCGGCCAATAGAAATCCATGTGGTCTTTGTTGCCATGGCAATATAAGATCACGGTATCGGAGGCAATTGTAGCCAAATCTCCCACATAAATAGCGCTCATTTTTGCCGTGCCTTCTTCGAGTTCTACGTTCCATTCCAAATGATGGATCATGGAGTCAGGAACGCCAAATTCACCTGCTAAGTCTAAAGTCAATTCTCCTTGATAGGCATCGAGCTGATAACTCTCGATCTGACTCGGATTGAATAAAAAGCCATCCAAACGCTTGCGACAAGCAAGGGCCGTCAGGCCAACTAACAAAATAATTACAATATTTTTCATCTTTATAAGCGATAAGTGATTCCAAAATAAAGCCCTGTGGCGCCGCGGTTCTGTAGTATGCTTGGGTAAGGCACTACGATGTTTTCATTGGATTCTAGCGGTGCCAAAATCTTCACTTCGGCCTGGTAACTGATTTTTGGCCTGATCCATTGGTGGCCGAATTGCAAACTCGGAATCCAGAGTTGTTCGTTGGGTCTGCCCTGTGATTCTGTGCCATAGAAATCAAACCAATTGGAAATACCAGCATATACAAAATTGTAATTTCGATGGTAAACTTTACTCAACTCGAGTTGCTCTGGTTTCCATTGACGCCCATATTTGAAATAATAATTGGCATCGAGCTGTGGCCAAATGCGGTTGGCGCCAGTATAGAAATCGATCAACAAATTGGTGTTGAGCTGGCCCGAAACACCCATGCGGTCGGTTTGCCAAAGCTTTTGGGAGGCACCTAATTCAAATTGTCCAACGCCAAACGCAAGCGAGGTGAGGTGCAGGTTGCCAAAAACGGTTGTTTGGTCGGTGAGGCCGCGGCCGTAGCCTACAGAACTAAATGGAATAGGGATTACGCCAATACCCGGAATTTTAGCCATTGGCCCACCGAAGTGTCCGCTGAGCACTTGCTCACCTTTTTTGAGTGGTTCGACAAAACGTGCAGGTGCACAGGACCATAAAAGGGTCAGGCTAGTCAATAAAAATAGTAGAATTCGCATGCTCAAATATAAAAAGATTAACCATCCAAATTCCTTACCTTTGCGATATGTCAGGTTCGAGCTATGGTCAAATTTACAAACTCACCACTTTTGGGGAGTCTCATGGCGTGGCTATTGGCGGCATTATTGAAGGTTTTCCTTCCAATTTTCCAATCGATATCCAACAGATTCAATTGGCGCTTGACCAACGCAGGCCGGGTCAAAATCAGCTCGTTTCTCCAAGAAAAGAAGCGGATAAAGTCTCCTTTCTTTCTGGTATTTTTGAAGGCAAAAGCACCGGAAGCCCTATTGCTTTTCTCATCGAAAACACCGATCAACATTCCAAAGATTACCAAGCACTCAAGGACGTATTCAGGCCTTCACATGCCGATTTTACGTACCAGCAAAAATACGGTATCCGAGACCACCGAGGCGGTGGCCGCAGCAGCGCCCGAGAAACAGCTTGCCGCGTCGTGGCAGGTGCTTTAGCGGCACAGGTCTTGCAAAAACTTGGCGTAGAGAGCAGCTGCTACGTCGATCAAATTGGCCCGTATCAGCTTACAGAACAACAGTGGTACGAGCCGGCGCAAATTGAAAACTCGCTTTTGCGCTGCCCAGATACTTCTGTTTCACACCAAATGCAGGCTTACGTTACCGAACTTCAAGCCCTCGGAGACACCACCGGCGGTGCCATTCGCTGCATACTGAAAGGCGTTCCGGCAGGTTGGGGCGAACCCGTTTTTGACAAGCTTCATGCCGAACTCGGCAAGGCCATGCTTTCAATCAACGCCGTTAAAGGTTTTGAAATTGGCAGCGGTTTTGCAGCGGTTTCCATGAAGGGATCTGCTCACAACGATCAATTCAATGCCGACGGCAGCACCCAAACGAATTATTCAGGCGGCATCCAAGGCGGCATCTCCAACGGCATGCCCATTAGCTTTCGGGTGGCCTTTAAACCGGTGGCGAGCATCAAAATCCCACAAGAAACTTTGCAACAAAATGGCGAACTCAAGCCACACGCAATTGAAGGTCGTCACGACGCCTGTGTGGTGCCAAGAGCCGTACCTATTGTAGCAGCCATGGCTCATATTGTACTCCTAGATTTTTATTTAAGACAACAACGCAATACCCTTTTCATATGATTCAACGCATTCAAACCGCCTATTTTATCATTGTCATGCTCCTTTTGTCAGCACTGCTTTCGGGAGTTGAAATCTTTGGATTTACAGCCAACAAAGGCTACTTTGCTTATTCCGTCTATGGCGTTCAATTTGCTAAAACAGCTCAGGGCAAGGTTGAAAACATACAAGGTTCGGTGCTCTTTTACTTCGTGATATTATTTGTGCTCTTTATCTATTACGCCTTGATGTCCTATAAAAATCTGAAGAAACAATTCAGATTGGCCCGCCTCGTGTTTTGGATTTACGCCGCTGGCCTCATTGCTATTTTAGTAACGGCGAGTTTGGGCGTACTTGTTCCGTCTGCCGTTGGCATCCAGCTTGGCATCGGATATTATATGGCCGTTGTTGGCCTGCCATTTACTTACTTTGCTTTAAAAGGGGTTCAAAAAGACAAAGAAATCCTCGAATCTCTAGACCGCCTGCGTTAACTTATGAACTTTCTTTCTGTCGAACACCTCACCAAATCTTATGGTGAACGCCTCCTATTTTCTGACCTCACATTTGGCATTGAACACGGCCAAAAAGTAGCTATTGTTGCCAAAAACGGCGCGGGCAAATCTACGCTGTTGCGTTGCCTTCTTGGGCTAGAACCGCCCGATAGCGGCACGGTTACGTTTCGCAAAGAATTGCGCATTGCCTTTATGGAGCAAACCGAGGACCTCAACCCAGAGCTCAGCGTACTCGATGCCGTATTAGACCACGACCTCCCCGAAATCAAGCTCATCAAAGCCTACACAGACGCACTTTTAGCCAATGACGAAGCCAAACTCGGCGACCTCTATCAAGAGCTTACCGAACACCAAGCATGGGATTTAGAAGTCAAAGTGCAGCAAGTGCTTTCTGTGCTCAAGCTCAGCGGCATCACCCAAAAAGTAGGGCAGCTCTCGGGCGGCCAAAAGAAACGCGTGGCACTGGCAAAAGTTTTGCTTTCAGAAGCAGAATTTTTAATCCTCGATGAGCCCACCAACCACCTCGACCTCGACATGATCGAATGGCTCGAGCAATACCTCTCTGCTTCTCAACTCACCTTATTAATGGTGACCCACGACCGCTATTTTTTAGAGGTCGTTTGCGATACCATTTTAGAACTTGCCGACCAAACGGTCTACCGCTACAAAGGGAACTTCTCTTACTATTTAGAAAAGAAGGCCGAGCGCGAAGACCAACTTCAATCAACCATTGAAAAGGCTAAAAACACTTTTCGCAAAGAACTCGACTGGATACGCCGTCAGCCCAAGGCGCGCGGCACCAAACAAAAAGCACGTGTCGACGCCTTCTCAGATTTGAAAAAGGTCGCTACGCAACGCCTAGACGAAGATGAACTCGAGCTCCCCATCAAAATGGAGCGCTTGGGCACTAAAATCGTTGAATTCCACAAAGTGTCTAAGGCTTTTGGCGAGCGCGTGATGCTCGATGACTTCAGCTACCATTTTCAGCGTCAAGAACGCCTCGGTATTGTGGGTAACAACGGAGCAGGCAAAACGACCTTCCTGAAAATGCTCACCGCTGAAGCGGAGCCAGATAGCGGTAAAATTGTCATTGGCGACACCATTGTTTTTGGTTATTATTCTCAGGATTTAATCGAGGTGGATCCGGACATGAAAGTCATTGATGTGGTGCGCGAAGTAGCAGAATTTATCCCGCTTGAAAAAGGACGACAGTTGTCTGCAGCCCAACTCCTCGAGCGCTTTTTGTTCCCTCGCGACATGCATTATCATTTTGTACACAAACTAAGTGGAGGAGAAAGACGCCGCCTCAAGTTGCTTCGGGTACTGATGCTCAATCCGAACTTCCTCATTCTCGATGAGCCTACCAATGACCTCGACATCTTTGCGATGTCGGTGTTAGAGGAACACTTGCGCTTGTTTCAGGGCAGCCTTATCGTGGTGTCCCACGACCGCTATTTCATGGATAAAATGGTCGATCACCTCTTTGTCTTTCAAGGAGAAGGTCGCATCAAAGACATCACTGGCAATTACCATAGCTACAGAACCGCTCTTGCGCAAGCACAACGCGAAAACAAGAATGCAAGCAAGCAAGTTGTTGTTGAAGCACCGGAGGTCATGGCAGCGCCCGCAGAAAAGCAGCGCAAAATGAGTTTCAAGGAAAAGCAAGAATTTGAGCAAATCGAAAAAATGCTCCCGCAGCTTGAGGCCGAAAAAGAACAGCTGAGTTTGGAGTTGTCTAGTGGTGATCTCAGCAATGAGCAACTTTTAGAAAAAGGAGCGCGCTTGGGTGTGGTTGTGGATCAAATCGATGAAGCCACACTGCGCTGGTTGGAGCTCTCTGAATTAGCTTAATTCAAGATATTCGCTTCTTTTCCAAATTGTTTGTAAGAGACCGCGATGGCCACAAATGCCAAACTGCACATGATGCCAAACACACTTAGAAAATAAGTCCAAGAAAGCGTTCCGGCAATGAGTTCTTTGGTCGCCAACACCACATTAATGACCGGGATAAATACCGTGTTCATATCGAGGGCAACACCCGGAAAAAAGCCCACCATTGAAGGCAAAACCACCACAATATTGAGAGGGGTAATGATGCTTTGCGCTTCTTTGAAACTCTTGGCGTAAATAGCAATTGGAATCATGAGGCCCGCAAAGAAAATGACCAACGGCAAGAGCAGTGCAAACATCGACAAGATGAAGTAGGGCGTCAGGATACTATGGATCACTTCGAGTAATTCTTTGTTGTCGGCTAAGTCTAGAAATTCTATGGAGACAAATAAGCCAAGTAAAGCACAGCTCGCCGCAAGCATGCCGGAGCTCACCACAACCAGCATTTTGCCGATCAATATTTTCCAACGCAAAACCGGTACGGTCAAGAGTGTTTCAATGGTGCCGCGTTCTTTCTCGCCGGTAAACAAATCGATGGCAGGGTACATGCAGCCGATAAATCCGAAGGCAATAAAAATGTAAGGCAGGAATCCGCCGGCGAGTTGGCCCACCATTTTTTTATCGCTCGCGCAGTTGACGGTATTGACCACAAGCGGCCTGATTTGCTCTGGTCTTAAACCTAGTTTTTGCAAGCGTTCAGTTTCTGCATTTGCTTTGAGGCTTGCTGCGTAGAGCTCAGCACGTTCTGCACGGCCTACTTCAGAGGCATCTAAGAGCCAAGTGAGTGTGATGGTTTGCTGTGCGGCGCTTAATTCTTTTTCGTTTTTTGGTGTCAGCAGACCCAATTGTATTTTATCCGAAGTAACGGCATTGGCAAGGGTCAAGCTGTCCTTGAAATAAATAATTTTTTTAGGGCCAACAGCAGCCGGAATTTGCTCAAGTTGTTTGATGTAGCGCTTATTGATATCTCCTAATACCCCTATTTTCATTGTTTTGGCTGAGGCGTTTTCTTGAAAAGAGGTTGAGATCTCCATGAAAACGTTGAGCGTGATGGGAAATACCAAAATGGGTATCACGAGCATGGTCATGAGGGTGCGGCGGTCGCGGAGGGTGTCTAGCAGTTCTTTGCGGAAAATTCGGAATATCATGCTTGTGGAGTTGGCATTTGGACAATGCGGATGAATTCTTCTGTTAAATTATTGGCCACCATATTGGCGCGAAAGGCGGACATCGTGTCGTTGTATTTGAGCTGACCTTTATGGACAATGGCGAGGTCATCGCAAAGTAAATCGACTTCGCTCATGATATGGCTCGAAAAGATGACGGTTTTGCCTTGGTCTTTGCAAGAGCGAATGAGTTTGATGATATTTTCGGCGGTGATGACGTCTAGTCCGCTTGTGGGTTCATCAAAGATGACTACACTCGGGTCGTGGATCATGGTGCGGCAAATGGATACTTTTTGTTTCATGCCGGTGCTGAGTTTGCCGATGCGCTTATGCAGAAAATCGTTCATGTTCAAGAGGTCGAACAAATACTTTTTGCGCGCTTCTTTGTCTTGGGTATTTACTTGGTATAGGTCGGCGAAGTAATCGATGATTTCCAGCGGAGTGAGGCGTGCGTACAAACCAGTTGAGCCTGTTAGAAAACCAATGTGCTTGCGCGCTTCTTGCGGGTATTTTACGGCGTCAATACCAGCGATTTCAATGCTGCCGGAAGTTGGTGTGAGGATGGTGGCGAGCATGCGCAGGGTGGTTGTTTTTCCTGCTCCGTTGGGGCCTAGGAGGGAGTAAACCCGACCTGGCTCACAAGTAAAGCTGATGTCGTTGACGGCAAGCGCTAAGGTGTCTTTTGTATTGAGTTCTTTTCTTTGTTGTTTACTCAATTCAAATTCCTTTCGGAGATGGGTGGCTTTTATCATGGAAACGAAATTGCGTTTTTTTGACGAACAGACAAGGGAAATGTTACAGTTTAGAATTTAAAACTTCAGGGCACGCTCTTCAGCGGCGATTGCTTTGTTTTTGTTGGCGAGTTGTCCACAAGCGGCATCGATGTCTTTGCCACGGCTGCGGCGCACATTGACGATGAGGTTCAGGGATTCCAGGTACTCAGCAAAAGCTTCCACTTTGCGCGGGTCGGCTTGCTGATACTTACCGTCGTCTATGGGGTTATATTCGATGATGTTGATTTTGCAAGGGACGCATTTTGCAAAGTTGGCAAGTTCGCGCGCATCGGTGAGGTCATCGTTGAAATCTTTGAAGATGATGTATTCAAAGGTGACTCTTGAACCTGTTTTTTCATGGAAATATTGCAGCGCCTCGGAGAGTGTCTCGAGGTTGTTGCTTTCGTTGATTTCCATGATTTGATTGCGCTTGAGGTCGTTGGCAGCATGCAAAGAGAGCGCTAAATTGAACTTGACGTTGTCGTCGCCGAGTTTAGTGATCATTTTGGCAATACCAGCCGTAGAAACCGTGATGCGGCGCGGAGAAATACCGAGGCCATCTGGGCTGCAGAGGCGATCGATGGAGAGCAAGACGTTTTTGTAGTTGAGCAAGGGCTCTCCCATGCCCATGTAGACGATATTGCTGAGGTTTTGTTCGTAGTGTTGTTGGGCTTGTTGTTGTAAATAAACAACTTGGTCAACGATTTCGCCTGCACTGAGGTTTCTCAATAATTTGAGCCTTCCGGTTGCACAAAATTGGCAAGATAAACTACAGCCAATTTGTGAAGAGATGCAGGCGGTCATGCGCGAGCTCGTGGGGATCAGGACACCTTCAATGACCTTGCCGTCGTCTATGGTAAAGGCGCTCTTGATGGTGCGGTCTTTGCTGATTTGTTGGTCTTGAAGGGAGATGTAGTCGATGTAGTAGTGTTCACTTAGCCAAGCGCGAAAGCCCAAACTGAGGTTGCTCATGAGGTCAAAGGAGTGCGCATTTTTTTGCCACAGCCATTCCCAAACTTGCTTGGCTCTGAAGGGTTTCTCGCCAAATTCGGTAAAACTCGTTTTGAGTTCCTCTAGGGAGAGGTTGCGAATATTGGTCAGTGTGTTGCTCATGAAAATTAGCGGTTCAGCATGACGGGCATCACGAGCATGAGGATGTCTTCGTGGGCGTTGTCTTGAATAGCAGGGGTGAGTAGGCCAGCGCGGCTTGGCTCACTCATTGAAAGCTTGATTTCGTCTGCATCTAGGTTGGCGAGCATTTCGAGCAAAAAGCGTGAGTTGAAGCCAATTTCTAGGTCGTCACCGTCGTAGTTGCAGGTGAGTCTTTCTGTGGCTTCGTTGGCGAAGTCGATGTCTTCGGCAAATAGCGAAAGCTCAGAACCTACTAATTTGAGGCGGATTTGGTGCGTGGTTTTGTTTGAGAAAATCGAAACGCGTTTGATAGAAGACAAGAACTGAGCGCGGTCTATGGTGAGCACGTTCGGATTTTCTTTCGGGATAACCGCTTCGTAATTAGGATATTTTCCGTCGATCAAGCGACATACCAACACTAAATCAGAGAACGTAAAGACCGCATTGGATTCGTTGTATTCCATGAGGATGTCTTCGTCTCCGCGCAAGTTAGACTTGAGGAGGTTGAGTGGTTTTTTGGGCAAAATAAAAGCAGAACTTCCGCTGGCTTCGGCGTCGGTTCTTTTGTAGCGAACAAGTTTGTGTGCGTCGGTGGCTACAAAAGTGATTTCAGAACCTGCGAACTGACAAAAAACGCCGCTCATGACAGGGCGGAGGTCATCGTTGCCGGTGGCAAAAAGTGTTTTGTTGATGGCTTTCGACAGGACCGCACCAGAAAGTTTGATGGCGCTTTTGTTGGCGAGTTCGGGTACTTTCGGGAATTCTTCTCCATTGAAACCAACCATGCGCGACTTACCGTTGTCATAGGCGATTTCTATTTGGAAATTAGTCGGGTTGACTTTAAAAGTACAAGGTTGGTCTGGTAAGTTTTTCAGAACGTCGAGCAATAACTTAGCTGGGATGGCAATTTTGCCATTTTGTTCGGACTGCACCTCGAGTTTGGTCATCATAGTAGTTTCTAAATCAGAAATAGAAACGGTGAGCAAACCATCGGTAATTTCGAAAAGGAAGTTATCGAGAATTGGCAAGGTATTGCTGGTGTTTAAAACTCCTGAAATACTTTGAAGGTGACGCAGTAGGGTAGTGCTCGAGGCAATGAAATTCATGACAAAAAATTTGATTTACAAAGTTAACATTTCGATTGAAACGACTTCTTATTTTCAGCCCGAGATATGAACATTTTCAAAAGAGTTTCAACAGCTTTTACTGAGCTGAAAACTGAGAACGCCAAAAAACTTTGAGTGCTTCTCGGTGAATGATTTGCTCCGCTAGGTCTGAAAAGTAATCTTCGGAGGCTAAAATGTGCTTATTGTTTTCTGGTAGGTCGATTAAATAAAGCAGTTGTGCGCGTTTCTCAACGGAAAGATTTTCGAGTAATTTGGCTAAGTCGGTCAGAAAATTATCGGCGTGAAGGGTGAATTCACATTGAGCGCGTTCTAGGTCTTTTTGCAATTGCGCAAAAGTCTGCATTCGAAAATCGGCAGAGAGGAGGGCGTCTTTGTATTGGAATGGAGCGAGCAACTTAAGTTTTGTTTAGCTTTGTACGAAGATACGATGAAAAGAACTTTTGACATTTGCATTTCTTTTTTGATCCTTGCGGTTTTTTTGCCTTTTGGCTTGCTGCTCATGCTCGCCATTGCGTTGGAGTCTAGAGGTGGGGTTTTTTATATGCAAGATCGGGTCGGAATAAATGGGAAGGTATTTAAGCTACTCAAATTTAGATCGATGCGTCCAAATGCAGATAAGGGCAGCCAAATTACCATTGGCAACAAAGATCCGCGCATTACCAGAACGGGTTACTTCATTAGGCGTTTCAAGCTCGATGAATTTCCGCAGTTTGTGAATGTCATCAAAGGCGATATGAGTATTGTTGGCCCACGTCCAGAGGTGCCATTTTATGTGGAGATGTATACAGAAGAGCAGCGCAAAATATTAGCCGTAAAGCCCGGGATCACCGACTACGCGAGCCTTGCTTATTTCCATGAAAACGAAATATTGGCCAATGCTGCCGATCCGCAAAAAGCGTACATTGAAGAAATTATGCCTGCAAAAATTGAAATCAATCAGCGTTATTTATCGCAACCAGGCTTGCTCCAAGATTTGAAAATCATTGGCCTCACTGCTCAAAAAATACTAGGACTTTAATCTTGATTGAACGCCGCCCAAATGCCAAGTTTGGGAAGTGGCGCCACAACAGCAATGCGCTCTTTGGAGGTGGGGTGTTCAAAACTCAAGGTTCGTGCATGTAGGCAAATGGAGCCGTCCGGATTTGAGCGCTTATCGCCGTATTTAAGATCGCCTTTAATGATGCAGCCCATGCTGGCGAGCTGACACCTGATTTGGTGGTGGCGGCCGGTTTCTAGTTCAATTTCTAGCAAAAAATAGCGTTCAGAAGCCGCAATTTGACGGTAGTGCAAAATGGCTTTTTTGGCGCCAGGCGTGCTTTCGGCGACTACATAACTTTTGTTTTGCGACTCATTCTTTTTCAAGAAATGCACGAGTGTACCACTGTTTTTGGCAGGCTTTTGCCCAACGATGGCCCAGTAGATTTTGTTGGTTTCTTTGTCCCGAAACTGGGCATTGAGCCGCTCGAGGGCTTTGCTGGTGCGTGCAAAGACCAAGGCACCGCTGGTTGGGCGGTCTAGGCGATGCACCACACCCAAAAAAACATTGCCGGGTTTCTGGTACTTTTCTTTGAGGTAGGCTTTGATGGCATCCGGAAGAATGGCATCGCCAGTTTTGTCACCTTGCGTGAGTTCGGAAGGTAATTTGTTGACGACAATGGAGTGGTTGTCTTCGTAAAGAATGCGGTCCGAAATCATGAATTGAGCAGCGCGTCTTTTTGTTTCTTCTCAATGCTTTTGTTGCGCAAAAAGGCAAGTGTAGTCAGCAAAGCAAAAGCGATGATCAAGTAGATGAGCCACGTAGGGAATTGGCCTAAGCCTTCACCTTGTGCGTAGCTGTGCAAGCCTACGAGCATGAAGTTGACGCCAAAGAACGTGAAGAGGATAGCGGAGTAGCCCCAGAATGCGAGTGCATTGAATAAGAAACGCCCTTGTAAGCCAGGGATCATTCTGAAGTGCAGAATTACGGCGTAAACCAACACCGAAACGAGTGCCCAAGTTTCTTTCGGATCCCAACCCCAGTAGCGGCCCCAAGACTCATTGGCCCAAACGCCGCCCAAAAAGGTGCCGATGGTGAGCATGTAGAGCCCAACGGTCATGGTCATTTCGGAAATATAGGTGATTTCTTGGATGTTGAGTTTGACGAGTGCGGCAGATTTTTCTGACTGCAAGAGATACAATTTGAGGTTGATCAGGCCGAGGATACAGGCCAAGCCCAAGAAACCATAACTACCTGTAATAATGGCTACGTGGATCATGAGCCAATATGACTTGAGCACGGGCACAAGCGGCGTGATTTCAGGATCCATGAGGTTCATTTCGGTGACCCAAAGCATGAGGGCGGCTAATACGGCAGCGCCAGCCAAAACCACTTGATTTTTCTTGGCAAAAGCAAAACCGGCGATCATGGTAACCCATCCGATAAATACGATGGCTTCATAACCGTTGCTCCAAGGTGCGTGCCCTGAGATGGCCCAACGCAGACCGAGTCCGACGCCGTGGTAAACAAATGTGACAACGGTAATTGCGATAAAGATGCGTTTTGGCCATTTGAGTCTTTGGAGTTCTTTTTCTGAGCGAAAGAAAATACCGATAAAAAAGACGATGAGCAATAATAGGCCGCTGAGTAAATACAGTTGGTAAGAGCGCTTAAAGATTTGCATTTTGTTGTAGCTGATCTCTAAATTGACCACGCGCTCTGTTGGCGCCACTGCCTTACCTGCTGTTCTTTGGAATTTTTTGAATTTTTTGAGCACATCGGTGGCTTCGCCAAAAGTATGGCGCTGCCCGCCATCGTGGACCGCCGCCAAGTAATTGACAAACAATTTAGAAGAAAGGGTGTCCTTTTTGCCGAGTTCCATGCTGAGCGGCACAAACCAGGTGTTGTTGGCGTCGTTTTTGGCTGGAATGACGCGCATGAATTGCCACATGAAAATGTTATTGGCGACTTCGTATTTCTCATTGAGCTTGATGAGCTTTTTGTCGAATTCGTTGCGCTTAGACTCGAGCTTTTGATGTGCTGCTTGGTATTGAGCCATCCATTTGAATTCGGAATCTTTGGAACTTAAAGACATGATGCTTTCAAATTCTTTGAGTTTGAGAGGCTCTCTTAGGTTTCTTGGCACCTGAATAAACGGCTGTGAGACCCAGTAAGAAGGATACATGTGTAAACTCAAAACGAATTGAATGGCGTTGAGTTCTTTGTATTTATTGCTATGCGTGAGCTTGCGCGTGAGTTGGTCTGCGAGTGTATGAAACGGCACAATTCGGCCTTCGTAATCTTGGACAAGCAGAGAGGCGAGCTCATCGGCATGTTCGGTAGTGATTTCGTGGTGAACAGGCTTTGCTTTGTGCTGATGCTGGTGCTGGTGCTGGGCAAAAAGATTGCTCGATAATAGCAACGCAATGATGCCAAGACTTGCTTTTTTGGCTTTGACCTTTTGGAGTTGTTCGGAAAGGAACGTAAAGCGCCCTACAGGAGCAAATAGCGATAAAATCATGGCGAGTGCCATTAAAAGATAACCGATGTAGGTAATGTTGGTGCCCATGGAGTCGTGGTTGACGCTCAGTTTGGTGCCCTCTTCGTTTTGAGGTGTGTTGGGGTCGTCTAGTTCATAAGAAGACTGAAAAAAGCGGTAGCCATCGTAATCAATCACGTTATTCATGAAGACTTTTCTGTTCAGTTTGACGTTATCGCGAGGGTCTTCGATGGTGAGTTCACTTTCAAAGGAAGATGGGGCGTTAGAACCCGGGTATTTGTCGAGTCTGAAGTCGCGGCAACGCACTGAAAAAGGAATGTTTTTTTGAATGGAGCCGTATTCTAGCTGATACACAACGCCGTTCATGGCAAAACGCTCTGGTTTGGGAAATTGGCCTATGCCCCCTTCTAAACGGATTTTTTTGGTGGCTTTGCCATCGCTGAGCTCAATAGTAAGGTAGTCTTTACCAGTTTTTTTGACAGGCGCCTTAACCAACATTTTTTTGGCGTGTGGAATAAGTCTTTTGAATACAACCTGCTGACCACCCACTAAATAGAGGGTGAGCGGTGTGAATTCAGACCATTCGTTGAGTGGAAATACTGTGTAGAGGCTATCTGCAGGTGCCTGACCACTGGCGCGCACCTTCTGCATTTCGCTCATGGGCAATGATTTAAGTGCTACGCTAGGATAAACCCAAGTTTTACCATCTTTTTGGTGCAGGTAAACACCCGGGGCTTGCCCTGGCGCGTCTGGACGTGCACCGGAGAAGTAAAACGGTGTTTGGCCCACCATGAATACGTCGTTTTCTGCTAGATAGTTAGAGCGCATGCCGTCGGTCACGAGTTCGAGCGCGTTTTCTTTGAATTTTTGATTGACTTGCAAAGAGTCGACGCGGTCAGACATGAAATTGACATAGCGAATGCTGATTTCTTTTTTGCCAATATTGGTTTGGTAGTCGAAATCATTATTATTGAATTCACTCAAATAAGTTTTCCAAGCCTGAAGCGCAGTTGCACCATTTTTTTGTGTGATATCCTGCGCGTTGATCAGGACATAAGGATCGGACGTGTAGATAAAGTTGCTGCTCGAACCTTCACGGATGACCATCAGGCCTTCAAAACTGACATAGCGCGTCACAGCAGCGCCCGCTAGGATCACAATAAAAGATAAGTGGAAGCTCAGCATTGCGATTTTTGCGCGGCTGAACATTTTGTAGCGAAAAATATTGGAGACCAAAGCCAAAACGAGGTAAAGTAAGAGGCCTTCGAACCAAAAAGCATTGTAGATGCTGATTTTTGCGGCTTGAATTCCGTGAATAGATTCGATAAAGGTAGCGGCGCCAATAGCCACCAAGAAGACGATCAGTCCGACGCTCGCCCAGCGCATGGAAAAAAGTGAAGAGAGGAGTTTGTCCATCCGAGGAATTTTTCCACAAAAATAGCCAATGTATGCGCAACATTCATCGAAAGCCCTTAATCTTGTCAAAAAAAGATGTTGCGTAGTTTTTCAATTTTTTTCATTTGCAGCTTTTGCTTGCTGTTTTCAAAAATAACCGCTCAGGTTCAATTCGATAGCAATTCATTTTTAAAAGCCCAACAACTCCATGTTGTCGGTGGTGAGGTCTTTCGGTATGCGCTTCCTTTTGGACAGGGTGTACGCACTGTAGATATCTATGTGCCAACGGGTTTATTGGGTGTCAAAAAGGCCAAAACGCTTTATTTACACGACGGCCAAATGTTGTTTGACAGCACTCAAACCTGGAACAAAAAAGAATGGAAAATAGACGAGGTGGTTTCAACTACTTTGGCTAGATATGCGCACGAACCTTTTATTGTAGTGGGCATTCACAACGACCCGCCCAACCGTTACGCCGAATTTTTTCCGCAAGCTGTGGCGCAATACATGCCCGAAACTTATCGCAATTTGTTGATGGAAAAGCTCTGGAACGGAGAGCTGAAAGCCGATGCATATTTGCGCTGGATAGAAGAAACGTTGGTGCCGTTTGTAGAATCGGAGTTCAAGGTTGGTAAGAAAATAAAAGACCGCATGGTGATGGGCTCGAGTATGGGTGGCCTTATTTCGCTTTATGCACTTTGCGAAAAACCAAAATTGTTTGGTGGCGCTGCCTGCTTGTCTATCCATACGCCAATGATCAATTACGGCATGTTTGAAGAAGGAATGGTCGAGGCATTGGTAGTCCCGTTTAATATTTATATCGAAAAAAATCTCAAAGCCAATCGCAAACATTTTTTATACGTAGACCGCGGAACAGAAACACTGGATGCCTCTTATAAACCCTATCACGACCTTTTACTCAAGACATTAGCAAGTGTGGGTTACGACACCAGTAATCCACATTTCCTAGAAGCTGTAGTGCAAGGAACCGGACATGACGAAACGGCTTGGGCGGCAAGATGGCATGTGCCATTATTATTTATGATTGCGCGCAACAATTCCCGATAGTTTTCTACATTTGCTTTACTCAATCAAGCATGAAAAAAATCTTATTATTCGGTGCGGGTTTATCGGCCTCCACCCTGATCAAATACTTACTCGACCACAGTAGCGCTGAATCTTGGCATCTAGATGTCGTGGACCAAAACCTCGCGCTCATTAAAGCCAAGTTGGCAAATCATCCAAATGCCACAGCCCATTCCTTTAATGCTCTTGACCCCGAGCAACGGCGCCCGTACATTGCGCAAGCAGATTTAGTCATTTCAATGCTGCCGGCAGATTATCACGTCGAGGTGGCCAAAGACTGCATCGCCCTTCAAAAACACCTGATTACGCCTTCGTACATTTCCACAGAAATGCGCGCACTAGATGCGCAGGCAAAAGAGGCCGGCATCGTCATCATGAATGAAATCGGTGTAGACCCTGGCATAGACCACATGAGTGCGATGCGCATTATAGATCACATCAAAGCCATTGGCGGCGAACTCGAGTCCTTTAAATCTTACTGCGGCGGGCTTATTGCCCCAGTGTCAGATACCAACCCTTGGCATTACAAGTTTACCTGGAATCCGAAAAATGTCGTGCTGGCGGGCCAAGGATCTGCGGCTTGTTACCGCGAAATGAACGAGCTCAAGTACTTGCCGTATCACCGCTTGTTTCAGCGCCTTGACCATATAGAAATTGAGGGCTACGGCGAATTTGAAGGTTACGTCAACAGAGACTCTTTGAATTATATGGAAACGTACCACATTCAAAACGTCCCGACTATTTTTCGGGGCACCCTGCGCAGGCCACCTTATTGCGAAGCCTGGGATGTCTTTGTTCAGCTCGGCATGACCGACGACGCCTATATCATGAAGGGCTCCCCTCATCTTACGCCGCGTCAGTTTCTCAACGCTTTTTTACCCTTTGAAACAGGTGTGAGCGTCGAGGAGAAGTTTATGAAAGTAGTTGCGCAACGCCAAGACCTTTTTGAATTATTTGACTTTTTGGGCCTCTTTAGCGATGAGGTGGCTTTCGGTGTGCACAATGCGAGCCCAGCTGTCTTATTGCAAAAAATATTAGTCGACAAATGGCAGCTGTCACCCGGCGATAAAGACATGATCGTGATGTATCACGAGATCATCTACACCAAAAATGAGCAGCGATTCATGGTGAGCAGCGCAATGGTGGTGGAAGGTCAAGATGAACGCTTTACCGCGATGTCCAATACCGTTGGCTTGCCGGTGGCTATTGCCGCTAAACTGATTTTGAACAATACCATACTCGAACGGGGCGTTACTCTGCCTGTTAGCCAAGAAATTTACGGACCAATACTCACAGAACTCGAGCAATTTGGTATTACTTTTAACGAACAAGAAAAACAAATTTAAATGGACAACCAAGAGAACCAAATGAATATCGAATTATCAGAAGACATCGCCTTAGGTGTTTATTCTAATTTAGCAATCATCACGCACTCTCCCGCTGAAGTAGTTTGTGATTTTGTACAACTGATGCCCGGAATGCCTAAAGGAAAGGTGCGATCAAGAGTACTCATGACACCGCAAAACGCCAAGCGCTTTTTACAAGCTTTGGCAGAAAATATCGAGAAATACGAGCAAAACTTTGGTGCTATTGACGAGCCACAAGCGGGCTTTCCACCAATGAATTTCGGCACGCCAAATACAATGGCATAACCTAATGGTGTGGACGCTCAGCGTTTGCATTCCTATTTATAATTCCGACGTCTGTACGTTGGTCAATACCTTATGCGAACAAATCGCTACTATACCTGAAGCTGCAATAGATATTGTACTCATCGACGACGCTTCTGACCCTGCTTATCAAACCATCAATCAGTTTGGGTCGGCTTGCGTAAAGTATATTCAGTTGCCGCAAAATATTGGTCGGGCTCAAATCCGCAATGCATTTTTAGACCATACTAAGGCCGACTACCTTTTATTTATCGATGGAGATAGCAGCATTCAAGATCCGTGTTTTTTAAAAAAATATGCCGACTATTTAACGCAGCAACCTATTGAAGTTCTTGTTGGCGCCAGCGTATATCAAAACCAAAAGCCAAATCGCTCCCAGCACTTGCGTTGGTCTTACTCTACTCAAAGAGAAAGTCTAGACTATCACAGGCGAACGCAATTAGCTCAAGCCGGCTTCAAGACCAATAATTTTCTCATTCGACGTTTCGTCTTGCAGCAAATTCCTTTTGACAAACGTTTAACGGGCTATGGCCATGAGGATACCTTATTGGGATTGCTGCTTATCGAACAACAAATTCCTATTGCGCATATCGATAATCCGGTTTGGAATTTAAAGTTAGACACGAACGCCGAATTTTTGCGAAAAACAGATAGCGCCTTAAAAAACCTGCTCTGGATTGCTGTCAATTATCCAGACCTAAAGTTGTTTGAACACAACCGCTTGCTCAGACTTCAAATGAAGTTAAAGCAACGTATCGTCTTGAAATATTTAGTTGTTTTACTTACTTCAATTATTCCCTTTTTATCCTATTTATTGAAGTCGGGATACGCACCTTTATTTCTTTTCGATTTACATCGCATACTCAGACTAGCGCAATTAAACAAAAACTCGCTGCACGACAGCCATTAGAACTTGCTTGTCGGTGTCCCAGTTTTCTAATTGCGCTGCTTGCTGACAATTTTTTTTGTATTCGGCTCTGCGTTCTGGTTGGTCAATCAACGCATTTATTTTTTCGGCAATCATTTGTGGCGTCACCTCTGGCAATACAACACCGCAGTTGTGTTTGTGGATCAGGGTTTCAATTTCGACTAGCGAACTTGCTACTATTGGTGTACCCGCTTGTATGTAATCAAAAACCTTATTTGGCAATGCAAGTGCATAATTGAGACTGAGTGGTTTGTCTAAAGCTAGTCCAAGATCGGCCGCTGCGGTATATCTTAATAATTCTTTGTAGGGAACCCTTCCGATAAAACGAACCTGGTCTTGGAGTTGTAATTGCGCAACTAATTTTTTAATATTCGGAATTACATCTCCGTCGCCAACTAAAAACAATACGGCTCTGGGGATTTGTGTCATGGCCAGCACAGCTTCTTCAATACCTCGTTCAACATTCAGTCCGCTACCTTGAATAATGAGCATGGATTGCGTGTCACTGAGGCCAAGAAATGATTTTGAATGTGCGGCTATCTGATCAAGGCGCATCGGCACATTGCGCACCACACTACATTTAATACCGTACTTGTTTTCAAATATAGTTGCAATGGACTGATTCACCGTAATCATATGACCCATGCGTGGCAGCATCATTTTTTCTAAAGTCACCCAGATCTTTTGAATACTTGGTCGCGAGACGAGTTCGGGAACCTCTGTAAAGAGCTCATGGCTATCGTATAAGAGCGGTTTGCGCTTGAGTCGGCTCGCTAAATAAGCTGCAGGCAGGGTATCGAGGTCGTTGGCAAACAAAAAATCATATTTCTTAAAAAGTAAAATAAGAAACAAGCGGATATTTAATTCGGCGTAAAAGAAAGCGCCTTTTTCATTGCGGAGTTGAAGACGGCGCACGGGATAGGCGCGAGGCGGCATCTCAGGACTATTTCGTTTCTGACGCCCAAGCAGATAGATTTGAAAACCCAGCTCCTCCAAAACCGTACAGGATCGGTGAACGCGGTTGTCTGTAGCGAGGTCGCTAGAGACGGTCATGTAAACTCTTTTTTGACGCATTGAAACAAATGTAAGGATTTCCCGTAAGTGAAGCCTGTCATTGAAAAGAGTGCTTGGATTAGTTTGTGTAAATTTTTTCAAAAACTCTTTGTGATAAAAAAAAGTTTTGTACATTTGCAATCCCAAAACGCAAGTTAAGGGTTACGTTCTTTCAACATTTTATGAATATCCAACATTCAAACAATACAAGCCGATGTAGCTCAGTTGGCCAGAGCAGCTGATTTGTAATCAGCTGGTCGGGGGTTCGAATCCCTCCATCGGCTCCAATGTTGGGGAGATACTCAAGCGGCCAACGAGGGCAGACTGTAAATCTGCTGGTGTACACCTTCGCAGGTTCGAATCCTGCTCTCCCCACAGACACTAACAAAAGAATTAAGCGGGAGTAGCTCAGTTGGTAGAGCGTCAGCCTTCCAAGCTGAACGTCGCGAGTTCGAATCTCGTCTCCCGCTCACTTTTTTGTTTGAGCGCCGGTGTAGCTCAGGGGTAGAGCGCTTCCTTGGTAAGGAAGAGGTCACGAGTTCAATTCTCGTCATTGGCTCAATGTAAAATTGCATTTAAGTCCGTTTCGCGTTGCGTCTCGGACCTTTATGATAGATAAGTATATTATTAACTAAGTAACAAATACACAAAATGGCTAAGGAAAATTTTGACCGTTCCAAACCACACGTCAACATCGGTACCATCGGACACGTTGACCACGGTAAGACTACGTTGACTGCTGCAATTTCTAGCGTTCTTTCAAGCAAAGGATTGGCTCAGGCTCGTGACTTCTCCTCAATTGATAACGCTCCTGAAGAAAAAGAGCGTGGTATCACAATCAACACCTCACACATTGAGTACGAAACTGCTAACCGTCACTACGCACACGTTGACTGTCCAGGTCACGCCGACTACGTAAAGAACATGGTTACGGGTGCTGCCCAAATGGACGGTGCTATCCTCGTTGTAGCTGCAACAGACGGACCAATGCCACAAACTCGTGAGCACATCCTTCTTGGTCGTCAGGTAGGTGTTCCTCGCATGGTTGTCTTCATGAACAAAGTGGACATGGTAGATGACGTTGAATTATTAGAATTAGTTGAAATGGAAGTACGTGAATTGCTTTCTTTCTACAAATATGACGGTGACAACGCTCCTGTTATTCAAGGTTCTGCACTTGGTGCTTTGAACGCTGAGCCACAGTGGGTTGCGAAAATCGAAGAATTGATGGACGCAGTTGACACATACATCGAATTGCCTCCACGCGACGTTGACAAGCCTTTCTTGATGCCAGTTGAAGACGTATTTACGATTACAGGTCGTGGTACAGTTGCAACAGGTCGTATCGAAACAGGTGTGATCAACTCTGGTGAGCCAGTTGAGATCCTTGGTATGGGTGAAGTTAAATTGACTTCTACTGTAACAGGTGTTGAGATGTTCCGCAAAATCCTTGACCGTGGTGAAGCTGGTGACAACGTTGGTTTGTTACTACGCGGTATTGAAAAATCACAAATCAAGCGTGGAATGGTTATCTGTAAACCAGGTTCAACTACACCACACATCGAATTTAAAGCTGAGATCTACGTATTGAAGAAAGAAGAAGGTGGTCGCCACACTCCTTTCCACAACAAATACCGTCCTCAGTTCTATTTCCGTACAACTGACGTAACAGGTGAGATCTTCTTAACGGATGGTCGCGAGATGGTTATGCCAGGTGACAACGTATCTATTAATGTAAAGTTGATCGTACCAGTTGCGATGGACAAAGGTCTCCGTTTCGCTATCCGCGAAGGTGGTCGTACAGTAGGTGCAGGTCAGGTTACAGAAATCGTAGCTTAAGATTCTACCAAAAGTAAAAAACAAGGGGAGTTAACAGCTCCCCTTTTTAAACGGGTGTAGCTCAGCTGGTAGAGTGGTGGTTTCCAAAACCATTGGTCGTGGGTTCGAATCCTACCGCCCGTGCACAATTAAAACAACTGTTCGTGTTAAAATTAAGATCATACATCATCGACATCTACAACGAGATGGTTCATCAAGTAACCTGGCCTACATGGAAAGAGTTGCAAAATAACACTATCCTTGTAGTCGTAGCATCTTTGCTTATATCCCTTGTTATCTTTGCCATGGACTTCACTTTCGGTATCACCGGAGAAGAAGGTTCTTTATGGAAAGGTGTGCTTGGCTTTATCTACGGATCTTTCTAAACACCAAACAAGAATGGCAGAAATAGCAAAGAAGTGGTATGTCGTCCGTGCCGTTAGTGGCAAGGAGAAGAAAGTCAAGGAATACCTTGAACTCGAAATTGCACGCATGAAGCTCACTGATTACGTTAATCAGGTGCTTATTCCGACAGAAAAAGTTTTCAAAATTCAGAATGGTAAAAAGGTCAACAAAGAAAAAGCTTTTTTACCAGGTTATGTACTCATTGAAGCCGCATTGGTAGGTGAGGTGACACACGTCATCAAAAGCATTCCCAATGTAATTGGTTTCTTAGGTACAGAAAAAGGTGGCGAGGCTGTTCCAATGCGAATGGCTGAAGTAAACCGTATTTTAGGAAAAGTAGACGAATTATCGATGACAGAAGAAGAACTCAAAATACCTTTCGTGGTTGGCGAGTCTGTGAAAGTTATAGATGGTCCGTTTAACAACTTTAGTGGTGTTGTTGATGAAATCAACGAAGAGAAAAAGAAACTAAAGGTAATGGTCAAAATTTTTGGCCGCAAAAACTTGCTCGAGCTCAACTATATGCAGGTTGAGAAAGAGTCTTAAAGTTGTATTAACCGTAGGAGTGGGCCAGATGACTAAAGCTTCCCGTCGATAGGCACACGTTTAACTACATAATTTGTATATATATGGCTAAAGAAGTAGCAGCATTGATCAAGTTACAGATCAAAGGAGGCGCAGCCAATCCATCACCGCCAATTGGTCCGGCTCTCGGTGCCAAAGGTGTGAACATCATGGAGTTTTGTAAGCAGTTCAACGCGCGTACACAAGACAAAATGGGTAAGGTGGTTCCGGTTGTGATTACCGTTTACGGTGATAAATCTTTTGATTTCGTTCTCAAAACCCCGCCAGCAGCGGTACAAATCATTGAACATTCAAAAATTAAAAAGGGTTCGTCTGAGCCAAACCGCGTAAAAGTTGGTTCCGTTACTTGGGATCAAGTTCGTGCGATTGCCGAAGACAAACTTCCTGATTTGAATTGTTTTACGGTTGACTCTGCGATGCGCATGGTTGCAGGAACAGCAAGAAGTATGGGGGTTACCGTTAAAGGTGGCGAAGCTCCAAAATCCAAATAATCATAGACTATGAAAAGAGTTTCTAAAAAAAGAAAAGAGATTTTGGCAAAATACGATTTGTCAAAAACTTTCACTCTAACAGAAGCATGTGATTTGGTGAAGGGAATTTCTACCACTAAATTCGATGCCTCTGTAGATATTTGTGTTCGTTTGGGTGTAGACCCGCGTAAAGCGAACCAAATGGTACGTGGAACCGTTGCCCTACCTCACGGTACTGGTAAAGATGTAAAAGTACTTGTACTTTGCACGCCAGACAAAGAGAAAGAAGCGCAAGATGCAGGTGCAGACTACGTTGGTCTTGACGATTATATCGCAAAGATCAAAGGTGGCTGGACTGACGTCGACGTGATCATCACGATGCCTTCAGTGATGGGTAAAGTAGGTGCGCTTGGTCGTATCCTCGGACCACGCGGCTTGATGCCAAACCCGAAGACAGGTACTGTTACCATGGAAATTGGTAAAGCAGTTGAAGAGGTGAAAGCCGGTAAAATCGACTTTAAAGTTGATAAATACGGTATTATCCACGCTGGAATCGGTCGTGTAAGTTTTGACGGTGATAAAATTCGCGAGAATGCTTTCGAATTGGTTTCTACCCTTGTCAAACTCAAGCCTTCTGCAGCAAAAGGTACATACATTAAAAGTATCTACTTGAGCTCTACAATGAGTCCCGGAATACAAATTGACGCGAAGTCTGTTACTGCTTAATACTTAGAACACATGACAAGAGAAGAAAAAGCACAGTACATCAGCGAATTAGCAGCACAATTGTCTGCTAGCCAAGTTGTGTATTTGACAGACACTGCAGATTTGACCGTTGAGGCCGTAAACACCCTCCGCAGAAGATGTTTTCAATCAAACATCTCCATGCGTGTAGTTAAGAATGCCTTGCTCGAAAAAGCAATGGATCAAGTAGAAGGTAAAGATTTTGGTGCGTTGAGAGACGTATTGAAAGGATCTACATCTATCATGATCTCTGAAGTTGCTAATGCGCCTGCAAAATTGATCGCTGACTTCCGTAAGAAGTCTCCAAAACCACTTTTGAAAGGAGCATACATCGACGAAGCAATCTTTATTGGTGATGACCAACTAAGTGCATTAGAATCACTCAAGAGCAAAGAAGAGCTCATCGGTGACCTCATTGCCTTGTTGCAAAGCCCAGCGAAAAATGTATTGTCTGGTCTTCAAGGTGCTGGTGGCAAAATTGCCGGTATCCTTAAAACGCTCGAAGAAAGAGCATAATCAAATTATTTTTAAACCTTTTTAAATTTAAATAAAATGGCTGATTTAAAGCAAATTGCAGAAACGTTAGTTAACCTTACAGTAAAAGAAGTAAGTGAATTAGCAACAATTATGAAAGACGAGTATGGCATCGAGCCTGCTGCTGCTGCTCCAGTAATGGTAGCTGGCGCTGCTGCTGGTGCTGGTGAAGCTGCTGCAGAGCAGACTGAATTTGATGTGATCCTCAAAGCTGGTGGTCCTAACAAACTCGCAGTAGTTAAACTTGTAAAAGAATTGACTGGTAACGGATTGAAAGAATCTAAAGACCTAGTTGATGCAGCACCTTCTACATTGAAAGAAGGCGTTTCTAAAGACGAGGCTGAAGGCCTCAAAAAGTCTCTTGAAGAGGCTGGTGCTGAAGTAGAAGTTAAGTAATTCGATTCAGGATATACAGGAAAGGCACCGCCGAAAGGCGGGTGCCTTGTCCTGTTTTTTGCATGTTGATTTCAACAGAGTACAAAACATTAAAAAAAACAAGCCTTGGCAACAACAACTAATTCAACCAGAATTAATTTTGCTTCAAGCAAAAACCAATTTGAATATCCAGATTTTCTGGAGATTCAATTAAAGTCTTTTCAAGAATTTTTCCAGTTGGAAACAACTCCGGAAAATCGCGAAAGTGAAGGGCTTTTCAAAGTGTTTGCTGAAAACTTTCCCATTACGGATACCCGCAACCAATTTGTTCTTGAATTCCTGGATTATTTCATTGATCCACCTCGTTACACCATCGAAGAGTGTATCGAAAGAGGACTCACTTACAGTGTTCCCCTCAAAGCAAAACTGAAACTGTATTGTACTGACCCTGAGCACGAGGATTTCGAAACCATCGTTCAGGACGTATACCTAGGTACAATTCCTTATATGACTCCGAAAGGTTCATTTGTGGTCAATGGCGCAGAACGCGTTATTGTATCTCAATTGCACCGTTCGCCAGGTGTTTTCTTTGGACAGTCTCGCCATGCAAATGGCACGAAGTTATATTCAGCCAGAATTATTCCTTTCAAAGGATCTTGGATTGAATTTGCTACGGATATCAACAATATCATGTATGCTTACATCGACCGTAAAAAGAAATTACCTGTAACTACCCTTTTCCGCGCTATTGGCTACGAAACAGACCGCGATATCTTAGATATTTTCGGTTTGGCCGACGAAGTGAAGGTGAGTAAAACCAACCTTAAAAAACTCATTGGTCGCCGTTTGGCAGCAAGGGTTCTCAAAACTTGGATCGAAGATTTCGTAGATGAAGACACCGGAGAGGTAGTTTCTATCGAGCGTAACGAAGTGATCTTAGACCGCGAATTACTGATCGGCGAGGAGCACCTCGACGCGATCATGGATTCAGGTGCCAAATCATTGATCTTGCACAAAGAAGATGGCAACTCTACGGATTACACCATCATCTACAATACTTTACAAAAAGATACGTCCAACTCAGAAAAAGAAGCGGTTGAACACATCTACCGTCAATTGCGTAACGCAGATCCACCAGACTACGAAACGGCAAAAGGTGTATTCGAGAAATTATTCTTCTCTGATGCACGTTATGATTTAGGTGAAGTAGGACGCTACCGCATCAACAAGAAACTCAATCTAGATGTTTCTGAGGAGTCGCGCGTTCTTACTAAAAACGACATCATTTCAATCATTAAATACCTGATTGAACTCATCAACTCTAAGGCTGATATCGATGATATCGACCACTTGTCTAATCGCCGTGTTCGTACAGTTGGAGAGCAACTTTACTCACAATTTGGCGTAGGTTTGGCACGTATGGCCCGCACGATTCGCGAGCGCATGAATGTCCGCGACAACGAAGTCTTTACACCTATCGACCTCATCAATGCCAAGACTTTGTCTTCGGTCATTAATTCTTTCTTCGGTACCAACCAACTTTCTCAGTTCATGGACCAAACCAACCCGCTTTCGGAAGTCACGCACAAGCGTCGTCTTTCTGCACTCGGGCCAGGCGGTTTATCGCGCGAACGCGCCGGATTCGAGGTTCGTGACGTTCACTACACGCACTACGGTCGTTTGTGTACCATTGAAACACCAGAGGGTCCAAACATCGGACTCATCTCTTCACTTTGTGTATTCGCCAAAGTCAACAAACTTGGTTTCATCGAAACACCATATCGTCGTGTAGACAACGGTCGTGTCGTATTCGAAGAGAGTCCAATTTATTTGGCAGCTGAAGAAGAAGATTCAAAAACAATTGCACAGGCCAACGCCAAGATTGACGACAAAGGAAATTTCCTTTCTGATTTAGTCAAAGCGCGTTACGAAGGTGATTTCCCTGTGGTAGCTCCTGGCGACCTCAGCTTGATGGACGTTGGTGCCAACCAAATTGCATCTATTGCGGCCTCTTCTATTCCTTTCCTAGAGCACGATGATGCCAACCGTGCACTCATGGGCTCCAACATGCAGCGCCAAGCCGTGCCGTTGTTGCGTCCAAATGCACCAATCGTCGGTACAGGAATTGAGCAACTTGTTGCTAGAGACTCTCGCGTTTTGATCAACGCAGAAGGTTCTGGTACAGTTGAATACGTAGACGCCAACGAAATCGTCATCCGTTACGACTGGAATGACCAAGATAAACTCGTGAGTTTTGAAAGCGAAGTAATGCGTTACTCGCTCACGAAATTCATGAAAACCAACCAAAGTACTTGTATTAACCTCAAGCCAATCGTCCAAAAAGGCGATCGCGTTGAAAGAGGCCAGGTCCTTTGTGAAGGTTACGCAACTCAATCCGGAGAACTCGCCCTAGGTCAAAACCTCAAAGTGGCATTCATGCCTTGGAAAGGTTACAACTTCGAGGATGCGATCGTGATTTCTGAGAAAGTGGTCCGCGACGACATCTTTACCTCTATTCACATCGATGAATATTCTTTGGAAGTACGCGACACCAAACGTGGTATGGAAGAACTCACTTCTGACATTCCTAACGTTTCTGAAGAAGCTACCAAAGACCTCGATGAAAACGGCCTCATCCGCATTGGTGCCGAGATCAAAGAAGGTGATATCCTTATCGGTAAAATCACACCGAAAGGTGAAACAGATCCTTCACCAGAAGAGAAACTCTTACGCGCCATCTTTGGAGACAAAGCAGGTGACGTCAAAGATGCTTCACTGAAGGCTGGCCCATCGCTTCGTGGTGTTGTGATCCAGAAAAAATTGTTCTCAAGAGCAGTGAAAGATCGCAAATCGAAATCTCAAGATAAGCCGGTACTCGAGGCACTCGATGCAGACTACCAAAGAGATCTTTCTGTCTTGCGCGACAAACTTGTCGATAAATTATTGGTTATTCTCGGAGAGCAAAAATCTTCAGGTGTATTCAATAACTTTAAAGAAGAGTTGATCAAAAAAGGTTCTAAATTCAGCAACAAATCATTGAGCGCACTTGACTACTCTATTGTCAATCCACTCAATTGGACCGCCGATACAGATACCAATCAATTGATCTCTCGTGTCATTCACAACTTCAATATCAAAGCAAACGATTTACTTGGTATCTACAAGCGCAAAAAATTCCACATTTCTGTCGGTGATGAACTCCCTGCCGGAATCGTGAAATTAGCGAAGGTATATGTAGCCAAAAAACGCAAGCTTAAAGTTGGTGATAAAATGGCGGGTCGTCACGGTAACAAAGGAATTGTGGCCAATATCGTTCGTCAAGAAGATATGCCATTCCTAGAAGACGGCACACCAGTAGACATCGTTCTCAATCCACTAGGGGTACCATCTCGTATGAACCTTGGTCAGATTTACGAAACCGTTCTTGCTTGGGCCGGTGAAAAGTTAGGTGTCAAGTTTGCTACACCAATTTTTGACGGTGCGAAACCAGAAGAAATCAACGACTGGACCGACAAAGCAGGTGTACCACGTTCAGGTAAAACTTACCTCTATGATGGTGGCACTGGCGAGCGCTTCCACCAACCGGCAACGGTAGGGATCATCTACATGTTGAAACTTTCTCACATGGTCGATGACAAAATGCACGCACGTTCAATCGGACCATACTCGCTCATTACCCAACAACCTTTGGGTGGTAAAGCACAGTTTGGTGGTCAGCGTTTTGGTGAGATGGAAGTTTGGGCATTGGAAGCATTTGGTGCGGCCAATATCCTACAAGAAATCCTTACCGTGAAATCTGACGACGTCATGGGTCGTGCCAAGGCATATGAATCTATTGTGAAAGGCGACAACATTCCAGAACCAGGTATTCCTGAGTCCTTCAATGTATTGTTACACGAATTACGTGGCTTGTGCCTTAACGTATCAATGGATTAATTCAAAATACTAACGTTAATAGTCGAGATCAAATGGCTTTCAATAAAGAAACCCCAAAAAAGCAAAGCAGCTTCAATAAAATCACTATCTCCTTGGCTTCACCAGAAGTGATCTTGGAGCATTCTAGTGGAGAAGTTTTGAAACCAGAAACCATCAACTACCGCACCTATAAACCGGAGCGTGATGGCTTGTTCTGTGAGCGCATTTTTGGACCTGTTAAAGATTACGAGTGCCACTGTGGTAAGTACAAGCGCATCCGATACAAAGGAATCGTCTGTGACCGCTGTGGTGTAGAAGTAACTGAAAAGAAAGTACGTCGTGAGCGCATGGGACACATCTCTTTGGTGGTTCCAGTCGCACACATCTGGTACTTCCGTTCACTACCGAACAAAATCGGTTATTTGTTAGGTCTGCCTACCAAAAAACTCGATCAAATTATCTATTACGAGCGTTATGTTGTCATTCAGGCTGGTGCTGTTACCGGAACTGACAAATGGGCGAATGTCAAGAAAATGGACTTCATCACTGAAGAAGAATACCTCGACATGCTCGATTTGCCAGAATTGGCTAACAACCACTACCTAGACGACAACGATCCCAACAAATTCATCGCTAAGATGGGTGCAGAGGCACTTTACGATTTGTTGGCAGGCCTCAACCTAGACCAAATGTCTTACGACTTGCGTTACCAAGCTGAAACAGAAACATCTGTTCAGCGTAAGAACGAAGCCCTTAAGCGTTTGCAAGTTGTAGAAGCCATGCGCGACTCTCAAAAACGCATTGACAACCGTCCAGAATGGATGATTGTGAAGGTGGTTCCAGTTATTCCGCCAGAATTGCGTCCGTTGGTTCCACTAGATGGTGGCCGCTTTGCAACTTCTGACCTCAATGACCTCTACCGTCGCGTGATTATCCGCAACAACCGCTTGAAGCGTTTGATCGAGATCAAAGCGCCAGAAGTGATCTTACGCAATGAAAAACGTATGTTGCAAGAGGCTGTCGATTCCCTATTTGACAACTCAAGAAAATCTTCTGCTGTCAAAACAGAATCGAACCGTGCCCTTAAATCGCTTTCAGATTCATTGAAAGGTAAGCAAGGTCGTTTCCGTCAAAACTTACTTGGTAAACGTGTTGATTATTCAGCTCGTTCGGTCATTGTTGTAGGTCCAGACCTCAAATTGCACGAATGTGGTTTGCCTAAAGACATGGCTGCTGAACTCTACAAACCGTTTATCATTCGCAAAATGATTGAGCGCGGTATTGTTAAAACGGTTAAATCTGCAAAGAAAATCGTCGACCGCAAAGAGCCAGTTGTTTGGGATATCCTCGAAAATGTATTGAAAGGTCACCCAGTTCTATTGAACCGTGCCCCTACACTTCACCGTTTGGGTATCCAAGCATTCCAACCAAAATTGATCGAAGGAAAAGCGATCCGTTTGCACCCACTCGTTACAACGGCCTTCAACGCCGACTTCGATGGTGACCAAATGGCGGTGCATTTACCACTTGGTAATGCCGCAATTTTAGAGGCACAAATGCTCATGTTGGCTTCGCACAACATCCTCAACCCTGCAAATGGCGCCCCGATTGCGGTACCATCTCAGGACATGGTCTTGGGTCTTTATTACATCACCAAAGGAAAACGCACAACTGAAACGGAAATCGTTAAAGGTGAAGGCGGTATTTTCTACTCTCCTGAAGAAGTAATCATTGCCTACAACGAGAACAAACTTGATTTGCATGCGCACATCAAAGTCAAAACTTACGATTTAGGTGAAAATGGTCAGCCGACCCTCATGATGGTTGAAACTACATGTGGTCGCGTGATGTTCAACAATAAAGTGCCACTTCAAGTAGGATTTATCAATGACGTCATGACCAAAAAAGCTTTGCGCGACATCATCGGTGAAGTCTTGAAAGTTTGTGGTACGTCAAGAACGGCTCAATTCCTCGATGATATCAAGCAACTTGGTTACGAGATGGCCTTCAGAGGCGGTCTATCGTTCAACCTAGACGACATCATCATTCCAAAAGAAAAAGAAATACTCGTTGCGAAGGCAGAAACCGACGTGAAAGAAGTCATGGTGAATTACAACATGGGTCTGATCACCAACAACGAGCGTTACAACCAAATTATTGATATCTGGACGCACACCAACTCGCGCCTGACACATACACTCATGGAACAACTCAAGACAGACCGTCAAGGGTTCAACTCCATCTACATGATGTACGATTCAGGAGCTCGTGGTTCGAAAGAGCAAATTCGCCAGTTATCAGGTATGCGTGGTCTAATGGCCAAGCCGCAAAAATCTGGTGCATCTGTACAAGAAATTATCGAGAACCCGATCTTGTCCAACTTTAAAGAAGGACTTTCGATTCTTG
This sequence comes from Crocinitomicaceae bacterium, assembly GCA_030730025.1. GTDB lineage: Bacteria > Bacteroidota > Bacteroidia > Flavobacteriales_D > Crocinitomicaceae > UBA952. Next base: position 46,602 of record JANQWC010000026.1, read on the forward strand.
AGTACTTTATTTCTACCCACGGTGCTCGTAAAGGTTTGGCGGATACCGCCCTCAAAACTGCCGATGCAGGTTACCTCACCCGTCGTTTGGTCGATGTGGCACAAGATGTGGTCATCAACTCCAATGACTGTGGTACCCTCCGCGGTATTGTAGCTACATCATTGAAGAAAAACGACGAAGTTGTAGAACCATTGTACGATCGTATCCTCGGCCGCACATCTGTTCACGACGTCTACATGCCGGAATCAGACCAAATCATTGTTTATGCAGGAGATATCATCACAGAAGATGTCGCTAGAGCAATCGAAAAAGCTGGTATCGAAGAAGTAGAAATTCGTTCTGTATTGACTTGCGAAATGCGCAGAGGTGTTTGTTCAAAATGTTACGGACGCAACCTATCTAATCACCGCTTGGCACAAATCGGGGACGCCGTTGGTGTTGTTGCAGCGCAGTCAATTGGTGAGCCAGGTACACAGCTGACGCTTCGTACGTTCCACGTTGGTGGTACGGCATCGAACATCGCAGATATCTCTGACCTCAAAGCAAAAGCAAACGGTAAATTAGAAATCGACGAAATCCGCACCATTGAGCGCAAAAACGCAGATGGTACTGAGCGCGTGATCGTTGTAGGTCGCTCTGCTGAATTGCGCATTACCGATGAGAAAACCGGTATTGTCGTCATGACTGCAAACGTTCCTTATGGTTCTGACTTAATGGTTCAAAACAACACCAAAATCAAAAAAGGTGATGTCATCTGTAAGTGGGATCCATACAATGCCTTGATTATTGGCGAAGTCGCTGGTAAAGTTGTCTTCGATGGCATCATCGAAAACATTACCTACCGCGAAGAAGTCGATGAGCAAACAGGCTTTACCGAAAAAGTAATTATCGAATCACGCGACAAGAAAAAGTCACCTGCGATCCACATCATCGATGCAAAAACCAAAGAAGTGCTCCGCGAATACTCTATTCCGGTCAATGCGCACATCTCTGTTGCAGAAGGTGACAAAATTGTAGCGGGCGACATCCTCGTTAAAATCCCGCGTTCAGCAGGTAAAACAGGGGATATCACCGGTGGTCTTCCACGTGTAACTGAATTATTCGAAGCGAGAAACCCATCGAATCCAGCAGTAGTTTCAGAAATTGATGGTACAGCTACTTACGGAACCGTTAAACGCGGTAACCGTGAAATCATCATCACTTCTAAACTCGGTGAAGTTCGCAAGTATTTAGTGCCACTTTCTAAGCACATCTTGGTGCAGCAAAACGACTACGTTCGTGCAGGCCAACCGCTTTCTGATGGTGCTATTACGCCAAACGACATCCTCAACATTGAAGGTCCGACAAAAGTACAAGAGTACATCGTCAACGAAATTCAAGAGGTATATCGCTTACAGGGTGTAAAAATCAACGACAAGCACTTCGAAGTCATTGTACGTCAAATGATGTTGAAAGCTGAAATCATCGAGTCTGGCGACACCCGCTTCCTCGAAGGACAAAGCGTTCACAAAGCAGACATCATGGAGGCCAACGACGAATTGTACGGTCAAATGTTTGTAATTGACGCTGGAGATTCTACAGAACTTCACAAAGGTCAATTGGTAAGCGTTCGCCGCTTGCGCGATGAAAACTCACGCTTGAAGCGCGAAGACAAACAACTGATTGAAGCACGCGAAGCCATGCCGGCAACATCAACTCCGTTGTTGCAAGGTATTACCCGCGCTTCCCTACAAACGCAGTCTTTCATCTCTGCAGCATCCTTCCAAGAGACGACGAAAGTCCTCAACGAAGCGGCTATCTCAGGAAAAGAAGACCACTTGTTGGGCTTAAAAGAAAACGTTATTGTTGGTCACCTCATTCCTGCAGGAACAGGTGTACGTCATTTCCAAAACCTCATCGTCGGTTCGAAAGAAGCCTACGAAGACTTGATGGAACAGGCACAATAAGCCAATTCAACAAACTGAAAAGGGCGGCCATTTGGCCGCCCTTTTTTGTGATTGTTTTTTAGTTTTTTCAGTTTCAAGAAATCCTTCCCCAGTTGGGTTTGTTTTTAAGCACTTCCCGCAGGGCTTGATTGAGCAAAGCATGATTTGGATCGATGAGTTGTGGGTCGGTGTCGAGTATGTCTCGGGCTTTTTCTCGGGCCAACTGCACAAGCTGCCCATCTTTGGCCAGATCTGCGATTTTAAGTGCAAGCGCTCCGCTCTGTTGGGTGCCCATGAGGTCGCCGGGGCCGCGCAATTGCAAGTCAACTTCTGCCAAGACGAAACCGTCGTTGCTGCCCACCATGGTATCCATGCGCTTTTGCGCTTCTTTGGAAATACCATCTCCGGTCATTAAAATACAATAAGATTTTTCTGCACCGCGGCCAACGCGTCCGCGCAATTGATGCAGCTGTGAGAGCCCAAAGCGCTCGGCGCTCTCAATAACCATTACTGAGGCATTGGGAACATTGACGCCTACCTCAATCACCGTAGTGGCCACCATGAGATGCGTTTGACCTTGCACAAAAGCTTGCATAGCCGCTTCTTTGTCGGCAGGCTTCATTTTGCCGTGTACCATACTGATCTGAAAACCTTGAGGCTTGAAAAAATCTTCGATTTGCGCGTAGCCGTCTTCTAAATTTTTAAAATCTAGTTTTTCAGATTCCTGAATAAGTGGGTAAACAACATAGGCCTGCCTACCGAGTTGCAATTGTTCGAGGATGAACGCAAAGAGTTTGTCACGGTGGTTTTCGCGGCGATGGATGGTGTGTATCGGTTTTCTGCCAGGAGGTAGTTCATCGATGACCGATACATCGAGGTCTCCGTAAAAGGTCATGGCGAGGGTACGTGGAATAGGTGTGGCCGTCATGATCAGCACGTGCGGCGGAATGCTGTTTTTGCGCCACATTTTTGCGCGTTGTGCCACCCCAAAACGGTGCTGCTCGTCAATGACCACCAAGCCAAGGTTTTTGAATTGAACGGTGTCTTCGAGTAAAGCGTGCGTGCCAATCAGTAACTGAATATCACCATTGAGTAAGCCTTCGTGGATTTTGGCCCGCTCCGCTTTTTTGGTAGAACCTGTGAGCAGTGCCACGCAGATATCCATTTTCTCCAACAATTCGCTGATGCCAATGAAATGTTGGGTGGCTAATATTTCGGTAGGGGCCATGAGGGCACCTTGCAAGTTGTTACCAATAACCAAAAGCAAACTGAGCAACGCAACTAATGTTTTGCCGCTGCCTACGTCGCCTTGCAACAAGCGATTCATGTGGCTGCCTGCCCCAAGATCTTTGCGAATTTCTTTCAAGACCCTTTTTTGCGCGTTTGTCAGTTCAAAAGGCAGGTGATTTTGATAAAAATCGTTGAATGCAGCACCCACCTCATTTAAAGCATATCCTTTGAGTTTTTTACTTTGAATGCCCTTGCGCAGCAGTAATTCTAGCTGTAAAAAGAACAATTCTTCCCATTTGAGTCGATACCTGGCTGCCTTGATCAATATTTCAGAACTCGGCTGATGGATCTCTCGCAGTGCTTTGATGCGCGGCAATAAGTTGAGTTCTGTGCAAATTGCTGCAGGTAAGGTTTCGGGAATTTGATTGGCTAACTGCTCAAAAAGATTGCCGATGAGTTTACTCAAGCCTTTGCTGTGCAGTCCTTTGTGTTGGCATTTTTCTGTGCTTGGATAGAAAGCCTCGAAGCCTTTTCGCTCCAAACCTGGCACTACCTTTAGTAATTCGGGGTGAGGAATATTCCAACTATTTTGGAAGAACTTTGGTTTGCCGAAAACGATAAATTCATCTTGCACATTGAGGTTGCCTTTGATCCATTGAAAGCCCTGAAACCAGACTAGGTCAATAGAACCCGAACCATCGGTGAAGCGCGCTTGCAGTTTTTTGTGTCGGCCTGTGCCTATTTCTGATATGTGTGTAAGCCGCCCTTTGAGCTGAACGTATTGGTCTTCGGCCCGAATGAGCGCGATGTCGTGAAAACTACTGCGGTCTTGGTAGCGGTAAGGGTAATGGAAGAGCAGGTCTTGGAATGTATAAATTCCGAGTTCTTCTTGTAATGTTTGCGCTTTTTGCGGTCCAACTCCTTTCAGGTAGGCAATGGGCGTAGCGAGGAGCGCGTTCATTGGTGCGTTTATTTCCAGAAGCCCATTTGATTGAACTTCTCGATGCGTTCGTCGATGCGCTGTTCTGGTTGTTTTTGATCAAGATCTTGAAGGTAACCTAGAATTTTGTCGCGCAAAATGCTGAACATTTGTTCTTGATCGCGATGCGCACCGTTGCTTGGCTCGCTAATGACGTCGTCAACCAAGCCGTTTTGCTTCATGTCGGTAGAGGTCAGTTTGAGGGCAGACGCTGCAATTTCTTTGTAATTCCAAGAACGCCATAAAATAGAAGAGCAGCTTTCAGGAGAAATAACGGAGTACCAGGTGTTTTCGAGCATCACGACTTTATCGCCAACACCGATGCCGAGTGCACCGCCCGATGCACCTTCACCGATGATGATACAGATGACTGGTACTTTGAGGCGCATCATTTCGTAGATGTTGCGCGCAATTGCTTCGCCTTGGCCGCGTTCTTCAGCTTCTAAACCAGGAAATGCACCTGGCGTATCGATAAAAGTAACGATAGGCTTGTTGAATTTTTCGGCTAATTTCATGAGGCGCAAAGCCTTGCGATAGCCTTCTGGGTTGGGCATACCAAAATTACGATACTGTCGCATTTTGGTATTGATGCCTTTTTGCTGACCAATGAACATGACAGATCTGCCCTCGAGGAGTCCAAAACCACCGACCATTGCTTTGTCGTCTTTGACGTTGCGGTCTCCGTGCAATTCTTGGAATTGTCCGTTGGTGAGCGCGTTGATATAAGCCAACGTGTAGGGTCTGTCTGGGTGACGAGAAAGTTGGACGCGTTGCCAAGGGGTGAGGTTGGCAAATACTTCTTTGGTTTTGTCGGCAAGTACAGCCTCAAGTTCAGAGATTTGCGCTTGCATATCTACTTGCGTTTGCTCGCCTAATGCTCTGGTTTGCTGAATTTGTTCTTCAAGTTCGCGCAGGGGTTCTTCAAAATCCAAATAGGTTGTGCTCATAGTTTCTTGTTTCGTGCAACAAAAATAAGGATTTTCGGCAATTGCTTATCTTTACATCATGATCTTGTATCCTCCGGCTAAAATCAATTTAGGTTTGCACATCCTTGCCAAGCGCCCAGATGGCTATCACGAGATAGAAACCATCATGGCAGAGACACCACTTTGCGATATCCTCGAAATTACCGAAGCAGCCAGCGATAGCTTTGTACAGTCGGGTATTCAAGTGCCCTCAGACGGAAAGCCCAACTTGTGTCAGCGCGCCGTCCACTTGCTGCGCAAAAACAAAGTATTTCCAAACTTGCAGATTCACTTGCGCAAGCAAATTCCAGTTGGTGCAGGATTAGGTGGCGGTTCTGCCGATGCCAGTTATACGCTTTCGGGCGTCAATGCCCTTTTTGATTTAGGCTACTCTAGCGCAGAGTTAGCAGATTTTGCTGCACAACTCGGCAGCGATTGCCCTTTCTTTATTGAGGGTGGTTTGCAGCTCGCCCAGGGCAGGGGAGAAATCCTAAGCAAAATCGAACCACTCGGAAAATCTGTTCATTTAGTGCTGTGCAATCCACAGATTCACGTGTCTACCGCAACGGCTTATGCCGGTGTTGAGCCCGTCCCCAACAGGTCATCGATCAAAGAAATGTTTGCTTCAAATGGCCTCGCAAACCTCCAAAATGACTTTGAATTATCAGTTTTTCAAGCATTTCCATTGATTCAAGACTTAAAAACTGCTTTGTACAACGCCGGTGCCACTTATGCAGCGATGTCTGGGAGTGGGTCGAGCGTTTTCGGGATTTTTGCACAGAAACCTATTCTTTCTACTGAATTGAACAAACAAGTCATCTACAATGGCCCTTGGAGCTATTAAAGTGTTTGTATTTTTTCACATAAAACGCTGCGAATTTAACCTTGAATTTATGGGATTAAGAAATATTTTTCTATTTTTGAACTTGTCAATCTGACACTAAGTATTATTAACCTATTAATTAATTAAGTATGAAGAAAATTTTTACACTTCTAACGGCTCTTGTTTTAGGAGCTTCTGCCTTCGCACAATTTCCTGCGGTAGGTATCATCGGTTCTGCGGTTCCACCGTTTGACTGGTCTGTTGATGTCGACATGATCACTTTAGATGGTGAGATGTACGGCGCTATCGTTACTTGCGTTGCAGGTGAGGCTAAATTCCGTCAAGACGACGATTGGGCGATCAACTGGGGTGCTGCTGACTTCCCTGCAGGTGTTGGTGTACAAGATGGTGCAAACATTCCAGTTACTGATGGTACGTACATGGTCATCTTCAACCGCACAACAGGTATGTATAGCTTCCAAACAAGCTTTGACGTTACATACAAAGTAGACGTAACAAACTACCTTGCTGCAAACACATTGGATGCAAACGGTTTGCGCGTTGGTGGTAACTTTACAGACAACGGTGCTACTGTAGCTGCTGGTGCTGTTGCAAACTGGTCTCCTGCAGATGCAAACTCTGCAATGACTGACGAAGGCAACAACATCTGGGCAATTACTGTATCTTATCCAGTTGCTTCTATGGGTGCTACTCAATTCTACAAGTTCGTAAACGGTGACTGGGGTGCTAACGAAGGTACTGACGCTGCTAACACAATCGCAGTTGACTCATGTGGTGTTGACGATGGTGGTGGTAACATCAACCGTACTTACACTTTGATGCCTGGTACTGTATGTTACGTTTGGGATGCTTGTACAGCATGTGGTGTTTCAGTTGCTGAAAACGCAATTGCTAACCTTACTGTTGCTCCAAACCCTGCAACTGATGTAGTTAACTTCACTTTCGAAGCAAACAACGCTGCTGTTGCAACTGTAACAATCTTTGATCTTGCTGGTAAAGCTGTAGCTACTCAAACTGTTGCTACTTCTGCTACTACAACAGTAGAAATGAACACAACTGCATTGCAGGCTGGTTCTTACATCTACAATGTTGTTGCTGGTGACAAAGTTGCTACTGGTAAATTAATCAAGCAATAAGCTTCAATTAAATGATTTCATAAAGCCTGGGTGAGTTTCACCCGGGCTTTTTTGGTCTTGAATTAATCTAATTATAAATTTCTTTGTGATGAAAAAGCAGTTTCTTTTATCTATTGTTTTGATGATGCTCGACGGGTTTGTGAATGCACAAATCTTAGAAGTAAATCCTGTATTTCCAACTGTAAATGATGTGGTAACCATCACGTATGATGCAACACAAGGAAATGCAGCGTTAGTAGGCCAAAATCAAATCTATGCCCACGCTGGGCTCATTACCTCTGCAAGTACATCGCCAACCAATTGGCAATTTGTACAAGGAAACTGGGGCACCGTAGACCCAGAAGTAACCATGACCAACATCGGTAACAACAAACACACCATCACGATTGATATCGACCAATATTATGGTTTCCCGGTTGGCACAAACGTGTTGAAATTTGCTTTTGTTTTTAGAAATGCAGCCGGAACAATTGTAGGTCGCTCAGCAGATGGCAGTGATATCTATTACGACATCTACCCTGTGAATGCGGGTTTGTTGGCGCAGTTTTTTCATCCGAGCGCGGGCGCCATCCTAGATGTAAACGAGCAATTACAAGTAGAAGCCGCAGCCAATCAAAATGCTACCCTAACGCTCAAACAAGACGGCAACGTGCTGCAAACCTTAGCCAATGCCACCCAACTCAATTACAACCTCACGGCTACCTCAGCTGGCACATACTTACTTGAATTCATTGCCGACAACGGCACAACACAAGTCATCGACTCGACTTATTTTACAGTGAACCCAGTGGTGGTTCCACAAAACCCCACTTATGCCAATTTGCAAAATGGCATCAACTACATCAACGACACCACTGTTGTGTTGCAATTATTTGCCCCTCAAAAAGAACACATTTACGTCATCGGCGACTTCAACAACTGGACGCCCACGGCCAACTATCATATGAACTTAGCTACCAATAACCAAACTTGGTGGTTAGAAATTACGGGGCTCAATCCCGGTCAAAAATATGGCTATCAATATTTCATAGATGGTAACATGCGTTTAGCAGACCCAATGAGCCCACTTATTTTGGATCCAAACAACGACAACAGCATCAATGCCCAAACGTATCCAAACCCACATCCTTATCCAACGGGCCAAACAACAGGTTTTGTAACGGTTTTGCAAACAGCGGCCACGCCTTACGTTTGGTCTAGTACCGGCTTTACAGCACCCCAAAAGAAAGATTTAGTGATCTACGAATTGTTGGTAAGAGATTTCGTAGCGAAGCGCAATTACCAAACACTTATCGATACGCTTGATTATTTGGACAAATTAGGAATCAATGCCATTGAACTCATGCCTCCTGGCGAGTTTGAAAACAACGAAAGTTGGGGTTACAACCCTTCTTTTCACATGGCGCTCGATAAATATTACGGTACGCCAGAAAAATTCAAGGAGTTTGTCGATTCTTGCCATGGCCGCGGCATTGCCGTGATTGTCGATATGGTCCTCAACCACGCATTTGGGCAAAATCCCATGGTTAACATGTACTGGGATGCCGCAAATGCGCGCCCTGCAGCAAACAGTCCTTGGTTCAATGCCATTTGCCCGCACGAGCCCTACTGTTGGGGCTATGATTTTGACCATACCCGCCTGGCTACGCAAAACTATATTGACCAAGTGAACCGCTATTGGGTCGAGACCTACAATGTGGATGGCTTCCGCTTTGATTACACAAAAGGTTTTGTCAATAATGGCAATGGGTACAGCATGGAGCGCATCAATTTGCTCAAGCGAATGGCAGACGAAATCTGGAGCTACAAACCAGATGCGTATATCATTTTAGAACACTGGTGCGACAACGCCGAGGAAGAACAATTGGCAGACCACGGCATGATGCTTTGGGGCAATGTTACCCACGGTTATCAGCAAGCCTTAATGGGCTTTACCAACTCCAGTAACATCAGTTCTGGTATTCACACCAACCGCGGTTGGTCGCTGCCGCATTTGGTTTCTTATGCCGAAAGCCACGACGAAGAGCGCACGATGTTTGAGGCACTTACTTACGGAAATAACACCAATGCCACGCACAACGCCCGCAACTTGTATACCGCTCTTGGCCGTGCCCAAGGTTTGGCGGTCATTTTATTGACGCAACCAGGCCCCAAAATGCTTTGGCAGTTCCAAGAATTGGGCTACGACATCTCGATAGACAACCCTTGCCGGGTTTGCAATAAACCCATTTTATGGAACTATTACACTCAAGCGCGCCGCCGTCAACTCTACGATGTATATGCCGCCACACTTTCCTTGCGCAACAACTACGAAACCTTCAGGTCATTGAACTTCCAGTACAACCTGACTGGCGCTGCCAAAAGAATGACCATGAGCCATTCGAGCATGAATGGGGTGTCTATGGCGAACTTTGCGGTCAGCACGCAAAGTGTCATACCTGCTTTTCAGCATGCAGGGTGGTGGTATGAGTATTTCACCGGAGACAGCATCAATGTAACCAACGCACTGGCGCCGATCAGCCTAGTTGCTGGCGAATACCGCATCTATACAGACGTCAAGCTCGCACTTCCAGAAATTACAGAAGCCCCAGCCTCCATAGAGGAAGTGTTGAATTCAACTTTTGAGTTGAAAGTGTTTCCTAATCCTTCGTCGCAACTCGCAACCATCAGTTTTCAGTCAAACGCCATTGCGCCTTATACCATTTTACTCTTAAACGAAGCAGGGCAGGTTGCGCTCCAAAGAAAGGGCAGCACCTCCATTGGTAAAAACGAAATCCAGTTGAGCGTGAACGAAATTGCTGCAGGTAACTATCATTTCTTGGTGAAAGTTGGCACGGCCATGGCCAATGAAGGCTTTGTCAAAGTTGATTAAGCACTTTTTGATGCGAAACGTCCTTTGTGCGCTTGTTGTCTTTTGGTTTGGAATTTCAGTTTTTCACGCTCAAATTCCACAGCCTGCTTACAACGCAGCTTTCCTTCAAAATGAAGTGGCTAGTGTTTATGTAGTGATAGAACCCGATTCTTTGAATTTATTATTGGGCGATAGTTTATACAGTGGTCATGAATTTATGGCGACCGTCACCTATCAAAGTTCGGTTCTGAACCTCACCCTTGACAGCATTGGTTTTAGAGCCAGAGGAAATACATCTTTGGCTTCGCAAAAAAAGTCTTTCAAAGTAGATTTCAACCGCTTTGTTGCTGGTCAAAAGTTTCAAGGTCTAGAAGAATTGAACTTGAATGGCGAACACAACGATGTGTCCATCATGCGTTCTTATCTTGCGCAGCAGCTTTTGCGTTCCGGGAATTTACCTTCTGCGCGCACAAGTTATGTTCAACTTTATATCAATAATGCATACAAGGGTTTGTATATCAATGTCGAACACCTCGACGACGAATTCCTCGATTTGCGTTTTCCAAGCCAAGCCAACGGCAACCTTTGGAAATGTGCTTACGGCGCAGACCTAACTTGGTTGGGCACTAATCCGGTCAACTACCAGAATACCTATGAGCTCAAAACCAATAAGGACAGCAATGATTATACAGCCCTTGTTCATTTTGTAGATGTACTCAACAATACGCCGTCGGGTAGTTTTGCTTGCGCGATACAAGAAGTGCTTGATGTGGATTTGTTCTTGCGCAATATTGCCATGGAAATCTTGATGGGGCAGTGGGATGGCTACGCCTACAACAAAAACAATTACTATTTGTATCAGCGCGAAAGCGACGGCAAAATGGTTTATCTCTCTTATGATTTAGACAATACCTTTGGCATCGACTGGTTCAATATCAATTGGGCACTGCGCAATATTTATACGTGGTCTCCGGGTAACCAGAGTAGGCCTTTGTACAGCAAGCTTTTGGCGGTGCCGTATTTCAGAGACCGCTTCACCTTTCACCTCAATGACATCCTTTCAAACGTTTGGAATGTCAGCACCCTGCAAACCGAACTCGAAGCGAAACAACAACTCATTTCTCCAGCAGCTTTACTTGACGACTACAAAGGATTGGATTACGGATTTAGCGATCAAGATTTTTCCATCGCGCTTCAACAAGCATGGGGTGCGCATGTCAAGTCTGGTATTGTACCCTATTTGCAAAACCGCAAAACGAGCGCGCTTTCGCAGTTAAGTGCATATCAAGCCCTGCCCAATCCTTGTCAGTCAGGTCTCCAAGAAATTGCGGTTCCGTCCGGAAAATTACTTTACGTGACCGATATTTTGGGCAGAGAAATTGACCCAGCGGCCAAAAATTGCATTAAAATATTGAACTTTGAAAACGGAACTCAACAGCGTATTTATGAAATGGATTAACCTTGCTTTCAGCGTACTTATTTTTTCTTTTGTCCAAGCCCAAGTTTTACAACATGTAGAACCAGCTAATTGGTGGGTTGGCATGGAGCACCACCAGGTACAAGTGCTTTTACACGGCCCTCAAATTGCCAAGTATAAAGTGGAAGTCGGGGGCTTGCAGATTTTAGAAGAAATCCGCACAGAAAACCCCAATTATATTTTTGTCACGCTCGAAACCAAAGACAAAGTTGCGGGGGCTTATCAAATCCGCTTGTTGGACAAAAAGAAAATCCTAGCTACCCATGAGTTCAAACTTGAAGAGCGCATTGAGAATAGCAAATACCGCCAGAGTTTCAATAGCTCGGATGTCATGTATTTATTGATGCCAGATCGTTTTGCAAATGCCAATGAGGCTCAAGATACGCACCCTGATACAAAGGAAGCTGCCAACCGTTCAAATCCTGGTGGGCGGCACGGTGGCGACATCATGGGACTCATTCAACACTTGAATTACATCAAAGAGTTGGGCGCCACTACCATCTGGACAACACCTGTACTCGAGGACAACGAACCAACCTATTCTTATCATGGCTATGCGCAATCCGATTTATATAAAATTGACCCGCGTTATGGCACCAATTCTTGGTACAAAGAAATGGTCTTGGAGGCGCATCGTCAGGGCTTGAAAGTCATTAAAGACGAAGTAACCAACCATTGGTCTAGCAAGCACTGGATGATCCAAGATCTGCCTACCGCGACCTGGATCCATCAATTTGATGAATTCACGCGTTCCAATTACCGCTTGTCTACGCAATTTGACCCACATGCTGCTCAAAGTGATCATGCTGGTTCTGCAAATGGTTGGTTTGACGTTACCATGCCTGACATGAACCAACAAAATCCGCTGTTGCTCACTTACCTTATTCAAAATACCATTTGGTGGCTCGAATACGCACAGTTGGATGGCTTGCGTGTCGATACTTATCCTTACAACGACAAAGAGGCCATTGCACGCTGGACAAAAGCAATATTGAATGAATATCCCAACCTGAATATCGTAGGAGAAGTCTGGATGCACGATCAAGCACAAATGTCATATTGGCAAAAAGACAGCCCTATCGGCGCACTTCAAAATTACAACAGTTATTTGCCTTCGGTGATGGATTTCACCTTACATGATGCCATGTTGCAAGCTTGGAAAGAGCAAGACCAAGGTTGGGACAAAGGCATGATTCGTTTTTATGAGAATTTTACGCAAGATTATTTATATGCCAATCCACAAAATTTATTGGTTTTCATGGAAAACCACGACACCCAGCGCTTTAATGAGCTCTACCCCGACATCGCCGACTACAAGTTAGCACTCACCTTGCTGGCCACCACCCGCGGCATTCCGCAGCTTTATTATGGTACAGAAATTGGGATGAAAGGCAATAAGGATTTAGGTGATGCAGCTATCCGCCAAGACTTTCCTGGTGGCTGGGCTGCAGATCGGCATACGGCATTTTGCAGCAACGACGACGCAAAATGTCATGCATACCAAACAGGAAGAACGCCAGAGGAGGAAGCTTATTTCCAGTTTTCGAAAGCACTACTCAATTGGAGAAAAGGTCAAAAGGTGATCCACGATGGCAAACTCCTGCAGTTTGTACCTCAAAATAACGTGTATGTTTATTTCCGCTACCTGGAGCCCGTTAAAGAATTGGGTCAAGCAGCGGAGGTGATCATGGTGGTCATCAATAATTCAACTAAAGAGCAAACGCTTTCATGGTCTCGCTTTGCAGAGGGTTTCATGGGCTATGACAAAGGAAAAGACGTGCTCAATAACCAAACCTTTGATTTCGAACAAGCAACGGGTCAGATCCCCGCGAAAACTGCTTATATCATCAAACTGACGCATTAATCATGAAGGCATACTTATTTCTCTTTTCGGGTTTTTTCCTGCTTTTTTCGCTGCACGCGCAAGATGCCACAAGACAATTCCAATCCATACAGGCCACAGAAGAAGGCTGTGCAATCAGTGTAAGCGACGGCACCTACCAACTGGCAAGTTACTCTGAGCACATTATTGAGGTGAAGTTCATTCCGAGCAACGGAATGGGTACGTACAAAACTTCTCACGCGATTCAAATTCAACCGCAAAAGAACGTTTTTAAACTGCAACAAATCGATGCAACACATTATGTTGTACAACGCGCACAACTAGAGGTCCGCATTCAGACTGCTCCGTTCGAATTAGCTTATTATCATGCGGGGAAATTACTCTGCAAAGAAGGGAAGGGGTATCAACCGGGTCAATTGCATAGCATTGATTTGGCCATTCAGTCCGATGAAAAACTGATGGGTGCAGGTGCGCGTGCGTTGGGTATGAACCGTCGCGGCTATCGTTTGCAACTGTATAACCGTGCACATTACGGTTATGAAACGCATTCAGAACTGATGAATTTTACGATGCCCATTTTTATGTCAGACCGCCTCTATATGGTGCATTTTGACAATCCAGAAACAGGTTACCTAGATTTAGATGCTGCAAAAAACAACCACGTGCGCTTTGAAGCCATTGGCGGCCGCATGTGCTATCAAATTATTGCAGGTCAAGATTGGAAAGAAATCACCACCGAATGGACCTACCTAAGCGGCAGACAGCCGATGCCTCCGCGTTGGGCCTTTGGTAATTTCGCAAGCCGTTTTGGCTACCATTCAGAGGCCGAAGCCCGCGAGGTAGTCCAGACTTTTCGCACTGAGCAAATCCCGCTAGACGCCATTATTTTTGACCTCTATTGGTTTGGTAAAACCATCCAAGGCACACTCGGTAATTTATCTTTCTACCGCGATTCCTTTCCAGACCCGAAACAAATGATGTCCGATTTCAAGCAAAATGGCGTCAAAACAGTTCTGATTACCGAGCCGTTTATTTTAAATACTTCCAAAAATTGGCAAATAACCGACTCTTTGGGTCTTTTAGGAACCAATGCTGCAGGTAAGTCACTGACGTATGATTTTTATTTTGGACATACCGGCTTGCTCGATATCTATAAACCAGAGACCAAAAAATGGTTCTGGCAGGTTTATAAAGACCTACATGACATGGGTGCAAGTGGCATCTGGGGCGATCTCGGAGAGCCTGAAGTACACCCGGCCGACATGAAACACAAAGATGCTTGGGCCAATCAGGTGCACAATATTTACGGCCATGATTGGGCTAGACTCATTAGTGAAGGCTATCAAAAAGACTTCGCAAGAGAGCGTCCATTTATCTTGATGCGCGCTGGTTATTCTGGTTCTCAGCGCTACGGCATGATTCCTTGGTCTGGCGATGTGAACCGCACTTGGGGTGGGCTCAAGCCACAAATGGAAATCTCTTTGCAAATGGGGCTTCAAGGGATGGCTTACATGCATTCTGATTTAGGTGGTTTTGCAGGTGCCAACGACGAGCCAGAGTTATATGTGCGTTGGTTGCAATACGGCGTTTTTCAGCCTATTTTCAGGCCGCATGCGCAAGAAGATGTGCCAAGCGAAGCGATATACAAAGATGCCCAAACCAAAGCGCTCGCTAAAAAAGCAATTGAAAGCCGCTACCGCATGCTGCCGTATAATTACACATTAGCTTATCAAAATGCCACTAAAGGTTGGCCGCTCATGAGACCAATTTACATGGAGTTTCCGAAGGCTGATTGGTCCTTTGAGCAATCCGAAACATATATGTGGGGTGCTGCATTTTTGGTACATGCCATCACCGACCCGATCAGTGGTTTCAAAGAAAACACCGTGCGCACCAAATTGCCTGCTGGCACACCATGGTTTGATTTCTCGAGTGGTCAATTAATTGAAAAAACAGTTAATAGCGGTACAGATTCACAATTTATAGAAGTTGAAACACCACTATCATTGGATCAAATTCCGGTATTTGTTCGCGCGGGCTCTTTTGTGCCAATGGCTACCGTTTGTCAGGCTACAGATGCCTACAAAGACACAACCGTAACCGTTCATTATTACCATCACCCTACGGTCACTCAAGCTACCGGAGAATGGTACGAAGACGATGGCCTGAGCGCAGGTGCTTGGCTGATGTTTCGCTACAAACGCTTGCAATTCACGGCCAAAGCTGATGCAAAGACTTTAGAGATCAATGCTGTTTCGACATTTGGTCAAAGACTTTCCGCCAAACAATTCACGTATCAGGTGCAAATTCATTGTGCTACAGCGCCTAAAAAAGTGAAACTCAATGGCAAATCTTGCGCTACGCAATACGATGCAAGTCAGCAAGTACTGATTTTGACTGCACCTATAAAGCACAGCGAAACGCAATTTTCACATACAATTTTGGTCACTTGGTGAAAAACTTTTTCTTTGTGTCAACTTGACATTAACAAAAAATCAAATATATTTGACTGATTAATCTGTTATTAACGCTAAAACAAGAACTATGCAAAAACAAACTACTACAAGTTTTTTTGCCTTCTTGATGTTTTTTGGAATGTCGGTAGTGGCTATAGCCCAGACCGGAATTCGAGGAACCATCACAGACGCAGCTGGTGTTCCACTTTATAATGCTTCGGTATTGGTGGAAGGTCAGGGCAAGGGCGCTGTATCCAATGAAAAAGGCTTTTACGAAATCACAGGCCTCAAAGCCGGAACTTACAATGTCATTTATAAGTTCATGGGTTTCAATCCACAATCTGATCAAGTAACTGTTGTTGCCAACCAAATGGCGACCAACGACTTCCAATTTGCGTCTAGAACACAAGATGTAGGAGATGTCGTCGTGATTGGTTATGGTACCCAGCGCACCAAAGACCTCACCGGTTCTGCCACGATCATCAACGAGAAAAACTTTGTGCAAGGTTCACTTGCTTCTCCAGAGCAACTCGTTATGGGTAAGGTTGCTGGTTTGAAAGTCACCTCCAACGATGGCGCCCCTGGTTCGGGAAGCACCCTTCGCTTGCGCGGTGGAACTTCCATCAATGCGTCCAACGACCCACTTATTGTTGTAGACGGTGTGCCGCTAGACAACGGCGGTATTGCTGGAGCAGCCAACCCATTATCATTGATCAACCCAAATGACATCGCTTCATTTGTCGTCTTGAAAGATGCGTCAGCCACGGCTATTTATGGTTCGAGAGCAGCCAACGGCGTCATCCTCATCACCACTAAGCGCGGTTCTGCTTCAAACGATGTGAAAGTTGTATTGGATTCTAAAACTTCTGTTTCTACCATCGCAAAATATTTCGATGTACTCAGCGCCGACTCCCTTCGCAATCTTGTCAATGCCAGTGGCACAACTGCACAAAAAGCATTACTTGGCGATTCCAGTACAGATTGGCAAAAACAAGTATTCCGCTCTGCAGTCGTAACCGACAACAACGTTTCTATCACCGGTGGTATTAAAAACTTCCCTTACCGTTTATCAATAGGTAACCGCATGGACAACGGTATCCTCAAAAGAGATCAATTTGCCCGTACAACTGTAAGCTTGAACATGAACCCAAGTTTATTAGACAAAACATTGCAAATCGAAGCCAACATGAAATACGTTCAAACAGCTTCTTTCTTTGCCAACCGCGGTGCACTTGGCGCAGCATTTTTTGATCCAACCCAACCGATTTATTCTGGCAACGAAGCCTACGGCGGTTATTTCGAATGGATCGACAACAACAAGCCAAATGTGCTTTCAGGACGCAATCCACTTGGCTTGATTGAACAGTCTACGGACCAAAGTAAAGTCAATCGTGCAATTGCCAATGCCAAACTTTCTTATCATCTTCCTTCTTTACCTGCTTTGAAAGCGACTGTAAACGTAGGTGGTGACTTCTCAGAAGGGACAGGCTACACCATTACACCAGCTTCTTCTGCATCTGGTTATTACACACAAGGGCGTTATTCAAATTACCGCACGACCAAAACCAATAAACTTTTTGAATCTTACTTGAGCTACAACTCTGGTGCTAAGTGGGAAAAACAAACATTGGAGATGGTTGCAGGTTACTCCTACCAAGATTGGGATACCTATAGCCCTAACAACCCTACTTACAACGAAGCGCAAGATAGCGTCATTGCACCAGAAGCTGCATTTCCATTCTACACGCGCAACGTACTCATGTCTTACTACGGACGTGCCATCTACAACTATGCAGGCAAATATGTAGTGAACGTTTCTGTTCGCCGAGATGGTTCTTCGCGCTTTAGCCCAGAAACACGTTGGGGTGTATTCCCTGCCGCATCTGCTGCTTGGCTTATTTCTGAAGAAGATTTCTTGAAAAAGAGCAAAGTAATCAACATGTTGAAACTTCGCGCAGGCTGGGGTATCACAGGTCAGCAAGACGGTATTGGTGACTACGCATATATTGGTAACTACTTCCAAGGTGCAACAACTGCTCAGTATGCTTTTGGTGGTCAGTACTACCAAGTATTGCGTCCGGCAGGTTTTGATGCAGGCCTTAAGTGGGAAACCACAACTTCTTATAACCTTGGTCTAGATTTTGGCTTCAAAAACGACCGTTTCTCTGGAAGCCTTGATGTGTATCAAAAAGATACCCGCGATCTCCTTGCTACTGTCCCTGTTCCGGCCGGAACCAACTTTACCAACGAAATTCTTACGAATGTTGGCGCCATGCAAAACCGCGGTGTTGAGGTTTCTATCAACACAGGCTTGATCGCTAAAAAAGACATGCGCCTAGATTGGTCCATCAACGGTACTTATAACGTGAACACCGTTATCAAACTATCTCAAGTTGTTGACACAACATCTCCAGGTGTGTTGGTTGGTGGTATTGGTGGCGGTATTGGAAATACCATCCAAGCGCATCAAGTAGGTTACCCAACTTACACTTTCTTTGTTCTTGAGCAACAATACGACTCACAAGGCCGTGTCATTGAAGTTGGCTCTTTGTCGGAAATCGACATGAACGGCGACGGTCAAGTGACAGCAGCAGATAAGTGGAAAGACACCAATGCGTTTGTCGATCAAAATGGCGACGGCATCATCAACGTCAAAGACCGCTATTACGCTGGTCAGGCCGCTCCAAAAATGTTCTTTGGTACAGCCTTGAACTTCCAGTACAAAAAATGGTATGCAGGTTTCTCTGCTCGTGCAGAAATGGGTGCTACCATCTATAACAACATCCACTCCAACAGCGCCGTTTTCCAAACCATCGACGGAACCAAAAAATACCTCAATAACATCAGTTCTTTGTACTACCAAGACGAAGTACAGCGCGTAACTGCAAGCCAGTTAATGAGTGATCACTACCTCGAGAAAGCAAATTTCTTGCGCGTGGACTTCATCAATGTAGGTTACAACTTTGGCAAGCTCGGCTTTGCAAAAGAAAAAGTGGGCCTCAATGCAAGTTTCGTTGTGCAAAATGCATTTGTTGTTACCAAATATTCTGGTCAAGATCCAGAGATTGGTGGTGGTATCGACAACAATTTCTACCCACGTCCACGCGTGTATTCAGTTAACTTAACATTTGATTTCTAATTTTTGAACCATGAAAAGATTAGTAGCTTATACCTTTATTGCCAGCGCTCTTTTATTAGGAGCCTGTGGCAAAAACTTGAATCAATCGCCTAAATACGGTCTCAATGCTGAGGCGGTCTACAGCGATTCCGATAACTACATCAAAGTACTAGCAAAATTGTACGCTGGCATGTCCATGACAGGTAACCAAGGCCCAGCCGGGCAAGCGGATATCGCTGGTATCGATGAGGGTTTTTCTGCGTATGTTCGCGTATTGTGGAACATGCAAGAGCTGCCTACCGACGAAGCAATTTGCGGTTGGAATGACCCAGGTATTCCAGATCTCAACAAAACAGAATGGAACGCCGACAACGTGTGGGTAAAAGGAATGTATTACCGCATTTTTTACCAAATTACGCTTTGCAACGAATTCATTTGGCAGTCGCGCGATGAAAAACTCAACGAACGTGGCTTTACACCTGCTCAGGTTTCAAGCATCGTCACCATGCGCAACGAAGCACGCTTTTTACGTGCCTTGGCTTACTACCACGCCATGGATTTATTTGGGAATGTACCATTTGTAACGGAAGAAGACCGCGTTGGTGCGTTCAATCCAGAGCAAATCATGCGCGCCGATTTATTTGCCTACATCGAGTCTGAAATCAAAGCAATTGAAGATGAACTCACGCCTGCTGCAACTGTAGCTTATGGCCGTGCATCTCGCAGTGCTGCACACGCACTCATGGCCAAAATGTATCTCAACGCCAAAGTTTACACTGGCACTGAGCGCAACAACGATTGTGCAACATATTGTGAGAAAATCATCAACACCAATAGCTTTCAGCTAGACGACGTCTATCAAGATGTCTTTTTAGCAGACAACAACACTTCACCTGAAATCATCTTCCCAATTGTTTACGACGGCTTGTATTCGCAAACTTGGGGTGGAACAACCTTCATGATTTGCTCTGCTTTAGGAGGTTCTATGGTGGCCGCAGATTACGGTGTGAACGGCAAGTGGGCAGGTAACCGTGCTACCCGACCATTCATCGAGAAGTTCACTGACACTACCGAAGATTCACGTTGGATGTTCTACACTGCCGGACAACAAATCGATATCACCTCGATGAGTACGTTTACGCAAGGATACGGTAATCCAAAATACAAGAACAAAACCAAAGACGGTCTTAATGGTTCGAACAATGCAACCTCTGCGCACGTCGATGTAGATTTCCCGATGTTCCGTTTGGGCGATGTTTTCCTCATGTACGCTGAAGCGAAGTTCCGCTCCGGAGATGAAGCAACTGCACTCGTTTACATGAACAAAATTCGCGAACGCGCCTACGGAGATGCCAACCACAACTATTCTGCTTTAGTACTCAATGATTTCATTGACGAACGCGCACGTGAATTGAACTGGGAGTGTACACGCCGTACCGACCTCATTCGCTTTGATCTCTTCACGAGCAGTACTTATGTGTGGCCATTCAAAGGAGGCGACGCAGCTGGTCTTGGGGTAGATGATAAATACATTCTCTATCCAATTCCAACTTCAGATATCGTACTCAACCCGAATTTGCAACAGAATCCTGGTTTCTAATATTCAAAATGTTGATTGATGGAAAGGGGGGAGTTTTCGGACTCTCCCTTTTTTTATGTAGTTAAATTTTTGATCCTATAGATCGGCAAGAATACTTCGCTACTCATTTTTAATCACTTTTTCATAGATGCCTTTGTTTGGCTCAGCAAGAAAGTATATGCCTGATTTGAGTTCTGTCAGATTGATTTGAATGGTATTTGATGCGTAAGGAATTGTCAAAATATTTTTTCCAAATAAGTCAATTAAATATAATTCTCCGGGGTTTGTTAAACCGGAAATGGTCAGCACAGCTGCAGTTGGATTAGGAAACAATTTTAAAGACTTATTATTTAACTCGGAAATGCCCGCGGTACACGTACCAAACATATTGGCGTCCATCCAAGCAGTTCTGTTTTGAATCCAGGTTTTAAGGTAATTGATTTCCTCTTGATAAGTTTGTCCGATGAAATTGTTAGGCCACACGTAATTACCTAAAATTGGCCATTTTTGATAATGTCGCATGGCAGGAGTTTCTAGAAAATCTGCTGTAGTATCAATGTAAGAAACAAGCGCTGAATCACTCAAAATAGTTTGTCTGAGCGTTGTCCAACGGCATTTTACGTCGTTGGCATATAGTGGATCTTCAAGTAAGCGTTTCCAATAAAATGGGTTTTGCCATTCCCCTCCACAATAGTCATTGAAATTGATTTCCCATCCAGATGTGAGTGATCCTTGGCAGTAATCGGCATTACCCCAAGCTATGTTGTAATCCCAAAGTGGACCAGCTACTAATTTTCCACCTTCGCTCATTCTTTGCTTGTGAAAGAACGCTGAGATACGGTAACCATCTACATTCTTTGAAAGCTCTGTTAGAAGAAAGTAGTCAATAAAAGAAGAAACGTCGATGTACGCCTTGTAACCATTAATAGGACTTGTAAAACTGCTGATTTTCAGTGCAACTTCCCAATCGGTGATGTAATCTTGAATGTAGGCCTTTTGTAAGGGGTGGAGCTCATTTAGCTTTGGGTCGTGAACTTGAAATTTGATTTGGGTATTTCCTGGAGCTTGACTTAAGTAAGGTGATGTCCAAGCGATTTCTCCTCCACCTGACGTTTTGTCAATCTTGACAATATAACCTCCTGTTAATTCATTTCCTAAGGTATCTTCGAAATTTAATTTGTCAATATGAACCCGACCTGGATTTTCTTTAATGCGTTCCATCATGACATAAACCCCGATATATGTGCCGTTAAGAACTACTTCACAAAACTGTGTGCGAGGTGCCCAGCGACCAAGTTCATTACCGAGTTTGTAGGTTAAAACATTTCGCATCAAGGATTTGTCTGTGTACGGCGCATGTAATATAAAGTCATTGTCGGAAGGCCAGTCAAAGAGTGATACATTGAGGTTGCTTGAATCCGGGTTTCTGGTTTCTAAACCGTATGATTGTTGCGGAAACATACTTGAAGAGGAGCCTCGTGTTTCAATGCCAATGTGTCCATTATATAGATTAAATGAATCACTGATGTGATTGACTTGCCCGGGCCCATTGTAGATGATGCCCATGAGGGCATCAATTTTGGGTTCGTCTTGAATGGCTAAACCATCGGTATCAATGACAACAATAGGTAGCGTAGAGCTCGTGAAGTTAACTTGCGCAAATGTGTTGAAAGAACTACTCAAAAAAGCTAAAAAGACAAGCCAAATTTTCATGCCTGCAATTTACGGGAATTCTTGCCAATATGCTTGAGAAATATACTGAAGCTAAGTAAAATCCAGGAAATAGAAAGGCCTGCTAACCAATCGCCGTAGGTGGTGTAGAAGGTTTGGTCGCTGCGCAGCTGGAGGGTTTGTGAAAATGCCGTTTTCACCCAATACGGTGTTTTTTTGATGATCTTTCCGCTCGGATCTATGCTGCCACTGGTGCCTGTATTGGCGCTGCGCAAAACCCAGCGGCGGTTTTCGATGGCGCGCAAGCGTGCAAAAGAGAAATGTTGTTTGTAGCCGGGTGTATTGCCCCACCAGCCGTCGTTGGTCAGTATGCAAAGCGCTTGCGCTCCTTTTTGTACTTGACGGCGCACAAAATCTCCGTAAATAGACTCATAGCAGATAATAGGTGCCAAAGTAACGGTTTGTGCTTTATTGGTTGGGTCTTTTTGAATGTTGTCAAGTTTGACTTTCATGGCCATGACTTTTGGCTCCTTTTCTATACCCAAAGTTCCGGAAGAGCCGCCGTTTTCAATGGCGATGGCAGAAAGAAAGGGGAGGTAAGCAGAAAATGGCACTAATTCTACGCCGGGCACCAATTTGGATTTGTGCGCATATTGTGGCGGAGCTGTTTTGGTGAGTAACATAGAAGTATTATAGCTTTCATACCATTCACTTGCATTCGGAATGGGCGTGCTTGCCACTGATTGTTTGTCATCAAAAATACGAACGGTGCTCGCGCCAATGAGCAGGTTGGCTTGCGGCCATTTTTGAACCTGACTGGCAAGGCTTTGACCAAAAGCGAAGGTGTGGAGCCTTTCTTCTTGAAAGGATAACGGTAGGGCCGTTTCTGGTGCCAAAACAAGGTCGGTCTGGGCAGTGACGTGCCGATTGGCCAAAACGACAATGGAGTCTGCAAAGGCTTCGTTCGAGGCAGAAAGCGTGAATTTTTCTTTGTACGGGTCTATATTGGGTTGCACAACCACGGCATGGAGTTGCTTTGGTTGAAGGGAAGGGATGGCAAATATTTGCAGTACTTTGCTCGTGACAATCGGCAAAAGCAAAACGCCTAGAATAGTAAAAATATACTGGTTTCTTTTGGCAACATGGCGATATACGTGATACAGTCGGAATACTAAAAGATTGACCAATAAGATCCAGGCGCTACCGCCAAGTGTGCCGGTCCATTCATACCACTGCACCCAGCCAGTGCGAACAGAGAAGTAGTTGCCCAAGCTGAGCCAAGGCCAAGAGAGGTCCCAGCGGTGGTGGCCGAATTCAAATAAAATCCAGATGGGAATGAGCATGAAAAAGGAATAGCGCGTATTGATTTTTCGGTCGATGAAGCTCCAGGTTCCGAACGCAAGCGTCATGAGCAGCGCGTTCACGGTAAAGGCAAAAACACCACCGCTGACAGAGGCGTTTGCGACCCACCAAGTGGTGCCGAGATTCCATAGTAAAAAAGCGAGGTAGACCCAGAGACCGAGTTGCCAGGGTTTTTTACCGCTCGCCAAAAATTGTTGTCGCAATAATAAAAGCGGCACAAAGCCAATAAATACGAAGGGCGTGAAACTGCCGGTAAAAGGAAAGCTTAAAATGAGCAGTGTGCTGGTGAGCAGTGCGAGCAGGTAATTTTTCATTCGAGGATTCGTCAGATCAAAATTAAGGAATATACTGAGAAACACACTTGCTTTTCAAAGGATAATCACTCTCTTCGGGCAAGGTGATTTCAATAGCTTGATTTGGAAAAGTTGCGGCATAAAAAAAGCTCCCGATGGGGGAGCTTTTCAATGGGGTTCTTTGTATTATGCTTGTGTTGCCTCAAAAGGAACAACTGATACAAATGAACGATTGTCTTTCTTTTTGCGGAATTCGACGAGACCATCTGTAAGCGCAAACAAGGTGTGGTCTTTGCCAATACCTACGTTGTTGCCTGGATGATGCTGGGTGCCGCGTTGGCGTACGATGATGTTACCTGAGATGGCAGCTTGACCACCAAAGATTTTAACACCTAAGCGTTTGCTATGCGATTCACGACCGTTTTTCGAACTACCGACTCCTTTCTTGTGTGCCATGGTTTCTTTTATTTAGTTCCTGTAAAGGAAATTATGCTGTGATACTTTTGATAGTAATTGAAGTAAACTGCTGACGGTGACCGTTTTTAACACGGTAACCTTTACGGCGTTTTTTCTTGAAAATGATGACTTTGTCACCTTTTACGTGGTCAAGAACTTCTGCGGTGACTTTAGCACCTTCTATAGCTGGGGCGCCAAGGGTTACTTTGCCAGCGTCTTCGATCAACAAAACACGGTCGAATTCTAATTTCTGACCTGCTTCGGCATCTAGACGGTGAACAAAAACCTTTTGGTCTTTTTGCACTTTAAACTGCTGCCCTGCTATCTCTACAATTGCGTACATATAGCTTTATTTAATTGTTAAATAATCCAAAATTGGAGTGCAAATATAGTGTTTTCTGCGTGTCCTCCAAAGATTTACCGGGCTTTTCTTACGCTTTTTACTATTATTTGTTGCTTTTTCTGCCTTTTAAATTGACCAAAAGCACGCCAGTAATGATCACAAGCATGGCGAGCAGCTGCTGCCAAATGAAACGTTCGCCATTGTAAACACCGATAGCCACGGCAATAATCGGAATAAAATACGTCACGGTGCTGGCCGCGAGCGCTGTAGTTTGCGCAATAATCCGATTGAAGAGGATCACGGCAAATGCGGTGCCGATGAGGCCAAGAATGAGCACATAAGAAAAGCTCTCGATCGCATGGCTGTTTTGGTTGAAAACGCGCGGTGTGTCAAAATAGAAAAAACAAAACACTGCTGGTAAAAAGGCCATGCTGAAACCGCCCGTTGCAATTTGAATTGGTTCGTATTTGTCTAGTTTGTGTTTGATGGTGTTTAAGCTGAATCCGTATAATAACGTAGCAAGCAAGATGGCCATTGCAGGAGCTAGTTGAAAATTGCCATTAACTGGACTGTTCAGCATGATCAGCCAAGAAATCCCGCTGAAACCAATCAAGGTGCCAATGATTTGTTGTGAAGTGATTTTTGTTTGAAAAAAGAGTACGCCAACAATAATGGTGAAAATCGGCGTAAAGCTATTCATGATGCCTGCGATGCCGGAATCTAGGGTTTGCTCGGCGTAGGTGAAAAGAAATGCAGGGATGAGGTTGCCGCCCAAGCCCACCACAGCAAAAAACAACAGGTCTTTTTTGTGCTCGAGCCGAGCGAGTAGTTTGGGAAGAAGTGGCAAGAACACCACACTTGCCACAAAAATGCGAATGCTCGCGACTTGCGCTGCGCTAAAAACAACTTCGCCATCGGCTGTAAACATACCGCGCTTCATCAGGATAAACGAGCTGCCCCAAATGCAAGCGAGTAAAGGAATGAGCAGGTAGCCGAGTTGTTTGTTTTGCATATGCAAATTTAGTTGAAAAGTAGCCGTGTTGAACCTGCTCAAAATCGGATATTAACAAATTGTTGAAAAAGTTCCCACTTCTTCCCACTATAAGGCATTAAACACTTGTAAAACAAGGATATTAGCCTTTTAATAATTGTTAATATGTAACCTTTATTGGCTCTGTACGTTAGAAGTTATCAACAATACAAAACAGCTGTGGTAAAAAGTGGTAAGAATCTACTAATTTTACCCATTATTAACGCTATGTCAGGACTAGTAGGTGAATTTGAGGTCAAAATGGATGAAAAGGGGCGCTTCCTCTTTCCATCTGGTTTGCGCAAGCAATTGCCTGCTGTTTCCCAGCGCGATTTCATGCTCAACAAGGGTTTTGAAGATTGCTTGACACTCTTCCCACTACCAGAGTGGGAACGCATCAGTCAGAAGCTTTCTAAAATGAACTTGTTCAAGCCAAAAAACCGAATGTTTTACAGGTTGTTTCATCAGGGAGCCAAGCAGGTTGCCCTAGACAACGCTGGACGCATTTTGGTGCCTTCCGCCCTAATGGAGCGCGTAGGTTTGGTTGCCGAGCTGATGCTGATTGCCTACAACGATCGCATTGAAATCTGGGATAAGTCTAAGTACTTCGAAATGATCGAAGGCAACATGGCAGATTTCGCTGATTTAGCGGATGAAGTAATGGGTGATTTAGACAATGAAGATTAATACTGACTACCACATTCCCGTCATGTTACAACCTTGCTTGGATGGTCTAGACCTCCAGGCAAACGGCATTTATGTCGATGTTACCTTCGGTGGCGGTGGTCATGCGCGTGCTATTTTTGAGCAGCTTTCGCCAAGTGGACAGCTCGTTGTTTTTGATCAAGACCCCGATGCGCGCAATAACGCTTGGGAGGCCCCAAACTTTCATTTTGTCCCAGCCAACTTTGCTTTTTTACGAAACTATTTGCGTGCCCTGGGCCTGTCTCAGGTAGATGGCATTATTGCCGACTTAGGCGTGTCTTCACATCAATTTGATACCGCGCAACGCGGGTTTTCTATTCGCGAAGATGCGCCATTAGACATGCGCATGAACCGCAACGGTGGGCAATCTGCCGCAGCGCTTATTGCCAGTGCTGACGAACAAAAATTAGCATCCATCTTATACGAATACGGCGAATTGCGCAATTCTAGAGCTTTGGCTGCTGCTTTAGTACGCCAACGCGACAACGCCGCCATTCTCACCACTTTTGATTTGATCAAGGCGCTCGAGCGTTTTGCACCCAAATTCAAAGACCACAAATTTTACGCACAAGTCTTTCAGGCCTTTCGCATAGAAGTCAATCAAGAAATGCAAGTGCTCAAAGATTTTCTAGAACAAGCCGCCCAGGTCTTAAAGCCCGGTGGCCGTTTGGTGGTGATGTCTTATCATTCCTTAGAAGACCGCTTGGTTAAAAACTTCATGAAAAGAGGGAGTTTCTCAGGTGAAATCGAAAAAGACTTTTTTGGCAACGTACAGAAGCCAATGACCGAAGTCAATCGCCATCCTATTGTTGCCGATGCACAAGAATGCGAGCGCAATTCAAGAGCGCGCAGTGCCAAACTCAGAATTGCAAAGAAAAATGGCTAAGTCGCAGGCAACTCCACCCAAGAACCGAAAGGGAAGCAAAGTCAACGCTTTTGCACAAATTCTCAATGGAGAGTTTTTGACGAAGTCTTTTGTGTTGGACAACCTCAATTATATCTTTTTCATAATGTTATTGCTGTTGTTGCTCATATCAAAGGGTTACTACGGTAAGCAACTCACCAAAGACACCGACGCAGCCCAGCGCAACCTCGACCAACACTCCGCAGAATTCATCGAAGCGAAGGCGCGCTTAGAGCTTGTGACGCGTCGTTTCAAAATGGCAGAACGCTTGGAGAGCCGTGAGCTCAAAGAAACCAAGAACGCCACCAAAGTAATCCGCATTAAAGAAAAAATCAATGAGTAAGGATAGAAAACACCTCTATTACCGTGCTT
Source organism: Crocinitomicaceae bacterium (assembly GCA_030730025.1). Classification (GTDB taxonomy): domain Bacteria; phylum Bacteroidota; class Bacteroidia; order Flavobacteriales_D; family Crocinitomicaceae; genus UBA952. The sequence continues at coordinate 74,141 of JANQWC010000026.1, forward strand.
ACCTGGTTTATTTCGGGTTTGTGGCCATTATGATAATGGTTTTGTACTCCACACTTGATTTACAATTCAATGGCCCTGGTGTAGCTTACGCTACCCAAAAAGGCGAATTGCCAACCCGCGTTGCCGACCGCATTCCGCGCATGGGTCAAATCCTCGATCACAACGAAGTTCCGCTGGTCACGAGTGTTACTTTTTACGATATCTACATGGACCCAACTGTTGTTGACCAAGATGTTTTCGATGCGCAAATCAGCGAGCTGTGTGCAGGTCTACATCGCTTGTTTCCAGAGAAATCAGCATACGATTACGAAGCGCAAATCAGAAAGGCTCGTGCCAATGGGGTACGTTATTTATTGATCCGCAGAAAGGTGACCAACGCTGCGCGTAAAAAACTCCGCGAGTTGCCCATTTTTGAACTGGGCCAAATGAAGGGCGGTATCATTGACAACATCGAGGTGATCATGCGCAAAAAGCCATTTGGCAACTTACTCAATCGCACGCTTGGTTACTACAAAATTCAAAACGCTCACGATACGCTGCGCGTCGGCATTGAAGGTGCTTACTACGACTACCTAAAGGGCGAAGAAGGAAAAGAAATCGAACAGCGCATCTCTTCGGGCTGGAAACGCACCGGTAAAATCATCAAAGACGCCGTAGAGGGTGCCGATGTCGTCACGACCATCGATAAAGAAATTCAAGAAGTAGCGCACTCAGAGCTCGAAAAACAAATGATTTACATGGATGCCGAACACGGCAGCGTCATTCTCATGGAGGTGAAGACTGGATATGTAAGAGCTATTGCCAATCTCACGAAGGTCAGCAAAGGAAAATACACGGAGAGCTTCAATTATGCCATTGGGCATTTAGAAGTGCCTGGCTCGACCTTCAAACTCGCCTCCATTATGGCAGGTTTGGAAGACGAACGTTTTAAAATTACCGACAAAGTCAATGCAACTGGGCGCTATACTGTAGGGGGCGATGGCATGTCTGATTCCAACTACGGTATGGGCTACGGTGTCATTACCATCCAGCAGGCTTTTGAAAAATCCTCGAACGTCATTTTGCAGCTCATGAACCGCAGCTACCGCAAGGACCCAGAAGTTTTTATCGAAAGGCTCAAGCAATTTGGCCTCACCGAAAAATTAGGGATCGATCTAGAAGGCGAACCGCGCCCGAAAGTTTCTCAGCCTGGCGATGCCAATTGGTCAGCGCTTTCTTTGCCTTGGACATCAGTAGGCTACGAGGTCATGCAAACACCTTTACAAACTTTGGCGTTCTACAATGCGGTGGCCAATAATGGTCAGTTGGTGCGTCCGTTGTTTGTAGAGAAAATCAAAAGACACGGTCAGGTCATCAAAAGTTTCAAGCCTGTGGTACTCAACCCCGAGATTTGTTCTACCCATACGCTCCAAATTTTGCAAAAATGTTTGGAGGGCGTCATGATCCGCGGTACGGGTAAGCAGCTCAAGAGTTCTTTGTTTAGCATTGCTGGAAAAACCGGTACAGCTCAATTGAGGGGTGAAAGTGGATATAGGGAGCAAAAAATCAAGGCATACCAGGCTTCATTTGTCGGTTACTTTCCGGCTAAAAAGCCCATTTATTCTTGTATTGTCGTGATCTCTCGTCCGGTGGTGGCCTATTATGGAGCAGCTGTTTCGGGAACGGTATTTGCCGAGATCGCCAATAAAATTTATGCATCTGCATTGCAGTACCACCGCGCAGTCAATGATCCGCGCAATCCGTTGGCTAGAGATGTGCCTCAATTCAAAAGTGGCAACAGCAAAGACGTAACCTATTTACTCAAGCAGCTCAACGTGCGCTATCAGCTCAACTCTTCGAGCGAATGGGTGCAAGCCGATACCGCTGATCAGCATTTGCAAGTACAGCGCAAAGCTATCCTAGACAAAAAGGTGCCAAATGTGAGTGGCATGAGCGCCAAAGATGCAGTTTACCTTTTAGAGTCTCGCGGCTTGATCGTACGCCTTGTGGGCAGAGGTCAGGTCTATAACCAATCTATTGCACCTGGTCAGCCTTTGGTTAAAGGGCAGTTGATTCAAATCAAATTACATTAAATAATGAGTCAGTTTACGCAGTTATTTTCGGATCTTCCCTACACACTTCTTCAAGGTGACATGCAGGAGCTGCCTACTGCGCTTGTTTTTGATTCGCGTAAAGCTGTGCAGGGCGTCTTGTTTTGTTGTATGGTCGGTACCCAAACAGACGGCCATCAATATGTGCAACAAGCGTATGATCAAGGCTGCCGCATGTTTTTAGTGCAAAAACCAATTGAACTTCCATCAGATGCCACCGTTGTTTTGGTAGAAAATACCAATACGACATTGGCGCAATTAGCCTGTGCTTTTTATGGGCATCCGTCCAAAGAACTCACCTTGGTGGGTGTTACCGGTACCAACGGCAAAACCACCACTGCTACTTTACTCCACGACCTATTTGGTCAGTTGGGTTTTTATTGCGGCCTGCTCTCTACTGTTGTCAATAAGATTGGCACACAAGCCATTGCCGCTACCCACACCACACCAGATCCAGTTGCGCTCAATGCGTTGCTGCGCGATATGGTTACGGCGGGTTGTCAGTATTGCTTCATGGAAGTGAGCTCTCATGCCATTGACCAAGGCAGAATCGGCGGTTTGCATTTTGCAGCGGCGGGCTTCACGAATATCACACACGATCATTTAGACTACCACCATACTTTTGCCGAATACTTGCGCGTTAAAAAAGCATTTTTTGATGGCTTGCCAGCCGACGCCTTGGCTTTGGTCAACTCCGATGACCGCAACGGCATGGTGATGCTCCAAAACACACGCGCCAAGCGCCAAACTTACGCCCTCAAAACACCTGCTGATTTCAAAGGCAAAATCATGGAAAACAGCCTCGGTGGCTTGATTTTGCAGATCAACGGCCAAGAGGTGCACACCCGTTTAGTGGGCGCTTTCAATGCGTCTAATTTGCTTTTGGTCTACGGTTTGGCCGTTGGTCTGGGGCAAGAACCCCTCGAGGTATTGCGCGTGCTGAGCCAACTCACTCACGTGGCCGGGCGTTTTGAACACCTGCGCAGCCCCAAAGGCATTACGGCTATTGTCGATTACGCCCATACGCCCGATGCGCTTGAAAACGTCTTAACGACCATCGCGGCCTTTCAGCAAAATAGCAAAGTCATTACCGTAGTGGGTTGTGGCGGCGATCGCGACAAAGCCAAGCGTCCTCAAATGGCAGCTATTGCCGCAGCGCGCAGCCAGCAAGTCGTACTTACCTCAGATAACCCGCGCACCGAAGATCCGCAGCAAATTATAAGCGACATGGAAGCTGGCCTAGATGCTGCAGCGGCGAGCCGTACCCTTGCTGTGCTCGACCGCAAGCAAGCGATCAAAACGGCTTTGCTTTTGGCGCAACCTGGCGATATTCTGCTCATCGCTGGCAAGGGTCACGAAACCTATCAAGAAATCAACGGCGTTCGGACTGCTTTTGACGACGTTGCCATCACTAAAGAATTGTTTAACCAACTCGATAAATAACATGCTCTATTATTTGTTTTCCTGGCTCGACCAACTGAATTTTCCTGGTGCAGGATTGTTCCAATTTATTTCGTTTCGCGCGTCCTTGGCGCTCATCACCTCCTTGATTGTATCGGTCGTGATTGGCAAGCAAATCATTGACCGTCTGCGCCGTCAGCAAATCGGCGAAACCGTCCGCGACCTCGGTTTGGCTGGGCAAATAGAAAAATCTGGTACCCCAACCATGGGTGGCCTCATCATTTTAGCAGCTATTTTAATTCCAACCTTGTTGTTTGCCAAACTTCAGAATGTGTATGTCGTTACCATGCTGATTGCCACGGTTTGGTTGGGCCTCATAGGTTTTCTAGACGACTACATTAAAGTGTTTAAAAAGAACAAAGAAGGTTTAAAAGGCACTTCTAAAATCATCGGACAAATCGGCGTGGGTCTTATTGTGGGTGGCATTCTCTATTTCTCTAACGATGTAGTGGTTCACAAAAGAGTTTCAGCCAATTATAAACTGCAAGCAGATGAAAGTTTTGTGACGCACGAACACGCCCAAAACGCGGGTGAAAACTACAAATGGATCCGCACCGACGACATGACCACCACCATTCCTTTTTTCAAGGGCAACGAATTCAATTACAACTGGCTCATTGGCGACGTCAATAAGTCTTACGGTTGGTTGATCTTCATTCCGATTGTCATTTTTATTGTCATTGCCGTATCGAATGGTGCCAACATGACCGATGGCCTCGATGGCTTGGCAACGGGTACATCTGCCATTGTAGGTTTGGCCTTGGCTGTTTTGGCCTACGTGAGCTCACACGCCAAATTCGCCGACTACCTCAACGTGATGTATATCCCCGAAGCTGAGGAGCTCGTGATTTTTATTGCGGCTTTTGTGGGCGCATGCGTGGGCTTTTTGTGGTACAACGCGTATCCGGCCCAAGTTTTTATGGGCGACACAGGAAGCCTTGCGTTAGGTGGTATCATTGCTGTATTTGCCATTGCCATCCGCAAAGAACTCCTTATTCCTGTCTTGTGCGGTATATTCCTCATTGAAAATGTATCGGTGATGCTGCAGGTCGGATATTTCAAGTTTACCAAACGGCAATACGGAGAGGGCAGGCGCATTTTCTTGATGGCGCCGCTGCATCACCACTATCAGAAAAAAGGCATTCACGAAGCCAAAATTGTAGCCCGTTTCTGGATTATAGCCGTTCTCTTGGCCGTTGTGACCATCGTAACCCTCAAATTGCGTTAAGATGGAGGCCCAAAATCGCTTGCTTGTTGTATTGGGCGCCGGAGAATCTGGCGTGGGAGCAGCTATTTTGGCCAAGGCGAAAGGATGGCGTGTTTTTGTTTCAGACGGTGCGCTCATCAAGCAGTCTTATCAGCAAGAATTAACGGCACACGACATCTCCTTTGAATCTGAACAGCACACGATGTCGCAAATTTTGGCCGCTGATTTAGTCGTCAAGTCGCCAGGTATTCCAGAAAAGGCTGAGGTCATGAAGGCCATCCGTCAAAAAGGCATTCAGGTGGTTTCTGAAATTGAATTTGCTGGCTATTATTCCACTGCAAAGCATATTTGTATCAGCGGTAGCAACGGCAAAACCACTACTACCATGTGGTGCTATCACATCCTCAAAAAAGCGGGGTTAAATGTTGGTCTAGCGGGCAATGTAGGGCAGAGTTTTGCCAAGCAAGTCGCGACTGAAAATTTTGACATTTATGTGTTGGAGCTCAGCTCGTTTCAGCTCGACGACATGTTTACTTTCAAAGCGGATATCGCTATTCTAACGAACATCACGCCTGATCACCTCGATCGCTATGCGTACCAAATGCAAAATTATGTGAATGCCAAGTTTCGCATTCTTCAAAATCAAGGCCCTGCAGATTATTTCATCTACAATGCAGACGACGCCATTATTGTCGCACAACTTGGGCAGGTGCAGACCAGCGCTCAATTAGTGCCTTTTTCTATTCAAATGCCACAGCTCAACGGTGGCTACGCAGACCAGCAACAACTATACATCAACATAAACAAACAACAACTTACCATGTCTATCCACGAATTAGCTCTAAAAGGGAAACACAACACCCAAAATGCGCTTGCTGCAGGAATTGCAGCAAGGCTCGTTGAAATCCGCACTGATATCGTGCGTGAAAGCCTAGAAGATTTTGTCAATGTCGAACACCGCATGGAGTTTGTGGCCAAAGTCAATGGCATTGAATTCATCAATGACTCTAAGGCGACAAACATCAACGCCGCTTGGTTTGCACTCGAATCGATGGAGAAACCAACCGTCTGGATTGTAGGTGGTGTCGATAAAGGCAATGACTACAGCGAATTGCTCGATTTAGTGTCTCAAAAAGTGAAGGCGATTGTTTGCCTAGGATTGGATAATCAAAAAATCATTGAAGCCTACAAAGACAAAGTAGAGGTGATTGTAGAGGCAAAATCTGCACATGAAGCGGTTGCTTTTGCTTATCAGCTTGCCAAAAATGACGACGCCGTGTTGTTGTCTCCAGCTTGCGCGAGTTTTGATTTGTTCAGCAGCTACGAAGACCGCGGTCAGCAATTTAAACAAGCCGTTCGCATGTTATAAGTGCAACTATGAGAACCTATCTATCTTATCTGAAGGGCGACCCCGTTATTTGGATCATTACTTTGCTAATGATGGCTTTTTCGTTGGTTACCGTGTATAGTTTTGTGCCTATTTTGATCAAAATAGAAGGTGGTTCTCCGTTTTTATATCTTTTCAAGCACTTGGTTTATGTGATCCTTGGTTTTGCGGGTATGTACGCCATTCATCGGGTGCCGGCTAAATACATCAGTCAGTTGGCCAAGTTTGCCTATTACTTGGGCTTGGCACTGCTGATATTCACTTGGTTTTTTGGCGCGCAGGTCAACGGTGCAGGTCGTTGGATCCGCATTCCTTTTGTCAACCTCACGTTTCAATCTTCCGATTTTGCCAAACTCGCACTGCTCCTTTATTTGAGTAAGTTATTGGTCAAAAAGCAACAAAAATTTGACAACTGGAAAGAAGGTATTTTTCCTTTATTGATCCCGATTGGCGCCATTTGTTTGCTGATTTTAAAGGACAACTTCTCGACCTCAGCCATGGTGTTTATGCTGAGCATGCTCTTGCTTTTCATTGGACGCGTACCATTATTGAAGTTATTTACCATGGCAGGCGTAGGGCTGGGCTTGGTGCTGCTCATCGTCGGTTTGCACTTGGCCATTCCAAAAGCCAATATTTTGCCGCGTTACGATACCTGGATGAACCGCATCAACAATAGGGTAGACGCCAAAGACCAAAGCATCGAAAGTTTGCAAGCCAACCAACAAGCCAATAACGCCAAGTTGGCTATTTCGGTGGGCGCAGTTTTCGGACAGGGCGTTGGCGATGGCAAGCTCAAAGAATTTTTACCAGAGGCCTACGCCGATTTCTACTACGCCACTTTTGTCGAAGAATTCGGTTTTGTGTCCGCATTTATATTGGTTTTGCTGTACTTGATCTTGTTGTTTCGCATGATCCGCTTTGCGCTCAAAACCCAAGATTTATTTCAGAGTTATGTCTCCATGGGCATCGGTATTCACTTACTCACCCAAGCGAGCGTGAATATGTTGGTGTGCACCGGCGTGTTTCCGGTAACAGGTCAGAACATGCCATTTTTAGCAATGGGGGGCTCAGCTTTGGTGATGGCCTGCATTTCCATTGGTGTGGTACAATCTTTTGCCAAAGAGCTACCTAAAAACGAACAAGAAAATCAATTTGCTAGCCCAGTACAAAATGAAATTGACTAAAATCATCATCTCTGGAGGCGGAACAGGAGGTCATATTTTTCCTGCACTCGCCATTGCCGACGAAATCAAGCGCCGAAATGAGGGGGCCGATATCTTATTTATTGGTGCCGAAGGAAAAATGGAGATGGAAAAAGTACCACAAGCGGGTTATCCAATTATGGGTTTACCCATCGTTGGTTTTCAGCGCAAACTGACGCTCAAAAATTTATTGTTGCCCATCAAATTACTGCAGAGTTTGGTGAAGGCATTTGTCGCCATTCGCCGCTTCAAGCCAGAATTGGTTATTGGCGTTGGCGGTTATGCGAGTGGCCCCACCTTGCAAATGGCGCAATTACTCGGTATTCCTACTTTGCTGCAAGAGCAAAACTCCTTTCCAGGCAAGACCAATCAACTTTTAGCGCGCAAGGCCAAGGCAATTTGTGTCGCCTACCCCGATATGTCCAAATTTTTTGAGGCCGCAAAAATTCAACTCACTGGCAATCCAGTGCGCGCAGCCTTGCTTCAAAACCTAGACACAAAAAAGCAAGAGGCAGCCGAATTTTTTGGTTTGGATGCCAGCAAGCCCACTTTGTTTGTCATGGGTGGTAGTCTCGGGGCTCGAACCCTTAACAACGCGCTGCGTTCTGCACTTTCCGTTTTTGCGCAATCCGATGTACAGGTGCTATGGCAATGTGGTAAATCTTATGAGCAAGAGCTCGCAACGTTTCAAAGTACTTTGCCTGCGCATATCAAGGTGTTTGCGTTTATCCAAAGAATGGACCTCGCTTATGCTTTGGCTTCGGTCATTGTGTCGCGGGCAGGTGCGCTGTCTGTGAGTGAGCTCGCTTTGGTGGGCAAGCCCGCTATTTTAGTGCCTTCGCCCAACGTAGCCGAAGACCACCAAACCAAAAATGCCCGCGCACTCGTCGATCGCAGTGCAGCTTTATTGGTTAGCGATGCACAAGCCCAAGAGCAATTAGTGCCGTTGGCGCTTGAACTCTTGAAAGATCAGGCACAACAACATGCGCTCACAGCGGCCATGAAAGCAATGGCGCTGCCCAACGCCACCAATGAAATCGTAGATGTTTGTTTGAAAGTAGCCAAAATATGAAACAGTTAGCAGCGTTTGATCGGGTCTATTTTGTCGGTATTGGCGGCATTGGCATGAGTGCGCTGGCGCGTTATTTTAAGTTCACTGGCAAGCAAGTAGCGGGTTACGACAAAGTAGAAACACCCCTCACACTCAAGTTGGTCGAAGAAGGCATCGCCGTTCATTACGATGATTTGGGTGCCGAAGTTCCCTTCGCATTTCAAGATCCTGAAAATACGCTTGTTGTCTATACACCAGCGATCAAAGCGCTTGGTGAACTCACGTTCTTTCAAGAGAAGGGTTTTCAGATCATGAAACGCGCCGAAGTACTTGGCGCACTGACGCAAACCTACAAAGGGCTTTGCGTGGCTGGAACACACGGCAAAACAACAACCAGTTCCTTATTGACCCATCTCTTGACCGAGATTGAAATGGGTTGCACCTCATTTTTAGGCGGAATAGCTAGTAATTTTGATTCCAATTTAGTGCTGCATGCCAGTAGTCCTTATGCGGTCATTGAAGCCGATGAATTCGACCGCAGCTTTTTACAGCTCTCACCGTTTGCAGCAATTGTGACGGCTACAGATGCAGACCACCTCGATATTTACGGCAGTGAAGAGGCCTTTGTACAGGGATTTCGCCAGTTCACCATGCGCGTCGATCCAAAAGGCGTGTGCATTCAAAAAGAAGGCCTGCAGCTCCAGAGTTTGGCACCGATTTTTACATATGCAATTGATTCTCAAACAGCAAATTACAGTTTTTTAAACCTGCGCTACGCGAACGGTTTTCAGGTCGCTGATTTGAAGATTGGCACACACTTCTACGAAGGCATTGAATTGGGTTTACCCGGCATTCACAATGCGGAAAATGCGCTTGGCTGTATTGCTTTGCTCGATTGTTTGGGTTTTGATGTGGAAGCGCTCCGGCCGGCGCTTAAAAGTTTCAAAGGCGTCAAAAGACGGTTTGAATACCATTTGCGCACTCCTGATTTGACCTACATCGATGACTACGCGCACCATCCGACAGAAATCAATGCCCTGATCTCTTCGGTGAGGGCAATTTATCCAGGTCAAAAGATTACGGGAATTTTTCAGCCGCATTTGTTCTCGCGTACCCAAGATTTTGCGGCAGAATTTGCCACGGCGCTGACGCAACTAGACAGCCTTTATTTGTTGCCCATTTACCCCGCACGCGAAGAGCCTATCCCGGGTGTCAGTAGCGAGTGGTTGGCCGAGCTCACACCCCTTGCGCGAAAGTGGGTACTGCAGCCACATGAAATTCTTACGGAACTACAAAAACCACAACAAGGTGTTGTGCTCACCATTGGCGCTGGCGACATCGACCGCATGGTTGGTCCGCTGACCGCTTTACTCAATATGCAAACACAGAACTGATGAGAATTTGGCTTTTTAGGATCTTTTGGTTACTGCTTGCCATTGGCGTTGCAGTTGTTTTTTACTTTGCAAGTGAGGAGCAAGCACAAAGAGTACTCGAAACGCCAAAAATTTCGATCCATGCTGCAGATGAAAACGCATTTTTAACCAAGCCAGAATTGCTAGGCCGGCTTCAATTGCGCAAGTTATTTAGGCGAGACATGCAAGCGAGTGCCTTGAATATTCACCGCATCGAACGCACTATTGCAGCCATGGCCGAGGTCAAAAATGTAGATGTGTTCAAGCATGTAGGCTCGCGTTGGGAAATCAAACTAGAACTGCGCAAACCGATCGCGCGCATTTTCAATATGAAGGGCCAAAGCTATTACCTTGATCAGGACGGTTTTATGATGTATCGTTCCGCTTTGCACACCGCCAGAACACTCGTGTTTTCAGGGCACATTTCCGATGCCTATAACCCCCGTCTTCATTGCGATTTTATTAACAATTCCAATTTGAAAAGTTCTCAAAAAATTGGTCAAATCTACCGCATTTCAAATTATGTTTGTAATGATCCATTAATGCACAAATTAATCGGTCAAGTTTACCTAGAGCCCGACGGTGATTTCATCCTCATTCCGGTACTCGGTGAGCAACAAATTGTCTTCGGTCCAGCGCGCAGTACCGAAGAAGTTTCAGACAAATTTGAACGTCTGACGCATTTTTACAAAGAAGCCCTGCCTCATGAAGGCTGGAATAAATACAAAGAAATAAGTGTCAAATATGAAGGACAAATCGTTTGCAGAAAAAAATAACAATCCCGAGGTAAAGCGCTCGCGAGTGGTTGTCGGTTTGGATATTGGCACCACTAAAATTGCTTGTTTTGTCGGTCGCAAAAACGAACACGACAAAATCGAGATCATCGCAATGGGTAAAAGCGAGTCTTTGGGCGTGATGCGCGGTGTGGTTTCCAACATCGAACGCACTGTTCAATCGATCAACGCAGCTGTAGAAGCAACCCAAGACGCAGTTGAAGGCGATCTCAAAGTCAAAAATGTGCACGTCGGTATTGCTGGTCAGCACATCAGAAGTATGCAGCACCGCGGTATTTACACCCGCCGCACCACCAACGGTGAAATCTCTCAGGTAGACATCGATGCATTCGTAGACGACATGTATCAGATGGTCATGAACCCCGGAGAAGAAATCATTACCGTCATTCCACAAGAATACATCGTCGATGGCGAGCCAGAAATCAAAGATCCGATCGGGATGGCTGGCGTTCGCCTAGAAGCAAATTTTCATATCATCAGTGGTCAGGTGACCAACGTACAGAATATCACGCGTTGCGTTGACCGCTCTGGCCTCAGTGTCAAAGACATTATTTTAGAGCCGATTGCATCTGCAGAGGCCGTTCTTTCCGAGGAAGAAAAAGAAGCGGGCGTAGTACTCGTCGACATCGGCGGAGGCACTACCGACGTAGCTATTTTCCACGACGGACTCATCCGCCACACAGCCGTGATTCCATTTGGTGGAAACGTCATTACCCAAGACATCAAAGAAGGTTGCAGGATCATGCAGCGCCAGGCCGAAATGCTCAAAGTGAAGTTCGGTAGCGCATTGGCATCTGAAAGCAAAGAAAACGAAGTGGTTTGCATCCCTGGCTTGCGCGGTCGCGACCCGAAAGAAATTACCTTGCGCAACTTGGCTAGCATCATTCAAGCCCGCATGGAAGAGATCATCGAATTGGTCAACCTCGAAATCAAGAGTACCGACTACGAGAAAAAACTCATCGGCGGAATTGTTGTAACGGGTGGTGGTTCGCAACTCAAGCACCTTACGCAACTCATCGAGTACCTCACGGGTATGGATGCACGCATTGGCTACCCAACCGAACACCTCGCCAATACCAACGACATCGACGTTTTGTCTAGTCCGAAGTATGCGACGGGTATCGGTTTGGTCTTGAAAGGATTTGAGAGTTTTGAAGCTGCCCAACCATGGGAGCAAAAAGCAAGCGCCAAACAAGAAGATCCAATCATAGAAAAAGTCATTGCAGAAAAGCAAGAAAAAATCAAAACGCATTCAAACGCTGGACGCAGAGGTGATTTCTTTGAGCGCATTTTAGGGCCGGTCAAGAAATTCTTTGACGATTCAGAAGATTAATATTTAAGACAAACTTGGTTATACAAAGCAGTATTATGGAATTTGATTTACCAAAACACGACATCCCACAAGCGGCCTCCATCATCAAAGTCATTGGCGTAGGTGGCGGCGGCTCAAATGCCGTCAACCACATGTATTTGCAAGGCATCGCTGGCGTTGATTTCATCGTTTGCAACACCGATTGCCAAGCGCTTGATCTTTCACCAGTTCCGCACAAAATACAATTGGGACCCAACCTTACGGAAGGTCGTGGCGCAGGCATGATCCCAGAAGTTGGGATGAACGCCGCAATGGAAAACATCCAAGAAATCCGCGAATTGCTCTCCAAAGACACCAAAATGGTTTTTGTCACTGCCGGAATGGGCGGGGGCACTGGTACAGGTGCTGCACCGGTTATTGCGCAAGTAGCCAAAGACCTCGGGATCTTAACGGTTGGTATTGTAACGGTTCCGTTTAATTTTGAAGGCCGCAAAAGACGCCAACAAGCCGAAGAAGGTTTGGAGCGCATGCGTCAAAATGTCGACACCCTACTGATCATCAACAACGAGCGTTTGCGCGAGTTTGGCAAGAACATGTCTCTTTCTGAGGCCTTTTCTCATGCCGACGACGTACTCACCGTTGCCGCCAAAGGCATTGCAGAAGTCATTTCTGTAACGGGTGCCATCAACGTAGACTTCAACGACGTCAATACCGTGATGCGCAACTCAGGCAAGGCCATTATGGGCAGTGCTACTGCAGCAGGTGAAGACCGCGCGGTAGTTGCTGTCAAAAACGCACTCAACTCTCCATTGCTCTACGACAACGACATCAGCGGTGCACGTTATGTCTTGCTCAATATCTCTTACGGCGACCGAGAAGTCATGATGGACGAAATCACCGAAATCACCGACTACATCCAAGAAGCCGCTGGTTCTTCAGCCGACGTTATTTGGGGTCATGGCCAAGATGCCTCACTCGGAGATCAACTCAGCCTCACCATTATTGCTACTGGCTTTAGTTCATCTCCACTCACTGGTTCTGAGCAAAGCCCGGAGCGCACAGTTGTTGTACTCGAAGAAGAGCGCAAGCAAGAAATCACAGCACCACTGAGCTCTCCTTTTGAATCTACAGCAGCTGCACCAGCAGCCAATGTAACGGAAGAGCCTTTCATGAAGCAAGTTGAGGCACCACTTGCCAACCCATTTCAAACAACAGAAGCGCCAATAGACGCCGTTGCAGCGACTCCCAAAACGACCTTTAATCTCTATGACGAGCAAGAAGCACCAGCCTTGGCTACCCAAACCTCTATGAGTTGGGAAGTTTTTGATGTGCAATCAGACGCTGTTGTACCTACACCAGCAGCACCTTCCTTCGAAACAGAAGTTGTGAAGCACGTATTAGAAGACGACAGTCAACAACGCGTCGAAATGGAAATGCCAAAGCGCGTCCTGAGCCCAGAAGAACAACAACGCAAGAACCAAGAACGCGTTTCGCGCATTCAAGAATTCACCTCGAAGCTTAAAAAACCGGAAGGCCTGCTCGAATTTGAAAACGAGCCTGCGTTTGTCCGTAGAAATATCCAATTGCAGCAGCAAGATCCAAGTACACAAGAAGCCATTTCTCGTTTTGGAATCGGCAAAGACGCCAATGGCAACAGCACTTTGCGCAACAACAACTTCCTTCACGACAACGTCGACTGATCATGACCTTTACAGAACGCATTAACCTCGATATCAAAAACGCCATGCTTGCTCGTGAAAAAGAGAAGCTTGCTGCGCTGCGCGACATTAAATCTAAATTACTACTCGAGGCAACCTCCAGTGCAGATGCCGATGTTTCGGAAGAAACAGCCATTAAAATCTGCATGAAGCTGCACAAACAACGCATGGAAACCTACGCGTTGTATCAAGAGCAGCAGCGCGAAGACCTCGCCGCCGAAGAATTATTTCAAGCCCAAGTCATTGAGGCGTATTTACCAAAAATGCTCTCCGAAGCCGAGGTATTAGTTGAGGTGCAAGCTGCAGTTGCCCAAACTGGTGCAAGTGGGCCGCAAGATATGGGCAAGGTGATGGGTGTGTTATCCGGAAAATTAGCCGGCAAAGCAGACGGTAAAGTCATTGCAGCGCTGGTGAAGCAGACGCTGACCAACTCATGAAAACAGCTTTAGTTCAACTCATCAGAACCTTTAATGCGAGAGGTTGGTCACCGGCAACCTCTACCAACTACTCTTATATCGATGAGCACCAACAATGTTGGGTGTCGCGCTCAGGAGTCAACAAAGCGAATTTTACCGAGCAAGATTTCATGAGCATCGATGAAAAAGGTATCGGATCGGGCATGTTTCACGGCATGAAGCCCTCAGACGAAACCCAAATTCACCTTTGGATCTACCGCAACTTCCCCACTGCTCAAGTCATTTTGCACAGTCACGGCAAGTTTCCTGTCTTGATTTCTCAGTTCAATGAAGATTTCTTTCCAGTTCAAGGTTATGAATTGCAAAAAGGATTCAAGGGTTGCACAAGCCATTTAGATAGCTTGCAAATTCCCATCATCGACAACAACCAAGATATGTCTGAACTCTGTGCGCAGCTAGATACCAGGCGCTCTGATATTCAGCAGCATTGCTTTATCATTGCAGGTCATGGCACTTACGCTTGGGGAGACAACCTTTTTGATGCCCAAAAGCATCTCGAGACTTTAGATTATCTTTGCGAGTGCGAATTTTTACTCTAAAAAATGGCGATTCTTTCAATTCCAGACCAAGGTGTTCAACTCCATGAACCCCTTCAAATCAAAGCATTTTTAGCCGATCACGGCGTCTTTTTTGAACAGTGGGAGTGTCCTGTCTATTTTGACGACACCGCGAGTCAAGAAGAGATATTGGAGGCCTACGCCAAAGACCTCAAGCCGTTTATGGAAAACGGTGGCTACCAAACTGCAGACGTCATCTCGATCAATGCACTCACGCCCAATTATGATCAGATCCGCGCCAAGTTCTTGGCTGAACACATCCACGACGAAGATGAAATCCGCTTCTTTGTCGATGGCCAAGGTTTGTTTTGGTTTCATTTGAGCGGAGCACCCATTTTCAATGTCCTTTGCCAACGTGGAGACCTCATTAGCGTGCCAACAGGTACCAAACATTGGTTCGACGCGGGGCTTGAAAACCCATTTGTGAAAGCCATCCGTATTTTTACGGACATAACGGGATGGACGCCACACTACACCGAATCTGGCATAGAAGTCCAATACCAACATTTTAAAGCACCAAAAATTGGATAAGCAAATCAAATATATCCTTACCGATATCGAAGGAACCACTACTTCGATACATTTTGTCTACGAGGTTTTGTTTCCCTATTTTCGGGAGCACCTCAACGACCTCACCAAACATGCGCAAATCAATGAGGTCAAGCAAGCTTTTGCAGATGTAATTGATATTGCCGCCCGAGAAGAGGGCAAGCACCTCACCACCACAGAAGAAGTATTGGCCTGCTTAAAGCATTGGAGCGACGAAGACCGCAAGCTCACGCCACTCAAAACAGTGCAAGGCGTCATCTGGAAAAGCGGCTATGAATCTGCTCAAATCACCGGACATGTCTATGAAGATGTTCCAACAGCGCTCAATCAATGGCGCACGCTGGGCCTAAAAATTGGCGTGTTTTCTTCTGGTTCTGTAGCTGCGCAAAAATTGTTGTTTCGCTACAGCGATTTCGGCGATCTATCTGGCCATTTTTCAAACCATTTTGACACCACCACTGGGCCCAAAAAAGAGGCAGATACCTACCTAAAGATTACCCAACTTTTGGGTTTAGCACCAGAACAAATCTTGTTCTTATCAGATATTACCGACGAACTCACGGCAGCAACCGCAGCAGGTTTACAAACCATCCAGTTGCTTAGACCAGGCACGGTCGCAAGCTGGCCACATACAGTCACTCATTTTTTGGAGATTTAAAAAATTGAGCCCACAAAAAAAGCCACTCCGAGAAGTGGCTTTTTGATGATTTAAAAAAATCTTAGTTGTTGGTTGGTGCACCTGCGTTGTTGACAGGCATTCCGCTTTCTGGAGCTGGTCCAACTTCACCTTTAATGCGGATCACTTTGTTAGGTTCGTTGATGGCATTTGAGGTAATGGTAACGCTTTTGTTGATTGGGCCCGGACGATTTGTGTCGTATTTCACACGAATAGATCCTTTTGCTCCTGGTGCAATTGGCTCTTTCGGCCATTCAGGAACGGTACAACCGCAAGATCCTTTTGCGTTAGAAATGATCAAAGGCTCGTCACCTGTGTTTTTGAATTCAAAAGAACAATAAGGCTCGCCACCATATTTGAGGTTGCCGTAGTCATGTACTTCTTTGTTGAATTCAATTTTAGCACCTTTTTCAATTTGTGCATTGACGCTGTTAAGGCCAAGTACAGCCATGAAAACAACACCAAAAGAAAGCAATAATTTTTTCATATGTATCAGTTTAACTTTCCGAAAGATAAGGAGCTTCTTTAGCTGTTTTTTGTATTTAACACTTCATTAACATCTAGTCGCGCTTGAGCCAGCCGCGCTTGATAAAGAATATCAGTAGACCTATAGCCAAGGCAAACATGAGTCCGACCACGGTATAATAGCCGTAGGTGTATTCCAATTCGGGCATGTATTTAAAGTTCATGCCGTAGACACCAACGATGAAAGTCAGTGGAATAAAGATACTACTCACAATGGTGAGCACTTTCATGATTTCGTTCATGCGCTGACCTTGCACAGCATAGTACAAGTTGGCCATTCCGTCCAAAATTTGTTTGTGTGCATCGATGTCTTCGAGCAAACTCACACAGCTGTTGCGCAAGTTCTTGTAGTAATGCTTGTTGCTCGGGGCAATAAGGGCGTTGTCCATTGATTCGAGTGCGGCAAGTAAATCTTTGATGGGCTGTACGATTTTGCGCATACTGATGAGCTGTCGCTTCTGTGTTTCGATGTCTCGCAATAGGTCGGCTTGCATATTGGTGTGAATGCGTTGGTCTATGCGGTCAATTTCGTCGGAAACGAGTGTGGTGCACTGAAATAACTCGTCTAATAAGGCGTCGAGTAAGCGAAAAAGTAAAAAGTCGGCTTCTTGGGTTCGGATTTTTCCTTTTGATTTTTCGATGCGCTCGCGGACTTCTCCAAAATGTCGGCCTTCGTTGGTTTGAAACGAGAGTAAAAAATGCGCCCCTAAGACAAATGTAATTTGATCGGTCTGATCGGCATCCATGTTTGTATTTTGCAGCGTATGCAGCTGAAAAAACAAATACTTGGGGTATTCTTCTACTTTGGCCCGACGGAGCGGCAAGAAAATACTTTCAATACTGAGTTTATCTAGCCCAATTTTCTGACAAAGCTTTTCAATGCTGCTACGGTCCTCGAGGTCGTGAAAGTTGAGCCAATATACGTTGTCTGGATCGATCAATTGCGGATCAAATTCATCGGCAAAGTCTGAAGCTGCCCCCGCTTTGACAGCAAAGAAATCATGGCTGTATTGGTAGGCTTGTGCTGTTTGAGTTGGATTCATGTTGGTGTTTTGGCGTGAGTCCGCAACCCTTGCAATTGTCATTTTGCTTGAAAAAAAGTTGGTAGACGTGTCTCAACAGGTAGATTCCTGCCGAGAGGATGAGCGCCATGACCAAGATTTGTTGCATCAGTGAAAGTTAAGGATAAAGTACTTATACCAGCAGTTGATAGACTAAAAATGCGCTCAAATAAGCCACTACACCCATGAAAATCAGCTGAAGCAGCGGCCATTTCCAGGTATTGGTCTCGCGCTTCACAACGGCGAGTGTGGCCATGCACTGCATTGCGAAAACATAGAACACCAGCAAAGACGCACCAGTTGCCAAGCTGTAGGTAGCTTGCCCGTTGTCTGTTTTTTCTTCTTTGAGTTTTTGGATCAGGCGTTTTTGGGTGTCGGTGTCGTCGCCAACTGCGTAAATGGTGGCCAAAGAACCCACAAAGACTTCGCGGGCTGCAAAGGAGCTCAGTAAAGCAATGCCAATTTTCCAATCGTAACCCAAAGGCGCAATGGCGGGTTCCATCCATTTGCCAAAATGACCAATATAGGATTGCGAGAGCAACAAAGCGTTATCGCGTTCTTGCTGTTCGCCTTCATTGGCTTGCTGATAGCTTTGCGCTTGGTGCAGCTCGCGCAGGGCTTGGTCTCTAGAAGAGGGGCCGTACGAGGCGAGTGCCCAAAGAATAATAGAGATCGCAACGATGATTTTACCGGCATCGAAGATAAAAACCTTTACTTTTTCAAAAACAGTGAACCCAACGTTAGAAAGTCTTGGTGTTTTGTAATCGGGTAGCTCCATTAAATGAAACCCGGGCGTTCGGCTTTTGACGAGCAATTTGAGCAAAAGTGCCGTGCCGAGTGCAAATAAAATTCCGAGCGCGTAGAGGCCAAATAAAACAAGCCCTTGCAAACTCAAAAACCCACCAATATATATTTTGGGAATCACCAAACTAATGAGCAAAGTATAAACCGGGATTCTCGCCGAGCAACTCATGAAAGGCGCTACTAAAATGGTAATCAGCCGTTCTTTCCAGTCTGAGATGGTCCGAGCCGACATAATACCCGGAATGGCACAGGCCACGCTAGAGAGCAGCGGCACCACGCTTTTGCCATTCAGGCCAAAAGGGCGCATCAGGCGGTCCATGATAAACACCACCCGCGATAAATAGCCACTTTCTTCCAGAAGGGCAATGAAGAAAAATAAGATGGCAATTTGCGGCACAAAAACCAACACGCCGGCTATGCCAGGTATGAGCCCCTGGGTGAGGAGTTTGCTGAGTACGCCGTCTGGTAAATGAGCTGCACTCCAGCTGCTGAGCCGCACAAATTGGCCGTCGATGAAGTCCATCGGGATGCTCGCAAAACTGAAGATAAACTGAAAAATTATGAGCAAAATTGCCGAAAAGATGAGGTAGCCGAAAATGCGATGCGTTAGAATCCGATCGAGGTGTGTAGACGGATTGACCACAGCATTTTTGGCGTCTGAAACCAGCTTTAGCCCTCTGATTTTTTGCAGGCGTTCGTCGGAGTTTTGGGTTTGCTCGGCATCGGTTTGGAGCGCATGAAAAACGGTGTCGTGAAAAGCTGTGCGCTGCCCAACTGAGAGTTGATCTATTGCTTTGAGGATGCGTTCTTTGCCGAGCGCAATGCGCGCATTGGCGGTCACTACAGTAGCGGCAGGAAAGTTTTTTTGGAGCTCCTCTAGTTGGATTTTGAGGCCTTTTTGCCCGGCGCGGTCCCACATGTTGAGCACGAGCAGGATCGGAAAGCCGAGGTCGTAAAGTTGGCTAAAAAACAAGAGGTTGCGCTCTAGATTGGCCGCATCGGCCACATAAATGATGGCTTCAGGATAGTCTGGATGCTGTGGATTGGTCAGTACTTCCTTCACGACTTGCTCGTCTAGGGAGCGGGCGAAAATACTGTAAGTGCCCGGGAAGTCAGTGAGTTGGTGCTGGCCTTGTGCGGTTTCTATTCGGCCCTTTTTTTTGTCGACGGTGACGCCAGGAAAGTTACCTACTTGCTGACGCAAGCCAGTAAGCATATTGAAGATGGTGCTTTTACCTGTGTTGGGGTTGCCGAATAATGCGATTTTCATGACTTACAAAGCTACTGAAATTTGCTTTAAGCCATCTGGACTTCTACTTGCATGGCTTCTACTTTGCGCATAGAGATGATGTTCCCATTGATTTCGTAAGCGATGGGGTCGCCAAATGGGGCCTTGAAAATAGCTTTGATTTTTTGACCTTTGGTGAGGCCCATTTCGGTGAGTTTAGGCGCAATTGCGTTGTTGGCAATGGCTGCGATTTCGACGAGCTCGTTTAAAGAAATGGAATCCAAGGTCTGGGACATATGCAAAAGTAAGCCCATTTAGAGAAAAAAGCGATACCTTTTTTGTGGTATTTTGAATCTTTCTAAATAAAAAATCAAGCTTTTGGCTGCAACACCAAGCGGGCCGTGGTGCGGGTGAGTTGGCTTACCAGACTGGTCTTGCCAGTGCTCATTTGTGCGAGAATGGCATCGTTGTAATGGCGTATCGTGACGAGCTCAAGGTTTTCGTTGTAGCGGATCTGATAGCGTGTACCGAGGGCTTGTTGCAGGCTTTCAACTTGCATTTTGCTGCGGTCAATCAGGACAGAAAAATTGAGGGCTGAATTTTGCATCAGGTTGATATGCGCCTGCATGGTGGCGAGCGCCGCAAAAATCTCGGCGAGTTGCTTTTCGGCGATAAACGAGAAATCTTTGGAGCTAAAAGTAACCAACACCTGGTTGAATTTCACAATGTAGGACGGAATTTGGGCATCGCGTTCCGCATTGGCAGAAATGGTGGTGCCTGGTGCCGCTGGATCGATAAACGAACGCACATACAGTGGAATGTTCTTTTGCTGCAGCGGCTGTACGGTTTTCGGATGGATCACGCTGGCCCCGTAATAAGACAACTCGATGGCTTCTTTAAAGGAGATTTGCGTCAGCAGTTGGGTGTGTTTGAAGTATTTCGGGTCGGCATTGAGCATCCCGGGTACATCTTTCCAAATGGTTACGCTTTCGGCCTCGCAGCAATAAGCCAAAATGCCTGCGCTGTAATCTGACCCTTCTCGGCCAAGGGTAGTGGTGAATCCTTCGGCGGTGTGGCCGATGAAACCTTGCGTCACGGCGATGTCAACGCGCTCAAACAAGGCCTGTACGTGCCGCTGGCAAAGTTCGCTGGTTTTTTGCCAATCGACTTGTGCTTCTTGGTAATGGTTGTCTGTGCGGATGAGCAATTTGGCATCTAACCAAGCGCTGCTATAGCTTTGATCGGTCAGGTAAGCCGCCAAAATTTTGCTGGAGATCAGTTCGCCGCAAGAGACGAGTTGGTCGTACTGAAAAGAGCGGTTTTCGGCGAGTGGTTTGAAAAATAACTGGGCGAGTTGCTCAAAGATGTCTTCGAGCTCTTGGTAAATATGAAAATGTCTTTCGGCAAATAAGCCGGCTAAAATTTCGTGGTGATACGCTTTGAGGTCGTCGAGCAGGCCCGCGTATATGCGGTGGTCTTGGGCGTACAGCGCACTCACTAGCTCTTCTAGTTTGTTGGTGGTTTTGCCCATGGCCGAGACCACAACAAGCAACTTTTGATTCGGGTAGCGCGCTAAGATGGCACTTACATTTTTGACAGCAGCGGCGTCTTTTACCGACGCACCTCCAAATTTAAAAACCTTCATGTTAGGCAAGTTTTTCAGCTAAAATTTTCATTTCTGTGGCCGGGTCCATTTTGTCGTAAATGATGTGATAGACGGCCGTAAGGATGGGCATGTCCACCTCAAATTTTTTGTTGATTTCGTATAAACTTTTTGTTGCGTAATAGCCTTCGGCAATCATGTTCATTTCAAGTTGGGCTGTCTTGACAGAATACCCTTTGCCAATCATGAAGCCAAAGGTGCGGTTGCGCGAAAAGTTCGAATAAGCGGTTACGAGCAAGTCGCCAAGGTAAGCACTTGTTTTGGTATCGCGGTGCACGGGGTGCAGCACATCGATGAAGCGCTCAATTTCTTGAATGGCATTGGATACCAAAACCGCTTGAAAGTTATCGCCGTAGCCCAAGCCATGGCAAATACCTGCAGCGAGTGCATAAACATTTTTGAGAACGGCCGAAAATTCGGTGCCAAATAAGTCGTCGCTGGTGGTGGTTTTGATGTAGCGGCAACTCAAGGCAGCAGCCATTTGCTGAGCGTACTGTGCGTTGGAACAAGCCAATGTGAGATAAGAGAGGCGCTCCATGGCTACTTCTTCGGCATGGCACGGGCCAGAAATAATGCCGATATGGTCGTAGGGAACACCAAAACTTTTGTGAATGAAGCGCGCTGGAATGGCGTTGTAGGCCGGCACAATGCCTTTGACCGCAGAAAAAACAACTTTATTGGCAAAATGGCTTTCGCCGATGCCCGCAAAGGCTTCTTCAAGAAAAGCTGCAGGCGTAGCAATAATGACCCAATCGACGGCGTCTAAAGTACTTTTTAAATCGGCGCTCAAAACGAGTTGCTTGGTGTCAAAAGCGACAGATTGGAGGTATTTGGGGTTGTGTCCGAACTGCTCGATATGGGCAATAGCTTCTTCGCTGCGCATCCACCAATGGACCTGCGTGCAGTTGTTGCAAAGAATCTTGACCAAGGCTGTGGCCCAACTGCCCCCTCCGATAACCGCAATTTTTTGTGGTGTTTCCATTTGGCAAAGTTAAACAATCCTCGGCAACTACTTTGTTGCTAATTTTACAAGAAAAAACATGCGCAGCAATCACGAAATCGACTACTTCATCAAGGGTGAAGAAATGCAGCTCATCGAAATAGAGCTCGATCCGCAAGAAACGGCCATCGCCGAGGCAGGTGCTTTTATGTACATGGACCAAGCCATCGAAATGCAAACCATTTTTGGCGACGGCTCTGCTCAAACGGGTTTTATGGGCAAATTATTTAGCGCCGGAAAGCGCTTGCTCACCGGTGAGAGTTTATTCATGACCGCATTTACCAACCAAGGTTTTGGCAAGGCGCGCGTGGCCTTTGCGTCTCCGTATCCGGGTAAAATCATCGCTTTTGACCTCTTGCAACACAACGGCAAAATTGTTTGTCAAAAAGATGCCTTTTTGTGTGCGGCAAAAGGAGTGAGTGTAGGCATTGAATTCCAACGCAAACTCGGGACCGGTTTATTTGGTGGCGAGGGTTTCATCATGCAAAAACTCGAGGGCGACGGCATGGCATTTTGCCACGCAGGTGGTTACATCACCGAAAGAACGCTGCAGCCTGGTGAGGTGCTGCGCGTAGACACCGGTTGCATTGTGGCTTATACGCAAGAAATTGACTACGACATCCAATTTGTTGGCGGCATCAAAAACACCATTTTTGGCGGCGAAGGCTTGTTTTTTGCCACGCTCAAAGGTCCAGGTAAAGTGTGGTTGCAGAGTTTGCCGATATCCAGATTGGCCTCGAGAATTTTGGCTTACGGCACCACTACCCGCAAGGAAGAAGGAGGCATCTTGGGTGGTTTAGGAAATATCCTCGACGGCGATGGCCGTTAGGTCGTTCTCGGATTATTGAGCGAGCGCAAGCCGTCGGCTTCTAGCGCAATGCGGCGGTGTTTGTACAATTTGCCGATGGCCTGTTTAAAGGTTTTTTTACTCAAACCCAACACGGCCCGTACTTCTTCTGGGTTGCTTTTGTCGGTGAGGGCTAAAAAGCCGTCGTTGGCGCTCAACACATCGAGTATTTTTTGTTCGGCGGCGTCATAGCGGCTATCGTTGGGAACTTCTAAGCGGATATCTAGTCTGCCGTCTTCGCGCACTTTAGCCACATAGCCTTTGCAAACTTGTTCGCTCTCGAGCAGTTGGTTCAGGTGGTCCCTGAAAATGAGCCCCTCGTAGCGGTTGTTCACGATCACGTTTCGACCTAATTTCCCTTCATCCCAGATCAATAAATCAACTTCTTGGCCTTCAAGGCTCATGTCTTGGCAAGGGGACAGTACTTTTTTGACTTTCATGCTGCCAAACAAGCGGTCGGTTTCAAAGTCGTAGAGCAGCGTAAATAAATAGCGGTCGCCAATTTCTAGGCGCTGGCGCTGTTCTGCAAAAGGCACAAATAAGTCTTTATCGAGCCCCCAGTCTACAAAAGCACCGTAAGGGTTGACCTCAACGACATTCAAAAAAGCGAAGTCGCCGAGTAAAAGATGAGGTCTTTCGGTGAGGGCCACCATGCGCTCCGAAGAGTCTTTCATGACAAAAACATCCACTTCCGTACCTTCTTCCATCTCTGGGGTAAGGTACTTGTTGGGTAGCAAGATTTCGTTTTCTTGTAGATCAATCAGATAAGCTCCTGGAGGTGCAAAGCGTTTGATGGTAAGGGTATTGATTTTTCCGAGTTGCATAGGGCTTATTCTTGGTAAGATTCTGGGTTAATGGGTTTATTGAAGAGTCTAAACCGCCGCCGTTTCTTGTTGGTGGTCAAACTTTCTTTAGGGTCGCTGTTGTTGGGAAGTGCGGCTTGATGCGTGCCGTTGTCTGGATTTTGTTGATCGGAGGGGTTCATCCAGTCGCCGCGCATGCGGTTTTTCTCGACTTTTCCCGTTTTTTTATTGAGCGCATAATAATAGCGTTCGCCGACGTCTTCGGGGTTGGTCGCAATGACGTCGGACTCGAGGTTCCAGATTTCGCGGTCGTAGTCGTAAACGTAGGCGTCGTAAGACATATCTGGAAAGTAATAAGCAGGCACGCCTTCTAAAGCTGGTGCTTCTGGAGAGAGGTGATCAAAAACAATGCGCGCGCGCTTGGGTTCAAATTCCAATGACATGCTCGCCATATTGGCATATTCAAAAACGACGCGTTTTTTGAGTGATTTCGGATCTTTGAAAACAGGGCTGCCAAATTTAGCAGTCTGCCCAGTAAAGCTCAGGACATCTAGGAGTTTGTAATTACTCATGGTGGTGCCGCCGTCGTAGCCAAAAAGCAAATATTGGGTCTTGCCTTGAAACGAGAAATCGATGATTTTGTAATAAATGGCGCCATACCAGTTTTTGGTGTCGACCACATTTTCAGGTTTGCTGCTGTAGGGGTCAAGGATGTCCATTAATTCGAGCACCAAAACGCGTTCCTTTCCTTCTTCCCTACGCAAAACAAAGCCACCGTAGGTATTGGAGAGGTCCGATAGCTCGACGTTCCAGGTGAGCAGGCGCACTGTTTGGTCGTTGCTTTTGAGATCGGCAATTTTGAGGCCCTGCAGCGGAAAGTCAAAGAAATCTTTGCTGCGCACGAGCTCGGCCATGGCTTTTTTGAATTCGGTGTGCAATTTGAGTGTTTGGGCGTCGTCTTTGCTAGAGCGGAGCTCCGTGAGGAGTTTGGTCGCGACTTGCTCTTTTTGCGCAAGCCCCTGTGCTTGGCTGACAAACGGCAAAAGCAACAACGACAATAGGAGTAAAGCAATAAGGTGCTTCATGTGGCGTTTAACGTCGAATGTGCTGTTTGGTTACGTATTTACAAGCTTTTTAGCGCAGCAATTGTAGCCACGGGATCGGCTGCGCCAAAAACAAAGCTACCGGCCACCAACGCATCGGCTCCGGCTGCTGCTAATTGCGCGCCTGTTTCTAAATTGACACCACCATCTACTTCGATCAAAAAGTGGGCGTTGTGGGCGCTGCGCAGGGCTTTGAGGCGCGCTACTTTATCGCTTGCGGCAGTGATGAATTTTTGACCTCCAAAACCCGGATTAACGCTCATGATCAAGACGAGGTCTAGCATGTGGGCTACTTCGCTCAATACTTCAATTGGTGTGTGTGGGTTGAGCGCCACGCCTGCTTTCATGCCGAGTTCTTGAATGCGGCTGAGCGTGCGGTGCAGGTGAGGACATGCTTCGTAATGTACGGTGAGGATGTCGGCTCCGGCCTTCTTGAAATCTTCGAGGTAGGCATCGGGGTTGGCAATCATGAGGTGCACGTCTAGTGTTTTGTCGGTGTGCTTGCGGATGGCTTGCAAAACCGGAAAACCAAAAGAAATGTTCGGTACGAACACGCCGTCCATGACATCGATGTGCAACCAATCTGCAACGGAATGGTGCAGCATGAGGGTATCGCGTTGGATATTGCCAAAATCACAGGAAAGTACAGATGGAGAAACGAGCATGGTCTAAAATTTTGGTAAAATTAGCCATTATTTCCCGAACGAAATAAAGCGAGTAAGGCTGAAGTGATTTGTATAGCGTACTTCATTATAATGCTTAATTTCGTTGAAAGTAGTTATAACTTTGCATTCACAATGGTACTCGGACTGATATTACTTACAGCATTCTTATCTTGGCAAGGTTTTCAAAATCAGGCTTTTTTGGAGCGCATGCTCTTTATTCCGTATCGCAGCAAGCACAACGCAGAATGGTATCGGTTTTTTACGCACATGTTTGTGCACCTCGATTGGTCGCATTTGTTGTTCAATATGCTCACCCTGTGGTTCATCGGAGGGTTTTTGGCTGAAGAATACATGCTCATTTTTGGCGTCGTGAAAGGCACTTATTATTTTGCCATGCTCTATCTGATGGGCGGCTTGTTTGCCACGCTCTATTCTTTTTACAAACACCAAGACCAACCTCATTACCGCAGCTTGGGTGCTTCTGGAGCCGTAACCGCGGTGCTTTTTGCATTTATTGCAGCGCATCCAACACAAGGGCTCATGCTGATGTTTATCCCGATTCCGATCCCGGCGTATATTTTTGGGCCTATTTATTTGCTCATTGAATATTATGCCTTTCGAAAGGGCAACACCGGTATTGCCCACGACGCCCACATTTCGGGCGCGCTGGCGGGTATCTTATTCGTTTTCATTTTTTTACCGGGCTATGCACAATTTTTTGCATCTTTGTTTCACTAGAAGTTTTGCAGTCCATGCGCTACGTTAACAACAACGGCACCTTATTACCGGCAGATGCACCGACCATCTTGCCAGGCAACCGCGCTCACTTGTACGGCGATGGTGTTTTTGAGAGCATCCGGATCATCAACGGACGTCCGCTCAATCTAGAAAATCATATTTTGCGCTTATTGGCCGGAGCGCGCGCCATCCACATGCGCCCGTCTGCAAGCTATACTACGGCATTCTTTGAAGCTAAAATCCTTGAATTGTGTGCGCAGTCGGGCATCAATGAAGGTGGTCGCTGTCGTTTGTCTTTAGACCGCATCAGTGGTGGAGCCTATCTGCCTGACGCCAACGAGGCTACGTATTACATCGAGGTTTCATCCTATGAAGTCAATCATTTTGAACTCAACGCTCGGGGTTTAGAGCTCGATATCTATCAAGAAATCAAGCTGCAAAAGAACCTTTTGTCCAATTTCAAAACCAAAATGGGCTTGCCGTACGTCATGGCGGCTTTGTATGCCAAATCCAAAGGACTAGACGACGTTTTCTTGACCGATTACCGCGGCCAAATTCTAGAGACCTCATCTTGTAATTTTTTCATCATCAGCAACGGCGTACTCTACACCCCAAGTCTAGAAGAAGGTTGCTTAGCGGGCACCATGCGCATGCAAGTGATCAATTTAGCCTTGGCCAACGGCATCAAAGTCTACGAGAGCGCAATTTTACCCCAACATTTACTCGCTGCCGACGAAATCTTTCTCACCAATGCCATCCGAGGCATCAATTGGGTAGGCGGCTACCGCACAAAGCGTTACCAAAACAATATTTCTCGCAGGTTGGTAGTCTTGCTCAATGCACATTGGGAAAAATATACGGCACTTTAATCCATTCGTTTGAAGCGACTGATGTCGAGCGCGTCAAATTGAAATTCTTGAAAACACTTTTGATTGACACAGTCATTATTGATCATGTCGAAAGTATGAATATAGTCGCTGGCTACTTTTAATTCATACCAGCTTTCATTTTTAATATTGTATTCCCAAAGTGCT
Source organism: Crocinitomicaceae bacterium (assembly GCA_030730025.1). GTDB lineage: Bacteria > Bacteroidota > Bacteroidia > Flavobacteriales_D > Crocinitomicaceae > UBA952. Next base: position 101,504 of record JANQWC010000026.1, read on the forward strand.
GTCCCTTTTGGAAATGACAAGAGTTGTATGCGCAATAATGCTTGCTCCCCATATAAATCTAAAGTCAGTAAGAGTTCTGTAGCACCAATGAGCTCTTTCTTTAAGATCCGAAAATAAGTAATATCAGAGGCGATTTCAACAAGGAATGAATCCGAAATGTATTCTGGGCGATTTGCCATCCAGTCGCTCGGCCCATAGACATAATATTGCCCGTGGTAGGCGTTTAAATTATTCCAATAGCGAGGAAAGTTGCCAAGAGACTCTTTAGGCGAGTAGAAGGAAGCTAAATCTGGAAAGTTTGCAGCAATATCATAGTTGTTCATCCAGTCTTTAGGATCAGGACAAAGCTTCGTATATAAATCGCAATTGTGGTCACGGGTGATGTAAACACTGCCATAATTCGTCCGTGAAATCACGGAGTCTCTGCGGCAATGATAGGCTGATTCTTTGAATTGCGTATGGCCAAGCATTGGCAAAAATAAAAGCACGAATAGAAGGCTTGGGCGCATCAGTCAATTTTGAACAAATTTAGTGAAAACGATCAAGAATAGTTTTCAACAATTGCCAAGAGGCGCAGCAGAAATTCCTAAATTTAGAGTTCTCATTTTACTGCTGCCATGTACCTCATTTTTGATACCGAAACCACCGGTCTGCCCCGCAATTTCAACGCCCCAATTTCCGACCTAGACAACTGGCCGCGCGTTGTGCAACTCGCTTGGCAGCTCCACGACGACTCCGGTGAGCTCATTGCGCAGCAAGACTTCATTATCCGTCCGGAGGGTTTCAATATTCCCTTTGAGTCTGAGCGCGTACACGGCATTTCTACCGAATTAGCGCAAGCCGTCGGAGAAGACCTCCAAACGGTGCTCGAACTCTTTCAAAAAGACCTCCAAAAAGCCAACTTTATGGTGGGTCACAACCTCAAATTTGACGTCAACGTATTGGGTTGCGAGTTTGTCCGTTTAGGTCAAGAAACCCCACTTGTGAAGCCCGTACTCGATACCTGTACTGAAAAAAGCGCGCTGTTGTGTCAAATTCCTGGTGGCCGAGGTGGCAAATTCAAGTTGCCTACGCTCACCGAAATCCATCAGCATTTATTTGGAGAACCCTTCAATGAAGCGCACAACGCCACCGCCGACGTCGAGGCAACAACGCGTTGCTTCCTAGAATTACTGCGCAAAGAACACTATAGCTTAGAGGAAATCTTACAAGAACCCGGCTATTTCGAATCTTTTAGAACGCTCAACCCTGCGCCCATTCAAAAAATCGGTCTACAGCACGTCAACTTAAAGGCCGAAAGCGAAAAAATTCGCGCAGCAAAAAAGCCCACGCAAAGCCCGCCAGTTGCCAAACCCATTCAAGATTTGGACACAGAAGGTTTGGTTTTTGCGCACTTGCACAACCACACTCAATACTCCATCTTGCAATCCACCGCTGAGGTGAGTGCGCTTATTGCCAAGGCGGCCGCCTTAAAGCAGCCCGCAGTTGCGCTCACCGATACGGGCAACATGATGGCTGCCTTCCAATTTGAAAAATTAGCAGCTGCCCACAACGCAAAAGTAGCGGCGGCTCGAGCAGAAGCCCAAGAAAATGGGGAGCCTTTTGAAGGTCAAGAAATCTTACCTATTATCGGTTGCGAATTCAATGTTTGTCGCAACTTACAAGACAAAACCGTCAAAGACAACGGCTACCAAATCGTTTGCTTGGCCAAGAACAAAAACGGCTACCAAAACCTTATCAAATTGGCTTCTATTGCCTATACCAAAGGGATGTATTATGTGCCCCGTATAGACAAAGAAATCCTCTTGCAATACAAAGAAGACCTCATCGTTTTGAGCGGCAACTTATACGGAGAAATTCCAAATTTGTTGCTCAATGTCGGCGAGCGCCAGGCCGAAGAAGCCCTGCTTTGGTGGAAGGCCGAATTTGGCGAAGACTTCTACATCGAACTTGGTCGCCACGGCCTCGAAGTAGAAGAGCGGCTCAATCCGCTACTGATTTCGCTAGCTGAACAGCACCAAATTAAACTCATTGCCACCAACAACACCTACTATGTCGAGCAAAAAGACGCAATGGCCCACGACGTCTTGCTCTGCGTCAAAGATGGCGAATTGGTCGAGACGCCAAAGGGCCGTGGCCGCGGTTTTCGCTATGGCCTAGAGAACGATTCCTACTTCATGCGCAGCACCCAAGAAATGCTCGAAATGTTTGCAGATTTACCCCAGGCTATTACAAATGTGGGCGAAATCATCGCCAAATGCGAACATTACGGTTTGGCTAGAGAGGTTTTGTTGCCGGCTTTTGACATCCCTGCCGAGTTTATCGATACCCAAGATGCCTTGGACGGCGGCAAGCGTGGAGAAAACGCTTTCTTGCGCCACCTCACTTTTGAAGGCGCCAAAAAACGCTACACCGAACTCACTACCGAAATTACCGAGCGCATAGACTTCGAGTTGGCCACCATCGAAAAAACCGGCTATCCTGGCTATTTCTTAATTGTACAAGATTTCTGTAATGCGGCGCGCCAAATGGGCGTTTCGGTGGGGCCGGGTAGGGGTTCGGCGGCAGGTTCTGCCGTGGCTTACTGCATCGGCATCACCAACGTAGACCCCATCAAATACGACCTACTCTTCGAGCGCTTCCTCAATCCAGACCGCGTCTCGATGCCCGATATCGATATCGACTTCGACGACGAAGGCCGCGGTCGTGTCATTGACTACGTCATCAATAAATACGGTGCCAACCAAGTAGCCCAAATCATCACCTACGGCACCATGGCCGCCAAGTCTGCTATCCGCGATACCGCGCGCGTGATGAACCTTCCACTGCCCGAGGCAGACCGCTTGGCCAAACTGATCCCAGATTTATCTTTGCGCAAGCTCTTTACCATCCCCGAGCCCGAGCTCATCGACAAATTGCGCAACCAAGAGGCGGTTGCCAATGCCAAAGAACTGCGCCGCATTTACCAAGGTACCGACCTCCAAGCGCAAGTCTTGCAAAAAGCCATGGAAATCGAAGGTTCTGTGCGCAACACCGGCATCCATGCCTGCGGAGTCATCATTACCCCAGACGACCTCACCAATTTTGTGCCCGTGGCCACCGCCAAAGACTCCGATATGGTTTGTACGCAATACGACAACTCCGTTGCAGAATCGGCAGGTTTGCTCAAAATGGACTTCCTCGGCCTCAAAACCTTAACTTTAATCAAAGACGCCGTGCGCTTGGTCAGAGAAAACCGCGGTATCGAGCTCGATCCAGATGCGTTTGACATCGCCGACGAAGCTACCTATGCACTGTTTCAACGCGGCGACACCGTCGGTATTTTCCAGTACGAATCTCCGGGTATGCAAAAACACCTCAAAGAGCTCAAGCCTACTGTTTTTGCCGACCTCATTGCCATGAACGCCCTTTACCGCCCTGGGCCGATGGAATACATTCCGTCCTATTGCAAGCGCAAGCACGGAGATGAACCCATTGTTTACGATTTGCCCGACTGCGAAGGTTACCTCAAAGAAACCTATGGCATTACTGTTTACCAAGAACAGGTCATGCTCTTGTCTCAAAAATTAGCGGATTTCACCAAAGGCGAGGCCGATACCCTGCGCAAGGCCATGGGTAAAAAAGACCGCAAAGTCCTCGATAAAATGAAGCCGACTTTTATCGAAAGGGCTTCTGCCAAAGGGCATCCGGCGCCTACACTCGAAAAAATCTGGAAAGACTGGGAAGCTTTTGCCTCTTACGCCTTTAATAAATCACACTCTACATGTTATGCTTGGGTGGCTTATCAAACGGCTTTTCTTAAAGCCAACTACCCCGCCGAATACATGGCTTCTGTCCTCAGCAACAATATGTCTGATATCAAGCAAGTTTCTTTCTTTATGGAAGAATGTCGCCGCATGGGCATAGAAGTACTCGGCCCAGATATCAATGAATCTGGCTTTACCTTTTCGGTCAATGCAGCTGGAGCCATTCGCTTTGGCCTCGGCGCCATCAAAGGCATGGGTAGCGGCCCTGTTGAAGCCATCCTAGAGGAACGCAAAAATGGACCTTTTGACTCGATCTTTGACCTCACCAAGCGCATCAATTTAAGACTTTGCAATAAGCGGGCATTTGAAAGCTTGGTCTACGCTGGTGGTTTTGATTCCTTTAAGGACGTGCACCGCGCCCAATATATGTTGGCCGATGCAAACGGCAAAACGTTCTTAGATGCCGCCATTCGCTTTGGTGCAAGTATCCAAGAACAAGCGCAGTCTTCGCAGCACAGCATGTTTGGCGAAGCTACTGGCACCACCATGCCTGCGCCTACCGTGCCGCGTGCCGAAGAATGGCCCGCCATTTACAAGCTCAATCGCGAGAAAGAAGTGGTCGGTATTTTTATCTCTGGCCATCCGCTAGACGACTACAAAGTGGAAATCAATTCTTTTTGTACGGGAAATGTAGCCATGCTCAATGACCCCGCTGCCTATTTGGGCCGCGATCTTTTGCTCGCCGCGATCATCACCACGGCCGAGCACCGCATTACCAAGCGCGGCGATGCTTTCGGCTCACTGATCATCGAAGATTACCAAGAAGCATATAAGCTGAACTTATTCAATGAAACTTACCTCAAGTTCAAGCATTTTATGGAGCCCGGTACGTTTGTGGCCATCAAAGGCCGCATCGAAGTGCCGCGCTTCAGACAATACCCCGAATTTGTGGTGCACCACATCGAGTTGCTCCAAGAGCTCCGCGACAAACGTGCTAAAATGCTCAAGTTGCGCTTTTCGGCCAAACAACTCGATCAATTGGTCATCGACCAACTCCACGATTTATTTGAAGCCAACCCAGGGGCTTGCCAATTGCACTTCACGGTCTTTGATCCGCTAGATGGCATTGAGGTTTCTTTACCGTCGCGCAGCATTAAGGTTCAACCCTCCAGTCATCTATTTAAAGAACTGGCCAAGCTCGATATCCAATTCAAGCTCAATTGATTTTCAAAGTAATGACATAAAAAAAGCGCTCATCGAGCGCTTTTTTTATGTCATTATAAATGTTGTTGAGCTTATGCTTCTGTAGATTCTTGCGGAACCAATACACGGCCACAGTGCTCACAAACTATAATTTTCTTTTTGGTCACGATGTCGAGTTGACGTTGCGGCGGGATTTTGTTAAAGCAACCACCACAAGAGCCACGCATCACCTGCACAACGGCCAAGCCATTTTTGGCGTTGGTACGCAAACGCTCATAAGCAAAGACCAAACGGTTTTCGATGTTTTTCTTAGCGACGTCTGAAGCTTTGATGAGTTTTTCTTCGTCTTTTTGGGTCTCGCTAACGATGGCCTCGAGTTCTGCTTTTTTGCTGTCGAGGTCGCCTTGTTTCATTTCAACGCGCTCAATGGCTTCGGTCAAGGTTTCTTTCTTGAGGTCAATTTTGAGTTTGGCCTCTTTGGCTTTTTTGTCGTGAAGTTTGATTTCGAGCTCTTGGAATTCGATTTCTTTGGAAAGTGATTCAAACTCGCGGTTGTTTCGCACGTTGTTTTGCTGCTCTTTGTATTTAGAGATAGCGCCTTCAGCGTCTTTAACGGCTATTTTACGGTCTGAGATTTCAGTCTCAACTTCTTTGATTTCGTCGTTGATTTTAGAGACGCGTGTGTTGAGTCCGATGATTTCGTCTTCTAGACTTTGCACTTCTAAAGGAAGTTCACCACGGATGGTGCGAATGCGGTCGATTTCAGAGTCGATTTTCTGGAGTTCAAAAAGCGCATCTAATTTTTCTGCGATGGTACCTTCTTTTTTAGTTGCTGCTGCCATGGGCTATAGATAGTTAACGGGATTCGTATTCAACTTAGTTAAACGGACCGCAAAGTTAGGAAATTTTTCCGTAAGTTGTTCAGCTAAAAGTTCACTTGTAAATTGCTCGCTTTCATAGTGACCAATATCGGCGATCACGAGCTGTTCTTCGGCGTCAAAAAATTCGTGGTATTTGAAGTCTGCAGTGATGTATATGTCTGCTTTGGCCTTGATAGCATCGGGCAAAAGAAAGCTTCCCGAACCGCCACACAAGGCTACTTTTTCTATCTTCTTTGGCAGCAATTGCGTGTAGCGAATCACGCCGCAATTGAATTTTTGTTTCAGTTCGTTCAAAAATGACAGCGCATCGGCAGGTTCCGCGAGGGTTCCTACGAGGCCTGCTCCTATAGATTGATGTTGGTTTTGTGTAGCCAATAGTTGATACGCCACCTCTTCATAGGGGTGCGCGCTGCGCATGGCAGTCAATACCGCATTTACACGATGCGCCTCCACGATATATTCTAGTTTGAGCTCCGATACTTCTTCGCGCTGTCCGGCGCTGCCGAGGTACGGGTTTGCTTTTTCATTGGGCCTAAAGGTACCTGTGCCCAGCGTTCTGAAATGGCAGTCGGTGTAGTTGCCAATTTGACCAGCTCCGGCGCCTAGTATGGCTGCGTCTAAGCCCTCAAAATCAGCTTTCGGCACATACACCTCTAATTTGAAAAGCTGCGCCTGCATAGGGCGTAAAATACGGCAGTCTTGCAAGCCTAATTTTTGGGCAATTTTTGCATTAACGCCTTCCAAATGGTTATCGAGGTTGGTGTGGATCGCGTAAAGCGCAATGCCGTTTTGTATGCAACGTTCCAAAACGCGCTCCACGAAGTTACTTCCATTGAAGCGCTTGAGTCCTTTGAACACGACCGGATGATGCGCAATAATCAGATTGCAATTATTTTCAATCGCTTCTTCTACAATGGCTTCTGTCACATCTAGCGTGACCAAAACACCCTTCACTTCTTGCTCTGGACGTCCGTAAATGAGCCCGGAGTTGTCATAACTTTCTTGGAGTTGCAGTGGAAACTTGGCCTCTAAAAAGCGCGTAATATCTTGGATTTGCATTTAAAATTGTTTTGAAAGCCCCAAATTGAAGCCCCAGCCGTAGCTTTTGTGAATGTAGTCTTCGTAAGGCGAATAAGAATTATTCAATTGCGAGCGGTAAAGGACTCCCAAACGCAAATGGTAGGTATCGTCTATGCGTACATCGAAACCCGCGCTACCCAGCAAAGAAAGCGTGAAACTATTCATGGTGTTATTGACTTGAATTTGGTCGTCGTATTTGGCCCCTAATGCGTTTGTCCATTGGATATCTTGTTGGTATCCCTGATAGAGTGCAGGCACCATACCCATGCCGGCGTAAAATTTGAATTTTTGCCCAAAAGTTACTTTCAATTGTAAGGGGAGCGCTAAATAGCGGTATCGTGTTTGATAGTTAAAAGTGGAGTCAGAATTGATGTCGCTGAAAGCATAAGCTTCGCCATTTTGAAGCCAAGAAACCCCGCCATCCAAATACAGATGTTTAGACAAGCCAATACAAATCCCAAGCTGATGAGACCACGCTGTTAGGGCGTTTTCGTTTGCGCGCTCGCCAAGAGGCGTTGGCAAAAAAGCGTCGTTAGAGGCAAGGCTTCTGAATAACTCCATGCGCTGGCTTTCGAAATAGAATTGCGTAGGATACACTTCTTCGAGGTTTTCATTGAAAAGTTGCGCCTTGGCCAGATGGGTCAAGAGGAGTAAGCATATAAGGAAGAGGTGCTTCATGTCCCAAAAATACACTTTTTAACGCGCTTCAAAAAGTCTTGATGCAGGTCATCTTCAAATCAAGGGTCAAACTCACCCTGTTGTTTTCAAAGCAGAATTTGCTGGTATCGCTGTTGATCCTTACGGACAAACCAAAGCAGGCATGACCCTTTCAGGTAGCATCAAAAGAAGTGAGTTCGGACTTACTTGGAGCGCCGTAACTGAAGCGGGAAATATTGTGGTCAGCGACGACATCAAACTTGCCGCTGAACTTCAGTTCATCAAACAGTAAGTAAATTCTTGGCCACCTTCATGGCCTCAGCGATGTGCCCCACAGGGTTGGTCTGAGAATTGAAAATACCGGCAATCTTTCCGTCGAGTCCGACAATATACGTGACTCTTCCGGGAAGTAGCCCAAATAAAGAAGCAGGTACGCCGAATAATTGGCGTACCTTTTTTTGTTTATCAGACAACAGCGGATAAGGTAGGCTGTGTTTTTGCTGAAAATTTTGATGCGAAGTACTGGCGTCTGAAGAAATACCAAACACCTCACAACCGAGCGCTACAAAATCAGCGTACGCATCTCTAAACGCGCAGGCTTCTTTGGTGCAGCCTGGCGTGTCGTCTTTTGGGTAAAAAAAGAGGACTAAGATTTTTTGGCCGAGGTAATCGGTAATTTGAATTTGATTTCCCTGGCTATCGGGCAGGCTAAAAGTTGGGCAGTTGTCGCCGATTTGAAGAGCTTGGTTCATGGTTGTAAAGCGGTTTTGAATCTGGTGAGTACGCGTTCGCGTGCCATTTTGTGGTCCACGATGGGCAAGGCATACTGCGCCGTGCCGAATTCAGGTACCCATTTCTTGATGTAAATGTATTTTGGATCAAATTTCTTTTGCTGTGCCTCCGGATTGAAAACCCTAAAATACGGCGCTGCATCACAGCCGCAACCAGCCGCCCACTGCCAACCACCTATATTGCTGGCCAACTCAAAATCGAGCAGCTTTTCTGCAAAATAGCGTTCACCCCAGCGCCAGTCGATGAGCAAATGCTTGGTAAGGAAACTCGCCACCACCATGCGTACGCGATTGTGCATAAAGCCTGTGGCGTTGAGCTCGCGCATGCCGGCATCAACCATAGGATAACCTGTTTTACCTGCGCACCACGCGGCAAAATCAGCTTCGTTGTTTTCCCAAACAATGCGATCGTACTGTGGCTTGAAAGCGCTGTCTGTGGTTTGTGGAAAATGAAATAAAATGGCTTGATAGAAGTCGCGCCAAATGAGTTCATTGAGGTATTTTTCGTTTAGTTGCATGGCTTCTCGCGCCAGCGCACGAATCGAAATGGTGCCAAAACGCAGGTGTAAACTGAGTCTGGAAGTCCCCAAAATAGCGGGTAAATCTCGTTGGAGATGGTAGTTCTCAATGATTTGATTAGGAGTGGTTTTGCCAGGGAATACGTGTTCATTTTTGCCTTCAAAACCCATTTCTTCGAGTGAAATAAGTTCATTCGTCTGAAACGGATGTAAATGTGGTAGGTATTTTTCGGTCGGGTAGGCTTTGAAATGATAAGCGGTCAGTTTGGCCTTCCATTTGCGGGCATAGGGCGTATATATGGTATACGGCAAGCCATCGTCTTTGGTGACCTCATTTTTTTCAAAAATCACTTGATCTTTGGCGCCAATAAATTCAATGTTGGCTTGTTGCAAGGCCTCAAAAATAAACTGATCTCGGGCAAGGGCATTGGGTTCGTAATCTCTATTGGTATAGACTTTTTGAACGCTATATTCTTGCGCAAGCGCTGGTATTTCCACTTTCGGATCGCCGTAGCGCACTTCTATGTCCGAACCCAAAGACCGATACTGCGCCTTTATTTGAGCAAGTTCTTGGTGGATAAACAATACGCGCTGATCGTTTTTGGGCAGCGCTTGAAGAATGCTGTGGTCAAAAATAAATACAGGAATAACAGCCTCGTTGTTTTTGAGGGCTTTGTAAAGGCCTGCATTGTCTTGGATACGCAGGTCTCTGCGGTGCCAAAAAAGTGCAGTACTCATTTTCCGTCGTATTCGATGATGTTATTTTGGGTTTCCCAAAGTTTGAGGCTCAGACCATACTTGGCATCGAGTTTGACGCGCAATAAATTCCAGATCACTACCGCAATATTTTCTGCCGTAGGATTGAGCTGTGCAAATTCAGGACAATCTAAATTGAGGTTGCGGTGGTCAAAACGATCCTGAACTTCTGTGCCGATGAGGTCCTTAACGAGTTTGAGGTCGATGAGGTAACCTGTCTCGGGGTCTACTTGTCCTTCGATCCACACTTCTAGCGTGTAGTTGTGGCCATGAAAATTCGGGTTGTTGCATTTGCCGAAAATGGCATTGTTTTTTTCATCAGACCAGTCGGGTCTGTACAAACGGTGCGCCGCATTGAAGGTCGCTCTTCTACATACTTTCATCAGCTGCTTTTGTAATTTTTTCTATGTGTTGGTCTAGTAAAATTTGAAACCAAACGGTAAATGAGTCCCGATTCGTTTGGAGTTCCTGAAGCAATTGCGCCATGGATATCCAGCGATAGGCTGCCACTTCTTCGGGATTGATCTGTGGATCTTGATTGGTGTAGCCAAATACAACATGATCGAGCTCGTGTTCTGTTAATCCTTGGTCGAGTTTGGCCTCATACAAGAAGTGAAATGCTGGTTTCAATTGTGCGCTCAGGCCCATTTCTTCTTGGAGTCTGCGCGTAGCTGCAGCCGTAATGCTTTCTGCTGGCCTTGGATGGCTACAACAAGAGTTGGTCCAAAGAAGAGGAGAATGGTATTTGTGCGCGGCGCGTTGTTGGAGCAATAATTCACCTTTTAAATTGAAAATCAACACAGAAAAGGCACGGTGCAAAAGCCCTAAACGGTGGGCTTCCATTTTTTCAAGCTGACCAATTGCTTGGTCTTGTTCATCCACCAAGACAACGTATTCGTTGGGCATTAAAGCAAATTTAAATTGTGGCGCACATAAGAGGTGAGTAAGATGCGCATTTTGCGGTAGTTTGGAATGCGGATGCGCTCGTTGAGGACGCTCTCCGCAGGCGTTTGCTTGATTTTGTGAAAGAGTTTGAAGTAATATTTATAGGCCATATAGACGCCAAAGCGCGCTTTTCTTGGCAAGAGCAAAATACCTTCGTAACCTTTCTTAAAATCGAGCGCGATATCTGCCTCAATTTCTTTTTTGATGTCTCCGTTGAAGTCAGATAGATTGATCCCCGGAAAGTAGGTTCTGCCCAATTCTTGGTAATCTGCTTTGAGGTCTCGAAGGAAATTGATTTTCTGAAAAGCAGCGCCGAGTTTCATGGCGTAAGGCTTTAGTTCTTCGTAGGTCTGTTGGTCTCCCTCTACAAAAACTTTCAGGCACATGAGGCCAACTACTTCGGCCGAACCTAAAATGTAAGTTTCGTACTTGCCTTGGTCGTAGGTTTGTTTTTGGAGGTCCATTTCCATGGAATCGAGGAAGGTATCGATGAGTTCCATCGGAATTTGGTACTTATTGACCGCCCATTGGAAGCTGTTGAGGATCGGATTGAGTGAGATGCCTGCTGCAATGGCCTCGTATGTTTGGTTCTTGAAGTCGAGGAGTAGTTTTTCTTTGTCGTAGCCATGAAAGGTGTCTACAATTTCATCTGCAAAGCGCACAAAACCATAGATAGAGTAGATGGGTTTTTGCAATTCCTTGTGCAAAAAGCTGATGCCCAAAGAGAAAGAGGTGCTGTACCTTTTGGTGGTGAGCTCGCTCATTTCTTGGCATACGTTGTCAAATAAAGCTTTCATAGAATGGGTTTAGTGGTGCTTAGCGATGATGTGTTTGGCGACTACTTCTCCTGAAACAATAGAAGGAGGGACGCCCGGTCCTGGTACGGTGAGTTGGCCAGTGTAAAACAGGTTTTTGATTTTTTTGTGCTGCATGCGCGGCTTGAGGATAGCGGTTTGCAGTAAGGTATTGGCCAAGCCGTAAGCATTGCCTTTAAATGCGTTGTAGTCGCTTTTGAAATCGGCCACACAAAAACTTCTTTTGTAAACAATATGGTCTTTGATGTCGTTTCCGGTCAGTATTTTGAGGCGCTCAATAAGAATGGTGAAGTAATGCTCGCGCGTGGCTTCGTCGTCTTTTAAGTCGGGAGCCAGCGGAATCAAAAAGAAGAGGTTTTCTGAGCCTTCTGGCGCCACACTTGGGTCGGTCAGGGAAGGCGCGCTCATATAAAACAAGGGCTTTTCTGGCCAACTTGGGTCTTTGTAGATGGTTTTGCCGTGTTCTTCTAGTGATTCGTCAAAGAAAAGGTTGTGGTGCTCCAAATTATGGAGTTTTTTATTGACACCCACATAAAACAAGAGGCTAGAAGGGGCCATGGTGCGTTTGTCCCAATAGGCATCGGAATAATTGGCGTTTTCTTTGAGGAGTTTTTGGTCGGTGTGGGCGTAGTCGGCACCGGAAATCACGATATCGGCTTTGTGCAGTTGGCCATTGACCATGGTGCCGATGGCTTTTCCGTTTTCAATGACGATGCGCTCCACGTTTGCGGAGGTTTCAATCTGAACACCTTGTTCTTGGGCAATGCGCGCAAAAGCCTTGATGAATTCGTGCATGCCTTTCATAGGGTACCACGTGCCAAGTTGGATGTCGGCGTAGTTCATTAAGGAGTAGAGTGCAGGTGTTTCGTTGGGCATGGCGCCTAAAAACAACACCGGAAACTCTAGAAGAGATAATATTTTGGGATGCTTGAAATACTTGCGAATAAAACTCGAAAAGGAAGAAAAGAGGTGCATCTTGAAAAGCCCACCGAGAACGCGGCTGTCAAAAAATTCAGTTAGGCTGAGGCTTGGCTTGTAGACGAGGTCTTCCATGCCCACTTTGTATTTGTAGGCGGCGTCTTTCAAGAATGCTTGTAGTTGACTTGCGCTTCCGGGCTCTAAAGATTCAAACCATTCCTCGAGTTTTGGCATTTGTGCCGGTACATTGGTATAGGTTTGATCTGGCCAATATACGCGGTAAGACGGATCTAGGCGCTTGAGCTCATAGAAATCAGAAGTGGTGTAGCCAAATTGCTGGTAAAATTTTTCGAATACATCGGGCATCCAGTACCAAGACGGGCCCATGTCAAAAACAAAGCCTTGTGTTTCAAACTGACGGGCTCTGCCACCTATAGTGGGGTTTTTCTCGAAAATTTGTACCTCATAACCTGCTTTTGCAAGAAACGAAGCGGTTGATAGGCTCGAAATACCCGAGCCAATTACGTGTACTTTTTTTGTCATAAATTAATTTGCCGAAAATGCGAATTCCGGTAATGCTTCCATCAGCTTTTTTCTGGCGATGAAAATCCGGCTTTTCACTGTTCCGATTGGAATACCGAGTTTGTCTGCGATCTCTTTGTATTTGAACCCTTCAAAATGCATTTCAAAAGGTTTTTGATACTCCTCTCCTAATAAGTTAATTTGTCTGTTGATGTCTTTTACACCAATTTTCTCGATTGCGCTGTCTTCGTGGCTATGGATGTTTCCGACCAAGAAAACTTCTTTGCTGTGGTCGAAGATGGCACCCGATTTTACTCTTCTGCGGTACTGATTGATGAACAAGTTACGCATAATTGTAAAAACCCAAGCCTTAAAATTGGTTTGTGGGGTGTAATAATTGCGGTAGGTAATTGCTTTGAGCATGGTCTCTTGGGTCAAATCCCTTGCGTCTTCTCGGTTTCGGGTAAAAGACAAGGCAAAAGACTGCAGGTTGTTTTCTAGACCAATTAAAGCTTCGTTGAATTCGATTGTCGACATAAGATTTAGTTTTGTTTAACAATTACGATATAAAGTTAAACATAAATTGTTTAACTAAACAACAAAAAGTTTAAACAAAACAATAAATATTTTCTATTTCTCCTATAGAATATATCTATTTGACGTTCTCCAGCATCACCTTCACCATGGCTTTGGTGTCAAATTGTGCCTTCCAGCCCCAATCTTTTGCAGCATGGCTGTCGTCTATCGAATTGGGCCAGCTGTCTGCAATGGACTGACGGAAATCTGGCGCGTAGTTGATTTTGAACTCGGGTTGGAGGGCTTGAATTTCTTCGGCGAGTTCTGCAGGGGTAAAACTGCAGCCCGCCAAGTTGTAGGCCGAGCGGATTTTGATTTGATCAGCTGGCGCTTCCATGAGTTCAATAGTACCGCGGATGGCGTCGTCCATGAACATCATGGGGAGTTTGGTCTCGGCGCTCAAAAAGCAAGTAAACTGGCCTTCTGCTTTGGCTTTGTAAAAAATATCGACAGCGTAATCGGTGGTGCCGCCGCCTGGCAAGCTTTTGTATGAGATGAGGCCAGGGTAGCGGATGCTGCGCACGTCTACACCAAATTTGTTGTGGTAGTATTCACACCAGCGCTCGCCGGCTTGTTTGGAGATGCCATAAACGGTAGTGGGTTCCATAACGGTGTGCTGTGGCGTGTTGTCGGCTGGGGTAGTGGGTCCAAAAACAGCAATTGAACTCGGCCAGAATATTTTTTTGAGGTAGCCCTCTTTGGCTAAATCGAGGATCGTAAAGAGGCCTTCCATATTGAGTTTCCAAGCGAAGTCTGGATTCTTTTCAGCGGTAGCAGAAAGCAAGGCCGCAAGCAAATAGACCTCTGTGATTTCTTGTTCAATGATCAAAGCGCGCACACTTTCTTTTTGAAGGGCATCGAGTTGGATATAAGGTCCGTTTTGAAGAATAACTGGGCATTCTTCTCGGAGGTCTGCGGCAACAACTGTTTGATTTCCGTACTTAGCTCGGAGCTTTAAAACGAGTTCGGTTCCAATCTGACCACATGAACCGAGTACCAATATTTTTGACATAGTGTTGATTTGATGTATAGACAAAAATACGAAAACTGACCAAAATCATTTCTTGGATTCGCGTATTGGGTTAGTTTTGTCTTTATAAAACTATAAAACATGTCTTTTTATCACAAGCTCGGACAAATTCCGCACAAACGACACACTGTTTTTCGCCAACCAGATGGCTCAATATACCACGAGCAACTCTTTGGAACCATTGGCTTTGACGGCATGTCGGCTTTGCTTTATCATGTCCAGCCACCTACGGTAGTGAAGTCTATCGGTGCCCAAACGAATATTGCGCCAGAAATTGGCATTCAAAAAAATATGCTGATGCGCAGTTTCAGAGGTTTCGATCTCAAACCTGCTGCCGACTATGTTGAAAGTAGGGTGCCGGTGTTGGTCAATTCAGATGTTTATCTTGAGCTCGCAGCGCCCTCTGAGAGCATGAAAGACTACTTCTACAAAAATGCCGACGCCGACGAAATCATTTTTATTCATAAAGGTTCTGGCAAGTTGCGCACCCAAATGGGCAACATCGATTTCGCCTACGGAGACTACCTCGTGATTCCGCGCGGCATGATCTACCAATTGCAATTCAATGACGAAAACAACCGTTTGTTCATCATCCAATCTTTTCATCCGGTTTACACACCAAAGCGCTACCGCAATTGGTTTGGCCAGCTTTTAGAACATTCTCCCTATTGCGAGCGCGACATCCGTCCGCCGCACGAACTTGAAACACACAACGAAGAGGGCGATTTTCTGATCCGCATCAAAAAACAAGATGTGCTTTACGACTACACGTATGCGCACCACCCATTCAATGTAGTAGGCTGGGACGGCTACAATTACCCATACGCCTTCTCGATCCACGACTTTGAACCCATTACGGGCCGCGTGCACCAACCGCCACCGGTGCACCAAACATTCGAGACCGCTGCTTTTGTGGTGTGTTCTTTTGTACCGCGCCTCTACGACTACCATCCAGATTCCATTCCAGCGCCTTACAACCACTCCAACATCGATTCAGATGAGGTCTTGTATTATGTAGACGGTGATTTCATGAGCCGAAACAACATCGAAAAAGGCCAAATTACCTTGCATCCGGCGGGCATCCCACACGGGCCACACCCCGGAGCTTACGAGCGCAGTATCGGCAAAAAAGAAACCGAAGAATTAGCCGTTATGGTCGATACCTTCAAGCCGCTCTCGCTCACCAAGCGCGGTTTAGAGATGGAATTGCCAGACTACATGTTCTCTTGGCAGCACTAACTCGGCATTAATCCCTAATTTTGACTCAAATTCACTCCAATGGCAGAGATTAAAAATTTAAAAGACATCCAAAACACCGATTACAGTCTAGAAAAAATATTTCACGACGCCGAAGATTTCCTTCCGCTTTTAGGTACCGATTACGTCGAACTTTACGTTGGCAACGCCAAACAAAGCGCACATTATTACAAAACAGCTTTTGGTTTTCAGTCCGAGGCATATGCAGGCCTCGAAACCGGCGTCAAAGACCGCGTTTCTTATGTGCTCAAGCAAGATAAAATACGTTTGGTACTCACAACTCCACTCACAGAAGGCGGCGAACTCAATGCGCATATCAACAAACACGGCGATGGCGTCAAAGTAGTTGCACTTTGGGTAGAAGATGCCACCAAAGCCTTTGAAGAAACCACCAAAAGAGGCGCTAAACCTTACATGGAACCCACCCGCGAAGAAGACGAAAATGGATGGGTAGTGCGCTCCGGTATCTACACTTACGGCGAAACCGTTCATATTTTTGTCGAACGCCATAGTTACAATGGCATTTTCTTGCCTGGCTACAAAAAATGGGAATCGCATTACAACCCTGCACCGGTTGGCCTCAAATTCATCGACCACATGGTGGGCAATGTAGGTTGGAACGAAATGAACGACTGGGTTGAGTTTTACGGAAAAGTCATGGGCTTTGCCCAAATTGTTTCTTTCGACGACAACGACATCTCCACAGACTACACCGCCTTAATGTCTAAAGTGATGTCTAACGGCAATGGCCGCATCAAATTCCCGATCAATGAGCCTGCCGAAGGCAAGAAAAAATCTCAGATTGAAGAATACATCGACTTCTACAATGGCCCAGGTGTGCAGCACATCGCTGTAGCGACTAACGACATTGTAGAAACTGTTTCTGCCATGCGCGACCGCGGGGTTGAGTTTTTATATGTCCCCGAAACGTATTACGAAGATTTATTGGAGCGCGTTGGCGAAATAGACGAAGACATCGAGCTCTTGAAATCGCATGGTATCCTTATTGACCGCGACGACGAAGGTTATTTATTGCAGTTGTTTACCAAACCAGTTGTAGATCGCCCAACTATGTTCTTTGAAATCATCCAAAGAAAAGGTGCGCAATCTTTCGGTAAAGGTAATTTCAAGGCTTTGTTTGAAGCCATCGAGCGCGAGCAAGAAAACCGCGGAACGCTTTAATTGAGTGCCTTTAGCAACACTTCAAATTCTTGGTAAATTCCATTTTGCTTATCGTCGTTATAGGCTTTCTGAATCGCCTCTACAATTTCTGAAATTTCGGTCACGCCGTCGGCCTTCAAGCGGTTCATCACTTCTTGAATCACGTCAGGTCTGGGGCCCCACGTAAAGACTTCGCGCCCTTCAGCATCTAGGCAGATCAATTTAGGGATAGACCTTCCGCCGTTGGTCAGGTAGGCATCCATTATCTCTGGATGTTCGTCGCGCAAGAGATACTGCGATTGAATGCCACCGATGGCTTGTGCTAATTTTTCAATGACTGGTACACACTGCGCAGCGTCGCCGCACCAAGGTTCTGTGATGGTGATCCACCTCCATTCATTGGCTTTTTGCTTGTATAACTCCACAAGTTGCGCTGGGACGTCCACAGTTTTGTTCAGGCGCTTCATGCGTTGAAGGTTCAGTTTGGTGTAATACACATAAGGTGCGCTCTGATTGGGGCCACTTGTGCGGCCTTCAGCTACGAGCTGTTCGGAAAGTTGCATGTAGTTGGTGAAGTCCATGGCTTGAGCCAGCAGTTCGGACGTAAAGAGTTCTTGAGAATGCATGAATGCTAGGGTTTGAATTATTTTATGATAAAATTACACATAGAATTATTGCCATTTTACAAATACACATTTTAAATATCAAGAAGAATTTGTATATTTGTACCCACCAAAAATGGAGGTTGTAGCTCAGTTGGTTAGAGCGTCGGATTGTGATTCCGAAGGTCGCGGGTTCGAGACCCGTCTTCCTCCCCAAAGAAAAAGCCAGTAGTTTTACTGGCTTTTTTGGTTTATAATCTTTTCAATGTCTTTTCGCACAGCTCACGCAATTGTGCGGGCATATCTTGTTTAGGCCAAGGGTGTTGCGCGCCAAAAACATGATCAGCACCTGCTATTTCGGTCACTTCTGCTCCAGCAGCAGTTGCCAATTCATAGGCTTCAGCGAGCGGTACAGAAAGATCTTGATCGCCATGAAAAATATGGAGTCGTTTGCCTAATTTACTGGCGGCCGCCAAAACGTCTAGGTTTGCTTGGTTGTCTTTGAAGTCGGTATACAAGCTATATTGCTGAGGTAGGTTTTGCTGTGTTCGGCCATTTTTTACAAATCGCGTTCCGGTTTGCTCCCATTCTTGCAGTTGGTCTGCTGTCGGAAAGCGGCGGGCAATATCACAAATACCAGCCCAGGTACAAACCTTCCCGAGTGCAGTCGTAAAATGCCATTGCTGGCTGGCTAAAAGTGCGGTGGCGCCTCCTCTCGAGTGCCCAATCAGATGAATCCGTTCCCACTTTTGCTGCGTCGCTTCCAACTCAGTTATGAGACTAAGCGTATCAGCCACTTCCATAGAGTAGGTGTTTTGTCCAAAAGCTTCCAGATCTGAAAATTCGCTTGGCTGCGCAATAGTGGTGCCGTTGTGGCTGAGGTTAAAGCGGCAAAAATCATATCCAGATTGGTTAAAAAAGTCGCGCACCAAATGCCAAGCGCCCCAATCCATAAAACCCATAAAACCGTGTACAAATACGATGAGTTCTGTAGCATTGTCTGCAGGGCTCAGTTCAAAAAGTGCGGGTCTGTTTTGTGCGCCTAAATATGTTTTTTTATCCATGGTATGTACTCAATTTCAACAAGAAGCCTGAACGATATAAATCTGATCGGTTTCCAATCGAAGGTAACCAAAATCGTAACAAAATATATACACTTGTCCATTTTTTGCGCGTTTGGTATGCGTATGAAATTCGAAATTGTACCCGCGGTGCTGTAGGTCCATTTCCCAAACCCTGCGTTTCTTTTCAATCGTGAGCAGTTGCGCTAAAATTTGTTGGTTCTGCATCAAGATCCGATTGATCTGGCGCTGCAGCGCTAATTTTTGGGCATAATTGCGGTTGTTGAATTGGTTGCGACAATGATCGCTGCAAAATTTTTGATCGCTCCGGCCTTTGAGCAGCACCGCACATTCCCGACAAAAGCGTTTAGAAAGGTAAAAATCCATATGAACCAAACGACGTTTGAAGGGTTAGGTATATACAGAGCCGTTTCAAGAGGTCGAAAATCCTTCCACGATCCAAAAAAAATCTTCATTCAACTCCGTAAAATATGCAGTAAAAGAGGGCTTTGGCTCAAAACTTTGTAACGCAGCGAAAAAAAGTGCGTTGAAGTCGAACCTTTCTGCATTTTATCAGTACAAGGGAAGGCAATTAGAAAATATGAGGCAGTTAAAAATCGCAAAACAGGTCACCAACAGAGAGACCGCATCTTTAGACAAGTATTTACAAGAGATTGGTCGGGTCGACCTCATTACCGCTGATGAAGAGGTAGAGCTCGCCCGCAAGATCAAAGCCGGAGACCGCAATGCGCTCGAACGCCTGACCAAAGCCAACCTCCGCTTTGTCGTATCCGTAGCCAAGCAGTACCAAAACCAAGGTTTGGCTTTGCCAGACTTGATCAATGAAGGTAACTTGGGTCTGATCAAAGCAGCAGAGCGTTTCGACGAAACCCGCGGTTTCAAGTTCATCTCTTACGCCGTTTGGTGGATCCGTCAGTCAATCCTTCAAGCTTTGGCAGAACAAGCGCGCATCGTGCGTTTGCCTTTGAACAAAATTGGCAACATCAATAAAATCAACCGTGCCTATTCTGAACTCGAGCAAAAATTTGAGCGTCCGCCTTCAGCAGACGAACTCGCCGAGTTTTTGAATGTCACACCAGAAGAAGTGAAACAAACGCTTTCTCAAAATGGTCGTCACATCTCCATGGACGCACCACTCATCGAAGGCGACGACTCCACTTCAACCATGTACGACGTCATGCAAGGCGACTCCCTACCTGGCCCAGAGGCAAGCCTCACGCTAGAGTCTTTGCGCTCAGACATCCGTCGCTCCCTCACGAGCCTCACCCCGCGCGAAAGCGAAGTGATCAGCATGTTCTACGGCCTTGACGGCAAAGCTCCGTTGTCCTTAGAAGAAATCGGCGACAAATTCGAACTCACCCGTGAGCGCGTCCGCCAAATCAAAGAGAAGGCCATCCGCCGCCTCAAACACACCAACAAAAATAAAGTACTGAAAAGCTACTTAGGATAATAAAAAAAGGAACCGAGAGGTTCCTTTTTTGTTTTACATCGGATCCACATCAATGCTGATCTGTATACCTTTAAACTTCACGTTTTGATAAAAGGCATCGATGTCTTGGAGTATTTTAGCCTTGACTTTTTTGTCAGGGGCGCCGCGTTCGATTTTCAACTTGATTTCTTTGAGGAATTTATTTTGAATGCGCTTGATGATCGGAAATTCAGGGCCTAAGACCCTTTCTTTGAAGACCTCTCGCAGTTGGTCGGCGAGAAATTGGGCGCCTTCGTGCACGATTTCCTCTTGTACGTGTTTGAGGGTGAGCTGAATAATTTTGTAGTAAGGTGGATAGAAAAAGCGCTCGCGTTCTTCGATTTCGACGTCGTAAAAACCAATGAAGTCGTGGGCCATGACGCGTTCGAGCACCCAATGTTCTGCTTGGGCACTTTGAATTACAACCTTTCCTTGTTTTTCCTTTCGGCCAGCTCTACCCGCAACCTGAGACATCAGTTGGAATGCACGTTCGTAGGCTCGAAAATCTGGCCGGTTCAACAACATATCCGCATCGAGGATGCCGACCAAAGAAACGTGGTCAAAATCGAGGCCTTTGGTGACCATTTGGGTGCCGATCAAAACATCAATTCGGCGGTTGGAAAAGTTGTCGATGATTTCTTCGTAGGCATTTTTGGAGCGCGTGCTGTCGAGGTCCATGCGTTTGAAGATGGTGTTCGGAAAGATGAGTTGGAGTTCGTCTTCAATTTTTTCGGTGCCAAAGCCAATCATGCGCAAGCGGTTGCTGCCACAATTGGTGCAAGAGCCGATCGGAGGAGTGGTGTAGCTGCAATAGTGGCACTTGAGCATATTGCTGTGCTTGTGGTAAGTGAGGCTGACATCGCAATGCTCACAACGCGGAGACCACGCACAAACTTCGCAAGACCAAATAGGGGTGTAGCCCCGTCGGTTTTGGAAGAGGATAATTTGTTCTTTTTTGGCCAGCGCCTGCTTCATTTCATCTAGAAGCAAACTTGAGAAATGCGACTGCATGTTTTTGAGTCGCTTTTCGCGCTTGAGGTCGGCGCAAATCATGAGCGGAAGCTGCAGGCCTTTGTAGCGGTCTGCGAGTTGGACTAAATGGTACTTGCCTTGTTTGGCATTTGAATAAGATTCGATGGATGGCGTGGCCGAACCCAACAATACTTTTGCGTTGTGTAATTTAGCCAGTACAATAGCGGCATCTCGGGCGTTGTAGCGTGGAGAAGGGTCGTATTGCTTGAAAGACGCTTCGTGTTCTTCGTCTACGATGACCAAACCGAGGTCCGCAAAAGGCAAGAAAACAGAGCTGCGCGCCCCGACAATAATTCTGAATTTGTGCGGATCATTGGCCAACACGTGGTTCCAGATTTCGATGCGTTCGTTCTGATTGAAGCGGCTGTGGTAAACGCCCACTAAATCGCCAAAGTAGTGTTGTAGGCGCCCAATGAGTTGGGTGGTGAGGGCAATTTCTGGAATGAGAAACAATACCTGCTTGCCTAAATCTAGATAGGCTTGAATGAGTTGCACATAAATTTCTGTTTTACCCGAACCGGTGACACCGTAAAAAAGGCAAACATCTTTTTGAGAGAAACCTGTTTCAATTTCTTGGAGTGCGGTAAGCTGCACTTCGGTGAGGGGTTTGAAGGCTCCTTTTCCTTCGCCAACACTGGCGTGACGGTCTACTTGTAGGCGCTCAATTTGAAAGACACCCTGCTTTTCTAGGGTGGCGAGCGCCGATGCACTGATGTCGTGCTTGAGCAAAAGCGTTTTGGATACCGGAGCTGCTAAGCTGCCAGCCTCTGTTGCTAATTGTATAAAACGCAGTAAGGCCTGTACTTGTTTTTCAGCTTTTGGCTTGCGTTCTATGGTATTGAGAAAAGCGGTGAGTTGTTCTTCTTGCTGAAAATCTGTGTGCAAAAAGATAAAAAGCTGTGTTTTGGGCGTGTAGCGTTCCTGCACCTCCTCGGCGCTGGCAATGAGCTTCAGTTCTAAGAGTTTCTTAAGGTAGGGTTGTATCGTTTTGATGCCCAAACGCTCGGTGAGTTCTTTGCTGCTCATTTGGCTTTGCACCGTGAGCAATTCTAGAATTTCTTCGGCGCGCACACTGAGTTCGGGCCTTTGCAGCGGCGTGTCTGGGTGCAGGCAAAATTTGGCTTCACTCGCTAATTTGAAATTGGCGGGGAGTGCGGCGTTCATGACGTCGCCAATGGGTGCCATGTAATAGGTACTGATCCAATCCCAGAAAGCAAGTTGCTTGCCCGTAATGATGGGCTGCTCGTCGAGGATGGTGTCGATGTATTTGGCTTGGTAATTTTGAGGAACAGTTTGATGCACGTTGGTGATCAGTCCGGTCAAGAGTTTGTTTTTGCCAAAAGGTACTAAAACGCGTAAACCACTCCTGATGAGTTCGTTGAATTCAAACGGAACGCGATAGGTAAAAACCTGCCGCATCGGGACCGGCAACAAGACATCGGCAAAGAGTGTCTGGCGTTCGGTCATTTAGTTACAAGCAAAAGACTCTTCTTGCCCCACGACGTTATCGCCTGGATGGTTGGAGCAAAAGAGCAAGAATCCGGTGATGGGGCCATTGCAAAGCTCGCGGGTCGATTTTTTGTCGATAGCTCTGATGTAGGCCTGTTGTGGAGAGGTGTAAAAAGGTTTGTAGTAGGTGACGGTCTGGCGAGAGGAGAAGATTCCTACCACGCGTTTGCCATTGGTGACACTCAAGTTGGTGTAAGATGGTTTGCTTTGCGCCAAACTAGAACTCGGCGAGTTGACGCTCATGTAGTTGTAGAGTTCTTCGGCACCACCAGTAAGAATGACGCGAATGGCTTTAAAGGTGCGCTTGTCTATCGCTGGGTTGTCGCTGACATTTGCTTTGACGAGGTCGTAGAACGTACGGCCGACGGCAGAATAGGTGCGTGAGCTGTAAGGTTGTGCTGTAGCTTCGCCGAGTTTCCAACGGAAGGATTTTTCTGACATGGTGGCGCCTTGGTGCTCGTTGAACAAGACATCCAGGTGAGCGCTTGTGATGTGCGAATTGCCCGTATTGGAAATAGCGATCGCAGTTGAGATGTATTCTCCTGGATCGTCGGCAAACTTGAAAGTGAAATTTTGAGAGGCCGAAGGGGAGGTCATGCCGTGAACGAGCTCTGTTTGCGCGCTGACCTCAAACTCACCACCATTGATGATGGCCTTGAATTGATAGGTAGCCGTTGGCTTCAGTGAGCTCAGCATGGGGTTTGAAGAAGTTTGAATGGCTTCTAGCGGACCTGTTGGGAGGGTTTTGAAATAATATGCTTTTTGCTCTGGACCATAAAACAAACCGTTGGTGTCTTTGTCCTGAACGAGGGTGTCTTGCAGCGCCCAAGTGCGTATCACCTGACCATTAACCACTTCAGATACAGTGGCTTCAACTTGTTCAAAATAACTGGAGTCGGGAATTTGAGCGATGTCGAGGGCAGATCCCGGGCCGATAAATGCACGGGTAATTTTGATCATGTGAATGGAATCTGCTTGGTCGAGTAGGCCATAGACAACTGCAGTTTCGACGAAGTCACCATCTAGTTTGATGTCTTCTTCACAAGAGCTTAGTGCAAAGGCTCCTGCAACAAAAATGGAGAGATATTTTAAAAAGCGCATGGTCTAAGTTACGAATTATTGTGGTCTTGGAGTGGGCATCTGCATGGCCGTATTTGGTGCAGTAGCTTTTTCGATGGCCATGAGTTCCATTTCAAAAATGAGTGGAGAGTAAGGTTTGATATTGGCACCTTGTGGTGGATTGCCTGCATAGCCGAGTTCTTGCGGCACAAACAAGCGAATTTTACTGCCGACGCTCATCAGTTGAACACCTTCGGTCCAGCCGGGGATGACTTCGTTTAGCCCAAAGCTAATGCCTTCACCAGTAGGAGATTGGTCAAAAATACTGCCGTCGGGATTCATGCCGATATAACTCATTTTGACACGTGCGTCGCGGCCAGGCTTAGGACCTTTTCCTTCTTTGATCACCATGTATTGAAGGCCGCTGGCTGTCGTGATGACACCTGGTTTGGTCTTGTTGGCGCTCATAAATGCTTCACCTTCTGCTTTAAAGCCCGCCGTAAGTTTTTGGTATTTCTGGTTCATGAGGGCCTCAAAACCAGCCATGATTTTTTTGCGGTCTTGGCCTTTTAATGCTTCGGTGTCTTTTTTGTTGAGCCCGTCGGCGAAGCCTTTTTTGACAAAATCGCTGTTGAGGAGTGACTTGGCGTCGAGTTCTTCAAAGTAATGGTCAAAGCGCTCGCGGTTGATCTTGCCGACTGCAAAAGAACCTTGCTCTTTGTATTTTTCATTGAAGCTTTTGCCGTCTTGTCCGAGCAAGAGCTCTAGTTCTTTGTAATATTTCTCAAGTTCGGCTTCCTTGACCGGATTTTCAAAACCTTCGATCATTTTTTCTTTGTCCATTTTGGTGAATGGCGCTTGGGTAATGAAAGGCTTGGCGATTTCTACACCGAGCAAATAAGAGTAGCGCTCTTTGTCGGTTTTAAAAGTAACGACGTCTTCACCGCAAGCAAAGAGGGTGAAAATGAGGGCAAGGAGAGGTAGGAATTTCATGGGAATATTGGATTAGGCAATGGATAATAGTTCGACATCAAAAACGAGTGCCGCGTAGGGTTGAATGGCTCCACCTGGATGTGGATTGGCGCCATAAGCCAATTCTTGGGGAATGGATAGTCGGTATTTGGAGCCAGCTGACATCAGTTGTAGTGCTTCGGTCCAGCCGCGGATCACTTGATTGACGCCAAAGGTAGCTGGCGAACCGCGTTCTACGGAGCTATCGAAGACAGTGCCGTCGATGAGCGTGCCGTGGTAGTGCACCGTTACTTGGCTGGTTGGGCCCGGCTTGGGTCCGTCGCCTTCTTGCAGTACTTCATACTGCAAACCACTTGCAGTGGTCTTGACCTCCGGCCGCTGCGCGTTGTCGGCCAAGAAGGTTTCTCCAGCTAATTTATTGACTTCGTATTTTTGTGTTTTTTGAGCGTCTAAATAGCGCTGAATGTGCTGATTGGCTTCTTCTGGTGTAACGAGCGGTGTTTCGCCGTTGAAAATAGCGCGCATACCTGCCAGCACTTGATCGAGGTCAAGGGTGTTGAGGTCTTGTTGGGCCAAACTTTCGGCGATGCTCATGCCAACGCCATATGATGCTTTTGATTTGTCTGCTTCCATAAAATGCTAAAAACGCGAATTTACCTAAAAAAGGGCTGTTATTCTTCCTGTTTGACAAATTAAATAACGAAACTTTTGAGCTCCTTTTGCGTATAAATGCCCCGATGACACAACAGTTTACTTTTTCATACCGTTTGATTGCTGCCCCACAAGACTTGTCAGCTCCTGATCAAGCTTTGTTGACAGCTGCAAATGCGGCGCTTTCAAGGGCTTATGCGCCTTATTCACAGTTTCAGGTTGGGGCAAGTGTCTTGTTGGAAAGCGGACTGATCATCGAGGGCAATAACCAAGAAAACATTGCGTATCCGTCTGGTCTCTGCGCAGAGCGCGTGGCTTTGTTTTACGCTGGCGCGAATCATCCGCAAGATCCAATCGTCAAAATTTGTATTGTCGCTCAAGGTGATTTAATGCCCGAGGGCGCGCTGCTTTCGCCCTGCGGTTCTTGTCGGCAAGTTATGCTCGAGAGCGAGGCCCGTCAAAAGAATCCGATCGAGGTGCTTTTAGTGCAAAGATCGGGAGAGATCCTCGTCTTGGAAACCGTTCAAAACTTATTGCCATTTGGCTTCTCGAAGTAGTGTAAATTCCAACGAGCGTATTATCTTTGTAGACCAAATTGAATACGCATGAATAGCTGGTTTACCGTCAAAGTCAAATACACCAAACAACTCGAAAATGGCACCTTCAAAAGGGTTTCAGAACCTTATTTGCTAGCCGCCATGACCTTCACCGATGCAGAAGCACGCATCTATGAAGAGTTGGGTTCGAGCATCCGCG
The DNA here is from genome assembly GCA_030730025.1 of Crocinitomicaceae bacterium. Taxonomy (GTDB): domain Bacteria; phylum Bacteroidota; class Bacteroidia; order Flavobacteriales_D; family Crocinitomicaceae; genus UBA952. Next base: position 127,491 of record JANQWC010000026.1, read on the forward strand.
GAGAGTTTCAAGTGACCGGCATCGCCCGTACCGACCTTCACGATATTTTCCAATACGACGACGCCGAACAATGGTTCAAGTGCAAAGTCACCTATGACCGCATCGACGAAGACGGCGAAAAAGCCAAAACAATTTCGCAAAACTTTTTAGTGAGTGCAGCCCAGGTCAAAGAAGCCTACGAACGCATCGAAGAAAGCCTTGCTACCCTCATGATCGACTTCAACGTCGTGTCCATCACCGCATCGCCAATTGTTGAAATTTTCCCTTACCGCGAAGAAGACGTTCAATCTCCAGCGCAGAAAGCGCCTAAATTTGAAGAAGAAACAACCCATACACCCATCCGTCAGGTATTCTCTGCTTCGGGTTCCGATTCAGACGACGACCTCACCGACGAGGATGTTTTTTACGATGAAGACGATTCAGAACTCACCGACGAAACCGCAGAGGCCTAAACATGAGTGAGTGGCTCCAAGCATACCGTGAAAACCACGCCGATTTCGATCAACCATCTGCCATTGGTGCTTTGCCAAACAATCCCTTTGTTGCTTTTTCTGAATGGTTCGACACAGCCGTAACTGCCAAAGAACGCGAGGCAAATGCTTGTGTACTGAGTACTTGTGGTCACGATTTGCAAGCAAGTTCTAGGGTGCTTTATCTCAAAGAATTACTCGATAATCAGTTTATCTTTTATACCAACTATCTTTCACAAAAAGGTCAATTGCTCGATACCAATCCAAAAGCATCACTGCTCTTTTTTTGGCCTCAACTCATGCGGCAGGTGCGCATCGAAGGCAGCGTTCAACAAATTGACCCTGCTATCTCAGATGCTTATTTTGCATCCCGCCCGCGCGAAAGCCAGCTCGGTGCTTGGGCTTCTCAACAGTCCGAAACCTTAAGCGATCGCGCTGCGCTCATTGCGCGTTTTGAAGCTTTTGACCGTCAATTTCCGGATGCAGTGCCCCGCCCACCACATTGGGGAGGTTTTGCACTTCAGCCACACTACATGGAGTTTTGGCAAGGCCAACCTTCTCGCCTGCACGAACGACGCGTTTACGAGTTCAGCCAAAATGAATGGACATCCAAACTCCTCAACCCTTAAATGAAGGCCTACCAACCCATTTGCGAAGTATTATCAAACGGTACCCGCTTGGTTTACCTCAAAGTACCAAGTCAAGTAGCCCATTTGGGCTTTTTCTTTGCTGCGGGCTCGCGCCACGAAGCTGCCAATCAAATTGGTTTGGCACATTTTCTCGAGCATTGTTTGTTCAAAGGAACACACAAACGCAAGGCTTTGCATATTTTGTCGCGCATAGATTCAGTTGGTGGAGAGCTCAACGCCTATACTGCCAAAGAAGAAATGTGCTTGTATGCCTCTTTTTCCAAAGAACATACCCAACGCGCCATCGATCTGCTCGCAGACATCTCCATTCACTCAACATTTCCGCAAAAAGAAATCGAAAAGGAAAAGGAAGTGATTCTCGACGAAATCAACTCTTATCTAGACTCTCCGAGCGACAAAATTTTTGACGACTACGACGCCAAACTTTTTGCAGGGCATCCCTTGGGGCAAAACATCCTCGGCACCAAAGAAAGTGTGTCTGGTTTTACCCAACAAGACCTGCAAGCCTACGTTGAGCAATATTTCACCGCAGACAATTTGGTGGTGTCTTTTGTGGGCAATATGCCGCTGTCAAGACTCAAAGCGTCTTTAGAAACCGCACTCGCCGCTATGCCCAAAACAGCAGCGCGCCCAGCCCCGCATCCGTTTAACAGCACGGCACCCTTCAACGAAATTGTGCAGGAAGCCAACTACCAAGCACACGCCGTTTTAGGCGGCTTGGCCCCGAGTTACCATCAAGATGAGCGCATTGCGATGTCTTTATTGATCAATATCCTCGGAGGCCCCGCACTCAACTCTCGCCTCAATTTATCGGTCCGAGAGCGCTACGGCTACGCCTATTCGATAGAAGCCAATTACCATACTTTTGCCGATACCGGCTATTGGCAAATCTATTTTGGTTCTGAGTCCAAAAACATCAACAAAACGTTGGCTTTGATAGACAAAGAACTCGAAAAATTAAGGGAAAAACCACTTTCCGTGAGTCAGCTCATGCAAGCCAAAAGACAATTCAAGGGCCACTTAGCTTTGGGTATGGATGTCAATTCAGGTCTTATGCAAGGGCTCGGCAAGAGCATGCTCGCTTTTGGTCAGATCGATACCATTGCCGAGATGCACCAGGCCATAGACAAAATCACCGCCGAAGAAATCCAAGTGCTCGCGCAGCAATACCTCAGAAAAGAACAGCTGTCTTCGCTCATTTTTGACGTCGAAAAGGAATAAGTCGAAAAGAAAAAATGTAGTTTCTCTAGCAATCGAGACTTAACGCCCCCCAAATATTTTGCTACCAACCCGAACCATTGTGCTGCCATTTTCGATGGCGATCAGGTAGTCACCGCTCATGCCCATTGAAATTTCTTTGAAGCAAAGCTGTCCTTGGAAATAGTCGTTGCGCAGCTGCTCAAAAATTTGTTTTAATGTTCTGAACTCGGTGGCCACTTGCTTTTGGTCTGAGGTATTGCTCGCCATCCCCATGACGCCGCAAATTTGAATCGATTTGAGTTGTTTGAACGCGTCGGAAGCTAAGATGTCTTGAGCTTCATGTAGGTCTAAGCCAAATTTGGTCTCTTCCTGTGCAATGTAAAATTGAAGCAAGACATCTTGTACGCGCCTTGCTTTACGGGCTTGTTTGTCGATTTCTTGCAGTAATTTGAGGCTGTCTACACCGTGGATCAGGTGCACAAAACCCGCCATATACTTGACTTTGTTGGTCTGTAAATGACCAATGAGGTGCCAGTGGATGTCTGTTGGGAGCTGCTGCGCTTTTTCGACCATTTCCTGCACTTTGTTTTCTCCAAAATGTCGCTGACCAGCGTCGTAAGCAGCCTGAAGATCGGCAAGTGGTTTGGTTTTAGAAACCGCAATGAGGGTAACGTGTGCAGGGATTTCGGCCTTCACTAACTGAAGTTGCTTTTGGATCATGCTTCTAGCGAATAAATAGTGAGCCCACTTCTTAGCTTGGGTTCAACCCAGGTAGATTTTGGCGGCATATTCAGGCCCGCATCGGCCACTTTTTTCACATCGTCAATACTTGCAGGGTGTAATAAAAAAGCCACCTCAAACTTCTTTGAATCTATGGCTTCAATCATTTTTTGGATGGGTTCATTGCCCGGAACAAACTCGACCTGATCGGTGGTTTTGAGGTCAATAATGCCAAAAATAGGTTTGAGAATGAGGTCTGAAAGAATAAAGGAGTCCAAAGTTTCTATCGGGTCTTGGTCGTTGATGAAATGCAGGTTGGGTCTGAATTTAAGCCAAGTTTTGTCCATATAGATATGGATGTCGTGTTTTTGAGCGGGTAATTGGGCACCGGGTAGTGTTTCGATCTCGCCTTCGTTTGCTAAAATAGCGATGAGACCTTTTAAATCTAGGCCATTTGTAGATTTGAGCAAGCGGTGAAAAGCCGCAATTTGTACTTCGCGTTCGTCAACTAAATAACCCAAAAAATAATCGGCAGCTGCCGGATACGTATTTCCTTTGTCGCGCAATTGTTGCGTGTAGCGTGCTGATGATGCGCAGCGGTGGTGTCCGTCGGCAATATAAAGCGCAGGAATATTTTCAAAAGCCTCGCAAATTTGCGCTGAGTCTGTTGGGCTCAAAAGCCAAACCTCATGTGTGATGCGATCGGTTGTGGTGAATTCGTATTCTGCTCTGGTTTCTAAATATAGATTGAGCAGTTTTTGAATGGGCGCTTGCCCTTCATAGGTGAGCAAAACGGGCTCGGCATTGAAGCCTACCGTGTGCAGGTAGTTTGTGAAGACATCTTCTCTGGCAGTGAGTGTTTGTTCGTGAATTTTAATACTGCCATTGAGGTAGTCGTCTACACTGACGCCAGCAAAAAAACCAGATACCACCATGCCGTCTCTGGATTGTCTATAGATATAAAGCTGTGCTTGTTGATCTGTGGTGAGGATGCCCGCAGCGATAAAGTCATTGAATTTTTGCTTGACTTGCAAAAAGCGTTCAGTTGAATTGGGCTTGGTTTTGAATTGGGCGCCAAATTCAGGATTGATGATGTGCAAGAAGGTAAAAGGGTTGTCTTCTAGTTTGGCTTTGAGTACATTTTTTTTATAAGAATAATAGGGCCGAGTAGCCACTAAATGTACCTTGCTGCGAACCGGACGAATTCCTTTAAATGCCCTTATTTGCGCCATTTTTTTTAGAATTTGTAGCTGATACCTAAACTAGGTAAAAATGGAAATTGGTAAATGATCTCGTTGGTGACGCGGTTCACGTAAAAAATGTTGTTGCGGTTATACGCGTTGGTGACACCGAGCACGATTTCTAAATGCGCTTTGCTTTTGGTCGTGATGCTGTGCTTCACGGTGATGTCAAGACGGTGGTAAGAAGGCAATCTTTGAGAATTGAAGGTCCCGAGCATAGTGGCTACGTTGTTGGGGTTGTTGGTGACGTAGTCTGTGGTGAGGCCTTCTCCAAAATTTTCGAGTTGATAGTAGCCAGCAGTTGGCGTGAAAGGCAAACCAGAACCTAAATTCCAACGGATATTGAGTTCGGTTTGTTTCTTTTTACCAAAAGCATAAGAACCTACTAGGTTGATGTTGTGGCGTCTGTCAAAAACAGGGAAGTAGGTATCAAAACCATCCCAACGGGTGTTGTGCCCGAGCGAGTAAACTGCCCAAATAAAGACGCGGTCTTTGGCGTATTTAACGAGTGCATCTACACCATAAGACTGACCAGATTCAATGATGAAGTCTTTTTTGAAGACGTCGTCTATGAACTCAAACTGCGCGATGTCGGTGTAGAGTTTGTTTTGGTTGATGTTGCTGAGTTGGTCGAAATATTTGTAGTAGGCTTCTATGTTGACATTCCAAAATTTGTTGATGTCGTATTCAAAGCCAGCGATGGCATGCCATGCGTACTGAAGGCCATTTTTGATTTCAGAAACTTGCTGAAATTCGTTGATGAATTGATCCTGCACATTAGTAGGGGCAGAGAGCAAGCCATTGAATAAATTGACAACGTCTTTGTCAGAAGAAGCCGATGTAAAGTTTTGGGAGAACCTACCGCCCGAGAATTTGAAGCGCAGGTTATCTGTGGCGTTGTATTTTGTGCCAATTCGCGGCTCGATGGAAACGGTGTTGAGCGATGCGTATAATTGCATGCGCATGCCGCCTTGATAAACCCAACGTGGCGTTACCAAGCGGTAATTGACGTAAGAGCCAATTTCGGTGGTGAAGTTACTCGCTTCAATTTTGCGTTCGAGTTCGTTGAAGGTAATGAATTGGGTATTGAAACCACTTAAATTGAATCCGTAGTTGAGTTCGCTTTCATTCTTTTGAAAGAAGGTGAAATCGAAGCCGAGGTCGAAACCACCAATTTTAGAGTAACGGGGTTCTTGACCTGTTTCTAAAAAGGTTGTTTCGTAATTGCTGCCATTGACGTGGCCGCGAATAAAGATGGGCGAACTACTCGGAACGAGGGTAAAATTGAGGCCACCACCAGCAGCATTCCAATTGAGGTCTGCAACGCTGTAGTTGACGGAGTCCTTGTTAGAGAAACCAAAAACACTCACTTTGGAGCCGCCTTCGCCGTTGAAGGTCATTTTGCCATATAGGTCGGTGAAGTTAAATGGCAATCCGTTGCCGTCGTTTACGGTTGGATACAAAGATTTACTGGTGTAGTCTAGCAGCGAGTGCTTGGCGGTAAACATATAAGACCCCGCAGCGAGCCCGTCTTTGTCTTTGTGACCAATAGGACCTTCCAAAACGGCTTTACTCATAAATGGAGAAGCTGAAATTTTGCCTGCAAATTTGCTGCGGTTGCCATCGCGATACGTGATGTCCATGATGGAAGAGATGCGGCCGCCATATTTGGATTCAAAACCGCCAGTGTAAATGTCGACAGACTTAACAAGTTCGGTCTCGAAAATCGAATAAAAACCAATAGAGTGGAAAGGGTTGTAGATGGTCATGCCATCGAGTAAGGTCTTGTTTTGGATAGGTGTGCCACCGCGCACATATAACTGACCACCTTGGTCGCCCGTCGTGACCACACCAGGCGTAACGCTCAAAGCACCCACAATATCGCTTTCTGCACCATACATCGGGATGCGTTCAACGGCTTGTTTGTCCATTTTGATTTCGGACATGCCAATTTGCTGCTTTTTGGCTTTTGTTTCATTACTCACCCTAACATCTTGCATGCTGAGTGTATTGGGGTTCAAGTTCCAAGAGCCGATGTCGTATATTTTTTTAGCGGCCGTCATGTCTATGTTGAGATAACTGCGCTCAAATTTACCTTTCTCAATTTTGAGAATATAAGAACCCATCGGGAGTTTCGGCACCGAAAAGAAACCAGAAATATTCGAATATCCAACCGCGATAGGGGTGCTATCTTGCTTGAGTACTTTTACGCGTTCATCAGAAATGGGCTCTCCGTTGGAGGCGTCGTGCAAGAAACCGCGGATAACGTAATCTTGTGCAGCAAGGCTGTTGCAGATCAGAATCAGGAGGGGAAGGAGTATTCGTTTGAGCATGAGTTCAGATAAGAGTTCCCGAAGTTAATGAATTGTTTTGATTTCTCATGACTACTTAATGCGCAATCAGCACCTTGTGAAAAGAGGATGGTTCGCCAATTAATTGAAGCAAATAGGTTCCAGTTTTCAAATTTTCGACATCAATTGCATCTTGCCCTTCGTCAATAGTACCGGATAAAACGATTCGCCCTTCTAGATTGTGTAAATAATACGGAATGTTACTTTGAATCAGACCTTGAATGTGTAGCATTTTTTGGGCTGGATTCGGAAATACAGACCAATCAGTAGTATTTTCTTCAAGACCAACAATGTTGTTGCTGTACGCACAGCCGTAGTCATACGTGACCAATAAGTTGTATGCGCCTGAGAAATTAGGATCGATAATAAGACTGTCATTGGTGGCGCCCGCCACGGGTTGGTTGTTGAGGTACCACTGATAAGAATTTGCTTGGGTTGTTGTGCTGAGTAAGTTGCCGTTTTGAGTAATCACGACAGTATTTTGAACGAAGGCAGGACAGGTGGTAGCCAGAACGATGCCTGGAACAGGGTAATTCATGAACGCTTCATAACCAACACAGGAGCTATTCAAAAAATAAGACAACCAAGAATAAATTTGCTGATACATCAAGCTCTGTTGCTCGGCTCTGGTGAGGCTAATACCCGTTGAGGTGGTGCTTTCTCCGAAGTCGCAATTGAAATTGGCATTGGCAAAATAGCAATGCCCGCCTCCGATCAAGTTTGCAAAACTTTTGCACTCATGTGGGATGGCATCGTAAATGGGGATGTGGTGCTGTGCAGGTGGTGTCACGCCGTCATTGCTGCCCGATAAGATGAGTGAAGGAATTTGGAGGTTGGCCGCCGCTGCAATTGCACTTGGGTTGGTTTCTGCCGGCGCAAGGCCAACGTAACAGTCAAAAATAGTGCCCTGACTCGCCGCTAAAACCGCCGCGCCACCGCCCATTGAGTGCCCCAT
>JANQWC010000026.1:135177-137227 GCA_030730025.1 Crocinitomicaceae bacterium
GGCCCAGCTCCGCTGCCAAAACCACCCGTTCGGGTTGGGTCATTGAAAGTAAGGGTGGTATGGCCTACAGAGAGGTTTTGGGCAACTACAAATGGTGACAAGCATAATCCAATGAGCAGGATGAGGAAGTATTTGGATGTATATATTGGCATGGTTTCTTTTCTATAAATGTACTTAATAAAGAAGTAACAACCGAAGTACTAATTAGTTGCTCCTGTCCAAATTCCGGTACTGGATGGCTTCAGAAAGATGGGCAGTTGAGATGTCTTGGCTCGCTTCGAGATCGGCGATGGTGCGTGCTACTTTGAGAATTCGCTCATAAGCCCGCGCCGACAAGCCTAGTTTTTTCATGGCATTTTGCAAGATGCTTTGCGCGTCTGTCGAAAGCTTGCAGTGTTGCTCGACCTCGCGTCTGCTCATGTGTGCATTGGCGTAAGTGCCGGTTTGTTGGGCGTAGCGCGCTTGTTGCACCTTGCGCGCGGCCAAAATGCGCAGCCTGATTTGCAGGCTACTCTCCGCGGCAGCGCTCTGGTTGAGCTCCGTGTATTTGACTGGGCTCACTTCGATGTGCATGTCTATGCGGTCGAGCAGCGGGCCCGATACGCGCTGCAAATAGCGCTGCACCGAAGTGGGGTGGCAGCCGCACGCTTTTTCGGGGTGGTTTAAAAAGCCGCAGGGGCAGGGGTTCATGGCGGCCACCAACATGAAATTGGCTGGGTAGTCTATCGAAAAACGTGCACGCGAAATATTGACAGCGCGGTCTTCGAGCGGTTGGCGGAGCACCTCGAGCACGTGCCTTTTGTACTCGGGGAGCTCGTCTAGGAATAAGACGCCGTTGTGGGCCAAGGAGATTTCACCGGGTTGCGGGTAACTTCCTCCGCCGATGAGCCCGATGTCAGAGATGGTGTGGTGTGGCTTGCGAAAGGGCCGCTGTGACACAATACCCGCGCTGCGTTTTTTGCCCGCTACACTATGGATTTTGGTTGTTTCTAGGGCTTCTTCTAGGGTCATGGGTGGTAAAATGGTGGGCAAGCGCTTGGCCAGCATGGATTTGCCGGCGCCTGGTGGCCCCACGAGGATCAGGTTGTGCGAGCCAGCCGCCGCAATTTCAAACGCGCGCTTGACATGCATTTGGCCCTTGACCTCTGCAAAGTCTAGGTTGGATTGCGTGGCGAGTTGTTCGAACTCAGCTGGCCCAATATTGGGCGTTGGGTTGATGCTTTTTTTGCCGTTGAGCAAGGCCAATACTTCTTGGATGTTTTGAACGCCGTAAATTTCTAAACCACTTACAATTGCTGCTTCTGCAGCGTTTTCTTCAGGCACAATGAGGCCTTTGAAACCTTCGGCTTTTGCTTGCAGTGCAATGGCTAAAACGCCTTTGGTGCGTTGAATACTGCCGTCAAGAGACAGTTCGCCGAGCAAAAGCAGTTCACTAAGCCGGGTGTCTTTGACTTGTTTGGTCACGGCTAGAATACCTATGGCAATTGGCAAGTCAAAGACGGAGCCTTCTTTGCGGATATCGGCAGGAGAGAGGTTGATGGTTACTTCTTTGCCTGGAAAATGGAGCTTGTTGTTGCGAAAGGCCGCTTTGATGCGCTGGTGGCTCTCTCTAACGGCGATATCGGGGAGGCCAACTAAGTGAAAGTTGATGCCGATATCGATATTGACTTCGACTTGAATGGTGGTGGCACTGATGCCAAATACAGCACTGGAGTAAGTTTTGATGAACATAGGGAACCTTGATTTTGTCAAAGTTCTCGATCCATTTGCGAAAAGCTTTCAGTAAAAATACCGAACCCTGCGCTCGAAAGTCAAAACTTGCTTACTCTATCAGTAATTTTTCCACTAAAATCCCATCGACTGTCAATAAATAACATCCTGTGGGCAAAAATCCGAGTTCGATGTCTAGCGTTTTTTGATCTGCCGACATTTCAAAGACCGCATTGCCAAGTAAATCGGTGCAAATAATTTGCGCATGAATGGGCAAACCAGCTAAGTGAAACAAACCATTGCTCGGATTCGGGAATACCCCGATGCTGCTGCCTAATTG
>JANQWC010000027.1:0-9872 GCA_030730025.1 Crocinitomicaceae bacterium
TATACATTAGTTTGGCAAGATGAATTCAATGGGGCAAGCTTGTCTTCTGACTGGACCTACGATCTCGGTACAGGCAGTTGGGGCTGGGGCAACAATGAGCTACAGTTCTATAAACAAGAAAATGCAGTCGTTGCCGACGGACTCCTAACTATTACTGCGAAAAACGAAAACTTCAATTCATCGAACTATACCTCTAGTCGCATCAAAACACAAGGCATTAAATCTTGGAAGTATGGCAGAGTAGACGTACGTGCTGCACTTCCATACGGTCAAGGTATTTGGCCTGCTATCTGGATGCTCGGCGACAACATTACATCAGCCGGCTGGCCCGCATGCGGTGAAATTGATATCATGGAACTCATTGGTGGTGCAGGAGCAAATGACCGCACTACCCACGGCACTGTACACTGGAGCAACGCTGGCGCTCATGCGCAATACGGTGGGAGCAAAACACTTCCTTCAGGAAAGTTCGCAGATGAATTCCATGTGTTTTCTATCACCTGGGATGCCAACTCCATTCATTGGTTGCTAGACAACGTCGAGTTTCATTCTGTAGACACCAGCCCTGCAGAAATGGCTGAATTTCGCGAGAAGTTCTTCATCATCATGAATGTAGCTGTGGGTGGTAACTGGCCAGGAGCACCTAATGCCACAACTGTCTTTCCTCAAAAAATGTATGTAGATTACGTTCGCGTATTCCAATAAAACCACGCTTTCTCATGAAATTTTTGTCATCATTAGCTGTGTTGGCTGTTCTTTTAGGCTTTAAAAGTTCTGAAAAACCCTATTTCACAGCACCTAACAACGCTGATATCGAAACGCTGATCTCTCAGATGAGCATCGAAGAAAAAGTAGGACAAACGTGTCAAATTACACTTGATGCCATTCATAAAACAAATGAAAAAGGTGAAGCACTCATTCCTGAAGAAATAGACAAGGCTAAACTGAAAGAAGCACTCGAAACGTATCATGTGGGTTCTGTACTCAATGTAGGATGGCATACACTGAGCCTTTCCGAATGGAAATCCATCATGACAGATATCCATGCGCCTTATCTACAAAAAGAACAAAACGTTCCTATACTTTATGGTATCGATGCTATTCACGGCGTCAATTACACTGTTGGGGGCACACTCTTTCCACAAGAAATTGGTCTAGCAGCCACTTGGAACACTGAACTCGCTCGTCAAATGGGCGAAGTAACGGCTTATGAATGTAGAGCTTCCGGTATTCCTTGGAACTTTTCCCCTGTGCTAGACCTCGGGCGTCAGCCACTATGGTCGCGTCATTTCGAAACTTTAGGCGAAGACCCCGTTTTAGGTACCCAAATGGGTGTAGCGCTTGTGGAAGGATACCAAGGCAAAGGAGAAAATGTTGATCAATATCATGCTGCCGCTTGCCTCAAGCATTTTGTGGGTTATAGCGCTAGTTTCACCGGCCGCGACCGCACACCTGCTTTTATCCCAGAGAAATACATGCAAGAATTGTATTTTCCCGCTTTCAAAGCAGCCGTAGAAAAGGGTGCGCTCACCCTCATGATCAATTCTGGAGTGGTCAATGGCATCCCCGGCCATAGCAACTACAACTTGCTCACCAAAACCCTCAAGCAAGATTGGGGCTTCAAAGGCTTTGTGGTTTCAGACTGGGAAGACTTCATCATGCTCCACACCGTGCACCGCACTGCACCTTCCTTGAGTGAAGCTGCAATTCAGGCATTTAACGCGGGGGTTGATATGAGCATGGTGCCTTCAAACCCGCAATACAAAACATATTGTCAGGAGATGGTTAAAGCGGTCAAAGAAGGAAAAATCTCCATGGAAAGACTCGACGATGCAGTTCGCCGTATTTTGTATGTCAAGAACCAACTTGGTTTGTTTACCAATCCATTGCCACAATTTGATCAATACCCATTGTTTGGCAGCGAGCAATTCAAAAAAATGGCCAAACAAGCCGCACTTGAATCCATTACGCTACTCAAAAACGATACGCAAACACTTCCTTTAAATAGCTCGCAACGCATTTTAGTAGCGGGTCCAGGTGCTGCAAGCCTCAATATGCTCAATGGCGCTTGGACACACACTTGGCAAGGCTTAGATACAAGTTTTAACACAAAAGGTGTTTTAAATATCTATCAAGCGCTCAGACAACAAATGCCTTACTCTAATATTAGTTATGCAAAAGGAGTTGAGTTATTTATGGAAAATGACTTTGAAGCATCGCGCTTTGTGGATATCAATAGCTACAAAAAAGCACTCAAGAAAAATGACCTAATCGTGATTTGCGTGGGTGAGCTTCCTTCCACCGAAAAACCGGGCGACATCCATAGCTTGCAACTCGACGACAAACAAAAAGAACTCGTTCGCTTGGCAAAAGCCGCAAAAAAGAAAGTTGTTTTAGTTTTACTTGAAGCCAGACCACGCATCATTAATGATATTGAACCATTATGTGATGCTATTGTACAAGCTTACTTACCCGGTGATCAAGGAGGCCTCGCTTTAGCAGAACTTCTTTCTGGCAAAGCAGATTTCAGTGGACGCTTACCTTATACCTACCCTCGCTACGATGGCGTCATTGAATTCTACGACCACCCGGGCAGTGTAGCACGTGCTAAATCAGGTCAATTCACCGCCTACAACCCACAATGGGATTTCGGTTTTGGGCTTTCTTATCACGCAGGCAGCATCAATGGTATGCAATTTACTGCCAAAGACGAAAATAAAGGCACCTTCTCCCTTGCAATAAATGTGAGTAATCCGCATGCACAAACCATTCAAATGGTTGTCCCGGTTTACCTCAGCGACCTCTATGCCAGCACCACGCCTGAGAACAAAAGACTGATAGACTTCAATAAAGTGACCCTCCGTCCTGGAGAGAACAAAACCCTAGAATTTTCGTTCGATGCGCATTCCTTAAAAAGAATAAGTGCAGATGGCAAATGGCGTGCTGAAAAAGGCACATTTGAAATCATTTGCGAAGGAAATAAACTCACATTTGAACTTTTTGGCGACTTAATGTTTTAATATTTGGTAGTCACAAAATGCAGTAGATTTTTGGCTTATTGTATTTTTTACTATATTTAACCCAATAATTAGAATTAACCTCTAAAACCCTTAAAATTAACAACATGAAAAAACTGTACTTTTTACTTTTTGCTCCTATCTTGAGCTTTTCTGCTCAAATAGAAGGAACATGGAAATTGGCGCCACAGGCAGCAGCCCTTGGAGTAGGTCCATCAGGACCAGGCGACATGAGCTGGTGGGCTAACGGTGCTGGCGATGTAACAACCCGCGCTTGTCTTTTTGACGACTCCATTAAATTTGAAGCCAACGGCACCATGACCCATTACATGGATGGTTCTACTTGGTTGGAGCCATGGCAAGGTGCTGCAGGCGAACTTTGTGGCGCGCCAATTGCACCGCACGTTGGTGGTGCTGCTACCTATGCTTACGATGCTACAGCTGGTACGCTTACTGTAAACGGTTTAGGCGCACACATTGGTTTGGCAAAAGTGATCAACGGTGCTGAAATCTCTAGCCCTGCTGCTGCTGCAAGTTCTGTTACTTACAACGTAGCTATTTCTAACGGCGGTAACACCATGACAGCTGACATCAATTTTGGTGCAGGATGGTGGCGTTTTGTATACCAGCGCACGGTTCCGATTCCAGTTCAAGACTTTAACGTTACTTTCCGTGTTGATATGTCACAATATACTGGTTCATTAGCTGGTGGTATGTTCGTGAACGGAACTTTCAACAACTGGTGTGGTACTTGTAACCCAATGACAGACATGGGTAACGGCTCTTGGGCAGTTACACTTCCATTACCTCCAGGTGCTATTGAATACAAATTCACCATCGACGGCTGGAACGCACAAGAAGAATTTACTGGTGGCGAATCTTGTACCGTAAGCGCAGGTGGTTTCACTAACCGTGCACATACTGTAGCCGGCGACGTTACTTTACCAAATGTTTGTTTTGCAAGCTGCGACGCCTGTACAAATGACGTTACATTCGCTGTTGACATGAATGATTACATTTTAGCTGGTAACTCTACTGCTGCTGGTGTATTCTTAAATGGTACATTCAATGGCTGGTGCGGTTCTTGTACACCTATGGAGGATGCAAACAACGACAACGTATGGGAAGTAACTGTTCCACTTACTACAGGAGCTATCGAATACAAATTCACTGTTGATGGTTGGAACGACGACGAAATCTTTGCCGGTGGCGAGTCTTGTACGGTAACCAACGGTGGTTTCACTAACCGTTCTTACACAGTTACAACAGCGGCTTCAATTGGAGTTGTATGTTGGGAAAGTTGCGAAGAGTGTACTACTGGTATTTCTGAATTGAATGCAGCAGTAGCTATCTACCCTAACCCAGTTAACACTGTTATGACAGTTAAAGCAACTGAGGCAATGCAACAAATCCGCATCCTTGATCTTACAGGTAAAGAAGTAGCTAACTTTGTAGCTAACGGCCTTACTCAAGAAATCAATGTAGAAGCGCTTAAAGCGGGTATCTACACTATCCAAATCGCAACAGCAGCTGGAAATAGCAGCAAGCAATTTGTGAAAAAATAAGAAGTTGATTGATGAAAAGGAGGGGCTTTCGAAAGAGGCCCCTTTTTTGTTGCCTACAATCGGCGTTCTATGCGTATTTTTGCACTATGGATCACGACATCGAACTCCGCTTTCAAAAACTTCAAAAACACCTCGAAAAAGACTTCGGCCCAGGAATGGACATGTCTACTTTCTTATTTTTAGTTGGTGTGAACGAACTCGGCATGGGGCATCAAACGTTTTCCAAACAACAAAAAATGGAGCTCATGCACATCGCTATCTGCACGCTTCTAGAGCCCTACGGCTACTACACCTTCGACGGCCGCGATGCCGACCTCTGGCCGCACTACACGCTCAACCAAAAACTGCCGGCACTCAACCACCAACAGCAACAACATTTGCTCAAAGAAGGGCTCTTAGATTATTTCATCAAAAACGATTACTATCATGAGATACCTGAGTCTGTTTAGCTTTTTAGCCGTGCTCTTCCTTTTCGCCTCCTGCCAATCTTCGGATGTGGCCCTGCGCCATAGCAGGATACGCATCCACCCTACTGAAGAAATAATCGCCATTACTACCCAAAAAGTGCGCATTGAAGACAGCGCAACCACAACTCCACCCCTTCTTTTGGCGCCCGACAACTTCACCGTTGCTCAAAGCGAAAAAAAAGCAGTGGACTCAGCGCCTATTAAAAAGGTAAGTCCGGTGATACAAAAGCCAAAAGAGGCAACCAAACGACATACAACAGCGCATGCCACTACACAATTTCATAGCCAACCAAACAATGGGGTTTTTGGCCATATCGGCCATTCTTTTGGGGTAGTTGGTCTCGTTTTCATCATTGTAGGCTTGGTGTTGTTACTCATCGGCGGACTCATCATCGATACCCTTGGGGTACTCGCCATTGCATCTGGGTTTGTTTTTATCTTGATTTGGCTCGTTTTAGCTATTCTACAAGGACTATTTGATGTAATTTTGTAACAATGTCCGACGCTGCTCTCAAACCGCCAACAAAATTCAAAACCTACTTGGTTTTTACCAAGTTCCGACTTTCGTTTTTAGTCATTATTTCGGCGCTGAGTGGTTACCTTTTTGCCGGTGGAAAAGATTGGCTAGAAATCACTTATCTCCTGCTCGGCGGCACACTCGTTACAGGTGCTTCTAACGGCGCCAATCAAATCTGGGAACGCGACCTCGACCAAATCATGAACCGCACCAACCGCAGGCCGCTGCCAACAGGTCAAATGCAGCTCAAAGAGGCTTACGTCGTTGTCATTTTATTTCTTTTGGTCGGAAGCTACCTGCTTTATCTCATCAATCTGAAAAGTGCGCTGCTTGGCATCATTGCCTTTGTGAGTTACGTATTTATCTACACGCCACTCAAGCAAATCACGCCATGGGCGGTTTTTGTAGGCGCTTTTCCAGGTGCTATTCCGCCGTTTTTAGGGGCAATTGCTGCCACCAATTCTTTTGGATTTATTCCTGGTATTTTATTTTTTGTACAGTTCACTTGGCAATTCCCACACTTTTGGGCCATTGCATGGGTGCTCTACGACGACTACAAAAAAGCAGGCTTTTCTTTGCTGCCGTCCAAAAACGGCAAGGGCAAGGCTTCTGCCTTCCAAATCATGGCCTATTCGCTGGCCCTCATTCCTTTTAGCCTCATGCCCTGGATCCTCGGCTGGACGAGCTATGTCACACTCATCATTGCCAGCGTCATGGGTATTTGGTTCTTTTACTTGTCTTATAAATTGTACCACAGCTGTGAAACTTCTGATGCGCGTAAACTCATGTTCGCTTCGTTTGTTTATTTACCGATCATCCAATTCGTTTATGTATTTGATCGCTCAGATC
The DNA here is from genome assembly GCA_030730025.1 of Crocinitomicaceae bacterium. GTDB lineage: Bacteria > Bacteroidota > Bacteroidia > Flavobacteriales_D > Crocinitomicaceae > UBA952. Next base: position 6,416 of record JANQWC010000027.1, read on the forward strand.
GTTTTATTGAACTTTTAAAATCATTGCCATGAATTACGAAAATGAAATGAACCCTGAAGTCAGGGAAAAGATGAAGAAAAACCTCGTTTATGTCGGTATTTTCAGCATCGTTATGCTCTTTGCAGGTCTCACCTCTGGCTATTATGTCTCCATGGGTAAGTCTTTTTGGCTCAAATACCCAATGCCTGCAGGCTTTTACCTCAGCACCCTCTTTATTGCGCTCAGTTCTTTGAGCTTTTGGTGGGCCATTCAAGGCGCTAAAAAAGACAAGCAAGGCCAATTGAAAGGCGCTATGGCAGCGACCCTCATTTTTGGAGCAGCCTTTTTGTATTTCCAATTCCAAGGTTATGGCCAGCTTGTAGAAAAAGGCGTCAACCCCGTCAACGACATGCTCGTGACCAACGGACGCTACGGCGACTACTACGAATTCAAATACAAAGGCGACCTCGTTGCTGTGGATGGCAACGAATACCTCATCGCCGGCAAACCTATTGCCGACAAAGACTTCAAAAACATTCAAGCTTTCTTCAAGCAATTTGAAAAAATCAAGCACAACCAAGCGCTAAAGGTCACCAAACCAAATGCACAAATTGAATTGTTCTACAGCGGCAACCCGGTTCTGATCAAAGACGGACACCTATTCGCCAACGACAGCACGCAACTCACCTATTCAGACGAAGTTCGCCTCAGCGAGCTCTCGCTCAATATCCGAGACAAGCGCGGCGACTTCTTTGCCCATGGTACCTACGGTAAAGACTTTACTATTTACTACAGCGGAAAAGCGCTCGAGTACAAAAACCGCCAACTTCAGTACAACGGTACCGCATTAAAGCCACACATGCAATTAAGCGCCATGCAAGCTGCCGATTCTGCTTCTGCATACCTATATCTCATCACTTTTGTACACCTCTTACATGTGCTTATTGCCTTACTTTACCTCGTTAAGGTTGCAATAGCCTCATTTTCAGGGAAGTTCTCTTCTCAAAATACATTATCACTCAGACTGAGCAGTATCTTCTGGCACTTTTTAGGGCTTTTGTGGCTGTATTTACTCGTCTTTTTGAATTTTATTCACTAAACTTGCACAAAAATTTCTCTTAAAATGGCTGGACATTCTGCACAACTAGACGCCAAAACACTATGGGGTGGTAAAGAATCCCCTTTCCAAACAAGTTATGGCAAACTAATGATGTGGTTCTTCCTCGTTTCGGATGCACTCACTTTCAGCGGTTTATTAATTGCTTATGGTTTTACTCGCCACGATTCCCAAGATGCTTGGCCTATTGGTGAAGAAACGTTTAACTCGATGCCTTTCTTAGGTCACGGATACCCACTGCTTTATGTGGCCCTCATGACTTTTATCCTCATCGTTTCTTCTGTAACTATGGTTCTTGCCGTTGAAGCAGGGCACCGCATGGACCGCAAAGGTGTTACCAAATGGATGATCGCCACTGTCATTGGCGGCTTTTTCTTCTTGGGCTCTCAAGCTTGGGAGTGGTCTCACTTTATCCACGGGTCTGAATTTGGAAAGATCGAACTCAACGACGGTTCTGTTGCGATTGTCAAAGGTCACTTTGGCGAAATCAACAGCTTTACAGTAATTGAAGCCGGTAAAAAACACAAAGTAGGCGCCGTCATTAAAGAAGACCTCATGCACCAATTCCAGCATGCTGCTGAGTTGGGTCATTTAGAAGCAGGTAAAATTCATTTAGCCGATGGAGCTGTTGCCAAAATCAACAAAGCTGCCGACCACGAAATGAAACTCATCATCAAAAAAGACGGTAAGCTGCACAAAGTTGGCGGTAAAGAAATCACTGGCAAACAAGCGGAGAAACTTTACTACGAAGCGCTTTATTCTGGTGACAAACACCGTGTGATTTACGGAGCCAACATGAAACAAAACGAATACGGGCCACAACAATACGCTCAATTCTTTTTCTTCATTACTGGTTTCCATGGTTTCCACGTATTTTCAGGTGTCATCATCAACATCCTCATCCTACTTGGAGTCTTATCTGGTACCTACCACAAACGCGGCCACTACGAAATGGTTGAAAAAACCGGCTTGTACTGGCACTTTGTAGACCTTGTTTGGGTCTTCGTATTTACCTTCTTTTATTTATTGTAATTCTCTTAATCAACACACAACATGGAAAGAGACGACCTCATAGAATATTCACTTCACGCGCACCACGACGACGCTAAAGGAAAAGAAATCCGTAAAAAGATTTACAAAGTCACCATATTGCTCACGGCAATTACCATTTTTGAGGTAATCATTGGAGCAGGTATCAAACAATCTTCTGACTACTGGTCTACCGTAAAAGTCCTCTTTATCTTGCTTACTTTATTGAAAGCTGGTTACATCGTAATGGTCTTTATGCACCTCGGAGACGAGCGCCCATATTTGCGCAACGTCATTTTGATCCCTTACTTTATTTTTGTAGCCTACCTCATTTTCATTGCGCTTGTCGAAGGTACTGCCATTGGTAGTGTTTGGGCAACAATGTGGCAATAACCCATGGAAGAGCAAGCTGCCACCCGAAGTAAAAAGAGATCTATACTAGCACTCTCTCTGGTATTTGGACCAGCGCTCATCTTGATTTTCATGGCTACTCGTGGTTGCGACCACCGCTTTAAAGAATTAGCAGATTACGGGTTGGTGAAAACACCAACCTTTTCTGTTTACAACCACAAAGGCAAGCAAGCGCTTTCTCTACAAGATTACCAAGATCAGATTGTCCTGATTACCACCCTACAAACGACCTGTCCACATCAGTGTGGCTTGGCTTTCTTTCCGCTTACCCAAAACCTCTACAAAGACCTCCGCACCAACAAGCGCAAAAAGCTCAAACAAGTGCGCATTTTGTCTATCGTTGTAGATTCATTAGGCAATCCGGTTTCTGAATCTGAATTACTCGACATCCAAGATATGCTCAAAAGCAGGGTTGAAGGTTTTGATCCAGAGCTCTGGCAGTTGGTGAGTGCAGACCCAAAAATCTTTTACAACCTCCGCAACAACGGACACAAATTAATACACAAAGACCCTAAATACTTTGGTGGCGTATCTTACAACGAGCTGATCATGCTCCTCGACAAAAGAAACCACTTGCGTATGGTACTCAATGGCCACACCGAAGGCATGATCCGTAAAATGAAAGAACACCTAGCGCTTTTGATCAAACAATACGATAAGGCACGTGCTAAAAAACAAAACTAACTGGATCCTCTTTAGCATTTTACTTGCTTTGTCTTGTACGGAGCAAAAACCTAAACGCCTTCCCATTTTAGGTAATTACGATGTCTCTTATCGCCAGCAAAACGGCAAAACCACCACCGATACCATTTACCAGCGCATTCCAGACTTTTCTTTTTTCAACGAAGATTCTGTTTTGCTCACCAAGCAAAGCTTTGCAGGGAAAGTTTGGATCAGTGAGTTCTTTTTTGCCAGCTGCCC
>JANQWC010000027.1:9972-42230 GCA_030730025.1 Crocinitomicaceae bacterium
GACAAAAAAGGATATGTGCGCGGTGTGTATGAGGTTGTACAACCAGACCTCAGTGTCAACAAAAAAGAATTTGAACGGTTAATTAAAGATGTAGAAACCCTTTTTACTTATGAATACAACTACCAAACCCAATAAACCAGGCCTTCGCAAGTGGATCATCGCTGTTTCTATTGTCATTCCGATTGCAGTAGCTGTCTTGTTCGGTATCAAAATTGAAGGCGTTGATTTCTCTTTTTTACCACCTATTTATGCCTCCATCAATGGTATAACAGCCATATTATTGCTTTTGGCCCTTTATTTCATTAAAAATGGCAAGGTCCAACAACACCAAAAAACCATTCAAGTAGCTTTGGGCTTAAGTGTTTTGTTTTTGCTTTGTTATGTGGCTTACCACATGACCTCCGATTCTACCCCTTATGGGGGCTCTGCAAAAGCGCTTTACTATACCATTCTCATTTCGCATATCTTTTTAAGTGTTGCGGTGATACCGGTTGTGCTTTTAACCTACCTACATGCTTGGGAAGGCAATTACCAAAAACATAAAAAATGGGCCAAATTTGCCTTTCCTATCTGGCTATATGTCGCCGTGACCGGTGTAGTTGTCTATTTAATGATCTCTCCGTACTATTCACATTGAATTTTACGTAACTTTCATCTCAACTAATTCAAACATCATGGCCTATCTCCACTTACTCAGCAACCACGTACCCATACTCGGCTCCCTATTTGGCATCTTACTTTTAGTCGTTGCACTCGTTAAACCCAATCTCAACACCACACTAAGCGCCTACCTCATCCTTTTGGTCAGCGGTTTGGGTGGCATCGTTGCCTACTTTACAGGAGAGCCTGCAGAAGAAAGCATCGAGCATGTTCCTGGTATTTCTCACAAATTGATTCACGTACACGAAGAAATGGCAGAAAACGCCCTCATTTTTGTATTTCTTTTGACCGCTGCGGCTATCGTTGGCCTTTGGGCTGAGCGCGCACAATGGAAGAGTGCTAAAAAAATCGAGCGCTTCACGCTTGTAGTAGGCATCATTGCCTTTATCTTATTTGCTTTTACAGGTTATTTAGGAGGTCATATCAGACATGGCGCATAAGCAAACAGATCCCAAACAAAATCGCTATGACAGAGCCTATTTGCGTTTAGCCGCAAGTTGGGCCCTGCTCTCCCATTGCCAAAGAAAGCAAGTCGGAGCAATCATTGTCAAGGATGCCATTATTATTTCAGACGGCTACAACGGAACGCCCGCTGGTTTTGACAACTGTTGCGAAGACGACAACAACCAAACCCATTGGTATGTACTGCACGCCGAAGCCAATGCCATTCTTAAAGTAGCGCGCTCCACCAACAATTGCAAAGACGCCACGCTTTATCTCACGCACTCGCCATGTAAAGACTGCAGCAAACTGGTCTTGCAATCTGGTATCAAACGCCTGGTTTATCAAGAAGCCTACAAAGACCTCTCTGGCGTTGAGTTTCTCAAATCTGCAGGCTTAGAAGTCACACAAATTGAAAATATCGACGATGTCTGAAGAAGGTCCTAAACCCCTTTACTGGCTGCCTATTTTACTCACCTCAATTGCCGCTCTTGGCATTTGGGTAGGGAGCGCATTTTTTGGTGAGCCCAACAACGACAGCAAAGAACTGCAAAAGCTCCAGCAAATTTTTCAGGTTCTGGACCAACAATACGTAGATAAAATCAATACAGAAGAGATCTTTGAGCAAACCATTTCAGAGATGCTCCACAAGCTAGATCCGCACAGCAATTATATTTCTGCCAAAAACCTCAAGCTACTCGACGAACAAACCAATGCGGCTTTTGGTGGCATTGGCGTGCGCTTCTTGCTCTTCCGTGACACAATCTGTGTCACACACGTCAATGCGCTCTCTCCGGCATTCTTAGGGGGTTTAAAACGCGGCGACCGCATCGTTGCCATAGATGGCAAAGCAGCAACAGGTCAATCCATCTCAAATGAAAAGGTAATGGCCAGGTTAAAAGGCGCGCCAAACACCGAAGTAAAAGTGACCATTTTCCGAAAAGGGAAAAAACTACAAAAAACACTCGTGCGCAATACCATCCCTATTGCCACCGTTCCAAGTTATTACATGATCAATAAAGAAACGGGCTACATCCAAATTAGCCAATTTTCTTTGCCAACCGCACAAGAATTCCATACCGCAGCGCTGCAATTACAAGCCAAAGGGATGAAAAAACTACTCCTAGATTTGCGCGGAAACGGCGGCGGCACCATGGACGCAGCTATTCAAATTGCCGATGAGTTTTTACCAAACGGTCAGCTCATCCTGAGCTCTAAGGGCTTTCATAGCAAAGAACAAAAGTACCGCGCCACAGCTGCAGGTATCCTCGAGCAAACCAAAACGGTGGTGCTCATCGATGCACAATCTGCTTCGGCCAGCGAAATTTTAGCTGGTGCCCTACAAGACAACGACAGAGCAAAGATTGTCGGACGTCGCTCTTACGGCAAAGGGCTCATTCAACAAGACAAGCGTTTGAAAGACGGTAGCAACATCCGCATTACTATTGCACGCTATTATACGCCTTCCGGACGCTCCATTCAAAGACCCTATGAAAAGGGCTATGAAGCGTACAAAGAAGACGAGCAAAAAGCGCTCACCGATGAATACTTCAAGCCAGACTCCAGCATATTTGTTGATTCACTCAAATACAAAACCAGAAATGGCCGAACAGTTTACGGCGGTGGTGGCATCATGCCCGATGTATTTATTGCCGGCGACACCAGCGGAACATCTCTATACTTGTCAGAATTACAGTGGAATGGTGTATTCAATGCCTTTGCTTTTGACTACCTCAACCAAAACAACATCACACTCAAACTACAAGACTATTTGACGGATTTTGAGGTCAACGAACAACTCCTCTCCAAGTTTACCGCGTTTGCCTCGACAGAATTCAAAGTGCGCTTTCAAAGAAATGAGTACTTACACAGTAAAGAAAATATCAAGCGTTTGCTCAAGGCAGAAATTGCCCGGCATTTGTATTTGGAAAATGGCTACTATCAGGTCGTGAACACACACGATACCGACATTCAGCGTGCGCTTAAGAGCTTTTAGTTTTTGCGGTCCGTCAAAAAAACAGCAAAAATAATGCTCAAAATAGCTAACACTGCTGCACCTGCCCACCAAAAATTGTTGTCAAATTGAGGTATAAGTGGAATCATACTGCAAGTTTTGTTCTATGAATGTAATTGAATTGTTCCTTCAATTCTGCTCAAATGAACAAACACCATCGATGACTGAGCAAGAGCGGACCCGCAAAGAACAACTATCAAATTAGTTAGTTGGTTTTCACCCAAGTTCGGCGATAATGCGGACCAATTAACAAATAAGTACCTGGTTTCAAATTCGTTAAATCTTGGTGGTTTTTGCCTAATTGCCATTCAACCACTAATCTTCCGCTTGTATCGACTAATTTATACTCAGGCAATAACACCGAAGGAATGTACAAAGTGTTGCCATGGAAATAAATACTTGGCTTTTCCCACGAGGCGCTCAAACCAACTATATTCAAATCAAAAGCATGCAATTTCGGTGCAATCGTAATCACAGACACAATCTGTTCTCCAGTGATGAATCCTTTGTTGGCCCCACTCATGCACAGCCCTTCTGTTTGTGCCAAGCTGAGGGTAGAACCGAGTTCAATACGTTGGTATTCGGATCCAAAGAAAAGGTTGTTTGAATTTAAAAACCGATACATAAACGAGCTGTATAGGCCACTCTGCTCTTTTTTGTAGCCCAATAGAAAGATTTGGTTGGTCTGCACATCTAAGGAGGCATCTGTTACCAAGCCATTGACATAAAAAGAATCGCGCGGGCTCACCACCAGTGTGTCTTGCCAATTGGTGGGCAACACATAATGTCGGGTCCAAAGATTTTGCCAGTTCTTCGATAACAGATGTAGAGAGTCTTGCCAATAGAACATCGCCTCGCAATCGTAGTTGTGCGCATTAACTGGCAAAGTTCCAACGGGTTGGTCCGCGTATTTAAAGTTGAGTTTTTGGGCGGCAAGTGCTGACGTAGTAGGAAGTAGTGCAGAGCGATCTATGCGATAAATGGTAAGGGTTGAGCGGTTGCCCATATTGTTGCCAACATCGCCTATAAATACGGATGTTGGGCTGAGCGCGAGGGCCTCCCAATCTAAATTGAGCGCATTCGCTATTGGCCAGCTTTGTAAATGTTGGCCGTCTAAACGATGCATGGCGTGCAAAACCGGCTCGTTGCCACTATCGTTGATGGAGAGTACCGTATCATTGTAATAAGCCAAGCCAGAGGTTTCGTTGTAAACCTGACTTAAATTGGCGACCAAAGTTGGCGCGTAAGAAATGGTGCCTAAATCAAGGCCTTGCCCATGGAGCATCCTAAAAAGGAATACAAATACAATGACTGCTCCCGTTTTCACTTCAATAATTTAGTTGGCCAGTCTTCGGCTTCTTGTGCGCTTAGTAAGTCGAGTTCTAGGAGGGTTTCTACGGTGATTTGCAGGTCTGATTGATTCATTTCTGCTGCGCTAGACCACTCGGTTTGTTTTAACCAGGCGGTCACTTCGCCTTGTTTGAGGGCATAGCGCCACGCGAGTACTTCTGCGGTGTCGGGCGCGGCTTTCAATTGAGCTGCCCGCTCTTGAATAATACTGATCACGGCACTCAATAAAGCCTCTTCTTGTGCCAACACTTCATTTCTCACAGCGATGACAAAACAAGGCCACGGCGTATACACTTCGCCAATGCGCTTGCATTTTCCTTGGTCTACAAAGGGCTGTGTGGTGTATTTTTCCCAGAGAAAACCCTGTGCCTCACCATGGTTCAAGGCCCAAAGACCTCCATAAATATCACCCACAACATCAAAAGACAGGGCGTCTGCATCCCAACCTTCGCGCTGTGCCAGCACATAACTCATCAAGTGAGAACCAGAACCCTCTCTAGAAATGGCAAAAGTGGCGCCATCTAGATCTGCTAAATGGTGTAAGGGTTGGTTGGTTGGCGCATGAATACCCCAGCACAAGGGGCTCTGCACATATACTGCAATAATTTTGGCGTCGAGTCCTTTTAAAATGGCGCGGGTAATGCCTTCGGTAAGCAATACCGCGATATCGAGTGTGCCCGCTTGCAAGCCTTTGATCATTTGGCCCGTACCGCCGGTCATATCAGACCAATGCAGTTCAACTCCTGCATCCCTGAACCTTCCTTCTTCAATAGCAAGGCGCCATGGTAAATTAAAGTGTTCTGGAACACCGCCTATTTTGAAACGCTTCATGCTTCTTGATTGAAATACTGTCTGTCCGACAAGTTTTTGTAATGGCCCCCGAATTCAAGGAGTTCTTCGTGGGTACCTTGCTCGATTATTCGGCCCTTCTCCATGACGATAATGCGATCGGCCTTGCGGATGGTAGACAAACGATGGGCGATGACAATTGACGTTCTGCCCGCCGTTAATTGATCGGTTGCGCGCTGGATCATGAATTCGCTCTCGCTGTCTACACTTGAGGTAGCTTCATCTAAAATGAGCAAAGAAGGCTGATACACATAAGCCCTGATAAACGCTAGCAATTGTCTTTGCCCCGTGGAAAGGGTGCCACCCCTTTCGCCAATTTTGTGGGCGTACTGATCGGGCAAAGCACTGATGAAGTCGTGAGCGCCCACTTCTTTGGCCGCAGTGATGACTTGCTCTAAGCTAATATTTGGGTCTCCGAGGGTAATGTTGTTGAAAACGGTATCTGAAAACAAGAAAACATCTTGCAGTACAATCGCAATGTTTTTACGCAAAGTCGGCAACTCTATTTCTTCAATCGGCACCTTTCCAATCAAAATTTGACCCGATTGATGCTCATAAAAACGACCCAGTAAATTGACAAGTGTTGTTTTGCCAGAACCGGTTGCGCCTACAATGGCTACCGTTTGGCCATAATTAATTTCCAAATTGAGGTCGGTAATGACGGGTTGGTCGGGCACATAAGCAAAGTGGACACCCTGAAAACGCAAATTCTGATTGAAGTCTACTTCTGTTAAATGCCCTTTGTCTTGCACATCTGTTTGTTCGTCTAGTACAGCAAAAATGCGCTCAGCCCTAACCGTTCCGCGTTGTAAGACATTGAATTTGTCTGCCAACATGCGAATAGGGCGATACAACTGACTGATCCAAAAGACGAATGCAAACAACTCGCCAAACATATTGCTCACTTCTTGTTCGGACTTACCTGCCGCCTGAATGGCTCCCCAGACCAACAAAAATGCAATAGAGAGCGAGCTCAATAATTCGACAAACGGAAAGAAAATGGAGTTGGCCCAAACCGCTTTGATATGTGCTGCGCGGTGCTCGGAATTGATTTGCTCAAAATGGCGGGCCTCTTGTTGTTGGCGGTTGAAGAGTTGTACCAAACTTATGCCTGTTAGGCGTTCTTGGACAAACGTATTGAGTTTAGTGACCGCCTGCCGTTCTTGCTGAAAAGAAGATTTCATGGCGCGTGCAAAAATGCGCGTGGCCCAAATGAGCAAAGGAACGGGGATGAGCGTCATTAGTGCCAACTGCCAATCGGTCAAAAACATAAACAACACAATAAGTATCAAAGACAATAAGTCTGCTGCGATATCCATCATGCCCGAGGAAAAGACCTCTGTGATGGCTTCCATGTCGGAAACCACTCTAGTCACCATTGCGCCCACAGGGTTTTTATCAAAATAGGCCACGCGCAACTTCATGAAGTGGCGGATTACTTTCTGACGCAAATCTCGGATCACAGATTGAGCCAATAAATTGGAAAAATAAGTGCCTACTACTTGCAATACAGCTTCTGACAAAAGCATGATCAACACAAGCAAACAACCCAACAACAACATGTTTGGGTCTTTGTCTTTGAGCAAGTAACGGTCGATAATTTGGCCAATGACATAGGGCCTTGAAGGGGAAAGCGCGGCTAATAAAATCGTGGCGCTGACGGCTACAACTAGGTATTTTTTGTAAGGCTTGGCAAAGCTGAAAAGGCGTTTGAACAAGGAATATTGTAGCTTTTGACTCATTGTGTTACAAAATTAGTTCTTAATTCCTTACCTTTGCATCCAATTTTAAGTATCGTGGGCGTAAAAATCTTTGCAGGCAGGGCTTCCGAACAACTCGCAGCCAACATCGCTAAATCATTTGGTGCAGCTCTTGGCGACGTCAAGGTAAGTGTTTTTTCCGACGGCGAATTCCAGCCCTCTTTCGAAGAAACAGTTAGAGGCCAAGATGTGTTCATCGTGCAGTCCACTATGCCTCCTACCGAAAACTTATTTGAACTCCTCTTGCTCATAGATGCCGCTCGTCGTGCTTCTGCGCGCAAAATCATTGCCGTTATCCCTTACTTTGGTTTTGCTCGTCAAGACCGCAAAGACAAACCAAGGGTTGCTATTGGCGCTAAGTTGGTGGCCAATATGCTCATGGCTGCAGGTGTAGACCGCATCATGACCATGGACCTCCACGCAGATCAAATCCAAGGCTTTTTTGAAGTACCTGTAGACCACCTTTTTGCGTCTACACTCTTCTTCAACGAAATAGACGGTCTCAACCGCGACAACCTCGTTGTTGCTGCACCTGACGCCGGTGGTGCTAAACGCGCCAATTCTTACGCTAAAAACCTCAATTGCGGCCTAGTGCTCTGTCACAAAAACCGCAAAAAAGCAAACGAAATTGCCGAAATGACCGTCATCGGTGATGTCGCAGGCAAAGACGTCGTGATCATCGACGACATGTGCGACACCGCAGGTACACTCACCACCGCAGCCGATTTGCTCATCGAAAAAGGCGCGAAAAGCGTGCGCGCATTTACCACTCACGCCGTATTGAGCGGGCCAGCGTTTGAACGCATTGCCGCTTCTAAACTCACCGAACTCATCGTTACCGACACCATTCCGCTCCAACAACACAGCGACAAAATTCGCGTAGTAAGCGTTGCCGACCTCTTTGCAGATGTCATCAAGCGTTTGGTCAACAACGAATCGATCAGTTCACATTTTGTAATCTCTTAAATAAATATATAACATGAAAACAGCACATTTGAGCGGTTCGCTCCGAGCGAACGTAGGGAAGAAGGATGCTGCGGCTTTGCGTAATGCAGGCCTAGTTCCTTGTGTGCTTTACGGTCAAGGTGAGCAAACTCACTTCGCAGTAAAGCGAACAGCAATTGACAAAATCGTTTTTTCTCCTGAAGTATTTCAGGTTGCCCTCGACATCGAAGGTAAAAAAGCAGTTGGTATCATTCGCGAGTTGCAACAACACCCAACCAAAGACACCATCCAACACGTAGACTTCTACGAACTCGATGAAAACAAAGAAGTACGCGTCAAATTGCCAGTTCGCATCACAGGTTCTTCTCGTGGTGTAATGGCCGGAGGTAAACTCATGACCGTTTTCCGCCAATTGCAGTGTGTCGGTTTGCCAAGCGCATTGCCAGATGCCATCACCTTAGACATCACCAAACTTCGTATTGGTCAGTCTATCCGCGTGAACAGCATCGAAATCCCTGGCGTACAATTCCTAGACCCTGCTAACGCAGTGGTTGTTTCAGTCAAAATGGCTCGTGGCGCTGTTAAAGGTGCCGACGCTCTTGCCGACGAGGAAGAAGAAGAAGAAGCATAATCTGATTCACACCCATAAAAGAAACCGCCCAAAAGGCGGTTTTTTTATTCCTCACAAAAAAGAAACTAATGAACTAGCAAGTCATTTGTCACTTTTCTTCTTTAATTTCGTTCAAATTAGATATGGCCAGCCCAAGAACCCTCATTATTATTCCCACTTATAACGAACTTGAAAACATTTCCAAAATGGTTTCTGCCGTTATGGATCTGCAACAGGGTTACCATATCCTCTTCATCGACGACAACTCACCCGATGGTACGGCTGCGCAAATTGAAGCGCTCATGGAAAAATTTCCGGCGGTTTTTCTAGAAAAAAGACCTGGCAAATTAGGGCTCGGCACGGCCTACATCCATGGTTTCAAATGGGCCCTCGAACGCGACTACACCTACATCATCGAAATGGACTGCGATTTCTCTCACAATCCTAAAGACCTCCCCCGTTTGGTCAAGGCTTGTGAAGACGGCGCCGATTGTGCTATTGGCTCGCGTTATGTGCGCGGAGGTAAAGTCAGAAATTGGCCCCTCAAACGGATCTTAATGAGCTATTTTGCCAGCGTTTATGTACGGCTCATCCTCCTGATCAATATCAAAGACACCACCGCAGGCTTCAAATGCTACCACCATAAAGTCCTAGAGCAAATTCCGCTCGAGCAAATTCCTTTTAAGGGCTATGCCTTTCAGATCTGCATGAAATATGCAGCGGTGCGCCTTGGTTTTAAAGTCAAAGAAATCCCAATCACATTTATAGATCGCATTGTTGGCGAATCCAAAATGAGCAAAGGCATTTTCAAAGAAGCTTTTTTTGGCGTTTGGCAAATGCGCAAAATGAAATGGAAATAAAATAGACATGAAAACGATCATCAAGAACGGAACTATCGTCAATGAAGGCAAAAGATTTACGGCCGACATCCTCATTTCTAATGGCAGAATCGAAAAAATTGCCCCGCAAATCTCTGTCACTGAAAAAGTGCAAGAGGTCGATGCCAGTGGCCTTTTGGTTTTACCCGGTTGCATAGACGACCAAGTACACTTTCGCGAGCCCGGCCTGACGCATAAAGGCAATATTTATACAGAATCGCGCGCAGCAGTTGCTGGCGGCATCACCAGCTTCATGGAAATGCCCAATACCGTTCCCAACGCACTCACCCAAGACTTACTCGAAGACAAATACCAAATAGCTGCCCAAAATGCACTGGCCAACTACTCCTTTTTCATGGGCGCCTCCAATGACAACCTAGAAGAAGTTCTTCGCACAGATACCTCCAAAATTTGCGGCGTCAAGGTTTTCATGGGTTCCTCTACAGGCAATATGCTTGTGGATAAAGAAAGTGTCTTAGAGGGCTTGTTTGCCCGCGTTGGCGCACTCATTGCTACGCACTGCGAAGACGAAACCACCGTAAGAGCCAATTTAGCTGCATTCCAAGAAAAATACGGAGACCAAATTCCAGTGAGCGCGCACCCACTTATCAGAAACGAAGAGGCCTGTTATTTGTCTTCTTCTAAAGCCGTTGCGCTCGCCAAAAAACACGATGCGCGTCTGCACATCCTGCACATCTCTACCGCCAAAGAAACAGCGCTATTTGAAAACACGCTGCCCCTAGCGCAAAAGAAAATTACGGCTGAAGCTTGTATCCATCATTTATGGTTCAGCGATGCAGACTACGCCGCAAAAGGCAACCTCATCAAATGGAACCCCGCTGTTAAAACTGCTTTTGACCGCGAAGGTATTTGGGAGGCGCTCTTAGATGACCGCATCGACGTCGTGGCGACCGACCACGCCCCTCACACCATTGAAGAAAAAGCCCAGCCATATGCTTCCGCGCCTTCAGGAGGGCCACTTGTTCAGCACGCGCTTTTGGCCATGCTAGATAAAGTAAAAGAGGGTAAAATCACTTTGGAGCGCGTCGTCGAAAAAATGGCGCACGCACCCGCAACCCTGTTTAGAATCAAAGAAAGAGGGTACATCCGTGAAGGTTATGCTGCCGACTTAGTGCTTGTGGCACCAACGCCTACCAAACCGGTCAGCAAAGCTGATTTGTTGTACAAATGTGGTTGGTCTCCTTTTGAAGGACATCAATTCGCCAACCATATCCACAGCACTTACGTCAATGGCAACTGTGTATATGCCGACTCCAAAATCATCGAACAAAGACCTGGCCAACGTCTCTTATTTATCCCTAGATGATGCTCCTGCGGTTTTTTATCTGCCTGACCTTACTAAGCGCTTGCCAACAAGATGCTGTTCCAGAAGGCATTCTTCCGCTCGCGCAAATGACACCATTAGTTGAGGAAATTACATTATTGGAAACCCATTACCAAAGCAAATTCGGCGTGCCGGGCCAATACAAAGCTGCCCTAGACCGTTCGGTTCAACGCGTTTTCAAAAAAGCTGGTTGTACCAAGAGCACTTTCGAAAAGAGTCTGAAATACTATGCTGCTCATCCAGCGCTACAAAAAGAACTCAACGAGCAACTTCTGACGGCTTTGAGTAGAAAGATTCGCTAAGTCGTTAGAAACTGTGGTGTTCAGAAGCCACCTCTTGCTGCAAAAAATAACTCGCTTTTTCGTCAAAGACCCGCGGTGTTTCTGAGGTAAAAAACTTTGTTGTCGCTGTTTTGGTAAGCCGCGTTTCAATTTCCGGATGCGCAACTAAATAAGCATTCAGTTTTTCTGCCACAATAGCGCCCTGCGCCACAACTTGTATTGCTGGGCCCACTAGTGCTTCAATCTGCTGCTTCAATACCGGATAATGGGTACACGCCAACAAAATGGTATCGATAGCTTGGTGCTGATTCATCATGGCCTGGACATCCTCTGCAATAAATAAACGACCCGCTTCGTGCTCGTGTTGTTGGTTTTCTATGAGCGGCACCCACATTGGGCAGGCGTGCTGGTGAACCGCTACTTCTGGCGCAAATTTCGCCAACTCAATCGGGTAAGACCCAGAGTTGATGGTGCCGGCGGTTCCTAAAATGCCCACATGGCCGCTTTTGGTGCGCTCTCCGAGCACTTCAGTGCTCGGCCTGATCACACCAAGCACGCGGTTGTTTGGCGCGATCTGAGGGAGGTCTTTTTGTTGGATGGTGCGCAGCGCCTTTGCAGATGCTGTATTGCAAGCCAAAATCACCAACGGACAGCCTTGATCAAATAGAAACTTGACCGCTTCTAAAGTAAATTCATAAACGACATCAAATGAACGATTGCCGTAGGGCGCGCGTGCGTTGTCGCCGAAATATAAGAAGTCGTGTTGAGGGAGCTTCGCGCGCAACTCAGCCAAAACGGTAAGGCCGCCGTAGCCAGAATCAAAAACACCTATAGGACCTTGTAATTCCACAAATCAAAGCTAACGAAAAAAGGGCAACCAATGGCTGCCCTTATCTGATGTTTGATAGGATCTTATTTCTTAGTTGCCGCTGCGTCGAGCAATAAAAGCTCAACGATGACCTCGCTGGTGATGTCGATACCGCCTTTTGAATACATAGTAGCAGAAACATCTAGCACATAATTGAGTTTTTTACGCTCAGAAACAATATCAATTGACTTTTGTACGCGGTCGAGAATTGGTTTGTTCAATTCTTCGCTCATGATTTGCAAACCTTCTTCTAAAGACGCCTGCGTAGCCTCAAGCATTTGTTGTTTTTGCATCAAGCGGCCTTCGATGATTTGGCGTTCTGCCGGAGATTTATTTGCTTGATTAACGGTGTAGTCTTGGTAAGCTTTCTGAAAATCGGCATCCATTAATTGCAATTCTTGCATACCTGATGTTTTCATGGAGTCGAGCTTTTTAATCGCTTCTTTGCGCGAAGGCATAGTATCGAGTAATTTTTGAGAGTCAACGTGTCCGATTTTAGTTTGAGCAAAAGTGCTGAATCCGATGACAACAAAAAGCCCTAGTAATACATTTTTCATTTTTATATTTATTTAGTTATTCCCATTTCTTCGAGCACCTCATCTGAGATGTCGAATTCTTTTTCTGCATAGAGCAAATTACTTTGGTTGGCTTTGTCAAAGACAAAAGCATACCCTTCTCTTTTAGCCACTTTCTTCATTGCGGTGAAAACGCGGTCTTGTATTGGTTTGATCAACTCTTGGCGCTTTTGGAAGTAATCGCCTTCTGAACCAAAATGTTGCGTTTGAAGATCGATGGCCTCTTGCTCGAGTTTTTCAATTTCTATTTTTCTTTTTTCTCTTTCCTCTTTTGGAAGGAGCACTTCTTCGCGGTCATAGTTGCTTTTCAAGCTTTTGATCGTCGCGTAGCGCTCTTCAATTTCTTTGGTCCAACGCTCGGCCATTTTGTCTAGGCGTTCTTTGGCTTCTGCATACTCAGGTACATTTTCGAGGATGTAATCGGAGTCGATGAATGCGTAGGTCTGCGCACTGACAAATTGCATGCCAAAAACCAACAAAAGGAGTGCAAGGTATTTCATGTGTTTCATTTGCGTGCTTAGAACGACGAAGTTACCAATTTATTGTTAATGCTACAATTCTCCGAGGTTCATACCGATTGTAAATGTCAATTTCGGATAATAGCCTTTGGCCTTGATATCTAAGTCAGATCCTTTTCCAAAACCACTTGCCCACTCATCCATTTGGTCGAAACCTAGGCCGTAGTCAAGACCCAACATGCCAAACATCGGTAAAAAGACGCGGATACCCACGCCCGCAGTGCGCTTCACATTGAACGGATTGAACTTATCAAAACTCGGATAGGTATTGCCTGCCTCTAAGAAGGAAAGCGCGTAGAAAGTTGCTTGCGGGTTGAGTGAAATAGGATAGCGCAATTCAAGGGTGTATTTCGCTACAATTGGGTCGCCGCCAGATGAAGAAATCGTTTGGTCTTCATAGCCGCGCAACGCGATGATTTCACGCCCACCAATTTGATTGGCGCCCATTCCGGTAAGGCCACTGCCGCCCATAATAAAGCGGTCAAAAGGTGAAATGCCTTTGGATTTATTGTAAGCGCCCATATAACCAAATCCAAAGCGCGACATCAAGACGAGTTTCTTGTCGGCGCTCAAAGGCGTATACCACTCACCTGTAAACTTCAGTTTGAAATACTCCAAGTACTTGTAGCGGTCTTGCTGGGTCATGCTTGAGTAGTCTTTTTCTGGACCAAACATGCTGTAAGGCGCTGTTGCTTTGGCAGAAAAAGTAAAGTTCGAACCGTTTTGCGGATAAATAGGTGCACTCACCGAGCTGCGTTGCAAAGTATACTTCAAGGAAATATCGTTGGCGTAACCGTTTTGGAAGAGCGGGAAAAACGAATATTTCTGGACATCGTAGTACTGATAAGACAGCTCGTAATTGGCGACGAAGTAGTCATCTGGCCATTTTTTGCGACGACCCATGGCCACGCCTGCTCCAGAAATGGAGATGCCGTTGTAGTCTGGGTTGGTGCGCAATAAGCCATTGGTAGAAATAGAAGAATTGGTGACGTAGAAGGTGAGGGAGTTTGGCTTCTTGCCACCCAACCATGGTTCGGTGAAAGAAAAGTTATAGCCTTGGTAAAAACGTCCGGTAGACTGCGCGCGAATGGTCAGGCGCTGGCCATCACCACCCGGCAGCGGACTCCAGGCGTCTTTCTTAAAGAAGTTTTTAGTTGAAAAGTTATTGAATGACAAACCTAGGGTGCCGATAACACGGCCCGAAGTGTTGGGGCCTGCGCCACCGTAACCTCCAGAAAGCTCAATTTGATCGCTAGACTTCTCTGCAACTACATATTCGATGTCTACGGTTCCGTTAGCAGGGTTCGGCTTTGGATTCACTTGAAAGCCTTGCTCGTCAAAGAAGCCAAGCTGCGCTAACTCGCGCTGGGTGCGCATGATGTCGGCTTTATTGAAGAGGTCGCCGGGTTTGGTGCGGATCTCGCGCAATATAACGTGATCGTTTGTTTTGGTGTTTCCGCGAATGGTTACCGTACCGATGTGCGCTTCTTTGCCTTCGATCAAACGAACTTGGTGGTTGATTTTGTTGTCTTTGACGCCTGTTTCTACCGGAGAAATTTGGAAAAACAAATAACCACGGTCCATGTAAAGCGAAGAGATGTCGCGGCCGTCGCCATTGCCGTAAAGGCGCTGGTTGAATAAATCTTTGTTGTAGAGGTCGCCAGGCTTGATGCCTAGAACGGTGTCGAGGAAACTCGATCTGTATTTAGAGTTGCCAATCCATTCGATTTCGCCGAAGTAGTATTTCTCGCCTTCATTGATTTCGATGCGGATTTTCATATTCTTTTCATCGAGCATAAAGACAGAGTCTTTGACGATGGCCGCATCTCTGAGCCCCTCAGCATTGAACTTGGCGAGTAAAGCGGTTTTGTCTGTGGCATAACTGCTCTCAGTGTATTTGGAACGCTTGAACAAACGCTGAGGGCCTTTTTGTTTGGTGTCTTTCATGGCCATTTTCAATTTCCAAATCGGAACCGACGTTACGCCCACAAATTCGATTTCTTTGATGCCCACCTTAATGCCTTTTTCTACATTGATCACGAAGATCTCAGAATTGTTGATGAGTGTATCGAGCTGGCGATTGATTTGCACTTTGGCATGATAAAACCCTTTGTCGCGGTAGTAACTTCTGATTTTGCTATTGGTTTCAAAAACGAGGTTCTCGGTGATGGTCTTGCCCGCGTAAAGCGTGATTTCTTCTCTTAATTTATCTGCTTCGCGTTTGTTGACACCCACAAATTTAAATTTAGAAAGCTTCGGACGTGGGCTGAGTTCGATAACGAGGTAAACAATGCCTCCCACTTCTTTCTCCGCATAAATCGCTACATCTGAAAAGAGGCCTTCTGCCCACAGATTTTGAATGGCTTTGTTGATTTGCTGACTGGGCAAGGTGATTTTTTGCCCCGTACGCAATCCTGCAATGAGTTTAATGGCTTGGTGGTCGTAGTTATCGGCGCCCACAACGCGCACTGGGCCAATTTCATAAGTTTGGGGGTTGGCGTAGTCAAAGTCAAAACCACCTAACGTATTTGGCGTTTGGGCCAGCGCAAAGCCAGCACTAAACAAGATTAAAAAAACGAGTATTTTATTCATTTATTGGTTTGAATTTGTTCAGATACCATCCCAAAACGTCTTTCTCTCTTTTGAAAAGCAGCAATTGCATCTATAAATGCATCGCGGCGAAAGTCGGGCCAATGGGTGTCTGTAAAAAGCAACTCTGTGTAAGACAATTGCCAAAGCAAAAAGTTACTGATGCGGCATTCTCCACTGGTGCGAATGAGTAATTCGGGGTCTGGTATGTCTTTGGTGTGCAACAAACCTGAAAAAGTTTGCTCGTCGAGCGCAGCTGCGGAAAGTTGGCCGTCTTCGATGAGTTGATGCGCAGCCAAAGCAGCATTCAGGATTTCTTGACGCGCAGAATAATTAAGGGCCAAAATGAGTGTCAGGGAGGTGTTGTCTTTGGTGCGTTCCATTGCGGATTGCAAAGATTGGTAACAATTACCAGGCAAACCTTTGATATCTCCGATGGTGTGTAAACGCACGCCATTTGCATGCATTTCATCGACTTCATTGGCAATTGCATCTACCAATAAATTCATGAGCCCCTCTACTTCCTCGCTCGGACGAGACCAGTTTTCGGTAGAGAAGGCATACATGGTTAAAAAAGAAACGCCAAGTTCTCGGGCTGTTTTGATCACTTCCTTGACAGACTCTACACCTGCCGCATGGCCAAACAAACGATGCTGACCTTTGTTTTTAGCCCAACGTCCATTGCCGTCCATGATGAAAGCAACATGGCGTGGGATGTTTTGAAGGTCGAGATTTTCTAAGGTACTCATTTAGTCAAACGAAAATACGGAATCTTTTGCTGAAAAATTCATAAAAAAAGGGAGTGGTTAGACCAATCCCTTTTTGTGTAATGCTTTATTGTGTTTACTCAGCTAAAACAATTAGCTTGTGATTGTTGAGTTCGGCCACGCCACCTTTGATTTGAACACGGACCTGATTGCCGCTAACAGCAAGGTGCTCATTCGCTTCTACGGGTTGGTTGGTTTCAAAACACAACTCCCCTTTTCTCAAAGATGAAATAATTGGAGCGTGGTTGTTAAGGACTTGAAAAACACCATCTAAGCCAGGAAGACTGACGCTGTTCACCTCTCCTTTGTAAAGGCTTGCTTCTGGTGTGATGATTTCTAATACCATGATTATGCTTCTGCTAACATTTTTTCTCCTGCTGCAATGACGTCTTCAATTCCTCCTTTGAGGTTGAATGCTGCTTCAGGATATTGGTCAAATTTACCGTCTAAGATGTCGTTGAACGCTTTGATGGTATCTTGGATATCAACAAGTACACCTGGGAGACCTGTAAACTGCTCAGCTACGTGGAATGGTTGAGACAAGAAACGTTGTACACGACGTGCGCGGTGAACGATCATTTTGTCTTCTTCAGAAAGTTCGTCCATACCTAAGATGGCGATGATGTCCTGAAGTTCTTTGTAGCGCTGCAATGTAATTTTTACACGTTGTGCACAGTTGTAATGCTCTTCACCAACGATTTCTTGGGTAAGGATGCGCGATGTAGAGTCTAGTGGGTCTACCGCAGGATAGATACCGAGCTCGGCAATTTTACGAGACAATACGGTTGTTGCGTCAAGGTGAGCAAATGTATTTGCTGGCGCTGGATCGGTAAGGTCATCGGCAGGTACGTATACCGCTTGAACCGAAGTAATTGATCCGTTTTTAGTTGAGGTAATGCGCTCTTGCATGGCACCCATTTCGGTAGCCAATGTTGGTTGGTAACCTACTGCAGATGGCATACGACCAAGAAGTGCAGATACTTCTGAACCAGCTTGGGTAAAGCGGAAGATGTTGTCTACGAAGAAAAGGATGTCTTTTCCTTGACCTTCGCCGTCACCATCGCGGAAGTATTCGGCAATTGTAAGTCCTGAAAGGGCTACACGTGCACGTGCTCCTGGAGGCTCATTCATTTGACCAAATACAAATGTTGCTTTGGATTCTTTCAATTCGTTGAGGTCAACCTTAGAGAGGTCCCAACCGCCTTCTTCCATAGAGTGCATGAATGCATCGCCATATTTGATAATGCCAGACTCTAACATTTCGCGAAGTAAGTCGTTTCCTTCACGGGTACGCTCACCAACACCTGCAAATACAGACAAACCACCGTGTCCTTTTGCGATGTTGTTAATTAATTCTTGGATAAGTACTGTTTTACCTACACCCGCACCACCAAAGAGACCAATTTTACCACCTTTTGCATAAGGCTCGATAAGGTCGATTACTTTGATACCTGTGAAAAGGATTTCGGTAGCAGTAGACAATTGGTCAAATTTCGGAGCCTCGCGGTGAATTGGCAAACCTTCTGCGTTGTCCATTTCGTTGATACCGTCGATCGCTTCACCAACCACGTTAAACAAACGGCCTTTGATGCGTTCTCCGGTCGGAACTTTAATTGGAATACCTGTTGAAATAACTTCCATTCCGCGGGTAAAACCATCGGTTGAGTCCATAGAAATGGCGCGAATGGCATTTTCTCCAACGTGTGCTTGAACTTCCAAAACCACACGAGTGCCGTCGGTTTTGTATACTTCCAATGCATCATAAATGTTGGGTAGCGCTGTACCGCGCTCGAATCGGACGTCCACAACAGGGCCGATTACTTGAGAGATTTTTCCTTTGATTGATGACATCATTTGTCTTTTAAATTCGGGCGCAAATATACGAGATTTTATTTGAATTACTTGAGAACAAGCCAAAATAATTTTGTGTGCGCTTTACTGAGTGCGGCGCATTAAAAATCTGACAGGGAAATAGGTAAACAAAAAAGCTAATGCACTGGAAGCGAAGAGTATGCTTACAAAGTCTTTTGCTTTGAAAACAATGGGGAAAGGCACATTGGCACCCGGTACAATTAACCAACCAAAATATTGCTGACACCAACAGATGAGCAAGCCGAAAACCAAACCAAATACAATCCCTAAAAAAGAAAGCAACAAACCTTCGAAAAAGAAAATTCGAAAACGGTTTTGAGAGGTCATGCCCAACGCTTTTAAGATTTGTAAGTTGGCTTGTTTTTCATGGATCAGCATGGTGAGGGTGGCGATCAAATTGAAAGACGCCAACACAAAAACAAAGAGCAAAATGATAAACACCACCAAGCGCTCCGAACGACTCGTTTTGTAAATCAATTCGTTTTTTTCTAATTGCGTTCTCACCAAAAAGTCCGGCCCCAGCAACGCCTTGATGCTATTTTGAATGTCAAGTAAGTCGATAGCTGGATTGGCATAAACATGGATGCGGGTAACCGCACCCGCTTGGTCAAAAAGCATACTAGCTGCGTTGTAATCCCAGAGTAAAGCGTTGCTGTTGAGCTCTTGATTGTAGTTGAGGGCGCCTGCCACATTTGTAGTTTGGCTGTGAAAAGGCGTTTTGCCTAATCTCATTTTCATGTTGCGCTTGGGCGCATACAGTTGAATATTATTTTGCTCAGACCCCAAACCTAACTTTAGTTTTGAAAAAACATCGGCGCCCAAAAACACGAATCCGGGGTTGTTCAAATGCGCAGCGCCCACCCCATTGATCAGGTGTTCCTTTACTTTTGCTTGCTTGACAAATTCGGCGTCTACCGCATGCATGTTCGCGTTGATCCAACGTTGGTTTTTGCGCAGCACCACCAATTCCTCCAGTTCTTTACTGAAGGCCTGAACCCCCTCAATGGCTTTGAGCTGACGAAGGTCTAGTTGATTTAAAAAAAAGGTTTTCCTGCTTTGGTGTTGGATCGTGATGGGCGCATCAAAAGATGTGTAAAGCTTAGCGATCATTTGTTCGATGCCGTTGAAAGCCGATAACAAAATGACCATGGCGGCTGTACAAACAGCAATGCCAACAACAGAGATTCTAGAAATAATGCTGACTATCGAGCGTTTCGAACGACTAAAAAGGTAACGTTTTGCTATGTAAAGCGCGGTTTTAATCGCTTAGTTCTTGAGAAGTGCGTCAATCTTGAGTGCGTAATCAAGGGAGTCGTCGATGTGAAAAACCAAATCTGGAATTTTGCGAAGGTTTTTGAGTCGTTTGCCTACCTCTAAGCGTATTTTGCCACGGTTGGCTTGAATATTTTCCAAAACCACTTCTTTTTCAGGGCCCGCAAAAATACTGAGGTAAATTCTTGCCAAGCTCAAATCTGAAGTAATGCGCACGACCGTAACAGAAACCATTGCTCCCAAACAAATTTCTGCGGCTTGTTTTCGAAAAAATGCGGCTAGCTCAGCCTGAATAACGGCTTCTATTTTTTGCTGACGGATTGAACTCATGTTGCAAAGGTAAGAATACTTGTAGAGCAAGCCCCCATCTAAACAAAAATGTATCTTTGTGTCAATGTCTTACTACAAAGAAATATACAACTACACCTTTAAATACAAAGGGCTGGCTTGGGCGACCATCCTATTCAATTTGCTCTTTGTCGTGTTCAATTTGCTCTCTTTGGTGTTGTTTGTGCCTGTTCTGCAATTGATTTTTAAGAGCGGTGCAGCACTAACCAAAGTAACTCAGCCCCATTTTCAGGGTGGTCTTTCAGGAATAGTAGATTACATCCGCGAAGCCTATAATTACGAAATGTATACGCTCGTGAAGGCCGACCCAAAAGGGGCGCTGCTTTTTGTTTGCGTGAGTGTTTTTTTGGCTTTCTTGTTGAAGAATATTTTCAGATACGGTGCGGTCTGGACGCAATCCAAACTCAGAATGTGTGTGGTTAGAGACGTCCGTGGTGCTTTATTTGAAAAATCTTTGCGCCTACCCCTTGCCTACCACAGCAATGAAAAAAAGGGAGACCTTATGGCGCGCATGAACAGCGATGTCAATGAAATCGAAGTAGCGGTGGTGAGTTTGCTCGAGCTGATATTTAGAGAACCCCTGGCCATCATTATCAATTTATTGACGCTGATTTACATGAGTCCGCAACTTACACTGATCTCTTTGTTGTTGTTGCCGATTTCTGCTTTTGTGATCTCTAGAATTGGCAAAAGCCTCAAGCGCACAGCACAAAAAACCCAAGAACAGCTTGGATTTCTATATGCCGCCATGGATGAAAACTTAGGTGGCGTGCGGGTTATTAAAGCATTCAATGCCATTCGGTTTGTCGCAGATTCCTTTGGGCAAAAAAACGATCAGCACCAAAAACTAGCCACGCGGGTCTTTAGAAAACGCGACCTCTCACCGCTCGTCAATGAAACCCTCGGAGCAACTGTACTTTTAGCCTTGGTTTATTTTGGTGGCCGACTCATCTTAAATGGCGAACAAATTGGCCTGAGCGGCGAAGTCTTCTTGACCTACATTATCGTTTTCTCTCAGTTTTTGCGACCCATCCAAAGCGTGTCAAACAACATGGCCAATATGACCAAAGCGCAAGCTTCTCAAGACCGCATCAATGCGCTACTACATGCCAGCGAAGCGGTTACGGATAAACCCAACTGTATTGACATTCAAAAATTTGACAACGACATCACATTTAGTCAGGTTGGTTTCTCTTATCAAGAACAACCCGTGCTTCAAGACATCAATTGGACCGTCAAAAAAGGTAGTCTGGTTGCAATCGTTGGGGAGTCGGGCAGCGGCAAATCCACCCTAATGGATTTACTACAGCGTTTTTACGACGTGACCAGGGGTGAAATCAAAATAGATGGCATCGATATCAGAGACTTGCGTTTGACCTCGCTGCGCAACATGATTGGCGTAGTGAGTCAGGAATCGATTTTATTCAATGTGAGTGCGGCACAAAACATTGCTTTTGGTGATGAAAATCCAAACATGAACAAAATAATAGCGGCCGCCCAGGTTGCCAATGCGCACGGCTTCATCACTGAGTTAGACAACGGTTACGACACCATTTTAGGCGAGCGCGGCAACAAACTTTCCGGCGGACAAAAACAAAGAATTGCCATTGCCCGAGCTGTCTACAAAGACCCCGCTATTCTCATCCTAGACGAAGCCACCTCTGCACTAGACACCGCCTCGGAAACACTAGTGCAACAAGCACTAGAAAAACTAATGGAAAACCGAACTTCATTCGTGATCGCACACAGACTGTCCACGGTGCGCAATGCCGATCAAATTATTGTGCTGTCCAAAGGAGAAATAATCGAGCGCGGGCAACACGAGGAATTGCTCAGCAAACCCAGTCTATATAAGGATCTTTGCGCACTTCAAGGTTTGTCATAAATGAAATCTATTTCATGTTGATGATTGCCTATTTATATTTGCTTAACTTTGTTCCTTAATCCTGCTAAATGAGTTACGCCCCCGTACAGTTCTCTAAAGAACACAACACTGAGTTTTATAAAACACTCAGGTCTAGAGTCAATGCCTACTTCAAAGAAAACAATATTGCCAAAACAGCTAATGCGGCAATGGTTTTCAAAACATTTGCATTGCTCGCTTTATTCTTAATTCCTTACGGTTTCTTGTTTTGGCAAGAAATGCCAACCCTTGCTTACTATGGCCTTTGGGTCGTGATGGGCTTCGGTATGGCCGGTGTAGGTTTATCTGTTATGCACGATGCCAACCACGGTGCTTATTCGCGCAAAGAATGGATCAACACACTAGTCAGTAATGTCATGATCATCTTAGGTGGCAGTGCCAGAAACTGGCGTATCCAACACAACGTGTTGCACCACACCTATACCAACGTCACCGATCACGACGAAGACATCGATCCGCCGCTTTTTGCTTTGCGTTTTTCTCCACACTCTGAATACCACTCCATCCACAGATTCCAGCACCTTTATGCTTGGTTTTTCTATGGCATGATGACACTCTTCTGGTACCTGACTAAAGACTACCAACAAGCTTTCCGTTACAAGAAAAAAGGTCTTATTGAAGCGCAAGGTGTTACCTTCGGACAACACATGTTCAGAATCATTTTCTTCAAAGTGATTTACACAGGTCTCTTGTTGTTTTTACCTATTTATTTTGGTGGCGCCAGCTGGATCACCAACGTACTTGGTTTCTTGCTCATGCAGTTCATTTGTGGCCTCATTCTGGCCATGATCTTCCAACCTGCACACATCGTTCCGACCTCTACTTTCCCAATGCCTAACAACTCTGGTGTTGTTGAAGCAGATTGGGCAGTGAGCCAGTTGTACAACACGGCTAATTTTGCCCCTAAAGCCAAGTTATTCTCATGGTATGTAGGCGGTTTGAATTACCAAGTAGAGCACCACTTGTTCCCTTCTATTTGCCACATTCACTACAACAAGATTTCTAAAATTGTTGAGCAGACCGCAAAAGATTTCAATTTGCCTTACCACTCTTATGACACCTTTTTAAGTGCCCTTTCCGAGCACACTAAAATGTTGAAAAACCTAGGCAAACCCAATCCTGTTATCGCCTAAGCGCCAATGAACATTGAGGAACTACATCAGTATTGTTCACTCAAACAAGGCGCCACGGATTGCTTCCCTTTTGACAACCGAACCCTCGTTTTCAAGGTTTATGGTAAAATGTTCGCATTAGTTGATGTCGAAGATTGCACTTCTATCAACCTCAAATGCGATCCCGACTACGCTTTAGAACTTCGGGAGCAATACACGGCCGTTCAGCCAGGGTTTCACATGAGTCATAAACACTGGAACACCATTCAGTTCAACAACGACGTCAACGATCTGCTTTTAAAAGAATTGATAGACCACTCCTATCAGCTCGTTTACAACGGACTTCCTAAAAAATTGCGAGATGAAAACCCGATTGGATAAGTTTCTATGGGCCGTGCGCCTCTCCAAAACGCGTTCTCAAGCAACAGAACTCATTTCCAAAGGAAAAGTCTTACTCAATGACAGCGCAATTAAGCCCTCTAGAGAGGTCAAAGAAGGCGAAACCATCACACTACTCAAACACAGCGCGCGCTTTCAATTTAAAGTACTCCAAGTGCTCGATCGGCGCGTGGGTGCACCGCTTGTCAAAGACTACATAACAGACATCACGCCACCAGAAGAAATTGAAAAATTAAAAACCTATCAAGAGGCGCAAAGCATTTATCGGCTCACAGACGGTAAGCCCACTAAAAAAGACCGCCGCGAACTCGACCGCTTTATGGACGACTGGCAAGAAGATTAATTGGATTCGTCGGCCAATATTTTGTCGGCCAAAACACTGCTTAATTTGATATAACTCTCTGTTGTCCAACCACCTACATGTGGAGAAAGGCTCACGTTATCGGCATGAACAAGATATGAAAAATCGGCGGGCATATCTTGGTCAAAAAATGCTTCAAAGCTCTTCTTTTCATATTCGAGAACATCTAAACCTGCTCCTTTAATTTGTCCTGATTTGAGGCCATTAACTAAGGTAGCGGTATCTACTATTTTTCCACGAGAAAGATTGAGCAGATAAAACGGCTTCTTCATTTTATCCAGAAATGACGCGTTAAAGAGCTGTTTGGTTTCTCTGTTTTGAGGAATATGAAAACTCAAGACGTCGGCTTGTTCTTGTATCGCTTCAATCGTGCATTCTTGAACAAAATGATCTCCGAAACCTGTTTTATATTTGTCGTAGGCCATCACCTTGACGTCAAAACCACGTAGCTTTTTTGCAAATGCTGCGCCGTTGTTTCCGTAGCCAATAAGACCAATGGTTTTGCCATCGAGTTCCTCTCCTCTGTTTGCTTCTCTATCCCAGATACCCGCGCGCACCTCTCTGTCGGCTTTATGTAGCTTATTGAGTAAACCCAATAACATACCAAGTGCATGCTCTGCAACTGCATTTCGATTTCCTTCTGGGGAATTATAAAGTTTGATACCACGGGTTTTGCATAATTGTGCATCGATGTTTTCCAAACCAGAACCCGCTCTTGCAATAAACGCAAGTGCCGGACAATATGCTAAAAAATCTTCGTGAATAGTAAAACGCGAACGAATGACAATGCCCGTGGCAAGTGGCAAAATATTTTTTAAATCTTCAAAAGTGGTTTGGTAATGAAGCGCACATTGAAAACCCGCTTGGGTCAGGCGCTCTTCTAAAACCGGATGCACACTGTCAATAAAAATTACTAAGCGCTGTTTCATGCTATCGGATTTACTAAAAATGGTATTTCACTGCAAAATAGGCAAAAAACACCTCTTTTTTGGTCTTTTCTAATGAAAGTTCTCGAATATAGATTGGTGTTTCCCTTTCAAACACACTAAAACCCGCTTAAAACGGCTTAAAATGCGTTTTAACGGCCCAAATGAACCAAAAGCACAGAAATATCACTGGGTGAAACGCCAGAAACGCGAGATGCCTGGCCAATAGTGGCTGGCTGGATTTTAGAGAGCTTCTCTCTGGCTTCGATGCTCAAGCTATTCACTTTGGAATAATCGAAAGCAGCGGGGAGCTGCAAATTTTCTAGACGCTGGTGTTTTTGAGCTTGTTCTTCTTCGCGTTCGATATAACCTTCATACTTCAAAAGGATTTCTGCTTGCTCTACCGCTAAAGGATTTTGAACAAATACTTCATTTACCGCTTGTGCTGTTGACGCATGAATAGGAATAATATCTGCTAGTGAAATGTGTGGTCTCGTGATCAGTGAGCTCACCTTTACTTGTTGGTTAATCGGTGCAGAATTTTTATCTTCTAACATTGGATTCGCCTCCGCTGGGCTGATGCCAATTTCGCGAAGTTTGGTTTTGAGCTGCTTGGTGAGTTCTTTCTTTTGCTCAACTTTTTGTAGGGCCTCGGCACTCGCTAAACCTATTTCAAAACCGAGTGGCGTGAGCCTTTCATCGGCGTTGTCTTGACGTAATAAAATCCTGAATTCGGCACGGCTGGTAAACATTCGATACGGCTCATTGGTTCCCTTGGTAATGAGGTCGTCAATGAGTACACCAATATACGCTTCGCTACGTGTTAAAATAAAAGCATCCTTTTCAGCTACTTTTCTATGCGCATTAATACCCGCCATTAAGCCCTGGCAAGCGGCTTCTTCATAACCTGTTGTTCCGTTGATCTGACCCGCAAAGAAGAGGTTTTCAATCAACTTGGTTTCTAAGGAATGCTTGAGTTGTGTTGGTGGAAAATAATCGTATTCGATGGCATAACCAGGTCTAAACATTTTAACGTTCTCAAAACCCGGTATGGTTTTCATTGCAGCGTATTGTATGTCTTCTGGTAAGGAGGTACTGAACCCATTGACGTAAATCTCCACGGTATTCCAACCTTCGGGTTCTACGAAAATTTGATGTCTGTCTCTATCTGCAAATCTAGATATTTTATCTTCTATACTCGGACAATACCTAGGGCCGCTGCTTTTGATTGCGCCATTAAACATAGGCGAACGATCAAAACCTGTGCGGAGCAAGTCGTGTGTTTGCTCATTGGTATATGTGATGTGACAAGGGAGTTGTTTGGCTAAAGCGCTGGTGTTGGTATAGCTGAATTTAGATGGGTTTATATCTCCATCTTGAACTTCCATTTTAGTGTAATCTAAACTTCTACCATCGACTCGTGGCGGTGTTCCGGTTTTCATTCTACCGGCTTCAAAACCTAAACTCACTAAAGATTCGGTTAAGCCCGTGGATGCTTTCTCACCCGCTCTTCCACCTCCAAATTGCTTTTCACCAAGGTGAATAAGTCCATTTAAAAAGGTTCCGTTCGTGAGTACGACTGTAGTAGCATAAATGGTTGTTCCCATCGCCATTTGAACACCTACTACTTTGTGGTTTTCAACTACAATTCCGACACACATGTCTTGCCAGAAATCTACGTTATAGTTCTGTTCCAAAAGATAGCGCCACTCCAAAGAAAAGAGCATTCTGTCGTTTTGGGTTCTCGGAGACCACATAGCTGGTCCTTTAGAAAGATTCAGCATCCGGAATTGGATAGCGCTCTTGTCACTCACAATTCCAGACCCTCCGCCGAGCGCATCAATCTCTCGAACGATTTGACCTTTAGCCACGCCGCCCATGGCAGGATTACAACTCATTTGTGCGATGGTATTCATATTCATAGTAACCAACAACACCTTGCTGCCCATTCGAGCAGCGGCATTAGCAGCCTCACAACCTGCGTGGCCTGCACCAACTACAATTACATCGTATTTATCTAACATTTGGATTGTGTTTCACGTGAAACAACAAGGTTTAGTTTTGGTTTGTTTCACGTGAAACAAACCGATTAATATAAAAATCTTCTTTAGATCGCATGACCGCAGCATCAGCATCGGTTTTGTCTTTGTATCCACAAAGGTGCAGTACGCCATGGAAAACAACACGATAAAATTCAAGCTCAAAACTTTGATTTAAAGTTGCCGCGTTGTCCTTTACACGATCAAGAGAAATCATGACATCACCAGAAACTTCAGGGAATGAAGAGTAGTCAAATGTAATGACATCTGTAAAGTAATCGTGATTGAGGTATTGTTTGTTTACCTCTAAGAGATAGTCGTCGTCTGTAAAAACAAGGCTTAGGTCTTTAAGTGTTTTACCCTCTTGTTGGGTCAAATCTTTTACAGCCTCTTTTAATTCTTTTTTCGATACAAAAGTTGGAATCTTTACACCGAGGTTTACGATTGTTGTCATTTATGAAAATAAAGATTTACAACACTACCCGTATCTACAAACTCTACTTCATCAGCTAAGTTCTTCATGAGAAAAACACCGCGTCCGCTATCCTTTAATAGATTCTCTGGGGCCGTTGGGTCCGGAAGCTCGTGGTGTACAAAGCCATTGCCTTCGTCTTTGACTTGAATACAAAAGAGCTCATCATGGTTTGCAACCTTGACTTCTACTTTTGCATCTGGAATATCCTTATTACCATGTTGGATTGCGTTGTTAACAGCCTCAGAAACAGCTATTAAGACGTTTCCAAAGGCATCTTCTTTCACACCAAACTCTTCACAAATACCACCTACTAATTTCTCGACATCAATAAGTGATTGATAATCAGATGGTAATACCACTTCCGTAACTATTGAAAACCCTTCTTTCATAATATAAATATCACGAAAATCACTGATTCATATAAGCATCTGAACGTTGTTTGTAGTATAACTGCAACGTGGGGTCGATGGCTTTTATCAATTCCAGCTCATTCCATTTCGACCTTTTATACTCTTCAAATCGAATTTGGTTACCTTTTTCTACATCTTTTCCGGACTTAGATTCGCGCTTGTCTTCAAATCCGCGCTTCATGATCGCGTCCTCGCTTTCTAACAAGCGTGTCAAAATCTCTTTTTGACGTTGGATGGTTTGTGGATTGACGCGCTTCAACAACAAATCTTTTTCTTGCTCTTCCAGTTCTTTAAGCAGCGGATTAAGTTGGTTTCCTAAGCCCTTTCCTTCTTTATTTAATTCTTGCTTGAGTTGCTCCAAACGCTGTCTGATAGCTGTTTGCTCAGCCGCCATTCGCGCCAATTCTTTAGAACCTAAGCCTGGTAAACCCTGACCAGCCTGACCTTCTTTTCCCGGAGCTGATCCTGGCTGTTGTCCCGGTTTATTCCCTCCTGGGTTCGGACCTTTCTGCATTTGCTCTAGTTGTTTTTTGAGCATTTCTTTCATGTCGCCAGAAGACATACTCTGACCTGCTTTTGGTCTACCCTTACCAGGATTGTCACAACTTCCATTGCCTTGCATCTGAGCATTCATTTGCTGCTGCATAGATTGCAGCGCTTCATTCAGTAATAAGGCTAAGTTATTATAGGAGGTCATGACCAATTGCTGGTGTTTCTCGATGTCCTTCTTACGGTGATCATCTATGGCCTCAATGGTGGATTTCTGATGGCTTACAATTGCGTTGAGTTCTGTATCTATAAACGTGGCAATCTTTGGTTGTCTTTTTGCTAGAGCAAGCAAGCTATCTCTGATGATTTTTGTGTCGTCATTGATGCGCTGCTGACGTCTACCTAATTTACGGTATACAGGATCTTTGGTACTTATTTTTACAAAGTTCTTTTCGGTTCTTTCCTGATCTAAACTCAAAGTAATGAGCCCCTCGAGAATTGCCCTTAGGGTTTCCATGTCTTCTTCTTGTTGTTCTTTATTGGATTGGTTCTGCTTGGCATTTAATTGAGAAGACATCGCTTTCATTCCGTCTGAAGCAGACTTCTGTTTCTCGCCTGCTTTTTTTGATTTACCTTCTGATATTTCTTGCTCGGCGTTTTGAAGATCATTGGAAACTTGTTCTTCTAATGCATCTAGAATATCTAAATCTAAAGGGCGTGCTAAGTCTTTATTTAACTCCTGAACCTCGTTGAGCTCTTTTTTAATTTCATTGAATTTTTCATTGAGTTCTTTTTGCTTCTGCAACAGTTCTTCTTTTGAGAGTTCTTGATTTTGATCCTTGAGTTCTTCTTGTTCTTTAGCTAAGGCATCAAGTTCTTTTTCCAGATCATCTATGCGCTCATTGACTTGCATTTTCTTCAAAAGCTCTAGACTTCTGTCTAGCTGCTTGTTCATGTCTTCGGTAGACTGCTGGAGTTCGTCTAGTTTCTCTTTGGTTTGGTCTTTATCTTGTTCTTTAAGGAGCTCTTCTAACTGCTCTAAGAGCGCTTTGAGTTCGTCATCCATCACTTCATTCAGAAGTTGCTCTAAAAGCTGCTGTTTCTCGAGTAATTGCTCGTCTAAAGGGGATAACTGATTCTTTTGTTCGGTGCTTTGTTTGATTTCTTCTAAACTCTCTTGAATTTGTTCTTGCAATTGTTGTTGTTGTTGTTGCAATTGTTCGACCTTATTGAGTTTATTCCAGTTGGTTGTTTTGGATTGTAAAGCTTCCTTTTTGAATTCTTGTACCTCTTTTTGGAACTGCTGTGTTTTCTTGAAAACATCTTGCAACTCGTTCAACTGTTCGGCTTGTTCTTCTTTACGCTGATCGTTTAATTCTTCTAGACTCGGTAGTTTGTAAGTAAGTGTTTCACTCTTTGTTGCTTTATGACCATTGACACCATCGTTGTCATAAACCACAAAATAATAAGTAATGATATCATTCAGCTGGATTTTTTCACGTCTAAAATCTACGCCAAAGTCAAATTTTTGCAGCGTTCCTTTGACTGTTTGAACCTCTAAACGCTGCGTTCTTTTCTCTCCATTCTCTTGTTCTATGGTATAAACAAACTGAAGTTTACTCAGACCGTAATCATCAGAAATAGCTCCTTGAAAATATTTTCTACCGTCTACAACTGAATCTTGCTCTTCCTGAATCTCAATACCTGGATGGGCATCTTTTAAAACTTCAATTTTAGATATTACTGTGTCATTTTGCTGTGTTTGTGCGTTGGTCAGTACAAACTTTAAGCGGCCACTAGTCTTGTACTCTTGCGTAAACTGACTATAAATGGGATCTAGATTTCTGACTTTATTTTGCCAAAATAACTGCAGTTTACTGGTGTTTTTGGTGGCAATTTCCCAGCGTACGTTGGTTCCTTCCGGGATAGTTAAATCACTGGTATTCTCAATAATACGATCTGGCTTATTCAAGTAACTTGGATAAATACAATGCGCTTTAAGTGTTCCTAATACAGCCTTTCGATTGACGCGAATCCATTTCTTTTGACTGTTGAATTCGTTTGTTGTCAAATAAAAAGAAGTTGACTTTTGAAGCGCTGGTGTTTTATACGTAAATGAATTGCGTTTGACTTGCTTCATTAAGAACTTCCCTTGATCAAGAACGATATAAAGTTGTTTTGGTAAAGCAGTATAACCAGGTGCTGGTTTCACTTTGACTTGGATTGCTAAACTAGTGCCTTCTTGAATGCTACTCGGAATAGGTTCGAAGGTAAAAATATACGGATTGGGTTCTTTGAATTCTTTGGAATACTGCAGCACACGTTTGGTTCCTTGCGTTAGAATTTGAGGGACAAACCAAGCCACAGCTAAAAATCCAAAGAGTACTGGTAATAAATATTTGAGGTATTGTCTTTGGGTTTTATATTCAATGGCCGACTCAAAAGAAATGACATTTAACTGATTGGCGCGCTGCGCTATACTGGCGGCTATCAAGTCAATATTACCAACATGGCTATCGAGGTCTTGTTGGAGTTGAATGGTGTTCTTTAATTTATCTGCAACCTCCGGAAAAAAAGAACCGATAATTTCTGCTGCCTGTAAATGCGAAATTCTTTTGCCAAATGATGACAAACGACTCAAAGGGATACCTACCCATCGAATGAATAAGTAACTTTGAATTACGATAAAACCAAAAAAGAGAATAGCCCTGATGAGGATTGGAAAGCGACCAAAAAATTCTAAAAAAGTAGTTGCTAAAATCGCAAGCAGAAAAAACAACGTGAACAACAAACTTCCTCTGATCAATTGATTCTTGTAATACTTTCTGATGAAAGCATCGATT
Organism: Crocinitomicaceae bacterium; assembly: GCA_030730025.1. Taxonomy (GTDB): domain Bacteria; phylum Bacteroidota; class Bacteroidia; order Flavobacteriales_D; family Crocinitomicaceae; genus UBA952. The sequence goes on from JANQWC010000027.1 coordinate 40,893, forward strand.
TGATCAATGAGATGGTTAAAAGTGGATTGCATAGGTTAAAGCTACAGTTTCATTTGCTAGCTACAAAATTAAAAGCTTAAGCGCTCCTTAATAAGATTAATATATTTCTTTTAAAAGAATTTTTAAAATATTTACTACTACTATTAAGGCTGTTCATATGTGTATAATTAAGAGCTTAATTAGTTGGTTTTTAAAATCAAGCGAGGTTTTCAACAAACTATTCACTGTTTAAACTTTTTAAATATTTGATAATGAGTTATATATGATTTAATAAACAAAACACTTAAATGATAACTTGTTTAAAAAATTACCGTGAAAAGCTAGCTAAATTAGTTTGTAAGCGGTTGAAAAGGTTTGTAGAAAGAAAGCTAAAAAATAGTGCGTATGTCCGGGTCATTCGAGCTTATACAAAAGAATCACATATTCAAAAAATGTTTTAATGTATTGTTAACACGTTTTTAACTCAAAAACACACTTGCGTGTTTGTAAATACAACCTATTTATTGAGCTGTAGAGCCGCTAATTTTTAGTTTGTTTATAAGTTTAAACCTAAAATAGTCCTTAATTTAGCAAGAAAAAGATGATAATTCCTATTGGCTCCGATCACGCTGGTTTTGAAACCAAGCAACTACTCATTACTTATTTAACCTCTTTAGGTTATGAAGTCAAGGATTACGGATGCTATTCAGAGCAAAGCATAGATTACCCAGATTATGCTCATCCTGTTGCGGCTCATATTGAAGCCAACCCAGGAAGCCTTGGTATTTTACTTTGTGGATCGGGAAACGGCATCAGCATGACCGCCAATAAACACCAAGACATTCGCTGTGCACTTTGCTGGACGCCAGAAATCGCAGAATTAGCACGTCTACACAACGACGCCAATATCATTTCATTACCGGCCCGATTTATTTCGGTAGAGGAAGCTAAAGAAATGGTAAATGTATTTTTAAATACCGCATTTGAAGGCGGCCGCCACGCCACTCGTGTTGCAAAAATTTCTTGCTAGTTGTCTTTGATCAAGATTTCGACCCTTCGGTTGGCTTCTTTTTCTTCTTCATCTTTAGGCTTGCTATATACAGGCTTAGATGAACCAAAACCAATTGGATACAAACGCTTGGCGGCGACGCCATTTTGCACCAAATAATCTTTGACCATTTCTGCACGCTGTTTGGATAATTTTTGTGCTTTTTTAGCACCGTTCTCATCTAAATTAACATGCCCGTGAATTTCAATATTGATCTGTGGATTCAGTAAAAGTAAGTCGCGTAAACGATTGAGTTGTGCGTAAGATTCTTCCATTATTTCAGGTAAACCCGCACTGAAATAAACCTGTTC
>JANQWC010000027.1:42330-44624 GCA_030730025.1 Crocinitomicaceae bacterium
GCTCGTGTTTGTCCGTCGCGTAAAACTAAAGTGTAAACAGGCAGCGTGTCGTTGTAGATGAAACTCAAAATTTGTTCGTCTTCACTGGGGCGAGTCCCTACAAATGCGCTTTTAAATAAAACATCATCTTTTAAACGGGCTGGTGTTTCTATACAAATAGTGACATATTGATTTTTCTCTAATTCAATGTCTTTCAATAAATGCTGTCCTCTCAATTCGAATGAAATGCTATCTGCTTGTGATTTTTGTTGGGATGTAAGATCACACCATTCTTCATTACTGATGTAGGCTATACCCTTAGAAATAGTCAAAGAGGCACTTATATTGTTGATATTTAATTGAAATTTTCCTGATTTTGGCGCAATGAAAACCAACCACATTTGATTTTGCTTTTTCTCTCCTAAGAAGGAAAGCGAAAAAGAACCATCTATCGGTGCAAAAACCGCCCCAGCACAATTGTTGTAGGAGGAGCGTTGTCCGTAAAGAGCGCTCAACATGACGGTGAAAAGAAGCAGATGTAAAATTTTCACAAAACCTTTATACGGCTTATTCTATTTTAAGTTTCAACTTTCCGCTCAAGCGCAAGTCTACGACTAAAAAGCCCGTCGTTAAAAGCAGGTTTTGCACACTTAATTCATCTATTTTTCCTTGAAGCCAGACCCCTTTTGTGATTTCACTATTGATTTGTTGTTCAATAGCGGTCTTGCTTTCCATTAGCATTGGGCCCAGGTCTAAGTCTACACTTGTTTCGATTTGTTCTTTGAGTTTGGAATTGAGCATCCATTTTGCGGAGTGCAACAATACGCTTTTTGTCCGCAACTCATAATCGACTTCTCTGATCCTTAAATGTTGTTCTAGGTCAATATAGGGTTCAACAACTAAATAAAGCGTTCCTTTTTTTGTGCCCGAGAATTGTACCGAGAGCACCAAGCGCTCACCTTGCGGCCCTAGCACCTGTACTTTGTCAATATTGATATACTTTTTATCGGTGATTTTGATTTGCTGTGTATCGAAGTCGCGCAGTAAAAAGCGGTTAATCGAATCGTAAGAGGCAACGGTTCTAAGATTGAACACGCTGATGTTACTTGCTTTGGCTTGAGGCGTATTTTTAGGCAGGCGCGTTTTTGGGCGCTCAATAGCATCCGTAGAAAACAAGGGTTTGGCGACCATTTGTGTCGTAAAATAGGCCTTTTGTCCTTCGTTTTTTAAGATCAGGTTGTCGATACCAATTTGCTGGGGACGCAAATAAAAATAACCGTAAGGCGCCACCAAAATAGGTTCTTGCAGCGATTTCCAAACTTCGGTCATGGTGCTGTGGATCGGCGCCGAAGCCAACTGTTTATCTACTTCTTTTTCGAGCTGCACCAAGGAGGCTCTTACTTCTTTTTGAATGGTTGGTGTGGCATCGTATTTGAAAACCGTGATTTTACAAGGGTCAATTAATTGAAACTCTTTGAGTTTTGTTTGCGCACGCAGGCGAAAATCATCGGTAATGCCAATTTTACTGGAGTAGGTGATGTGTACCTTTTTTTTAGGCTCATCTACTCCACACGAAGCATAAACGCGCGGAATGATGCACATGGGTTCACCAAATATATTTTGACAATCAGGGCAGTAAGACAAACTTAGATCAAACTTGCCGTCGATGTCACACAAGACCTCTTGGTCTTTGAGTTCAAAAGAAAGCGGTTCGCGTTCAAAATGATATTTATATTGAATCCCTTCACAGGGCTCTTCTCCACCGCTAAATTTTTTGTCCAAGCTTTTATCAGCCTCGCTTAAGTACGGCTTGAGCGCTAATTCGGTTTCTAAAGAAAGAAAGGAAGGCTCTGGCGCACTGACTTCTTCTACAACTTTGAAGTCCGGAATGGGTAATTCAATTGTAATTGTTTTACATGAAAACAAACCGAGCAGCAGCAATGAAACGATGTTGATGTACTTCATTTTTTGGGTTTGAGCAGCACGCGCTGTAGAAAGTCGATGCGCATTGTTTCAACCGAGCCCTCAGCTTCTTCTATGTATGGACTTGTATAGGTTGGTTTTTTTTGCCCGCCGGTAATTTCAAACAAGAGGTCTTCTCCTTGTTGGCACAGCGACGAATTGAAAAACATGCCGCTCAATTCAAAATGGTCAAAGAGGCAATTGCCCATTAAGGTCATTTCAATGAGCAAACTGTCGCCTTCGTCCATCCACAGTTTTTTGGTTTCCTCTGCATAAAATATTTTGTATGCTTTGGTACTCATGACTTCTCCATCTTTTAGATTGACATACGACATATTATAGGTCCAATAATT
>JANQWC010000027.1:44724-69679 GCA_030730025.1 Crocinitomicaceae bacterium
AAAAAGAAGGCGCATAAAAAAAGGGGCTAAAGCCCCTCTAAATTAATTCATTTTTGCTTTCAAGCCTTGGTCGAGTGCATCTAAGAACTCTTCGGTGTACACAAAGTGGTCACCGTGGTTGACTTTGTTGCCGTGAATACACACCGCTAAGTCTTTGGTCATGATGCCGCTTTCTACGGTTTCAATACAAACTTTTTCTAGTGTGTCGCAAAAATCGATGAGTGCTTGGTTGTTGTCGAGTTTACCTCTGAAAGCCAAGCCGCGTGTCCAAGCAAAGATGGAAGCGATCGGATTGGTAGAGGTTTTCTTACCAGCTTGGTGGTCGCGGTAGTGGCGAGTGACGGTGCCGTGCGCAGCCTCTGACTCCATGATTTTACCGTCTGGTGTGATCAAAACGGAAGTCATCAGACCCAAAGACCCAAAACCTTGTGCAACGGTGTCGGATTGAACATCGCCGTCGTAGTTTTTACAAGCCCAAACAAAATTACCGTTCCATTTTAAGGCAGAGGCAACCATGTCGTCGATGAGGCGGTGTTCGTAAACGATACCCGCTTCGTCAAATTTGGTCTTGAATTCAGCTTGGAAAATTTCTTCGAAAATATCTTTGAAACGGCCATCATATTTTTTCAAGATGGTGTTTTTGGTAGAAAGATAAAGCGGCCATTTTTTGGTTAAAGCCATATTGAAACAGCTTCTGGCAAAACCAGAAATAGATTCGTCGGTGTTGTACATAGCCATTCCTACGCCGTCTCCTTTGAAATTGTAGACTTCAAAAGTTTGGGTTTCGCCGCCATCTTCTGGCGTGAAGGTCATGGTGAGTTTGCCTTTTCCTTTGAAAACCGCATCGGTAGCGCGGTATTGATCGCCGAAGGCATGGCGCCCAACAATGATAGGTGCAGTCCAGTTGGTGACCAAACGCGGAACGTTTTGCATCACGATAGGCTCGCGAAAAACAGTGCCGTCTAGGATGTTGCGGATGGTTCCGTTTGGAGACTTCCACATAGATTTCAAATGAAATTCTTCCACGCGCGCTTCGTCTGGCGTGATGGTGGCACATTTGATTCCGACTTGGTATTTTTTGATGGCTTCTGCCGCGTCTATTGTAATTTGGTCGTTGGTTTCGTCGCGTTTTTCGATACCGAGGTCGTAGTATTTGATATCTAGATCGAGGTAAGGTAAAATGAGTTTGTCTTTGATGAATTTCCAGATAATACGGGTCATTTCATCTCCGTCGAGCTCTACGACTGGATTGGCTACTTTAATTTTTGACATTGAAATTTTTTATGTACAAAATTAATCAATAATATGTATCCGAGCACTGGTAATTTGCTCAGAAGGATAGCTGATTTAGTCCAAAGAACCAATCATTTTAGATGGGTCCACGATTTGATCGTATTCTTCGGCGCTGACATGTCCTAAGCCTACAGCAGCTTCTTTGAGTGTGGTGCCGTTTTTGTGGGCGTATTTGGCAATTTCGGCAGCTTTGTAGTAACCAATTTTGGTATTGAGCGCCGTCACGAGCATAAGTGAGTTATCGAGGTGTTGTTTCACCATTGGTAAATTGGCCTGAATACCCACTGCGCAATTGTCTGCAAAAGAAACACAAGCGTCGCCAATAAGACGTGCAGATTGTAGTACGTTGGCTGCAATAACTGGCTTGAATACATTGAGTTCAAAATGACCATTAGAACCTGCAATACTTACCGTAACGTCGTTGCCCATGACTTGTGCACAAACCATAGTAAGTGCTTCTGGTTGGGTTGGGTTGACCTTTCCTGGCATGATAGAAGAACCTGGCTCGTTGTCTGGAATGATGATTTCACCAATACCACAACGCGGCCCAGAAGATAGCATGCGGATGTCGTTGGCAATTTTCATGAGTGAAACAGCGCTTCTTTTGAGTGCGCCAGAAAGTTCAACCATGGCGTCGTGCGCAGCAAGTGCCTCAAATTTATTGGCCGCAGTCACAAACGGAAGGCCTGTAAACTCGGCAATTTTTTGCGCCACGAGTACGTCGTAGCCTTTTGGTGTGTTCAAGCCCGTTCCAACGGCAGTGCCACCCAGCGCTAATTCCGAAACCACCACCAACGCATTGTTAATGGCGCGCATAGAGTAATCAAGCTGTGCTACATAACCACTGAATTCTTGACCCAATGTAAGTGGAGTGGCGTCCATGAAGTGGGTGCGCCCTGTTTTGACGATGTCTTTGAATTCAAGAACTTTTTGCTGAAGAACGTCGCGCAAATGCTGCATACCTGGAAGGGTAAGCTCGACCGCCATTTTGTAGGCCGCGATGTGCATAGCCGTAGGGTAGGTGTCGTTGGAAGACTGCGATTTGTTGACGTCGTCATTGGGGTTGAGTACTTTTTGCTCGTCGAGCAACTGACCGCCACTTACTACGTGGCCGCGGTTGGCAATGACTTCATTGCAGTTCATGTTGGATTGCGTACCTGAGCCCGTTTGCCAAATCACCAAAGGGAATTCGTCGTTGTGCTGACCGGTAAGGATCTCGTCACATACTTTAGAGATGAGGTCTCTTTTTTCTTGTGGCAGAACACCGAGGTCGTGATTGGCGTGCGCCGCCGCTTTTTTCAAGTAGGCAAAAGCGTGGATGATTTCAATTGGCATCGAGCCCTCTGGGCCAATTTTAAAGTTGTTGCGCGAACGTTCAGTTTGAGCGCCCCAGTAGCGTTGAGCAGGGACTTTGACCTCGCCCATGGTGTCTTTTTCGATGCGAAATTCCATTTTTTGGTGTTTATGAATTAATTTGTGTAATTTTGAACAGTTTTCAACTGCAAAAATAATAGAAGATGAGCACTTTCGGTATTGTAATGTTTCTTTTAATTGGCGGGATGGCCTTTTGGATGTTATTCTTTTTATTAGGATTTATCCTTCCTTATTGGCTGACGCTTGGTTTGTTTGAGCAATTGCGTCCAAAACGCATTTTTGACGAAGAGTCCAAATAAAGCAACAACCCTTTCCGAAAGCGCCACACGGCGCTTTTTTTATGCGCCAAAAATTTGTTCGCAATTATTTTGAATGGTCAGGCAAATCTGATCGGTTGGCAAGTCGTTTTCATCGTCTCCAAACGGGTCTTCAATTTCTTCAGCGAGTAGCTCCATACTGACCAGCGCATAAAAAACAAAAGTCGAGATGAACGCTGATAAATATCCAAATAATGGCACGAAAGCCAAAGGCATGGTGAGAACGTAAATAAAGATGAATTTCTTGATAAACAGGCTGTAAGAAAAAGGTATCGGCGTGTTTTTGATTCGCTCACAGACCCCTAAAGAGTTAATAAGTGCGTCGAGGTCTCGATTGAGTGCAAGCCAAGATTCTCTGTGTATCGTTTCTTTTTGAAGTAATTTTTCGATTTCAATGCGCAATAACTGAATGATTCTTAAAGGTTGATGCCCACTGAGGTCCAAACCTTTTAATTGATGAGTTATAGAGATTTCCTCTTTCAAATCTTGATTGCGCAAATGTTGTTTGGCTGCGAAAACAAAAAGTGGAATGAGGCGCGTAAATGTGCTTTTTTCTTCGGCCGTTAAAGTGGCCGCACTCAATTTAGAACTCAAACTTCTTGTGTCGTTTACAAAAGCACCCCAGGCTTTGCGGCCCTCCCACCAGCGGTCATAAGCGGTGTTGGTCCTGAACACGAGCAAAAGTGAAATCACAAAACCTAAAAGCGAATAGACGGTCGTTAAATTTTTAAGATAAAAGGCCTTCGGAAAAAAGGTGATTTCGGTGTAGGTGATCAATATAGAGAGTAAGCTGATGTAAATCAATTCTTTCCACATCATGCGCGCGGTGTCGCTTTTGTGAAAAGAGAAAATAAAAGACAGCCAATTTTTGGGGTTGTAATTGATCATGGGGATAGCATTAAGAACACAAATGTAAAAATTCTTTGAGCACTTAAATTTTGTTTAATTTCGAAGTGTCAAAACAAGCAACAAAAGATGGAAATCACACCCGAACTCAAAGAGAAACTCAGCTTACTAAATGATAAATACGCGGCAATTGGCGAAGACTTCAATGCTTACTTAGAAGGCCTGCTTTATGCCGATGTCACTACATATTGGGATTACATTCAATTAGACACACTGCTTAGTTTGCAAAAACCCAAAACGTCCTTCCCAGACGAGGTGATTTTCATCATGTATCACCAAATCACAGAATTGTATTTCAAGTTGGCCCTTCGGGAGTTTGAGGCCCTCGGCCAAATTCAAGCGCCAACCAAAAATCATTTTATCGAACGGGTCACGCGCATCAATCGTTATTTTGATGCTTTGGTCAAGAGTTTTGAAATCATGATCAACGGGATGGACAGAGAAGAATTCTTGAAATTCCGCATGAGTTTATTGCCTGCTTCTGGTTTTCAATCGGCGCAATACCGAGAAATCGAGATCTTCAGCACCGATTTCATCAATCTTGTTGCAAAAGACCAACGCGAGCAACTTAAGGGAGAAACGGATATTTCCCGTTTGTTTGAGCAAATTTATTGGAAGGCAGGCGCTACCGAAGCTGCAACCGGAAAGAAAACCCTAACGCTCATTCAATTCGAAGAAAAATACAAAGACCAATTTATTGCTTTAGGTCAGCATTGCAGCGATAAAAATTTGTGGCAAGTCTATTTGCGCTTGAGTAAAGAAGACCAAGCCGATGAAGCCGTTCAGCAAGTTTTGCGTCAAAACGACACCAATGTCAACATCAATTGGCCTTTAGCGCACTACAAATCTGCCGTTCGTTATTTAGCACGACAAGACAAAGATGTGGCGGCAACAGGCGGCACCAATTGGCAAAAATATTTACCTCCGCGTTTTCAAAAGCGCATTTTTTACCCCACTTTATGGTCGACAGAAGAACATGAAAACTGGGGCAAGGCCTGGGTAGAAGAAAGCCTCAGCTAAGGCTTTTTATTTCAATTCTTTGATATACAACTCAGAGAAGTCTAGCATTCCAGACGCTTCCAACTGAAAACCTCTTACGCGCAATTGATTGAGGACAATAAAATCTTCTGTGTAAATCGGAATGAGCGCCTGTTGGTCTATGATCGCTTTTTCGCAAAGCATTTGAGCGCGCAAGCGTTTTTCGTTTGATTGGGCCCAGATCGATTCTAAATAGTAGGCATCGACCCCGATGTGACTAAACACAAGTGGATTTTGCGCCTTACTGTAAAAAAGCCTGAGGTAAGACTCCGCGCCAGGGTAGTCGCCAATCCAGCCACTGCGCCACATTTCTGCGTGATTTTTTGAATTTGTGTTTTGAGGTGCTCCCGCTTCTTTCAAAATAATTTGAATGTGCAGGGCTTGCCTGAGCATTTTTGCCACTGCTTTACTCCATTTATATGCCAAAGTGTTTTTGGCTGCGCCAGCATAAAAAGTAATTTTCGGCAAGGGGTTTTTGGAATTAAAACCAGCTTGGGCCAGGAGTAATTGCGCTGCATTTATTTTTTCTTGCGCAGTTCGAGGGTCTGCAATAAGCAAGTTGTTGTTGTATTGTTTTTGGGTAGGAATAAAGTGCCCGTTTAACTCTTGTCCTTCTCCTTTTAAGATGTCATTGCAAATGGTTTTTGTATCGATGACGAGTGCAAATGCCTGGCGAACAGCTAGCTGATCAAAAGGACTTTTACAACTATTGAATTGAATGAAGTGCACCTTTGCCGCATTTTTGATGTACACCTCGTGCAGCGGATTTTTACCCTGCTTGGCATCGTTGAGTGTGCCAAATGCTTCTCTGAGGTCGTCTATCGGGAGGTCGAAAAGTAAATCGAGCTGATTGTTCAAAAAACGTTTGTGCGCTAGCTGGCCCGGAACGCCGCAGCTCAACTCAACACGGTCGAGGTAGGGGAGTTGGTTGCCATATTTGTCGTGTCGCCAATAGCCTTCATTGCGTTCAAAAACGTAGGTGGTTTTTAATTTATTTTGCAAGAGAAACGGGCCCGTTCCGACAGGGTTTTTATACAATGAGCGCCCATAAAATTTAGCCGCTTGTTTGCTTAAAACACTCAGGCTTGGGCTAGTCAATAGACTTAAAAAATGATTGTAAGCGCCTGTTAATGTTATCTTCAAGGTGTATTTATCAAGAACACGTATGCCTTTGACGCTTGCTTTTGTTGGGTCTTGGTGTTGGTCAAAAAAATTTGTTCCTCCAACGATCAGGCTAGGTAAAATCAGTTCTTGCTGAATGTTGTCTTGTTGTGAACAAGCTAAGCTGAGGCTAAAAGCTACGTCTTCTGCAGTGAGTTCTGATGAATGAAAACGATAGCAAGAATTATCAGTGAAATGGATGTTTTTCTTTATGCGGATAACGACCTGATTTCTTTTGGCGTTCAGACTGACTTCAGAAGCCAAGCAATAGCGCCAACCCCGTTCGTTTTGTGCAGGCTTGAGTAAGGGTTCAAAAATGAGTTGTTGTAGCCGTTGTGCTTCGAGGGTGTTATTGGCAAGAGGAAAAAGGGTTAGTCTTTTGCTTTTCGTACTGATTCTCATGACACCACCGTAGGTCTTGTCTCCGTTGGCACTTTTATTTTTAGGCGCAGCAAAATAGAAGACGAGCCCACCAAGCGCTAGAACGAAAACAAGCCAGATGATTTTATTTTGCTTCATCGATAGCAACAAATGTACATAGGTTGCATCATAAAAAAGGGGACCGAAGCCCCCTTTTCATTATTTTTTGTCAACCAAATGCAAGAAGCCGTGGCCGCTTACTTCTTGGTTGTTGAGGCCTGCGCCGACATACTTGTAAAAATAGACGCCTTCGCTTGCGGGGTCACCGTTGATTTTGCCGTCCCAAGCTGGGTTGTTGTTGATGAGGTCAACAGACGTGACATCCATCAAGACATTGCCCCAACGGTTGAGGATGATGAGTTGCAAGGAGATGACATTTTTGGTGTCGAGGTAGAAGGTTTCGTTGTTGTTGTCTGCGTTCGGACTGAATACGTTTGGCGCAATGACCTCAGGGCGGGCGTATTCACAGCTGCCGTCTTCGATAAGTGCGTTTGGATCGTAATTGAGCGCAAGCGGGTCTGTACAACCTGTTGGGTAGACACAAGAACCGTCGTTGACATTGGCAAGCGGGTTGTAGTTGGTGCCGAGCGGATCAGTACAACCACATACATTGACGGTAATGGTAACTGAAGCAACATCTGAGCATTGTGGACCTTGATTGGCGGTTAAGGTAACAGTATAAGTCCCGAAAGGCACATCGAACACATGGCTTTGTGCGCTGAGGTCGTTGCTGCTGCCGGTTTGTCCGTCGCCAAAGTTCCAGCTGTAGGCACTCGCGTTCTGACTGGTGTTGGTGAACGTGACGCTGAGCGGCGCACACCCTTCGGTGACACTCGCGCTCAATTCAGCTACTGGTGGGTCGAGCACATCGACAAACGCGCTGTCGCTAACTGTACACACGTTGTCTTCAATGGTAATATAGTACCAACCTGAAGGAATATTTTGCCAAACAGACGCGTCGATAAAGCCATTTGGCCCTGGCCCGGTCCAGTTGTACTGAGGCACGCCTTGCGTACCCGATGCTTGAACAGAAACATAACCAGAAGGCACACAAGTCGACGGCCCCACATAAATGGTGTCGATGGCAAGTGTTTGGTTCATGGTGACGGTGACGGTATCGGTTTGTGTGAAGTTACAGTTGTCTGTGGCGGTCACTAAATAGTACATGGTGCCATTTTGGCCTATACCAACAGATATGGAGTCGTTGGTGCCGAGACTCATGCCGGCTAAGTTTTCCCATTCATAATCATAAGGGGCATAACCACCCGAGGCGCTAGCCGCCAGCCAAACGCTGTCTGTGGCACAGTAAACGGTTGGGTTGTTGCCGGTGATGTTGATAATCGGACCCTCACCAATGTATATGGTTCCGGTGGAGGTGATGGTATCACCACATGGGTTGATCAATTGTACGGTAATCACAACTGATTCAAAACCTTCGTTGATGCCGTCTTGTGTAGGCGTGAGGGTGATGATAACGGTGTCTTCACCAGGCAAGAAGGTAATTGGATTGGGCAAAGTATTGTAGTCAATGCCTTGTTGTGCTACCCCACCAATGGTGTAGTTGATGATAAGGGTGTCGTTAACCTGTCCTGGAGGGCGGGTAAAGATAAAATCTGCGTAAGTACAACCTTCTATAATTGTGGTGTCGCCAGATACAGTAGCCACCGCAACATCTACTGCAGAAGAACTAAATGAGCCCGCTTCTAAGAACACGCCAGAGTCATAAGATTGGTCACCTACATTAGAAATGGCTAATTTGATGTGATACAATTGGTTGCATTGCACACTCGCTGCTGCGGTAAGCAATACAGTAGTGCCGTCGTATTGAATGGCATCGCCGTAGGTAAGCGTTGAGCTTGCTTCGTTGAACACGTAATATTGAGTGTTGGATACATCGCCTACGTTATTGATCGTAACGGGAATACCGCCCGGAATGGTGGCTATATTGGCGCCGCCATTTGGATAACCCGGCAACACGTATGTTCCTGAAATGCCCGGGCCCCACAAGAACAGACCAAACGCATCGTTGAAGGTAGACGGCGAAAACTCAGGGTATTCATCTGAGCCAAACATGTAATTGAAGACGAGGGTGTCTCCGGACGGAATAAAATCGAATTCTAAAACAACACCGTTGGTTACGCCACCCGCTGCAATATCGTTGAGGTGTGGGTCTGAAGCCACGCTGGAGGTTGCAGGGCTGTTGTTGGTAAAATTGGTAGTGGAATTTGGTCCAACGGCAGCAGTAGCGTTACCTGTTGTTAACACCAATCCGTTGCTGATTGGAAAAGAGGGGTTGGTGTTGGTGAAATACCCTACGTTTCCTTGGGCTGTGTTGGCCAAAGCAGGGTTGCCATTTATCGTGACATTAAAAGCCGTGACACCAAAACCAAGTAGTACGTTGTCTACTAATTGTTGGGGAGTTTGGGTGGTTGAAACTGCAATGGGCTGCGCGAGCAAAGACCCAATTGAAAATAAAAAAATGAGGTGTAGTATATGTTTCATATGCGCAAGTTGTCGTTTAGACGTCAATAATCACAAAAAAGTTGCATAACAAAATTAATATAAACTACGACGCAACAAAACACAACGATTTTTCGCAACTTTGAAGCATAGAACTTTTATGGAAAAAACACAACAATTCATCCAAAGCAATAAGCAAAAATTTGTCGACGAATTATTTGCACTTTTAAGAATCCCCTCCGTGTCTGCAGACCCTAATTACCAAGGTGATGTTGCCGCCTGCGCCACCCATTTAGCCACCCATTTAAATGAAATTGGCTTGGATGGAGTAGAGGTGATTCCTACGGCTGGGCACCCAATTGTCTATGCCGAAAAAATAATTGACCCAAGCTTGCCAACTATTTTGGTCTATGGTCATTACGATGTACAGCCAGCAGATCCGCTCGAACTTTGGCATAGCCCAGCTTTTGAGCCCGTGATCAAAACCACGCCGATTCATCCGGAGGGCGCTATTTTTGCCCGCGGTGCTTGCGACGACAAAGGACAATTTTTTATGCATGTCAAGGCGGTTGAGGCCATGTTGCAAGCGCAAGAATTGCCGTGTAACGTCAAGCTCATGATCGAGGGCGAAGAAGAAGTGGGCAGCCCCAACCTCGCTATTTTTGTGAGTGAAAACAAAGCCAAACTCAAGGCTGATATCATTTTAGTGTCCGACACCGGCATGCTTTCCAACGACACGCCTTCGGTAACGACAGGTTTGCGCGGCTTGAGTTATGTTGAGGTAGAAGTAACGGGCCCCAACAGAGATTTACATTCAGGTCTTTATGGTGGATGTGTAGCCAACCCTATCAATACGCTCACACAAATGATCGCGAGTCTGCACGACGAAAACATGCGCATCACTATTCCAGGTTTTTACGACAAAGTAGTAGACCTTTCAGAAGAAGACCGCGCCGAAATGGCCAAAGCACCATTTTCTGAAGAAGCATACTGCGCTGCGCTCGATATCGCTGCCACACACGGCGAGAATGGTTACAGCACCATGGAGCGCGGATCAATCAGACCAACGCTCGATGTAAATGGCATTTGGGGCGGCTATATCGGCGAAGGCGCCAAAACCGTTATTGCCTCAAAAGCATTCGCTAAAATTTCGATGCGCTTGGTCCCGGACCAAGATCCAGAAGAAATCACGGCTCTGTTTCAAACACATTTTGAAAAAATAGTACCCGCAAGTGTGCGCGTAAAAGTGACCCCTCACCACGGTGGCCAACCAGTAGTGACACCAACCGACTCTGCGGCATATGCAGCGGCAAGCCAAGCCTATGAAAAAACATTTGGCAAAAAACCCATTCCAGTGCGCAGCGGCGGCAGTATTCCAATCATTGCCATGTTTGAACAAGAATTGGGATTGAAAACGATTTTAATGGGCTTTGGTTTGGATAGCGATGCCATACATAGCCCCAACGAGCATTATGGTTTGTTCAATTTCTATAAAGGAATAGAGACCATTCCTTATTTCTTCCAGAATTTCAGTCAAATCTAAGCATGAAACAACTATTTATTTTTGCTTTAGTGCTCTCTTTGGTTTCATGCAAAAGCTTAGATGAGCCCCTAGAATTGATGAGTTTTGACGGCACGGAAATGGAACAATTCACTGGCCAACTGATCAAGTGCAAAGCTGGTTTTCATGTCCAAAATAATTTGTGGGTACCTGTTAAAATGAAGCCCGGTAGTTTTGAGCTTTTTATCGATCAGCAAAAAGTCGGTAATTTATACATAGATGAGCCGATTAAAATAAAGGCGCATCGCGAATCTGTTCTCAAAGTACCGCTGCGTGTGATTCCGGAGCCTGGGTTCATGACAACGGCCTACAAAGCCACTAAAAAAGCCACCGTGCAAGTCAAAATCAGCGGCTACCCATCTGTTGGTGTCTTCTTTTTGTATAAAACACTAACCATCTCTGAAGAAACACAAATAGAACCCGCACAGTTTATACCTTACTTTCCTACTTTCTGATGCTGACACCCGCCGCACCTAAAAAACTATTTTTACTCGATGCTTATGCGCTCATTTATAGAGCCTATTTTGCATTTGCCAAAAACCCACGCGTCAATTCAAAAGGTGAAAATACCTCTGCGGCATTTGGTTTTACCAACGTACTTATTGATATCCTTAAAACGGAGCAACCCACGCACATTGCGGTTGTTTTTGACCCGCCAGGTGGCTCAACGCAGCGCCAAGAAGAATACGTTGAATACAAAGCGCAGCGCGAACAAATGCCCGAAGACATCCGCTCGATGATCCAGCCGATCAAGCAAATTGTTCAGGCCTTTAATATTCCCATTTTGGAAGTTGCAGGTTTTGAAGCCGACGACGTCATTGGAACAGTCGCCAAGTTAGCCGAGCCAAGAGGCTTCATCACCTACATGATGACCCCCGATAAAGACTACGCCCAACTCGTGAGCCCGCAGACTTTTATGTACAAGCCTGGCAGAGGTGGCAACCCACCAGAAATCATGGGTGTGAAGGAAGTGTGTGAAAAGTTTGAAATCACCAACCCCATCCAAGTTATTGACATCTTAGGCTTGTGGGGCGATGCTTCTGACAACATCCCAGGTATTCCAGGCATTGGCGAAAAAACCGCTAAGGTATTGGTTGCTAAATATGGTTCCATGGAAGGTTTGTTTGCCCATGTGCACGAGCTCAAAGGCAAGCAAAAAGAAAACGTAGAGAATTTTCAGCAGCAAGGCCTGATGTCCAAATCGTTGGCGACGATCATCCGCGATGTGCCCGTAGAATTCAATGAAGAAGACTTAGAAATCTGCCCCGTCAATGCAGACGCCATCAAGGATATTTTTACAGAGTTAGAGTTCAGAACGCTAGCCAAGCGCGTGATCGGCGAAGAAATTGTCGTGACACAAACGGCGTCGCCAAAAGAGCAAGCGCAGCTCGATTTATTTGGCATGCAAAGTATGCTCGAGCCCCAAGAAGCCGCGCAAACTGCCAACTACAAAACAATTGCCACCGAAAAACCGAGTTATCACCTGATTACCTCCGCAGAGGAGCGCAAAGAATTGCTCGCGCTCTTGCTAGTGCAGAGCGAGGTTTGCTTTGATACCGAAACGACCTCCATAGATGCACTGCATGCCGACTTAGTTGGCTTTTCGTTTTCGTATAAAGCCCGCGAAGCATTCTATGTGGCGGTCCCCAATGATTTTGAAGCTGCAAAAGCAATTGTTCACGAATTCGCACTGGTTTTCGAAGACATCTCCATTGAAAAGATCGCCCACAACCTGAAATACGACCTAAAGGTCTTGCACCGTTACGGCATTGAGCTCAAGGGCCCGCTGTTTGACACCATGATTGCCCAATACTTGATCAATCCGGAGTCTAAGCAAAGCATGGATTTTCTGGCTACTTATTACCTCAATTACCAGCCGGTCTCGATTGAAACGCTCCTCGGGAAAAAAGGCAAGAACCAAGGTAATATGGCAGACCTCACGCCAGCACAAATCAAAGATTACGCTTGCGAAGATGCCGACATTACTTTTCAGCTCAAAAAAGTACTCGAGCCCGAAATCGAAAAACCACACTTGCACCACTTGTTTTACGATGTCGAAATGCCGCTGGTAACGGTGCTCAAGGATATCGAACAAGAAGGAATTGCCATCGATACAGCAGCGCTTCATGCGTTTTCAAAAGAGCTCGACGAACGCCTTATTGAGCTCGACCAACAAATCAAAGAGCTCGCAGGTGGGGCCTTCAATATCGACTCTCCCAAGCAACTCGGCGAAATCCTTTTTGAAAAACTACAAATTTCTAGCAAGGCCAAAAAGACCAAAACGGGTCAGTACGCCACCTCAGAAGACGTCCTTCAAAAGCACGAAAACGACCACCCCATCATCGGTCATATTTTAGAGTACCGCCAATTGCGCAAGCTCAAAAGCACCTACGTCGATCCACTTCCTACACTTTGCGACCCGATTGACGGCCGCATTCATACGAATTTCATGCAAACCGTAACCGCTACGGGGCGCCTGAGTTCGAACAACCCCAATTTGCAGAATATCCCGGTGCGCTCTGCTAAAGGCCGAGAAATCCGTCGTGCTTTTGTAGCCCGTTCGGCCGATTTTCAGCTCATGGCCGTAGACTACTCGCAAATAGAATTGCGCATTATTGCCGCGCTTTCCGGCGACCCCAACATGATCAGCGCATTTAAAAGCGGTCACGACATTCACGCGGCCACGGCTGCACAAGTTTTTCACACGCCTTTAGATGAGGTAACCCGAGAACAGCGCAGCGCGGCCAAGGCCGTCAACTTCGGCATCATTTATGGCCAAAGTGCTTTTGGCTTGGCCCAAAATCTACAAATTTCGCGTACAGAGGCCAAAGGCATCATCGACGCCTATTTTGACCAATACGGCACCATTAAAACCTACATGGATAAAGTCATTGCGCAAGCAAGAGAACTGGGCTATGTAGAAACCATCTTGAAGCGCCGCCGTTATTTGCCAGACATTCATTCTGCCAATGCAGTAGTGCGTGGTTTTGCCGAGCGCAATGCCATTAACGCACCCATTCAAGGTTCGGCTGCAGACATCATCAAGTTGGCCATGGTGGCTGTACACAAAGCCATGAGCAAGGAAAACCTGCAGTCAAAAATGATTTTGCAAGTACACGATGAACTTGTATTTGATGTCCATCAGGACGAAATTGATCAAATGCAACAACTCGTCAAAAAAGCGATGGAAGATGCTGTGGCCATGGAAGTACCGATGGAGGTCGAAATGAAAACAGCGCCGAATTGGCTTGAGGCACACTAACAAACTTAAGGTATCTTTGTAACTCTTAATAGACAAAATGGAAATTCTCATTAAAGCAGCTCAGCTCATTACTTCTCTGGCGATCCTTGTGACGCTTCACGAATTCGGTCATTTCATCCCGGCAAAATTATTCAAGACCCGTGTCGAGAAATTTTATCTTTTTTTCAATCCGTATTTTTCATTTTTCCGCTGGAAACGCGTGAATGGCGTGAAGAAAAAATCTTGGTTCAGTAAGTCTTCGCCAAGCGAATGGTCCGAAGATCCAGACACCACAGAGTGGGGAATTGGTTGGGTTCCGCTCGGAGGTTATGTCAAAATTGCCGGCATGATCGACGAATCAATGGACACCGAACAACTCAAAAATGAACCACAACCTTGGGAGTTCAGAAGTAAAAAACCTTGGCAGCGCCTCATCATCATGATTGGTGGTGTCACGGTCAATCTTGTGTTGGGCTTCATTATTTACATTGGCGTTGTTTTTACATGGGGCCAATTGACGCTCGATCAAAATAAGTTGCAGGCTGGTTTAGGTGTGCATCCCTATTTGTCTAAATACGGCATTCATTCAGGTGATAAAGTATTAACTGTCGAAGGCAAAAAACCACTCAATCTCGACGAGATCAACAAGGCAATTTTGTTGCGCGGCGCCCGCTCTCTTCAAGTAGAGCACCCCGACGGCAAAAAACAAAACATTCAGCTTCCACAAGATATCGACCACCAATTATTTCAAGCCGGAGCCTTTCCAGCATTTAATTTGCGTTCGGAATCATTGGAAGTGGCGGAGGTGAGCACAGCCTCGCCGGCAAAGCGCGCTGGCTTAAAGTCCAAAGACATCGTTTATGAGGTCAACGGCCAAAATATTAGGTTTTATGATGAGTTTCAAGCGGCTCTTTTTCAACACAAAAATCAAAAAGTAGCCATCAAAGTAGCTAGAAATGGCAATGCCAAAGACACACTTACGCTAGATGTAAAGGTGAAGTCAAACGGAACAGTTGGTATCTTAACCAATTCTAAGTTCATCGACCAAAAAGCCCTTTCCGAGAAAAAATACGGTTTTGGGCAAAGCCTGAGCATCGGGATGGGTTACGGTTACAATACCTTATCTGATTACGTGAGTCAATTCAAATTTGTCTTTACCAAAAAAGGCGCGACGCAAATTGGTGGCTTTGCTTCAATTGGCAATATGTTCCCACCACTTTGGGACTGGCATACTTTCTGGCTCACCACAGCCTTGTTGTCTATTATTCTGGCCTTCATGAATATTTTACCGATTCCGGCACTCGACGGCGGCCACGTTGTTTTCCTTCTTTACGAAATGATCACCGGAAAAGAGGCGCCTCAAAAAGTGTTGGAGGTGGCACAATACATTGGAATTTTCTTATTGCTTTCATTGATGATCTACGCCAATGGTGCTGACTTAGTCCGTTGGTTAATCAAATAATTTGCTATGCAACGTTTTCAAAATTATGTTCTCGGACAATGGCTAGATGGCCAAGGAGAAGAAACCCCTTTGTTCAATGCGCTAACCGGTGCGCAAATTGGAGCAGTTTCTAGTGCCGGCCTTGACTTTGCCGAGGTACTGACTTACGCCAGACAAAAAGGCTACGCGCTGCGCAAAATGACTTTTCAAGAGCGCGGGCGCATGCTCAAGGCCTTGGCTTTGTTTTTAATGGAGCGCAAAGCAAAGTATTATGAGATTTCAGCGCTCACTGGCGCTACAAAAGTTGATTCCTGGATAGACATCGAAGGGGGTATCGGCAACTTATTTGCCAACGCAAGCTTGCGTCGTCAATTTCCGGACCTTCCTTATTATGTAGATGGCACTGCTGCGCCGTTGTCAAAAAACGGATCGTTCATTGGCCATCACATCATGGTTCCTAAAGAAGGTGTCGCCGTACATATCAATGCTTTCAATTTCCCGATTTGGGGGATGCTCGAAAAAATTGCGGTCAATCTTATGGCGGGTGTACCAGCAGTGGTGAAGCCATCAGAATACACTTGTTTCTTGACAGAAGTCATGGTACGCGATATCATCGATTCTAAAATATTGCCAGAAGGTGCTTTGCAACTCATTTGCGGCCTTGGGCGCGGCATTTTAGATAGCGTAGACGCAAGAGACGTTGTTACATTTACAGGAAGTGCGGCAACTGGAAAGTTACTCAAAGGTTTGCCGCGCATTTCCGAACAGAGCGTGAGCTTTAATTTAGAAGCAGACTCCCTCAATGCTACGGTACTTGGGCAAGCTGCTGTTCCCGGAACCGAAGAATTTGATTTATTCGTGAAAGAATGCGTCAAAGAAATGACAATCAAAGCAGGTCAAAAATGTACGGCAGTTCGCCGCATAATTGTTCCTGAAAATTTATTGGATGAGGTGCAGGGCGCAATTGCTGCGCGTTTGGCCACCACCAAAATTGGAGACCCCGCAACTGAGGGTGTCAGAATGGGCGCGTTGGCTACCAAATTACAAGTAGAAAGAGTACGCGCTAACGTTGACCTGCTTGCACAATCCCAGCAAATGGTCTTCGGGAATTTAGACGATTTTGAAGTTTTGGGCGCCAGCAAAGAAGCGGGTGCATTTTTCCCGCCGGTATTGTTCCGCAATGAAAATCCATTCACTGCAACGGCTGTCCACGACATCGAAGCATTTGGCCCTGTTGCCACCATCATGCCTTACAAAGATATGGAAGCAGCCATTGAACTAGCCAAAATGGGCAAGGGCTCTTTGGTTTCTTCAATTGTGACGCCAAGTAATACTGAAGCAGTTGAATACGTGGTGGGTGCCGCCAGTATGCACGGCCGCATCCTTGTTCTCAATAAAGATTGCGCCAAAGAAAGCACAGGCCATGGTTCACCAATGCCCTTACTTACTCACGGCGGCCCAGGAAGAGCTGGTGGCGGCGAAGAAATGGGCGGAAAACGCGGCGTACTGCATTATTTACAACGCACGGCCATCCAAGGTCACCCAAGCACGATTACCGCGATTACACAGCAGTTTCAGGTCGGCTCAGCCATGCCTGAAGCGCAACCACACGTCTTTAGAAAACATTTTGAAGAGTTGGTCGTTGGCGAAACTGTATTTACGCATAAGCATACGGTAACCGATGCCGACATCGTCAATTTTGCAAATGTTTCTGGCGACAACTTCTATGCGCACATGGATGCCACTTCACTGGAAGGAACCATTTTTGAGCGCCGCGTTGCGCACGGATATTTTATATTGTCTAAGGCAGCCGGTTTGTTCGTAGACCCCAAGAAAGGCCCGGTTTTATTGAACTACGGAATTGAAGAGGCGCGTTTTACCAAGCCTGTTTATCCTGGCGCCACAATAGGTGTGCGTTTTACCGTCAAAGAAAAGATAGACCAAGAGAAGCGCTCCGAAGAAGATATCGCAAAAGGTATTGTGAAGTTTTTGGTAGATGTTTATGACGAAACCGGAGAAACCGTTGCTTTAGCTACCATTCTGACGATGGTCAAGAAGCTCACCGACGCTTAATACTTAAGCGTTTAATCCTTACTTATTGTCTTCTTCTTCGGCAAACTCGATTTCGAGTTTATCGACATCGTAGTCTGTTTCTTCGTTGTAGATATCAAAGAAAGGTTCTTGGAAAGAGCGCATGCTGAATTTGCGTTCGAGCGTTAAAAGTAGTGCTGGCAAGATGATCAAATTGGTCGCCATGCCCACCATAATGGTAATCGAAACCAGAAGCCCCAGTGCTTTGGTGCCTCCGAACTGAGAGAACACAAACATCAAGAAGCCAAAGAATAAAATCACAGACGTATAGAAAATACCTAAGCCGGTTTCGCGCAAAGAGTGCAGAATGGCAAAGCGGACATCCCAACTGTGTTGTTTGAGCTCATTGCGGTACTTTCCAAGGAAGAGAATGGCGTTGTCTACGGTAATGCCTAGCGCAATACCAAATACGAGAATGGTTGAGGGCTTGAGCGGAATCTGAAAATAACCCATGATGCCTGCCGTAAAGAGCAAAGGAATGATATTCGGAATCATGGATACCATAATGATACGCAGCGAGCGGAACAAGAACGCCATCATGATGGCAATTGAGATGATTGCAAAAATGAGACTTTGCAACAAGTTCACAAAAAGGTATTTGGTGCCTTCCGTCTGAACAACTTTGATCCCGGTAAATATCAAATCGTATTGTTCTGCTGCGATTGCTTTTTTCAGTTTTTTATTGAATTGAGGTGTGCCCGCATAAGACTTGATTTTTTCTGGATCCATGTCAAACGCCATCTGTTTTTGGTCGTTGCCGTTAGATACAATTGCGGTGAGGCTATTGAATACCCCTGTGTGTTCATAGATGATGCTATCTAGAGCTGACGTATTGCCTTTTGCAATCTTAGTGTAAAGACGGTCCAGGGTGTTTTGGTCTGGATTGAGGATGTTGTTGACTTTAATTTTGAGTGAATCAAGCGCTGGCCCCACTTTGTCTACGCTGAGGTCTTTCATTTGCATGCGAATGCGCAAGGTGGTTTTGCTGGTGTCAACTAAGTTTTTAAGTGAGATAGAACCGCCGTTGAGGCTGCTCATGTCGAGTTTGTCGATGTATTTTTTGAGGCGAAGTTTGTCTCGGCTGGAAATGAGGGTGTATTTACTTGGGTCACCGCCATGGTAAGCCATGTTGACCGATTTGATGAGGTCTACGTAGGAAATACTTTTTGAAAAAAGCGTGTCTTTGGCAAAGACACTTTGAATCTCTTCTACTTTGCGCATCGTTTCAGCGTTGAAGAGCCTTCCTTTTTCTTTGTAGTCTACGGTAATTTCGAATGGAATGGATCCGCCAAAATTGCGTTCAACAAACTTGAGGTCGAGCAAAATAGGGTCGTCGGATGGTAAATCGCTGGTGATGTTTCCGGTGGAAATGATTTTGGTCATGCCGTAGAGGCTGAAAATCACTAGCAAGACGGAAGAGACGTAAATCCAAGGGCGGTATTTGGTGACAAGCATTACAATGAACTCAATAAAACCTTGCGAATAAACACGACTGAGGTGTTTGAGGTGGCGGGGTTTTGGGGGCTTGGCAAAGGAGGCAAAAATGGGGATAATGGCCAGAGATAGTACAAAAACCACCATGATATTCCAGCTCGAAACGATGCCAAACTGAGCAAGTTTATCGGAGCTCGTAAAAGTGACAAAACCGACAGCAGTAGTGAGGTTGGTTAAAAAGGTAACCGAACCAATGCGTTTGATCATGACAAATAGCGAGCGCATTTTGTTATCGAGCTGCACATATTCTTGATGGTACCGCGTGATCAAGAACACGCAATTGGGCACGCCAATGACAATTAGGAGCGGCGGCACAAGTGCCATGATAATGGAGAGCTGATAGCCCATAAAGGCAATACTACCCAATGCCCAGATCACTGAAATTGCCACAACAATATTGCAGAGAAAAACTACATAAAGCGATCTAAAAAAGATATAGAGGAGCAGTGAAGACGCTAAAATAGAGAGCCCCAAGAAAATATACATTTCGGAAACAATGCGGCGGCCGACGACTACACGAATGTGCGGTAAACCCGCAAAGTATACCTTGCCAAATTGTTTTTCGTATTGGTCGGCGAGTGCTTCAATTTTGAGTACCACCCCTGCTTTTTTCGGGTTGGATAGCACTTTCTCATCGATGCCAATCATTAACAAAGACACATTGCTGGTGTCGTTGTAGAGCAAACCTCTATAAATTGGGTTTTTTCTGATTTCTTGACGGACATCAGCTATGGACTTATCTCTAAAGGTGGTATCAGAAAAAATGCGGTGAATTTCAAATTCATTTTTCTTGATGTTGTTGGTGATGCCAAAAAGTGTGGCTTCAGAAACAACGTTGTCTACGCCTTTTATTTTAAGAATTTTGTACCCTAGCTCTCGCCATTTTTTGAAGTTTTCTTCGGTGTAAAGGGAGTCGGTCTGAACGGCAATTACTAGTGTAGAACCATCTTCTCCAAATTGTAATTTGAACTTTTCGTAGTCCATTTGGATAGGATCGTCTTTGGGAAGGGTATTGCCAAAGCGGTTGTCTACCTTGAGTGAGGTTACTGCGTAATAACCAAAAAACACGGTGATGATACCGATAATAGCCAGTATGAACAAGCGATTTCTTAATATAAAACTGGCGACTCTACTCCACATGCGATTAAATGTACAAAAAATTGAGGCGTGAAGTTACGAATTATTGTCTAAATGACCCTAATTCAATGCAAAGACTTAAACATGCGTCGCTGATGAAGGTCAACTAGAGCTTTAATTTAATGCCGAGCAATAAAGCGCGGGGCAATGCCGAGCGGTAGCCCTGCGGCAAATTGGCTACAATTGACATGTTGTTGGCTAAGTTCTGCACCGTGGTGTAGGCGCTCCACTGACTATTGATGTGAAAGTTGAAAGAAAAATCTATGATGGTAAAGGCCTCAATGCAGTTGACGAGTGCATAGTTTTCATTGGAAGTTGCAAAGACCAATTCATTTTGCCCGGGGTTGGTTCGGGTGCTGCCAACATAATTAGCACTGAACAGCGCGCTCCATTTTTTGTGCTCGAGACCAACGCTTCCGCTTAATAGGTGCGGGGTAATGAAGGGGATGTAGTCGCCGCTGGAGATTTGTCCGCTGCCCCAGTCTCCGCCACCATTGATGAATGTCTCCGAAAAGCTGGCGTGCGTATAGGTGTAGCTCATTTGCAAAGGTACGTGCAGGTTATTCCATTTCTTGATTTCAAAAAGATAAATTGCACTCAATTCTAAACCTTGCACTAGGGCCTTACCTGCGTTGAAAAGATCGCCGGTTCCAAGTCCGCCGCCTGAGATATTGTCGGAGCCCAGGAGATTGGTGTAATCGCTGCGAAAAACCACGGCCTGAATTTGGCTCTGGCGGCCCTTGCTCCAGCGATAGCCCAATTCGTAGTTCATGGCTTCTTCAGACCTTGCTTGGTCATTTGAACTCGTTTTTGGCATGCCTGGAGGCGAGAAGCCTTTGTGTGCGCCCAAAAAGAAAGTGTTGTTTGCATTCATTTCGAAGGAAAGGCTCGCACCGGGAAGCCAAACCGTCAGTTGGTTGTTAGCGCTGGCTAAGTTGCTGCCAGTACGTGCGTAGTCGGCGGTGCCATAATTGAAAAAATCGAGTGAGATGGTTTCTTGTCGAAGGCCAGCGTTGAAGTTCCATTTTCTATACTCTAATTGGTAATTGAGAAAAGCTGCCATACTAAGGGCTTCTCTAATTTGGTTTTCTTGGTTGCCTTTTTCGCCACCATCACTGAGCACCATGAGTCCGCTCGTCATTTGGTATTTACTTTGTGTCCCGAATCGGTTGGCTTGATCTTGGTGCAAGCGTATGCCAAGTTCGGCTTGGTGGTGAAAAGCACCTCGCTCGACCTGATAGCGTGCAGTAGTTTGTAGTCCTTTAGATAAGTAACTGCGGGCCGCACTTCTGAAAACAACTTCTCCATTTGCTTGTCCGGTCATGACTTGATAACCCGCGCTATTGGCGATGTTGTCGGCTAAAATAGCATTGATGCCTTGGCCCCCAAAGCTATTTGCTCTGCCCCAATCTCTGAAGGTTTGGGTGAGGTAAGCGCTTGTCAGGATTTGTAGGTTTTTACAAGCGCTGATGCTGTGTTGCACAATGAAATGGTTGTGTGTCAGTTGGAGTTCGTCATTTTGTGTGCCGGCATATCGTCTAAGTGGATTCGCCTGAAAGTCTTCGTAATTGAGCCCTAAATAGGTTTCGTTGGCTTGTTCTTCGGTATGGAGCACTTTGAATTGGATACTTTGTTGGATTGCAGCTGTTTTTTTGCTTTGCCAACGCGCTTTTCCGAGGTAATCTCTGCGGTCAAAACCGGTGTTCCCGCCACCGTCTAGCTCCTTGAAACCTGTTGCAGCCAAGCGATTTACTTCAAATAAATAGCTGAATTGTCCTTTGGTATCGCCCACCCAAAGGCGCTGCTGGTTGACGCCAAAACTGCCATAGCTCGCTTGGGCAAAAGCTTTAAAAGCAGTCGGTATAGGTGTCGAAAGTAAATTGATGGCCCCGCCAATGGTATATGGTCCGTATTTAATCTGACTACTTCCTTTGAGTACTTCAACGCCATTCATGCGCGCAAAAGTTGGGAAATAATAAGCAGCCGGATCAGCATATGCTGCTGGCGCCATCAAAATGCCATCTTCCATTATGGTAATTTTAGCGCTGCGGTTCACGGGTGTGCCGCGCAGGCCAATATTTGGCCGCAAGCCGAAACCTTCTTCGTCGCGCACTTGAATGCCAGGCATACTGCGCAAGACCTTATTGATATCTGCCTGATTCATCTTTTGTAATTCGGTATTTGTCATGCGGGCGCTAGAGCCGCTAATGAATTTAGTTTGAACTCCAATGATTGATACGCCTTGTGTTTCTATCGTGCGGAGTGAGTCTGGGGAATTGGGTTGCTGTGCAAATAAGAGCAAAGGAAGCAGGAGCGTAAGAATGGAGAAGCACTTCATTTTATTTAGATTAAATATAAATAACGAGGCAAAAGTACAGCTAGTGCGCCCAATCGGAAATACCATTAAGTTGGTATTTTATGGCAGAACAGAAAATAATTAGATAGCTTTGAGCCGCAAATCGAAAAGCAACAAGCATGTCAGAAGTACTGATGTATGGTTTTTTAACAGGGATGGTGATGAGCTTCATGCTCGGAACGGTCTTCTTTGCTTTGGTGCAAAACAGTATCGATTACGGTTTTCGAACAGGCGTATTTATTTCTTTAGGGGTCATTACCTCAGATTTGATATTGATTGTCTTGAGTTGGTTCAATGCAGAGTTGATACCACAAGGAAGCACCACAGATTTAATTGTCCGAATTTGCGGCGCGGTCTTTTTACTCCTGTACGGATTTTCCAATCTCCTGAAGAAAGAAAAGGCGGCTTACCCTAAAACGGAAAAAAAGCAGCTTGCAAAGTTCATGTCAATGGGCTTTTTACTCAATATTTTGAATCCAGGCAATTACATTGGGTGGTTGGCGGTCACAACACAACTCAAAACAGTTGCTCGATATGAAGTAACGGAGGCCGCGTTGTATTTTGCGGGCGCAATCGGGGCCATCTTCTTGATGGAGTGTTTGATCGCTTGGAGCGCTTCTTTTTTGAAGCCTTACATCACTGATCGGTTTTTACAACTCGTGAATAGGCTGATTGGCGTCTTGTTCATTGCCTTTGCCATCGCACTCTTCTTTTACTAAAAAGTGCTCCAAATTACCTTTCAATAAAAACTCCTCGGCAAAGTAGCTCAAGTCTTCAAATTCGCGCAGCGCGGCGGCATCATTTTTCAAAGCAGATACATCTTCTTTGAGAGCGAGGTAGTCTCGTAACTTCAACGACGTCACTTTTCCACTTTGAATAGTGGCATGATTGTAAAAGAGTTTTGCGCGGATAGCTGAAATCACAACCTCTCCATTGTATCTCGCTATGTCAAATTTGAGCAACAGGGGCAATTTGCACCATTTGTGGATATCATACGCCACAAAATCACCTTGCGAATAAATAATCGTGCTTTGTTTGCTGCGCCCGCTAAACGGATCTTTGATGTCTAAAAATTCAATGGGCTGAGCATTGTGCGGATGCCCGCCAAGCACTAAGTCTATGCCAGTCTGCGCACAAATTTGGTGCATGTTGTCTACAATTACTTTTGACGGATACGGCTGATACGCACAACCCATGTGCAAAAATGCCACCAAGAATTCAGCACCTTTTTGCCGTGCTAATTGGGCTTGATGCACGATCAATGACAAGTCTGGATTGACTTCGTTTAAATTCAGGTGGTTGGCAAGATAGGCTTTTCCTTCCGGACAAACCAAGGCGTTCAATGAAAAAGTATACGATAAAAAGGCGATTTTGATCCCGTTCTTTTCGACAATTGGAAAGGCATCGCGCTCGTTTTCCGATCTAGCTGTACCCACATGTTGAATCCCTTTTTGATCCAAAAATTCAATCGTTTGCACCACGCCATCTTCACCCTGGTCTAAGGAGTGATTGTTGGCCGTAGATAAAACATCAAAACCCTTGTATTTACCAAGCCCCGAGAAAACATTAAACATGTCTTGGTTGGCATTGAAATACATATTGCTCAGCATGACCTCCGGCACAAGCGATGCGGGTTTTTTCGGGTTCAAAGGCGTTTCTAAATTACCGACCACTAAGTCGGCATCGAAAAAAAAGTCGCCGCTTTCTTCCCAAAGGTCTTGGCATTGCTCCGAAGTAATGCAGAAGTAGGGCATGAGGTCGCCGCCAGCGCTGAGTGTAATTTTTTGGGTGCTATGCGAAGTGTCTTTATGCTGAAATTTCGCACCTTGACTTTGAAAGTATGGTCCGAGCCCTGCGCCTTCATCTCCTTTAAGGATGGCGCGGAAATAATATTTGTAGCCAAAGTAAAGCTGCTGAGCAAAGGTCATCTTGCGCGGATCCTCGTGGTGCCCTTTCATCGGATGCAACCAATCCTTACCGCCTAATGTTTTGCGAATCTTGAATAACAAGCGCACCAACCCCACCAAAAACTTTCCTTTTCGGGTAATGGGCCGAACGGGGTTGTAGTAAGTTGGAGAGAATGGTTTGAGTGCCATTAAATTGAATTAGGAGGCAAAGGTCAACATTTTGCAACAAATCATTGTTATTGTATTAATTACCAAAAGTATTTTCACATGCCTCATCTTTCTTTAACCACCCCCGCCTTATTGTTTTCTTCCATTTCATTGATCATGTTGGCCTACACCAACCGGTTTTTGGCTTATGCTGGCTTGATCAGAGCGCTCCATAAAGAATACCTTCAGCACAATGACCGGATCTTGAAAGAACAAATCGTCAACCTCAGAAAAAGACTTTACCTCACGCGCTCGATGCAAATATTTGGCATCACTAGTTTGTTGCTGTGCGTACTCAGTATGTTTTTATTGTATGTTCGCTTAGACCAACCTGCCATTTGGTTATTTGGCGTGGCGTTGTTGTCTTTGATGATTTCACTTGGGCTGTTGATCTGGGAAATCCAGATTTCGGTCAAGGCCTTGGAGCATCATTTGAAAGATTTAGAAAATGAATAAACCCTTGAAGGGTTTTGTCGGGATGACAGGACTTGAACCTGCGACTTCTCGCCCCCCAGACGAGTACTCTACCAACTGAGCTACATCCCGATAAA
>JANQWC010000028.1:0-74353 GCA_030730025.1 Crocinitomicaceae bacterium
GTGGTCCCACACGGGCTCGAACCGTGGACCCACAGATTATGAGTCTGTTGCTCTAACCAACTGAGCTATAGGACCGGTTTGGACTGCAAAAGTAACGGTTGTTAACTTTTGCCAAACATAGGCCGCAAATTTAATCATTTTAAGCAATATTTGGCGTAACTTAGAAGGAAAAACCAATATTATGAAAATCAATTTGCTTGAATTCTTGCCTTACATTGTTGTTGTTGTATTGTTGATCAGGGGAATCTTCTTTGTTGTCAAACAACAAACTGCGGCCATAATGGAACGCTTCGGAAAGTTTACAGCAGTGCGCCAATCAGGACTACAAATGAAAATTCCACTCATCGATAAAGTAGCAGGGCGCTTGAGTTTGAAAATTCAGCAATTGGATGTGATTGTGGAAACAAAAACCAAAGATGATGTATTTGTAAAGATCAAAGTGTCGGTTCAGTACAAGGTGTTAATGGAAAAAGTATACGACGCCTTCTATAAGCTAGACTTTCCGCATGATCAAATTACGTCTTATGTTTTTGATGTGGTGCGTGCTGAAGTGCCAAAGCTGCGCCTAGACGACGTTTTTGAGCGCAAAGACGATATCGCTAATGCGGTTAAGTCCGAGTTAAATGAGGCCATGTTAGAGTATGGTTATGACATCATCAAAACCCTTGTTACAGATATAGACCCTGATCAAGAGGTTAAGAATGCCATGAATCAAATCAATGCTTCGGAGCGCAAAAAAGTTGCAGCACAATACGAAGGCGACGCACAGCGCATTTTAATCGTAGAAAAAGCAAAGGCCGAGGCAGAAAGCAAGCGTTTACAAGGACAGGGTATAGCTGATCAGCGCAGAGAAATTGCTAGAGGTTTAGAAGAATCTGTAGAAGTTTTGAATCGGGTAGGCATCAATTCTCAGGAAGCTTCTGCACTTATTGTAGTGACACAACACTACGATACCCTACAGTCTATTGGTGCACACACCAATTCTAATTTGATATTGCTGCCTAACTCACCTCAGGCAGGTTCGGACATGCTCAATCAAACAATCGCGTCGTTTACGGCATCTAATCAGGTGGGTGAAGCCATCAAAAGTGCCAACGCAAAAAAAGAAAAAGCAGCTGCTAAACCTAAGCCTTCCGACGAAGCGTAAACTCTGTAATTTCAGGATAAATTCCGACGCGGCCCGGAAATCCGAGGTAGCCAAAACCGCGGTTGACGTACAAGAACTGCTTGCCGACCTGATACAAACCAGCCCATTTGGGGTAGACGAAAGATACTGGGCTCCAGCGGATGCCGAAACGCTCAATACCGAATTGCATGCCGTGGGTGTGGCCGGAGAGCGTGAGGTCGATGTCTGTATGGATCACCTGTGCATCGAAATGGCTGGGGTCGTGGCTGAGGAGTAATTTGAATCCGTCGCCCGTTTGAGCGAGGGTTTCTTCGAGTTTGCCGCTTTGTCTGAACATCGAGCGCCCCCAGTTTTCGACGCCCAAGAGCCAGAATTCTTTGTCGAGTTCGACCGCTTTATTAAGTAGGGGCGTCCAGCCCACGAGTTCGTGCATCCGGATGAGCTCTTGGAGGTTGGAGGCTTTTTCGTGGTCGTAGTCCCAGGAGATGTAGTCTCCGTAGTCGTGGTTACCCAAAATGCTGTATTTGCCTTTTTTGACTTGAATTTGTGAAAAGAGCGGCTCCCAACCCTTGAATTCGTCGGCTTTGTTGTTGACTAAATCGCCGGTGAAGAGAAAGTAGTCGGCATTGCGCGAGTTGATCAGGTCAATGGCCTTTTGCACTTTGTGGATTTGGCCGTAAAAACTGCCGATGTGTACATCGGAAATTTGGATGAACGTGACGCCGTCCATGCTGGCGGGGAGGTGGTCAAAGAAGAGTTCAACGGGGCGAACTTTCCAGTTCCAGCGCCCAAAGAAGATACCGTACAAAATGGCGATAAAATGCAGGGCGGCCAGCAAAAAACCGATATTTCTGGCGAGTTCAAGTTGAAAAGTGAGGAAAAATAGTCCGGGAATGAGGTAGACGATGGCGGGTAGGGCCAGGGCTACAAATAAGCCGAAGATGGAAAAGCCCAAGCGGTAGTTGCTGCGCATTTTGACATTGCGAAAACCCCAGATAAAAAGCAAGATGCTGCCAATGATCAGACCTAAATGTAAAAAGCCAAAGGCGGCTAAATAAGCGTTGGGAATACTCCAAATGGCGAGCAGGAAAATCCATTCAGAAACAACAAGGAGCAGGAGAAATAAGAAGAAGAGCATAAGTGTTTACATCCAAGAACCGCCGACGGAGATGATATTCGAAAGCGCGAGGTAGTCAGGGTAGGTTTCTTCCGTGATGCCGCCTGTTGGGCAGAATTGAATGTTCGGAAACACTTGTCCGTAGGCTTTTAGCGCACCAAGGCCACCAAATAGATTGGCCGGAAAGAACTTGAAGGTGTCCCAGCCGAATTGGATGCCTTCGATGATTTCACTGGGCGTAGCTACACCCGGAATGAAAGCAATTTTGCTTTGTTCAAAAAGTGGGGCTAATGTGGCGTTGAGGCCCGGGCTAACCATGAAATCGATGCCGAGTTCGATGGCTTTTTCGATTTGTTCGGCTTTCACGACCGTACCCATGCCAATCGCGCAGCGGTCGCCGTATAATTTTTTAGCAAGCGCAATGCAGTCGAAAGCTGCTGGTGTGCGCAGCGTAATTTCGATGCAAAAAATGCCGCGCGCAATGAGGGCGTCCATTTTTGGTACTACTTCGTCGGTACTATTGAAAGTCACGACCGGGATGGTGGGGTGCTGAGAAAGGACCGTGCGGATGTCGTTTTGAGCCATATTGTCAATTTGACACAAAGGTCGTTATTTTTCGTTTACGACACCACAAACCATTGTTTTTCTTGGTTGTAGGGGTCGAGTTGTTCATATATGCGCGCAATTCGCTCAGATAATGCGCCGTCTGGGCAAAAATTCAGGATGTTCGTGCTGCGCTCTTGGAGTTGGCCCTTGGGCTGAATTTTCTCTGACAGTTGTTCAATTTGCTTGAGTGCTTTGTCGAATTTGGCCTTGCGCATTTTTTCAAACCTTTCTTCAAGTGCGTCGCGTTGTTTTTGAATGCGGGTCAGTTCGGCTTCGATCATTCGTTTTTCTTGTGGTAATGCTGCGTCCGCAATTTTTAAAAAAGCGTCTTTGTAGCCAGTCCAAAATTCATCCAAATGCGCATAATCGGGCTCTTGATCTCCAACTTGTTCGAGGTAGCGTTTTTTAAGCGCTGCTTTATCGGTCAGAAAATCTTGTTTTTCAAAACCAAAGTTTTCGATTTGTTCGAGGTCTTTGGCTTGTAATAAATAGCCCCCAGCGCGTTGTAGGGTCAATGGAAAGGGAAGCGCAAGCGTTTCAAATGCCAATGGAAGCTGTTGCCAATAAGCGATTTCACTCGGCCCACCAATGTATGCCAAATTTGGCAAAATCCATTCTTGATAAATTGGCCTCAAAACTACGTTTGGCGATAGTTGGAAACTATGTTCCTTTTCGATTTGAATTGGTCCTGTTTTTTCAATTCTTTCTCTTTTCCCGATGTCGAGCATAAAAAGATTGGATTCTTTACTCTCAATTGGTGTATTGAGTCCTTGATCTTGAAGTGCTTGGGTTTGATCAATGACGGCATTATGGATATCGTTGGTGTACAAATCTTTTTGCCAAATAGGCCATGCGCTTTCTTTCAATTGAGGGTTGTCTGCATCGATGATGACCAGCCCATAAACGGAGAAGAGTTCATGTACAAATTCAAAAAAGCCTAACCCGTAGTTTGGGGTCTTGAATTTTTCTATTAAACGATGAATCTCACCATCTGGTTGGTTTTGAAACTTTTCGGAAAGGGCTTGAAGTAAAGGTTGTAAATCGTTGGTGTCAAAGTGGCCCACAGCACCTTTTTGCGTGCTCTCCCAACTCCATTTTTGGCCAAAAAGCAGGAAACTTCTGATTTCTTCAAAATCGTGGTCCTCGGAAGCCATCCAGTATACCGGTACAAAATGTTGTTCGGGGAATTTTTCATTGAGGTCTGCACTGAGTTTAACGACGTGCAAAATCTTGTAAATAAAATACAAGGGGCCCGTCATGAAACAGAGCTGATGCCCAGTGGTGATGGTAAAAGTATTGGGTTCTTGTAGAAGTGCTAAATTGTTTTTAAGCTTTTCCGAAACCGAAATACCCTTGTATTTTTCTTCCAATACTTGTGTCAAAAGCTTGCGCTGCTCAGCAGAGAAACTTTGCTTTTTGAGTGCAATTTGCTGGGCAAAGGAAGAAAATAGTGCGTCTGTCATTTTACATATTGCGTCGGTACTGGCCGCCGACCTCAAATAAGGCGTTGGTGACCTGCCCCAATGAAGCGACTTTACAAGTTTCCATGAGCTCTGCGAAGATATTGAAGTTCTGTACAGCTGCTTCTTGCACTTTGGCAATGCCTTCGCTCGCCGCTTCTTGCTGCGCGCTTTGCAAGTTGGTGAGCATGCTGATTTGGTATTCTTTTTCTTCTTCGGTTGCACGGATGACTTCTTTTGGAAGCACAGTTGGTGAGCCTTTGGAGCTCAAGAAGGTATTGACGCCAATGATCGGGAATTCGCCGGTGTGTTTGAGCGTTTCGTAGTACAAAGACTCTTCTTGAATTTTGGAGCGTTGGTACATAGTTTCCATGGCGCCCAAAACGCCGCCGCGCTCGGTGATGCGGTCAAATTCGGTGAGTACGGCTGCTTCTACGAGTTCGGTGAGCTCTTCGATGATGAACGCGCCTTGCAGCGGATTCTCGTTTTTAGCCAAGCCGAGTTCGCGGTTGATGATCAGCTGAATGGCCATGGCCCTGCGCACAGATTCTTCGGTAGGCGTGGTAATGGCTTCGTCGTAGGCGTTGGTGTGCAAAGAGTTGCAGTTGTCGTAGATGGCGTAAAGTGCCTGCAGGGTAGTGCGGATGTCGTTGAAGTCGATCTCTTGTGCGTGCAAAGAGCGCCCAGAGGTCTGGATGTGGTACTTGAGCATTTGCGCACGCGCATTGGCGCCGTACTTGCGCGCAAGGGCCTTCGCCCACACGCGGCGTGCCACGCGGCCAATGACAGCGTATTCGGGGTCAATACCATTTGAGAAGAAGAACGACAAGTTGGGGCCGAATTCGTTGATGTCCATGCCGCGGCTCAGGTAGTATTCTACGTAAGTGAAGCCGTTGGCTAAAGTAAAGGCCAATTGCGTAATCGGATTGGCGCCTGCTTCTGCGATGTGGTAGCCAGAAATAGAAACCGAATAGAAGTTGCGCACGCCGTTGGCAATAAAATACTCTTGTACGTCGCCCATGAGACGCAGTGCAAATTCGGTAGAGAAAATACAGGTGTTTTGTGCTTGGTCTTCTTTGAGGATATCTGCCTGAACCGTTCCGCGCACTTGCTTAAGTGTATCTGCTTTGATTTGCGCGTACACGTCGGCAGGCAAAACTTGATCACCGGTAACACCGAGTAGCATGAGGCCGAGGCCGTCGTTGCCTTCAGGAAGTTCGCCTTGATACGCTGGGCGCGCCGTTCCTTTGGCTTTGTAAATAGCCGCGATTTTGGCTTCTACTTCAGCTTCCAAACCGTTGGCCTTGATGTATTTTTCGCAGTTTTGGTCAATGGCGGCATTCATGAAGTAAGCTAAGAGCATCGGTGCAGGCCCATTGATGGTCATGGATACCGACGTCGCTGGATGGCTGAGGTCAAAACCTGAATATAATTTCTTAGCGTCGTCTAGGCAGCAAATAGATACACCAGAGTTGCCAATTTTGCCGTAGATATCCGGACGCAAGTCGGGGTCGTTGCCGTAGAGCGTAACGGAGTCAAAAGCAGTAGAAAGGCGTTTGGCGGGCATCCCTAGCGACACATAATGGAAACGCTTGTTGGTGCGCTCAGGGCCACCTTCTCCGGCAAACATGCGCGTGGGGTCTTCGCCTTCGCGCTTGAAAGGGAACAAACCAGCCGTGTAAGGGAATTCACCTGGTACGTTTTCTTGCAAGACCCAACGCAGGATATCACCCCAACTATGGTAGTTTGGCGTGGCTACTTTTGGAATCTGCAAATGAGATAAAGACTCAGTGTGCGTTTGGATGGTTAAGATTTTGTCGCGGACCTTGAATTGGTATTCAGGATTTTTGAAAGCCTGTTTTTTGGCATCCCAGTTTTGGAGGATCTCCCAGTTTTTGGGGTCGAAGTTGAGTTTTTCTTGCTCAAAAGCTTCTTGTAAGCCTTTTACCAAGCGGTCTTTGTCTTCTAGATTAGATGCCGTTAAGGTGTCTATGGATACCTGTAAGCCGTGGAGTTTGGTCGCGACCACAACTTGCGTATCTACCCATTTGTCATAAGCGCGGTTGCTCTCAGAAATTTCTGACAGGTAGCGGGTGCGCTCCGGTGGAATCACATAAATTTTTTGCGACATCTCGCGGGTAATGGCGAAGGTAGATTGGAGGTCGCCACCGGTTTTTTTGACGACATGATCCATGATGACCTTATACAAGGTGTTCATGCCGGGGTCGTTGAACTGCGATGCAATGGTACCATACACAGGCATGTCGTCTACGGCGCTGTCCCATAAGTTGTGGTTGCGCTGGTATTGCTTTCTGACATCGCGCAGGGCATCGAGTGCGCCGCGTTTGTCGAATTTATTGAGTGCAATGACATCTGCGAAGTCGAGCATGTCGATTTTTTCAAGTTGGGTCGCGGCGCCGTATTCTGGCGTCATGACGTACAAGGACACATCGGAGTGGTCGAGGATTTCGGTGTCTGACTGGCCAATGCCGGAAGTCTCTAAGATGATGAGGTCGTAGCGAGCGGCTTTCAGAATGGAAATGGCTTCTGCAACGTGTTTAGACAACGCGAGGTTGGACTGTCGGGTGGCCAAAGAGCGCATGTAAACGCGTGGGCTCTTGATGGCGTTCATGCGGATGCGGTCGCCGAGTAGCGCGCCGCCTGTTTTTCTTTTCGAAGGGTCTACCGAAACCACCGCGAGTTGTTTCTCAGGGAAGTCGAGTAGAAAACGGCGCACGAGCTCATCTACCAATGAAGATTTACCTGCTCCGCCCGTACCTGTGATGCCGAGTACAGGAACTGCATTTTTTGTACCTGAGTCGCGCAGTGCGTTCAAGAGTGCCGCGTTTTCTTCGGGGAAGTTCTCGGCTGCACTAATGCAATGCGCAATGTCTGGAACGCTTTTGGCTTCAACTTTTTCAAGTAGGGTGGAGGTAGCGTCTTGGGTTGGCACACCTACAGGGAAATCACATTTTTGAATCAGGTCGTTGATCATGCCTTGAAGGCCCATAGAACGACCGTCGTCGGGGTGGTAAATGCGCGTGATGCCGTAGCCTTGGAGCTCAGCAATTTCGGAAGGCAAAATGGTGCCGCCGCCGCCGCCAAATATTTTGATGTGTGGCGCGCCTTTTTCTTGCAAAAGGTCGTGCATGTATTTGAAGTATTCCATGTGGCCACCTTGGTAGGAGGTCATGGCAATGGCTTGTGCATCTTCTTGAATGGCGCAGTTAACGACTTCTTCTACAGAGCGGTCGTGGCCCAAGTGAATGACTTCGCAGCCCGTCGCTTGAATGATGCGGCGCATGATGTTGATGGCGGCGTCGTGGCCATCGAATAGGGCCGCAGCAGTAACGATGCGGATTTTATGTTGTGGGATGTAGGCTTGAACGGGTTCCATAAGGGATATTGATTGATGCGCAAATTTAGGTTTTTTTCAGCAATTTTAGCCATTCACGATTTTCTCCACGATGCTCGCCACCGCCGGGCAAATGAGCGTGTTTTGTGCCGTTAAATCCATGATTTGATACATGTTTTTGCGGTCGGTGTGGGGGTATTCTCGGCAAGCCAATGGGCGGTCTTCGTAGACAGCGCAGGTATTGTCTGGTAGCAGATTGAAGCAAGGAGAGGTTTTGAGAACGTAATCGTCGTCTTCATCTAGCTTCAAATACTGCGCAACCAATTGGCTTTCTTTCATGCGCAAGGCTTTGGCCATGCGGCGGATGTCGGGTTGTCTAAAAATCGGACTGGTCGTTTTGCAGCAATTGGCGCACTGCAGGCAGTCTCGCTTGGCAAAGTCTTTTTCGTGGGCCTTAGAGAAGCGCTGGTCTAAGTCTTTGGGTTTGGTTTTATTCCATTTGCGCAGCACAGCCTGATTGGCCTTGAAGTTGGTTTGGGCCAAGGCCAATATTTCTTTGTCTTTGTCAGAGAGCTCTTGCATGTTTGTTTAACTTTGCACGAAGATACAATCAAAATGGACTTTCCTCAATTTAGAAAACTCGAGAATGGTAAGTCGCTGTACCAAATTACCGGCCCGAATCAATTTACAGAACTCCAACAAATTGGCTCCAAATGGTTTGCGTACGCTTTTGAAGTGCAGCAATTCCCGGATTTACTGCGCATTCAAGACATGCTCCAAGCCAATCATTCCTTCGTAGTTATCGAAGCAGCGGAATACCACGCCATTTTTGCACAACTTTAAACAATAGACCCTTTCAAATCGTTACCATATCATGAAAAACACCGCACTCATCACCGGCGCATCGTCCGGAATCGGAAAAGAACTCGCACGCATCCATGCATCCAAAGGAGGCGATTTGATTTTAGTCGCGAGAAGAATCGAATTACTCAATAGCTTGAAAGAAGAGCTCGTTCAAAAATATAATGTCACGGTTGAAGTGATTCAAAAGGACCTCAGTGTACTTGGGTCTTCGCAAGCAGTCTACGACGAAGTGACGCAAAACGGTTGGCAAGTTGATTATTTGTTCAACAACGCTGGTTTTGGCGGCAAGGGTGCTTTTCTAGACCGCGACCTCGAAGCTGATGTCGAAATGGTGCGTCTCAACGTCATGGCCCTATTGAAATTGACGCATTTGTTTGGCAAGGACATGAAAGCCAGAGGAAAAGGCAAAATTTTGCAAACCGCAAGCACTGCCGGATTCTTACCTGGCCCGTATCAAAACACCTATTTTGCGACCAAAGCATTTGTGGTTTCGCACACCCAAGGCTTGGCCCACGAGCTCAAAGGCACGGGCGTGAGTGTCACGGCGCTGTGTCCGGGCCCGGTCGAGACTGAATTTGCAAAGGTGGCCGGTTTTGGTGGCTCCAAAATGTTTGACGGTGCCGCAAGCGCTTTCAAAACAGCCCTCAAAGGTTACAACGCCATGGAAAAAGGAAAGGTCATTTGTATTTCCGATTTCAAATTCACCTTCCTGATCAAAGGAATGCTGCCCTTCATGCCGTCGCGCATCACCGCTGCGATCATCGCCAAAATGCAGCAATCTTAATACTTTTCTTTGTAGCTTTGCACCATGCATAGCATTCCACTCTTTTTAAGCGATGTAGCTGGCTCTGAAGTCATCGTCATCGTCTTGGTTGTGTTGTTGTTCTTTGGCTCAAAGAGTGTTCCGGGTATTGCCAAAACACTCGGTAAGGCGCTTTATCAAGTGCGCAATGCCTCCAACGACCTCCAGCAAGAAATCAGAAGGTCTGGACAAGAAATGAAAGCCGACCTCAATTTAGATGGCATTCTCAAAGAAACCGAAGAAGCGCTCGTGGCGCCTCTAGATCAAATGACCACCGACATCGACAACACCATTCACTACGGCAGCCTACCCAAGCAAGTCAAGCAGCAAGTCACGGCCGGCAATCCTGTAGAAGAACCTTCCGATATCACTGAAAACCAGGATATCCAAGAACAAGCACCTTCAAACCCCGAATCATGACACAAGTCGGCATCATCATGGGCAGTAAGTCAGACTGGCCTATCATGCAAGAAGCAAAAATCATTTTGGAACAATTTGGCATCGCCGTAGAAGCAGAGGTTGTTTCTGCACACCGCACGCCAGATAAAATGTTTACTTACGCCAAATCTGCTGCCAGCAGAGGTTTGAAAGTCATCATTGCAGGTGCAGGGGGTGCAGCGCATCTGCCCGGCATGACTGCCTCCATGACTTCCTTGCCTGTTATTGGCGTGCCTATCAAGTCTTCGAATTCCATCGACGGCTGGGACTCCATCTTATCCATATTACAAATGCCCAACGGCATTCCCGTGGCTACTGTAGCGCTCAACGGCGCTAAAAATGCCGGTCTTTTGGCTGCGCGCATCATTGCTGCTTTTGATCCAGCGGTTCAAACCCAAATGGATGCCTACATGGCTGAGATGGCTCAGCAAGTGCTCGACGCTAAGTTGTAATCCTTCATTTTTGTATTTGCTTGCCGCTTTGCGTTTATTCGTAGAGCAAGTATTTGCTACGCGTCACTAAAAACGCGTCTAGGCCTGGTTTCCAAGTGGCGCGTATTTCTTTGGCTGACCAACCTTTGTCGAGTTGTTCTTTGAGGCTGGCAGTGCCGGCGAGTCGGTTGAAAAAAGAGGGCTGATCGATAAAAGAAAGGGTGTCTCCGAGTAATTCTTTGGCCGTGATGAGGTAATTCAGGTTGAGTTGATAGCTTCTTTTGGCGGTATTGGGGCTCAGTTCGATGCCTTGGCAGATTTTGTTGAGGTGCAATGGGTTTTTGGCGCCAATAGTCGGGATCGGCATAAACTGGTAGCTAAGTGGCGGAAACTGCGGGTGTCCGTACATTTCGAAAGGTTTATCTGTGCCGCGCCCAACACTCACTGTGGTAGCTTCAAAGAGGCAGAGGCTCGGATACAGCGCAATGGCGGCGTCTGTACGCAAGTTAGGAGAGGGCGCAACCGGAAGGCTGTACGGCAGCTTATGCTTGTAATTTTTACACGGAATGACCCATAACTGACAGCGCCTGCTGTTGTGTAGCCAGCCTTCTCCGTTGATCATCATGGCGTATTCGCCGATGGTCATGCCATAGACAATCGGCACTGGGTGCATGCCTACAAAAGATTTAAAAGCAGGTTCGAGCACAGGGCCATCGATGTAGTGTCCGTTCGGATTAGGTCGATCCAAAACCACCAATTGCTTGTTGTTTTCGGCGCAAGCCTCCATGACGTAATGCAGGGTAGAGATGTAGGTGTAAAAGCGCACGCCTACATCTTGGATGTCGTAAATGACGATATCTACATCGAGCAATTGTTGGTCGGTGGGCTTTTTGTTGGAGCCGTACAAGGAGACCAAAGGAAGGCCCGTTTTGTCGTCGGTGCTGTGGCCAATGTGCTGCCCCGCGTCGGCATCACCTCTGAATCCATGCTCAGGAGCAAATACTTTTACAACATTGAGCTTCAGTGCTAAAAGTGTATCTACTAAATGTACTCCTTTAACTACAGATGTTTGGTTGGCAACCACCGCAATGCGTTTTCCGGCAAGTGAATCGACGAAAAGATGCAGCCGATCGATGCCGAGTTGAGGAGCGGCAAGGCTTGGTTTTTGCTGTGCTTGGGCTGCCGGAAAACCCGCAAGTGAAATCGAATCTTCTTCGATCACGATGGTTTCGGCAAACTGAACTGGGTTAGGACTAAATGATTTGGCTGCAAAAAGACCGCAAGCAGTGAGCAAAAATAAGAGCAGCGCCAAAGATGCCAAAACCTTTGTGTATTTTTGGACTTGTAAAAAAACTATTTTGTCATTCGAGCGCTTCATATCTTCTAGGCTGATTCGTCAAAAGCACCTCGGGCTTCGGGTTTCTCGGCCTGTGCTTCGGATTTCAGTACTGAGTATTGCTCTTGCTATTTTGGTCAATTCCTTGACGCTAGCAATTGTGCGCGGTTTTCAGCAAAAAATCAAAGACAAAATTACGGGTTTTAATGCTCCGCTTTTCATTTCAAAGGCGGGTTCTGCACATATTTTTGAAGCAGAAGCCCTCGATCGTCGCATTCCCTTCCTAAACGAACTACAGCAAATCCCGGGTGTGAGTAGCATTCAGGCCGTTGCCTTCAAGCCGCTTTTGTTGCAGTCTCCGCGCTTCAACGACACCATTCAAATGGCCAACGGGCAAGATTCGCTGGTGCAGCGCCAAGATATGCAAGGCCTCATGCTCAAGGGGGTAGATACGCAGTATGATTGGTCGTTTGTGCGTTCGCATCTGGTGAAAGGAAGACTTCCCAAAAAACAAAATATAAATGAAGTTTTACTTTCATTAGAGAATTCTAATAAATTGAATATCAATTTAAATGATGAGGTTTCTGCTTATCATATTAAGCAGCAGCCGATCCTTAAAAAATTAAAAGTTGTCGGTATTTACAACACCGGTTTTCTGGAGTACGACCAAAAGCTCGTGTTCGGCAATCTCACTTTGGTGCAGCAAATGAGCGACAACGGCACCAAGATAGCGCTGCGACCTGAACTCGATGGAAAAGGGCAATTTTTAATTAAAGTAGAAGTTGAAGGAGATGCCTCTAATTTATTGTTTGATTGGGGTTTAGGTCAAGATGTCTATACAGCTCACCGCTTTACTTCTTTAAAAGATACCACCCTCACTGTCTATGCCTACCGCTACCAAAACGACGGCGGCCGTGCAGCGCTCATCGACAGCGCACAAATTCAGGTCAAGGCGCCTGGCGTTTTGTCTTACGCCGATTTAAAGCTAGAGAATGGTTCGCCAGTTTGTTTGATCGACGGCCTAGAAGAACAAGTGTTTGCAACGCAAAAAGGCCCGCTGCGTTTTGCCTTCAAAGACGGCACCGGAACCACCCGTCATTTTATATCGGGTTTTGAAGTAGGAGTCAGGGATTTTGCGCAACTCGCCCAAACCGAAAAAGCGCTCAAAGAGGCGGTAGAAATGCGGCCCGTCAATCAGCATTTATTGCAAGTCAGTAATATCCAAGATACCGAAGCGGATTTGTTTGCTTGGCTGCATTTTCTAGATTTCAATGTCCTGATCATTATCTTTTTGATGTTGCTGATCGGCATCATCAATGTAGGTTCTGCTGTGCTGGTGCTCATTGTAGTGCGCACTTCTTTTGTGGGCTTGCTCAAGGCCTTGGGGGCCAATAACCGCTCCATTCGCCGCATCTTTTTGTGGCAGGCGGCCTATCTCTTGGGAAGAGGTTTGCTCATTGGTAATTCCCTCGCGCTCGTTTTATGCTGGTTACAAGACCGTTTTGCGCTGCTGAAACTCGATCCAGCGGTGTATTATCTAGATGCCGTTCCGATCGATTTTAGCTTATGGAATTTCATTTTTATCAATGTCTTAACCTTTGGTACTTGCATGATCGCTTTACTCTTGCCAAGTAGGGTTGTGGCACGCATTTCACCCATTAAAGCCATCAAGTTTCAATGAGTTGGTTTGTGGGGCAGCAGGTGAGTGTCCTGCATGAGTCCGGTATTTTTACCATCCAAGAAATTCTAAAAACGCAGTTGGTGCTCAGCGACGAATTTGGTTTTTCCTACACCTATACGCAGGATTTAGTCGTTGCGCGGCAAGCCATTGACGTTCAAAAAATCAAAAATAAGGACCAAATAACCAGTGCGCGCACCCAGCGCCAAAAACCACCCAGCACCAAAGAAAACGCCCTGCCAAGCATTGATTTACATGCAGAAGAGCTCGGGTTGCCGTCCCAGCTTCCTGCCCACGACGTCTTGTTGGCTCAAATACACGCATTCAAGCATTTTTGTAATCGTCAAGTGCGTGCACGCCAGGCTAAATTTTTGGTGATTCACGGTGCAGGTGAAGGCCGGCTCAAGCAAGAAATCAAGCAATTGGTTTTGTCGCGCTCCGGGATTTCTATGCACGATGCGCAATGGAGTAACGGTGCGGTGGGCACCTCCAGAATTGAGCTCATCTTGAGCGCTTTTGTTCCTTTTTAAGGCAGCCCAATGTAGCCGGGCTTTCCTTTTGGGATCTCAAAAACCCAGGTGTAGTAGCCGATGTAATGCGAACTAAAATAGCCCAAGCGCGCGCGGAGTTCTTTGGGGAAACCTATTTGTTGGGCCGGAGGCAGCCCACTCATGCGCCACTGTGGCGCCACGCCATCTTGTTGGCAAGGCGCGTGTCGTTGCGGCCCGTAGAGTTTGGTGCCGTATTGGTACACAAACGGCCATTGCTTGCTGCGAATGGTCTTTCCTTTCGGG
This sequence comes from Crocinitomicaceae bacterium, assembly GCA_030730025.1. Lineage (GTDB taxonomy): Bacteria > Bacteroidota > Bacteroidia > Flavobacteriales_D > Crocinitomicaceae > UBA952. Next base: position 14,008 of record JANQWC010000028.1, read on the forward strand.
TTTTCTGGCGCAAATGCATAGTAGGCTCCAAACTGTATTTTTCCTTTTAAAACGCTAGACATCCCCAAGAAATAGGCGTGGCCCATGCTGTGGCTCACGGCAAAAAGGGTGTCGTTGTGCGTGTCGTTTCCATCTTTGGCGAGTTCTTGCAAGAGGTTGCGGCCTGCCTGCTTGCCTGCGCGGTAACGCCGCAAAAAGCCCTCCCGATTGGATTTTGTGGCCAAGAGATTGTAACTCCTGACTTCTTGTTGGTTGGCAATTTTGGTGGTTGAGCAAGTGTGCTCACCGGGGCAAGGTTTCGGATACAAAGACGCGCCACTCATAAATTGGAGTAAAGACCTGTGGTTAGAGGTGCTCACGCTGTGGTGGCCATCTGCATAGAACGTGCGCTCGGTTGACAGCCGCTGCTCAAACGTTGCGATGAAGTTTTCCTGCGGCCAATAAGCAAAGAGGTCGCTGCTGTAAATTAAATTCTTGGAGCGCGGATGCTCAAGACCTTTGTCGTTGATGGCTTGTAGCGCTTTTTCGGGGTCTTGACTCGAGGAGGTAGGTCTGTAGCCGTTAATCAATAAGAGTACGCGTTTGGGGCGCTCTGACTTGAGTTCAAAAGGCACGAGTTGTCTGTTGGACAACTGATAAATGAGCGCGGTGTCTTTGCCGTCGGGTTTTTTGTGGTGGAAAATAAATAATTGGTTGCTAGCCAAGACCCGAGCGGAGTCAGGATGGGGTTTGAAGTAGCGCTTGTCGTATTTAAAGTAGAGCTTGCCGCTTTTCTTGTGCTGAAAATGAAGTACGGGCAAGGCGCGTTGGGTATGCCATTTTTGCTTCTTTTTGATGTAGAGTTGGTTGCCCAGTCGCTTGGCTTCTTTGGCCATGAAGAAAGTGCGGTCGTTGCGGCCGTTGTTTAGCTTTGAAACGGTGGCGTTTTTAAAATCGCTGAGTTGATGAAAGCGAAAATGGATTTGTGTGTTGTAAAAATCGATGGCCCAAATGGCGCCTGCATTGCCTGCCACCACCGCAGCCCATAAAACGAGCTTCAGCAAACGAAAAGACCAACGCTTGAAAAAACGACTTTCGGCCATGCGTCGATTGATGCGTCGAAAAGTAAGTATTTGAAGAAATATGGTCAGGAGCAAGGCCAAAAAATGAACAGCAGTCCAGTCGATGCCTAACCAAGTATATCGGATCTTGAAAAACGGATTGTTGGGGTCTTTGTAGTTCAGAAATTGATTGCGCTGTTCAAAAACGACCAAACCTTGTTGTGGTGCGTGCGCGTGCTGGATGCTGCCATCGCGGTTTTCTGTCCAGGCGATATGCACAACTCTGCCGTTGTCGGCAAAAAGCGAGGGGGAACAAAAAAGAAAGAGAAGGGTAAAAAGGAGGTAGCGATACACCTTACAAGTGCATGAAGTTCTTTTTGGCTAAAAGTTCGTCTTCGGATTCGCGGTAATCGGGGTCGTCTACGCAGCAGTCTACTGGGCAAACAGCAGCACACTGTGGTTCGTCGTGGAAACCTACACACTCGGTGCATTTTTCGTGAGCGATGAAGTAGACGTCCATGTTGACAGGTTCAAAAGCGTGGTCTGCCTCGATTTCTTCTCCGTCTAGTGTTTGGATCAGGCCTTTAAGGGTAGTGCCGTCGGTAAATTTCCACTCGGCGCCGCCTTCGTAAATTGCATTATTAGGGCACTCGGGCTCGCAAGCTCCGCAGTTAATGCATTCGTCGGTGATCATGATGGCCATAAGTCAATATTTTGTGCAAATATAACAACGACTGAGCGAATCTTTTGTGCGTTCGCGAACAAAAAATTTAGAAAAGCGTACTTTTGCACCGTGGAAAGAAGCCAAATCACCTCCGCTTTTGCGGCTCTCGGAGCAATCCTAGCTGCAATTGCCAATGACCAACCGCGTCCAGCGACCTGTACAAACGAAGAATGGGACGCACTGCTCGAACTCATTCAAAGAGAACAACACCACAACGGCTGGTTTACCGAAGACGCCATCAAAATGGCTTTTCAAGAAATTTCCTTTTGGTTGCAAACCGAGCGGCTTGAAGAATGGCTCGCGCCTTATGCTTTTGCTAAAGAGCCTCAAACTGTTGCCTTGATTTTGCCTGGGAACCTGCCATTGGTTGGTTTTCATGACTTCCTTTGCGTGCTCTGCTCGGGCCACAAGGCGCTCGTGAAGCTTTCCAGTGAAGATGCGCGCTTGCTGCCGGCCTTGGCCAAAATGCTTATCCTTTTCGAGCCAGAACTAGCGTCTCGCATCACATTTTCCTCCGGAAAACTTTCCGGTTACAGCGCGGTCATTGCAACAGGGTCCAACAATAGCATGCTGCATTTCAAACAATATTTTTCTTCTGTACCACATGTGTTGCGCGGTCATCGCACTTCCATAGCAGTACTAGACGGCACAGAGACGACGGCAGAACTCACGCAGTTGGGCCATGATATCTTTCAGTACTATGGCAGAGGATGTCGCAACGTCACCCAAATGCTGATCCCCGACACATTTGAACTCAATCGGTTTTTTGAAGCCATGGTTCCTCATGCCGAGGTGGTCAATCACAAAAAATACGGCAACAACTACGATTACAACAAGGCCATTCACCTCATGAACCAAGTACCGATCCTCGACAACCATTTTTTGTTGCTCAAGGAAAGCCAAGAGCTCCATTCACCGCTCGGCATGCTGCACTATCACCGCTATGCATCCAAAACAGAGGTGGAGGCCTATCTCGATGCAAATCAGCACCAAATACAATGTGTAGTTGGAAATGGCTATTTACCTTTTGGTTCCGCGCAGTGTCCGCAACTCACCGATTACGCCGATGGCATCGACACCATGCATTTTCTTGGTAACTTTGCCTAATGTCTCTTTTAGATAAATTCATGATCCGTTACAAAACGCCCCAAGAAATTGAAATCATGCGCGAAGCCGCGCAAGTAGTGAGCCGCACCCTTGGTTTGGTTGCCCAACACATGAAGCCAGGTGTAACGCCGCGTTTCTTGGATCAATTAGCCGAAGACTACATCCGCACCCAAAATTCCATCCCAGGTTTCAAGGGCCTATATGGTTGCCCGAGCACACTGCTCATTTCTGTCAACGAACAAGTCGTACACGGCCTGCCCACAGACAAACCGATCCAAGACGGCGATATCGTTTCTGTCGACTGCGGATCTATCTACAAAGGCTACTACGGAGACCACGCCTACACTTTTGAGGTAGGAAACGTGAGCGCGGAGAAAAAACAATTGTGCAAAGTCACCAAAGAATGCCTCTATTTAGGCATCGAACAAGCCAATATATCCAACCGAATTGAAGACATCGGCTTTGCCATTCAACAACACGCAGAAGCACACGGCTATGGCGTCGTTCGCGACCTCGTTGGCCACGGCTTGGGCAAAGAACTCCACGAAGAACCACAAGTACCCAATTACGGGCGCCGAGGCCGCGGCAAGAAAATCCAAAACGGCCTCACCATCGCCATCGAACCCATGATCAACATGGGCACCGAAAAAGTCGAAACCCTCGATGACAAATGGACCATCGTCACCGCCGACCGCCAACCCAGTGCCCACTTCGAGCACAACATCGCAGTCGTCGACGGCCAACCGGTCATTTTATCGACTTTTGATTTTATATATGAGGCTTTAGGGATGTAATTCAACTAGTGATTAAACTTCCTTATTCTAAAATATTCCACAAAAAAAAGCGCCTTTTGGGCGCTTTTTACATTTATTCAAGATTTGATCTTACAAGTGGATCACTTCGCCGTAGGCTGCTGCTGCAGCTTCCATGATGGCTTCAGACATTGTAGGGTGCGGGTGAACTGTTTTGATGAGTTCTTCGCCCGTAGTTTCTAATTTGCGAACGGCAACGAGTTCTGCGACCATTTCGGTGACGTTGGCACCAATCATGTGGCCGCCGAGGAGTTCGCCGTATTTGGCGTCGAAAATGAGCTTGACAAAACCGTCTTTGGCACCGGCAGCGCTCGCTTTACCAGAGGCAGAGAACGGGAATTTGCCGACTTTGATTTCGTAACCCGCTTCTTTGGCTGCTTTTTCGGTCATGCCGACGCTTGCCACTTCAGGAGAGCAGTAGGTACAACCCGGGATGTTGCCGTAGTTGAGTGGCTCTGGGTGGTGACCCGCGATTTTTTCGACACAAATGATGCCTTCTGCTGATGCAACGTGTGCCAAAGCTGGGCCTGGAACGACATCGCCAATGGCGTAATAGCCTGGTAAATTGGTTTGGTAGTAGTCGTTGACTAAAATACGACCCTTGTCTACGACAATACCGAGTTCTTCGAGGCCGATGTTTTCGATGTTGGTAACGACGCCAGCTGCTGAAAGCACGACATCACATTCGATTTTCTCTTCGCCTTTGGCTGTCTTGATGCTGACTACACAGCCATTTCCGCTGGTGTCCACTGATTCAACAGAAGCGTTGGTGAGGATATTGATGCCAGCCTTTTTGAAGGATTTTTCGAGTTGTTTTGAAACGTCTTCGTCTTCGACAGGGACGATATTAGGAAGGTATTCTACAACCGTTACTTCCGTGCCGATGGCATTATAGAAATAAGCAAATTCAACGCCGATGGCGCCTGAGCCTACAACTACTAATTTTTTAGGTTGGGTAGGGAGGGTCATGGCTTGGCGGTAACCAATGATTTTGGTGCCGTCTTGTGGTAAATTAGGCAGTTGGCGTGAGCGCGAACCAGTTGCGATGATAACGCCTTTGGCTGCGGTGTAGGTGGTTTTGTTACCGCTTTCGTCGGTCACTTCTACCGCTTTACCAGCTTTTAAAACACCGTTGCCTTTGAGCACATCGATTTTGTTTTTCTTCATCAAGAATTGGATGCCGTTAGACATGCCGTTGGCTACATCGCGGCTGCGCTTGATCATGGCGCCGAAGTCAGCACTGCTTTCTTTGACGTTGATACCGTAGTCTGCGGCGTGCTGCAAGTATTCGTAAACATTGGCGCTCTTGATGAGTGCTTTTGTTGGGATACAGCCCCAATTGAGGCAAACTCCGCCTAGCGATTCTTTTTCTACAATAGCAGTTTTTAGGCCTAACTGTGAGGCGCGAATGGCGGTGACGTATCCGCCCGGGCCGCTACCCACAACAATGATGTCGTAACTCATTTTTTCAAAGTTTTAAGGGACAAATTTAAGGCGAAAAATTGAAAGATGCTATCCGATTAATCGTTACTTTTGTCTTTGAATTCTCAATACTGTATGGAAACCAATCACCAAAAAGAAGCTACGCTAGAACAAGCCATCGATTTAGGCCTCCGCGCCGACGAATTTGAACACGTCAAAGAAATCCTTGGCCGCACTCCAAATTTTACCGAAACAGCTGTTTACTCCGTCATGTGGAGTGAGCACTGCTCGTACAAAAACTCCATTCTTTGGCTCAAAACACTGCCCAAAGATGGCCCGCATATGTTGGTCAAAGCTGGTGAAGAAAACGCTGGTTTGGTCGATATCGGCGATGGTTTGGGTTGTGTTTTTAAAATTGAATCTCACAATCACCCTAGTGCTCTAGAGCCTTACCAAGGCGCAGCAACCGGTGTGGGCGGCATCAACCGCGACATCTTTACGATGGGCGCACGTCCTATTGCCCAACTCAACTCCCTGCGTTTTGGCAATATTGAAGAAGCGCGCACCAAATGGTTGGTCAAAGGTGTAACTAAAGGCATCGGCGACTACGGCAACGCTTTTGGTATTCCAATTGTGGGTGGCGAAGTCTTCTTCGACGAATCTTACAACACCAACCCGCTCGTCAATGCTTTCTCTGCGGGCATCATCGACACCAAAAAAATCATCTCAGCTACGGCAAAAGGTCCGGGCAACCCAGTTTTTATCGTTGGTTCTGCCACTGGTAAAGACGGTATCGCCGGTGCTGCTTTTGCCTCTAAAGACATCACCGAAGAATCTGCCAACGACCTCCCATCGGTACAAGTAGGCGATCCATTTATGGAAAAACTACTGCTCGAAGCCACCATGGAGCTCTCCATGACCGACGCCATCGTCGGGATGCAAGATATGGGCGCCGCTGGTATCACTTGTTCTACTTGTGAAATGAGCGCAGCGGGCAATGTCGGTATGGAAATTTTCCTCGACCGCGTACCAACCCGTCAAGAAAACATGTTGCCTTACGAAATCCTCTTGTCAGAGTCTCAAGAGCGCATGCTCGTGGTGGTTCAAAAAGGCAAAGAGCAAGTCGTGAAAGACATCTTTGACAAATGGGACCTCCATGCAGAAGAAATCGGTCACGTCACCGACACCGGCCGCATCCGTTACTACATGGGTGGTGAGCTCGTGGGCGATGTGCCTGCCGAATCACTCGTTTTAGGAGGCGGTGCGCCACAATACAAGCGCGAATACACCGAGCCTGCTTATTACCAAGAATTCAAAAAATTCGACATCTCTCAGGTTGCCGAACCTCAAGACCTCAAAGTGGTGGCTGACGCCATGCTCGGCTTGCCAAATATCGCCTCTAAGCGTTGGGTTTACGAACAATACGACTCTATGGTCGGTACCCGCAACATGACCACCAATCGCCCGTCAGATGCAGGCATCGTCAATATCAAAGGCACCAACAAAGCCCTCGCCATGACCGTAGACTGCAACTCGCGCTACGTCAATGCCGATCCAGAAATTGGCACCATGATCGCCGTTTCTGAAGCGGCGCGCAACATCACCTGTGCCGGCGGAAACCCGAGTGCCATCACCAATTGCCTCAACTTCGGCAATCCTTACAATCCAGAATCTTACTGGCAATTTGTGGGCGCCATCAAAGGCATGTCTGCAGCTTGCTTGAAATTCGAAACACCCGTAACAGGCGGCAACGTCTCTTTTTACAACCAAACCGTCATGAACGGCAAAGAAGTGCCGGTTTTCCCGACTCCAACGATCGGCATGATCGGCATTGTCCCGGACAAAGACAAAATCATGACCCTCGATTTCAAGCAAAAAGGGGACCTCATTTTCTTGATCGGCGACTACACCGAAGACATCTCCTCTTCCGAATACCTCGCCACTTACCACGGCGTCAAAGCTTCGCCAGCACCTTATTTTGATCTCGACAAAGAATTTCAAATGCACCAAGCCCTCAAAGGCCTGATTGCAGAAGGTTTGGTCAATGCTGTACACGACGTCGCCGACGGTGGTCTTTACGTTTCGCTCGTCGAGATGTCTATGCCGAGAGGTTTAGGTTTTGATATCGTTTCCGATGCCGACATCCGCCTAGACGCCTTCTTATTTGGCGAAGGTCAGGGCCGAGCAGTGGTATCCGTTACCGAAGAACAAGAAGAAGCATTTGTAGAATACATGGTCGCTTCTGGCGTCAACATGACCCTACTTGGGCACGTCACCAAAGGCAAACTTCAAATTGACGAACAACATTATGGGTTCATTACCGAAGCCAAAGACATTTACGACAACGCCTTAGGCGCACACTTAGAAAAATAAACATGGAATACAACACCACGCGTGGTCCGCTCATTTTGCCAGAATACGGTCGCAACGTCCAGAACATGATCGCTCATGCCATGGAACTCCCCAACCGCACTGAGCGCAACCTCGCTGCCAAAGCCATTATCGAAGTGATGGGACAGCTCAACCCGCACCTGCGCGATGTCGAGGACTACCGCCACAAGCTCTGGACACACTTATTCGTGATGTCTAATTTCGAGTTCGATGTAGATTCTCCATATGACAAACCAAAGCCAGAGGTGCTCAACGAGAAGCCACAGCGCATGACCTACCCCTCGAGCAAAATTCGCTTCGGTCATTACGGAAAGTATACGCAGGCGATTTTAGAGGCTTCCAAAGAGGTGACCATTCCAGAGGAAAAAGAATTCCTCAAAACCACCATGGCCAACTTCATGAAAAAACAGTTTTTGGCCTACAACAACGACACCGTCGAAAACAACGTTATTGCCCAGCAGCTCAAAGAACTTTCCAAAGGTGACCTCATTTTGGAAAACCCCGATGATTTAGTCCATACCAACACCCTGCTCAAAACCATGGGTATTGGTCAAAATCAGCAGAAAAACCAACGCTTTAACAAGCAAAAGAGCAACAACAACAATAAGTACAAAAAGAAAAAATTCATCAAAAAATAAAGCATGGCTTCTTTTGAAATTTACGGTGGCAAGCCACTCAAAGGTGAAATCATTCCGCAAGGCGCAAAAAACGAGGCGCTACAAGTGCTTTGTGCACCTTTACTGACCTCAGAAAAAGTCACGATATCCAATATTCCAGATATCGTCGATGTCAATAAACTCATCGCTTTATTGCAAACGATGGGTGTGAAGGTCGAAAAAGTCGAGAAAGGCACTTATATCTTTCAAGCCAAAGAAATTGACCTCGCCTACCTAGAAACGGAAGATTTCAAAAAGCGAGCTTCTTCTTTGCGCGGCTCCATCATGATTGTCGGGCCCTTGCTCGCACGTTACGGCCGAGGCTTTATCCCAAAGCCAGGCGGAGACAAAATTGGACGCCGTCGCCTAGACACCCACTTTGAAGGATTTGCGCTCTTAGGTGCCAAATTCAACTACGACGCCGGTGAGCATTTCTACTCTGTAGAAGCTGCCGACCTCAAAGGTACTTTTATTCACCTAGACGAAGCATCTGTGACCGGCACAGCCAATATCCTGATGGCGGCTGTCATGGCAGAAGGTGAAACCACATTTTACAACGCCGCTTGCGAGCCTTACATCCAGCAACTCTGTAAAATGCTCAATTCAATGGGTGCCCAAATCACCGGAATTGGCTCCAATATGCTCAAAATTCAAGGTGTGAAGTCACTCGGTGGCTGTTTTCACCGCATTTTGCCCGACATGATCGAAATCGGGAGCTTCATTGGCTTGGCCGCCATGACCCAATCCGAAATCACCATCAAAGATGTCTCTTGGGAAAACCTCGGCATCATTCCAAATGTTTTCAGAAGACTCGGCATCAAATTAGAGCGCCGTGGAGACGACATCTTTGTTCCGGCGCAAGAGAAATACGAAATCGAAACCTTCATCGATGGCTCGATCATGACCATCTACGATGCGCCATGGCCAGGTTTTACGCCTGACCTCCTTTCTATTATCTTAGTGGTGGCCACACAAGCCAAAGGCTCTGTGCTCATTCATCAAAAAATGTTTGAATCTCGCCTATTCTTTGTCGATAAACTCATCGACATGGGCGCCCAAATTATCCTTTGCGATCCGCACCGCGCTACTGTCATTGGCCTCAATCGCGAGCACGACCTCAAAGGCATTGAAATGACCTCTCCCGATATCCGTGCCGGTGTGTCGCTTTTGATTGCCGCTTTGTCTGCAAAAGGAAAAAGCGTGATCCACAACATCGAGCAAATTGACCGCGGCTACCAAGACATCGAATACCGCCTCAACAACATCGGTGCCGACATCAGAAGAATCGGATGAGAAAGTCGAGCATCCTCATTATAGCCCTTGTTGCCGCATTTGCTTGCTATGCGCTGTGCTTTAGGCAAGAGGCAACTGCTATGGTGCCAACAGACGCCACCGCGCCAGAAATTGCATTGGTGTCGCCAAAAGGCAAAACCCTCAAACTATCTAGCTTGCGTGGCAAAATGGTGTTGGTAGATTTCTGGGCTTCTTGGTGTGGTCCGTGCCGCAAAGAAAGCCCCAATGTGGTAGAGGCTTATCAAAAGTACCATCAAAAAGAATTCAAAGGCGCTAAAGGTTTTGAGGTTTTCAGTGTTTCTCTCGATCGCGATCAAGAGGCTTGGAAACAAGCTATTCTCGCAGACAAACTCGTCTGGAAATACCACGTACTCGACGCACAAGGTTTGGCTGCTGCCAATTACCAAGTTGCTACCATTCCAAATGCATTTTTGCTGGATGGCAACGGCGTTATTGTGGCAAGTGGTGCACAGCTGCGCGGTCTCAACCTGCACATTACCTTAGATAAATTCTTGAAGTAAGCGTTAAGCGCTAGATGCGCTCTAAAACGTAAGTGATGAGCTCGTCCATTGCCGTCTCAATTCCGGTAGAAAAGATTTCCTGAGGCCTATTGGCTACGCCCAAACAAATACTCGTACAACGATGTCCGAGTGCTTTTCCGAGCGCAAAAATAGCCGAGCTTTCCATCTCAAAGTTGACAATCTGCTGCCCGTTGTCATTGAATTTTTCAAGGGCACGGTGGATGTCAGGCATTTTGCTTGCCAATCTCAAAGACCTACCTTGTGGGCCGTAAAACCCAGAGCTCGTTACCGTGATTCCCTTTCTGACCCGATCTGATGCCAGTTTTTGGACCATTTCCGAACTTGCTGCACTCAAGTAGGGTACAACGCCTCCGGGGAAGTGAACTTGCGTGTTGATTTGAGTCAATAGGTGTTGCTCCTCTTTACTGAAATCAATGGGGTAGAAGTGCGCGATGTTATCTAGACCCAGCGCGTGGGTAGAAAGCACAAATGAGTGCAGGGGCATGTCAGATTGGAGCATGCCGCAGGTGCCAATTCGAACGATTTCTAGACTGGTTTTTTCTTGTTTTTCTGCGCGCGCTGCCAGATTGATGTTCACCAATGCATCGAGCTCGGCCATGCAAATATCGATGTTGTCGGTACCAATGCCAGTGGAAAGCACTGTAAGGCGCTTGCCTTGGAAGGTGCCCGTGTGGCTTACAAATTCGCGGTGCTGCACACGGCTTTCGGTGTGATCAAAAAAGCGGGAGATTTTAGCAACCCGATCTTGGTCGCCGACTAAAATGACTTTGGTGGCCAATTGATGGGGCTGCAGCCCGAGGTGATAAACGGCTCCGTTTGCATCGAGAACCAATTCTGTTGCTGGAAACTGCATGCGTCAGTGGCTAGGGAAGATGAATTTAAAGCGATCCGAAAACCTTAGCGAGGAGGTCTGTAACGCGTGCCGCAGGGTTGACACGGATTTTGTCTTCTTCTTGCTGAACCATCAAAAACAAGCCGTCTATGGCACGCTGTGTAACGAACGCGTCTAGGTCTGGGTTGATTTTTTCTCCGCCTGTGAGGGCCATGGCTTGGTTGTATTTGTTCATGAGTGGTGTCCACTTTGCAGTGAGGCTCACTTTAGCAGTAGCTTCCTTTACCTTTGGCAAGAAAGCATTGCAAAGTTGTTGGCTTGTTTGGTTTTTCAGAAAAGCAGTAGCTGCGCCGTTTCCACCTTTCAAAATGGCAAAACCATCTTGCACACTCATGTTGAGAATGGCCTGTGTAAAAATAGGTAGGGCTTCTTTAACTGCTTCTTCTGCCGCTCTATTGAGCGTAGTCTCGAATTGCTCGACTTGGTTGTTCATGCCAAGCTGTAAGGCTTTTTCTTTTACTTTAAGGGCGTCAGGAGGGAAGGGTAGTCTAATTTGTGCATTCCCCAAAAAGCCATCCACTACAGCGCTTTGGTTCACTGCATTTTTGATGCCCACTTGTAACGCTTCTTTGAGGCCAGAAATGACTTCGGCGTTGGTGAGTTGTGGTGCTGTAGGAGGCGCCGTGGCACTCGTTACGCCGCTGGCCATGCTCATGAGTTCTAGTGAGATTTTGGAGCATTGCGCAACAAAGAGAGAAAGAAATGAAATCAGGAGTATTTTCATGGCAACCTAGCGAATAACGTGGATCATGCCTGTTTTGACTGTTTTACCGTCGGTGTCTTTGTCTTTGAACCAAGCCTTCCAAGAATAGGTGCCCGGCTGCACTTTCATGCCGTTGTAATAGCCGTCCCAGAATCCTTTGGTGTCGTAGGTTTCCCAGATGACTTCGCCCCAGCGGTTAAAGATTTCTAAATGGAAGTTTTCGAAGTCGATGCCCTCTACATAGAAAGACCAAACTTGGTTGTGTTCGTCGTCATCCGGTGTAAAAGCAGTTGGCGCATAGAAAATGACATCAGCTACCACATCGATATCAATTGTAATGGAATCTGAACAGCCATCTACGGTGGTGACGGTAAGCATAATTGGATAAGAACCCATTACTCCTTCAGGGTAGGTAATCATGGCGCTAGAACCTGTACTTACAATGTTTGTAGAACCTGGAGAAGACCAGTTGTATTGCGCAATATTACCCATAGAGACGTCGTTGGTTTGTACCGTTGTTTCAAACCAAGTAACAGGGTTTTTAGAGATGGTGAAGTTCGCCGTTGGGTTGTCGGTAACCGTGAGGAGGTCGTCGAAGAAGCCGTTGTAAATACAGCCGTGTACTGAAGTCATGACAACAGATAAGTCGTAGACGCCGGGTTGTACAATGGTATGAAGGAGGTCGTCTTGGTTGGGAACCGTAAAGCTGTCGCCGTTAGAGAAGAGGTAAGACGTGCTAGAGATGTCTTGGCTGTTGCTAGACATATTGTGCAATTGAAAATCGCCTGGCGTACAAATTTGGTTGTCAACGGCTGTGATCACAGGGATGATTTCTAATGGGAAGATGATGGTCATGCACTCGGTAGTGGTTGGCGAACCACAAGCCTCGCTGAGGGTAACACAATAAACCGTACCGGAGTTGATTGGGTCTACGGTGATGCTTGTGCCATTGCCAACAGGAATGCCATCTTCAGTCCAAGAGAAGGTGTAGGCGCTAGAACCGCCTGCGCCGATTGCAGAAAGTAAAATACTGGCCTCAGAACAAATCATGGTGTCTTGGGTCAAGAAGGTGATGTCTAGTGGGCTCGGTTGGTTGATGTTCACTGAAATGGTTTGGATACAACCGTTGGCGTCTGTCACGGTACAAGTGTGCAGCCCAGCACCGAGGTCGAGCGCTGTGGCAGCCAAAGAGGCTGAGATGTCCCAATCAAAAGTGTAAGGCGCAGTACCCAATTGCACATCGATAGTGGCTTCGCCATTTGCAACGGTGTAGCAATCGGCGTCTGCAACGTTGATGGCGCTCAGTACCATGGCAGGAACTTCGGCAATGGTGACGTAAATGGTATCTGAACATCCTGTGGTGTTAGAGGCATAGCACCAATAATTACCAGCACTCAGCCCTGTTGCGGTTTGGGATGTTTGACCGTTGCTCCATTCGTAGGTAATGACACCTGTGGCAGGTGTGACGTTAGCGGTGGCGGTGCCGTCGTTGCCGCCTATGCAAGAAACGAGGGTGGTGGTGGCGGTAAATGAGGCGGGTGTGTCGCTAATAACTGCTGTGGCAGTTGCGCTACAACCGTTGCCATCTATTTGGGTAACCGTGTAGGTGCCTGCAAAAAGGTTGTTGATCGGGTTGCCTACAATGGCACCTGGGTTCCAGGTGTAGGTACAAGGAGTGGGTGAGCCTGCGCCAGGAATAGCCGTTGCACTACCAACACCCTGTGTACAGACATCTGGTAGGGTAGTGGTGGTGACGGATGGTGTGGCGCGTGTGATCCAGGTGGTGTCTTGGGTAATGGAGCCAATGCTGGTTCCGCATGCAGCACCAGATAAGAAGTAGCCAGTGGTGCCTGGAGGTACGATATTGACATTGAGGGTTCCGTTGTTGTACGGGAAGGTTTGACCGTTGGTGTTGGCCCAAACAAAATTACTTCCTGGGCTATTGACCATGACGTAAGGAATTTGAGACATTGTATAGGAAGCTGTATTGCTTGGCGAGGTCGGTAAGAATCTGCGGCCATCTTGGTTGGCGCCCCAAACAGTGTTGTTGCGACCTGGCGTGATGTGTGCAGTAGGCATTGGCATGTTGTTCTCGGAGCCTTGGATGGCCAAACCGCTGTTCCATCCAGTACAAATGGGTTTGTTGCCAATGTGTAATTCGAAAATATTGGAGGTTTCGTACATGACAATAGCCATGTAGTTACACTGCGACGTACAGCTAAACATCATGATGTTTTTGTACAAAACAACAAATTTTCTGTTTGGAGCTGTTCCAATGGTTTGGTATTGAATTTGGCCACCCAAAGACGGATTGATGTCTTGGTAGGTGAGCATGATGGTATTTTTGGCAGCAGCAAACCCTGCATTGGGCAAGGTGCCTACGCCATTCAAGGCCCAAGGGCAGTAGCCGCCTGCATTGGCCAAGTTAAATGAAACGAGGCCGTTGGATCCGATCACACATTGTGTGTAGGTATTGCCATAAAAACTAAATGGAAAGCCAATTGCCACACTGCCCGACCAAGAGTCGTCTGAAAGCTGTACATTGGTTGGGGCGTTGAGGTAGAGGCCTGCAGCTGTTCCTGGGGTTGTACCGGCATTACAGTTGTTGATAATGACAGCCTGCCCTGGGCAAACGGTTGCATCTTGCCCCAAACATAAGGTAACTGGCCCTTGGGCAAGTGTATTCGTGGCATTCAGTAATGAAAGGGCAAGAAATAAAATGCCTGAAAGCGTAGCGAGTAAAGTTGATTTTATTTTCATGTAGCTTTTGTTCTTGTTCGTAGGTACTCCCCTCAAACGCAAATGTGTGCGGTTGGGTTGCTTTGAGAGTTGTAAAAATAACTACTTTTTTGTCCAAGGTCAAATTTCCGCACCGGGTTTTTATTTACACTTCAAATTAGTGTCATTTTGACACTAATAAAATGTTGAAAAAAGATGGTCTTTGGACCTTATTTTGGATTATTTTTGCCCAAGTTTACAAACTAAAACACCTTATTTATTATGTCAAATCAGTATCACGCAGAAATCGAGGCTTTCATGGATCGTGTTCGCGCAAAAAACGGCCATGAGCCAGAGTTTTTGCAAGCGGTTCAGGAAGTAGCCGAAGCGGTTATTCCTTTTATTGAGGCTAATCCGAAATACAAAACAGCTAAAATTCTCGACCGCATCGTAGAACCAGAGCGTACCATTATTTTCCGCATTCCTTGGTTAGACGACAACGGCGATATTCAAGTAAACCGTGGCTACCGCGTAGAATTCAACAGCGCTATTGGTCCGTACAAAGGTGGTTTGCGTTTTCACCCATCTGTCAATCTCTCTATCCTCAAATTCTTAGGATTCGAGCAAATCTTTAAAAACTCCCTTACTACATTGCCTATGGGTGGTGGTAAAGGTGGTTCTGATTTTGATCCGAAAGGCAAATCAGACAACGAAGTCATGAAATTTTGCCAATCATTTATGTCTGAGCTCGCTCGTCATATCGGCCCTGATACAGACGTGCCTGCTGGCGACATCGGCGTGGGTGGTCGTGAAATCGGCTACATGTTTGGTCAGTACAAGCGTTTGCGCAACGAATTTACAGGTGTATTAACCGGTAAAGGCCGCAACTGGGGTGGTTCTTTGATCCGTCCAGAAGCAACAGGTTATGGTACTGTATACTTTGCAAAAGAAATGTTAGCAACTAAAGGCGAGTCTTTCAATGGTAAAATTGTCGCAGTTTCAGGTTCTGGAAATGTAGCGCAATACGCTTGCGAAAAAGCAACCCAACTCGGCGCAACTGTCGTGACGCTTTCAGATTCAGAAGGCTACATCTACGACGCAGCTGGTATCGATGCTGAAAAGTTAGCTTGGGTCATGGACCTCAAAAATGTACGTCGCGGCCGTATCTCTGAATACGCGAAGCAATTCCCAGGAGCACAGTTTGTCGCTGGCAAGCGTCCTTGGGAAGTAAAAGCGCACATCGCACTTCCTTGTGCTACACAAAACGAACTCAACGGCGAAGAAGCACAAGCACTCGTTTCCAACGGCGTGATGTGCGTTGCTGAAGGTGCCAACATGCCTTCTACACCAGAAGCTATTTCAGTTTTCCAAGCGGCAAAAATATTGTTCGCTCCAGGAAAAGCATCTAATGCAGGTGGTGTAGCTACTTCAGGTCTTGAGATGTCGCAAAACTCTTTGCGCTTGTCTTGGGCAGCAGAAGAAGTAGACGAGCGTTTGCACAACATCATGGTTTCTATCCACGAATCTTGTGTCAAATACGGTAAAGATGCCGACGGCACCGTCGATTACGTCAAAGGCGCCAACGTCGCTGGTTTCGTAAAAGTAGCTGACGCCATGATTGACCAAGGTTTGGTTTAAGACCAACAAATATATTTGAATGGAAAAGGCCTTCTCTCGAAGGCCTTTTTTATTTTTGCACGCATGTGGTCTCGACTATTTCTTTTTTTATGCCTGTCTACTTTCATGAATCTCCGTGCACAACAGTTTGTTGGCATGGGCGCTTCTTTGCACCGTTATGATCAGGTGCTGAGTGTGAAAGTGCTGAAGGCATTCGAATTAGGTGGCTTAGGTCTAGATCTTGGTTTTGGAGTTGAACGCAGTTTGCAAGGCGCCTTGGCACCAGCGGTAGGTCTTTTTTGGATAGATGCGATTTCACAGTATGCATTTAAGAAAACCATGCCCTTTTATTCGTTTCGCTACCAATGCGATATGCAAAAAACTACTTTTTTAGACCTGCATCAGGGTATTTATGGTGGTGTAGGTTTGGCATTTGGTCCAAAATATGAATGGGGAGTGGCGCTTTTTGCAGGGCTGGCCATGGAAACCTTATCCGGACTCAGCTATCAAAATAAGCCCATCTTTTTTAATCCGCAGCTGCAGTTACATTACTTTTTATTCCGTGCGTAAATACCCCAATCATTCGTTTCTTTTTGTGCTGTTGAGCTTTCTCATGTTGGCTTGTCGCAAACAGGAAAGTTATCCTGAAGTGCAGATTTTTGGCCATGCGGGTATGGGTATGGACATTGGCATGAGCGCTTTTCACGACAATTCCATAGAGTCGATACAATTGGCCTTGAGTTTACCAACCATGGATGGTGTCGAGGTGGATGTGCGCATGAGTGCAGATGGCACGCTTTGGTTGTATCATGAAAACAAGCTTGAAGCGCACACAGATGGAGCCGGTTGTATTTTTGAAACGAGCGATGCTGAACTCGAACATTTGCGCTACAAAAGTTTACACCGCGAAAAACTCGCGCGCCTCGATCAAATTTGGCCGTTTCTGCAGCCAGGGCACTTGCTCATTTTAGACCTCAAACACTGGAACGAATGTACAGCGGGTTATGTTGACATGGAACAATTTAAAGCGGCCCTCTACGAAATTCCCATTCAATATAGAACTCAAATTATTCTTGATTCATCCAATCCAAATTGGTTGACCGCCTTGAGTCAAGATTTCAAGGTGGTGTTTTCTACCGTAACTTTTGATGAAGGGCTCAAGCAACTCGAAAAAGTACCCGCACTAGCTGGTCTGATGATGCGCAGCAAGGACATCACGGCCGAGCAAATAGCCTATTTGAAAACGCAGGGCAAAGAAAGCTATCTTTTTGAAATGCGCTCGAGTAAAAAACAAAGGGCCGCTTTACAAAAGCAGCCCTCGGCGATATTAGCTGATGACCCGCGCGGTGCGTTGGTCATTAGGGATTGAATTTAAGCCTTGTAAAAAGGCAGTTTTGTCACTTTTGCTTTGATTCCTTTTTCTCTGATTTCGATGAAAATTTCTGAATCGAGTGCGCTGTGTGAGGTGTGCACATAGCCTAGGCCAATTGCAATTTTCATACTTGGCGACATCGTGCCAGAAGTAACCTTGCCGATCACGGCTCCGCTCGCATCTAAAATAGGGTAGTCGTGGCGTGGAATACCGCGGTCGATCATTTCAAAAGCAACGAGTTTTCTAGTAACCCCAGCTTCTTTTTGGTCTTTTAAGAATTCGGAGTCTGTGAAATCTTTGGTGAATTTGGTGATCCAGCCAAGGCCGGCCTCTAAAGGTGAGGTGCTGTCGTCGATGTCGTTGCCGTATAAGCAAAAGCCCATTTCCAAACGAAGGGTGTCGCGCGCAGCAAGGCCAATAGGCTTGATGCCCCAGTTGGCGCCGGCGTTAAATACGGCGTCCCAGAGTTTTTCGGCGTCTTCGTTTTTAACGTACACTTCAAAACCGCCCGATCCAGTATAACCTGTAGCCGAAACCATCACGTTTTCAATGCCGGCAAAAGTACCGTATTGGAAAGTATAGTAGGTCATGTTGCTCAGGTCAATAGCAGTGAGGCTTTGCATGGCTTCTGCAGCTTTCGGGCCTTGAATCGCGAGCAAAGAATAACCATCTGATAAATTTTCCATTTCTACACCGAGGTCGTTGTGGCTGGCAATCCAGTTCCAGTCTTTTTCGATGTTGGACGCATTGACGACAATAAAGTAAGTTTCGGCGTCGATGCGGTAAATAATGAGGTCGTCTACGATACCGCCTTTGCCGTTGGGCATGCAGCTATACTGTGCTTTGCCGTCAAAAAGAACGGAAGCGTCGTTGGTGCATACTTTTTGGATGAGGTCGAGGGCTTTTGGCCCTTTTAACAAGAACTCACCCATGTGGGAAACATCAAAAACACCCACGCCATTGCGAACGGTGTCGTGTTCGGCATTGACGCCTTCGTACTGTACGGGCATGTTATAACCAGCGAAAGGCACCATTTTGGCGCCGAGTTCGATGTGTTTGTGGCTGAGGGCTGTATTTTTCATGTTATCCTTTGACGCGTTCTACGTAAACGCCTGTGCGTGTATCAATTTTGATGACCTCACCATTGTCAATAAACAACGGAACGCGTACTTCTGCGCCGGTTGCGATGGTGGCTGGTTTCATCGAGTTGGTTGCGGTGTCTCCTTTGACGCCTGGCTCGGTGTAGGTTACCTCCGAAATGATATACATCGGAAGCTCCACAACAAGCGGCATTTCTTCTTCGGCATGGTAAAGGATGTTGACGGTCATTCCCTCTTGCAAGAAACCTGGTTTTTCGACCATTTTGAGCGGGATATTGACTTGCTCAAAAGATTCGTTGTTCATGAAAATGTAATTGTCAGACTCTTGGTAGAGGTATTGGTATTCGCGGTTTTCGATGCGAACAGGTTCAATTTTGTGACCTGCCGAGAAGGTGTGGTCAAGGACTTTTCCACTTTCAATTTGACGCATTTTGGTGCGTACGAACGCGGGGCCTTTACCGGGCTTCACGTGTTGAAATTCGATAATTTGAAAGAGTTTTTCGTTGTGCTTGATGCACAAACCGTTGCGGATATCTGCAGTATTTGCCATAATTCTAATTCAATTTGAGGGCAAAGATAGCCGAATTCCTATTGTTATCAACACATTTAGTTTATAATTTCCGCCCATCAAGCGACTTGCGAGCGCAATAGATTGTTATTTTTGTTTGTTCCAAATTTTGTAAAGCTACATGGCTGAAAATCAATACACCGAAGACAACATACGTTCCTTAGATTGGAAAGAACACATTCGTTTGCGTCCCGGAATGTACATTGGAAAGCTAGGCGATGGCGCTGCGGCTGACGACGGTATTTATATCTTGGTCAAAGAAGTAGTCGATAACTGTATCGATGAATTCGTAATGGGCAACGGCAAGCGCATTGACATCAAAGTCAAAGACGGCAAAGTTTCTGTCCGAGATTATGGCCGCGGGATTCCACTTGGCAAAGTGGTCGAGGTTGTTTCCAAAATGAACACCGGCGGAAAGTACGACTCCAAAGCATTTAAAAAGTCAGTTGGTCTGAACGGTGTAGGTACAAAGGCAGTCAATGCGCTGTCTTCATATTTCATGCTTTATGCGGTTCGCGACGGCCAAAAAAAGACCGCTATTTTTGAGCGCGGTGAGCTCGTTTCAGAAACGGCCATAGAAGCCACCGAAGAAGGCAACGGTACCTATGTAGAATTTACCCCAGACGACACCATTTTCAAGAAGTACGCTTTCAAGACGGCCTACCTCGACAAAATGATGTGGAACTATTGCTACCTCAACAGAGGTTTGTCTATTTATTACAACGGCGAAAAGTTCAACTCCAAAGATGGTCTCAAAGATTTGCTTGAGAACAACATGGACGGCGATCCGCTTTATCCAATAATGCACCTCGAAGACGACGACATCGAAGTCGCTTTCACGCACGGCCGCACCTACGGCGAAGACTACTACTCTTTTGTCAATGGCCAGCACACCACACAAGGTGGTACGCACCAAAGCGCATTTAGAGAATCTGTCGCCAAAGTCATCCGAGATTTTTACAACAAAAACTACGAAGCCTCGGATATCCGTCAGTCTATTGTAGCGGCCATCGCCGTAAAGGTAGTGGAGCCTGTTTTTGAGTCCCAGACCAAAACCAAGTTGGGTTCTCAAGAAATTGAGCCGGGCGGAAAGTCCATGCGGGCATTCATCAACGACTTTCTCAAAGACAAACTCGACAACTACCTGCACCGCAACCCAGATGTTGCCGAAATCATTGAAAAGAAAATCAAGCAATCTGAGCGCGAGCGCAAAGATTTAGCTGGCATCCGCAAATTAGCCCGCGACCGCTCCAAAAAAGCCAGCTTGCACAACAAAAAGCTGCGCGATTGCCGCACGCACCTCACCGACCTCAAAGACCAGCGCAGAGAAGACACCACGCTGTTTATTACAGAAGGTGACTCCGCGAGTGGTTCGATCACGAAGTCTAGAGACGTAAACACGCAGGCGGTGTTCTCGCTGCGAGGTAAGCCGCTCAACTGCTACGGCCTCACCAAAAAGGTTGTTTACGAAAACGAAGAGTTCAACCTCATTCAAGCGGCACTAGACATCGAAGAAGACATGGACAACCTGCGCTACAACCGCATTGTCATTGCCACCGATGCCGATGTCGACGGTATGCACATCCGCATGCTCCTGCTTACGTTTTTCTTGCAGTTTTTCCCGGATCTTGTCAAGCGCAACCACGTTTATGTACTGCAAACACCACTTTTCAGGGTGCGCAACAAAAAGAAAACGATTTATTGCTACTCCGAAGACGAACGCCGCGCCGCAATGGCTGAACTCGGCAAAAATCCGGAAATCACGCGCTTTAAAGGCTTGGGTGAAATCTCGCCAGACGAATTCATTCACTTTATTGGCGAAGACATCCGTCTAGAGCCCGTGATCCTCACCAAAGACGCCTCCATTGATTCCATCTTGTCATATTTTATGGGTAAAAACACCCCAGAAAGACAAGATTTCATCATCGACAACCTGCGCGTCGAAAAAGACCTTCCCGAAACCCCAGCGGCCGACACTACAGAAGAAGCAACAACCACCGAATTAGCATCTTAACATGGCAGAAGACGAAATCGAAGACCAAATGCCACAAGAAGAAAGCGGGCATAATCCATTTGAAAAACAGCACGTGGACGACAAAATTGTCCCGCTCAATGGCTTGTACCAAAGTTGGTTCCTGGATTATGCAAGTTATGTCATCTTGGAGCGTGCCGTACCTAGTTTATACGATGGCCTCAAGCCCGTACAGCGCCGCATTTTGCACTCCATGCGCGAGATGGAAGACGGCCGCTACAATAAGGTCGCCAATATCATCGGCAACACCATGAAGTACCACCCACACGGCGATGCCTCCATCGGCGACGCCTTGGTGCAAATTGGTCAAAAAGACCTCATGATCGACTGCCAAGGGAACTGGGGCAACACCCTCACCGGCGACGGCGCTGCGGCAGCCCGTTACATCGAGGCGCGTTTGAGCAAATTTGCCTTGCACGTGGCCTTCAACCCGAAAACCACCAACTGGTTGTCATCTTACGATGGCCGAAACAAAGAACCGCAACAACTGCCCATGAAGTTTCCTTTGCTGCTCGCACAAGGAGCTGAAGGAATTGCCGTCGGGATGGCCTGTAAGTTTTTGCCCCACAACTTCATCGAGCTCATCGAGCAGTCTATCAATCATTTGCGCGGCAAAAAAGTAGAGATCTTGCCCGATTTCCCCAATGGCGGAATGGCCGACTTCTCGGGCTACAACGACGGCCTGCGCGGCGGACGTGTGCGCATCCGTGCTAAAATCCGCAAGGTCGATAACAAAACGCTCATCATCAATGAAATTCCATACGGAACCACCACCACTTCATTGATAGAATCCGTGATCAAAGCCAACGACAAAGCCAAGATCAAGATCAAGAAAATCGAAGACAACACCTCTTCTGAGGCCGAAATTATCGTGCATTTGGCTCCGGGTGTCTCGCCAGACAACACCATCGACGCACTTTATGCCTTTACCGACTGCGAGGTTTCTGTTTCGCCCAATTCGTCTATCATCGACGGCGAGCGCCCGCGCTTTATGGGCATTACCGAAATCCTGAAGGTCAATACGGATCATACCGTAATGTTGCTCAAGCTCGAACTCGAAATCAAATTAGATGAGCTCGAGCGTCAGTGGCATTTCTCCACTTTAGAGAAGCTCTTCATCAACCACGAAATGTACATCGAGTTCAAGCATTACAGCGACCGCGAGGCCCTCTATGTTTATCTCTACGAGCGTTTCAAACCCTACAAAAAGCAGCTCCTTCGCGAAATCCAAGACGAAGATTTACAAAAGCTGACGCAGATCCCCATGATCCGCATCACGCGCTTCGACGCCGACAAAGCCGACGAAGCCTTGCTCAAAATAGAGGAGGAGATGCAGCAGGTCAAGCATCATTTAGCCAATTTGGTTGAATACGCCATCGATTACTTCAAAGACCTCAAAAAGCGTTTTGGAGCAGGCCGCGAGCGCAAGACCGAAATCAAAACCTTCGATACCATTACGGCCAGCAAGGTCATTATTGCCAATCGCAAACTCTACGTAGACTACGAAGAAGGCTTTATTGGTTATGGCCTCAAAAAGAACGAACCCGTATCCGATTGCTCTGAAATCGACGACGTCATTTGCTTTTTCTCTTCTGGCAAGCTGATGATCACCAAAGTAGCCGATAAAAAGTTCATCGGCAAAGGCCTCATTTACGCCAACGTCTGGAAAAAAGGCGATACGCGCACCATTTACCATCTGTTCTATCAAGACGGCACCGGCGGCCCTACCATGATGAAGCGTTTTTACGTCAATTCCATCACCCGAGACACCGAATACGACCTCACAAAAGGCACCAAAGGATCCAAAATGCTTTATTTCAGCGTGCATCCGAATGGCGAAAGAGAAGTCATTAGTGTTTTGCTGCGTCCGCGTCCGCATCTCAAGCGCCTGCGTTTTGACATCGACCTCGGTGCGCTGCTCATCAAAGGCCGCAACTCTGCGGGTAACCGTGTCACCAAAGAAATCATTCAAAAAATTGTCCAAAAAGAGGTGGGAGGCTCTACACTTGCGGCCCGTAAAATTTGGTACGATACCGTTGTGGGGCGCCTAAACGACGAAGGCCGCGGCAAGTTTTTGGGTTCATTCAAAGGCGAAGACCGCATCTTGACACTCTACAAAAACGGCGAATACCGCCTCAGTACCTTTGATTTGGCCACGCACTTCGACGAAGACATGATCCACATCGAAAAATGGATCCAAGACCGCCCGATTTCAGCGGTTTACTACGACGCCGAGAAAGAACTGCACTACGTCAAGCGCTTTGTCTGTGAAGTAACCCAAGACAAACGCGTGAGTTACATTTCTGAAGCACAAGGCTCTTACCTAGATGTCGTTTCTACGGCATTCCGCCCCGAGGCCCGCATTGTCTTCAATAAATTGCTCAAAGAAACCAAGAACCTGCCAGATCAAGTCCTCCATTTAGCGGACCTCATCGATGTCAAAGGCATGAAAGCGCAGGGCAATCAAATGACCAAAATGAAGGTCAAAGAAATTGTCTTGACCCATCCAATCGATGAGAGCCCAGAGCCTTGGCCAGTAGAAGAAGCGCTTGAAATCGAGGACCAACAAGCCGAAGAAGAAGCCGAACCAGCCAGCATGGAGTGGGACCTCTCCAAAAAAGAAGACGACAACCCGGATCAAATTCCACTATTCGACGAAGCGCCAGAGGCCGAATAAACATCCTTGAAATAAATGAGCAATATCATTTTTTTGCCGAAAGTGCTTTGCTTATTTTTGTATGTATCTAAAAAAAGCAGCAAATGAACGTGCTCAAAGCAGACCGCATCAACTACCTCAATATCGGCTTAATGCTCATCACCGCGGTGTTGGCGTATTATTTTCCATTTGAAACTTTTCTTTTGGCCTATGCATACTTAGGGCCTTTGCATTACCTCACCGAAATCAGTTGGCTACACGATCGCCAGTATTACGCAAAAGGCAAGTGGGACTTCCTCGTTCTGCTCATCGTTGGTGTTTTGCTATCCTATGCCGCCTTCGCCAAAGATTTCGGCTTCAGTAAAGATGTCTACGACTACTTTGTCGAGATGAATCTCTTCGATAAACTCTTGGTTTTTGCCTTGTTTGCCTCTATTTTATTTGCCTTGGTCAAGAGTCTTTGGATCAAATTGGGCGCCATTTTCTTGCTCTACATCTTTGTGGGTGGCTGGCTCAGCCCCGAACGCGCGCAAGCAAACGCAGATAGCACCACCATTTTTGCACTCACTGCACTCATCCCGACACTCATTCACGTCTATGTCTTTACCGGCTTGTTTATGCTTTACGGCGCGCTCAAAAGCCGCAGTGTTTCGGGCATGTGGCAAATGGTGGGTTTTGTCGCTATTCCGCTGTTGTTGGTCTTTAGCCTTCCGGTCGATACCAAAGACGCGTTCTTGTCTAACTACGGTAAAGATGCTTACTATGCAAAGGGCGACGGATTTTACAACACCAACTACCTCATTTTAGATCATTTTGACCTCATCGAGGAGCAGAAGCTCACCAATAAAGAATACCTCGACATCATCACCAAAGAGGGCAACAAAAGCTACTTTTTGCGCCAAGGGCTCATCGATACAGCTGCTTTTTATGCGCACACCGACTCACTCACCAAAATTGCAGACCGCCCATTTGTGGTCAAGCCAATGGCGATCAACACCGCCAATTTAGCGCCGCAATTTCAATACGACCACCTGTTGTATTTCTTCGATACCTCGAGTCGCTACATCAATAGCATCAATGAATACCGCTTTGAGCCTTTGCCGAGAAAGGTCATGAAATCGCGCACTAAAAAAGAAATCGATGGCCTCATTTATTTCTCAGAGGTCGGCATCATGCTGATGCGCTTCATCGCCTTCGCATACCTTTATCACTACCTTAACTGGTTCAGCAAAACCGAAATCATTCGCTGGCACAAAGTTCCTAAAGTGCGCTTTATTTTGGTGCTTGTAACCTGGATTGCTTCTTCAGCTTTCTACGCCTACGACTACTCTTTAGGCCTCAGCTTGTTGTTTTTCTTGAGCTTTTCTCACGTCTTGCTCGAGTTTCCACTCAATATTGTTTCTATAGTTGGCATCGGGACCGAATCGCTTTCGATTTTCAAAAATGGCTTCAAAAAACCGCTCAAATCCTGATTTTTTTTAACAAATTTTACGCGTAATCCCATGCTCAAACTCACTTCCTTTTTAGGCGCTTTTTTAAGCGTAAGCTTCTTGTTTGCCCAATTAGTCAATACTACTTCAGACGGTCGTTACACGCTGTCGTCAGAAGGCGCATCGTATTTTGCCAAACTTTCCTTGGATTGCACCTCTAAACCGACGCCTCACTACTACTACCAAGCATTGCGTCAGCCCGGAGATACCCAAACACCTACCGATATTTGGCCTTCTTTTTACGGTTGCTACGACTGGCACAGTGCTGTTCACAACCACTGGGCCTTGATCAAAATCCTCAAGACATATCCTGATATCCCTGAGGCTGCAGCTATTCGCGCCAAGTTAGACGAAAGCTTCAGCGTAGACAACATTCGCCAAGAGTACCAATACTTTGAAACCAACAAAGAGCGCTACGTATTTGAATTTCCTTATGGCCAAGGTTGGCTCTTGAAGGTGGCCGATGAATTGGCCAACTGGAATGACCCAGACGCCGAACGTTGGTTGCAAAACCTCGCGCCTTTGCACCATTTGTGTGCAGCCGCTGCACAAGTCATCTGGAAAGACATCAAAGAAGTGAAGTTATCAGGTTCGCACGACGCGCCTTCACTCAATCTTTCTTTTGCCATCGACTACGCCCGTACTTTTGGCGACGAAGACCTCTTGAAAGTGGCGCTTAAAGCCAGCAAACGCTATTTTGGCAAAATGACCAACGCGCCTTTGCGTGCCGAGCCATTTGAATACGATTTCATGTCGGCTTCTTTGCTCGTTACCGACCTCATGCGCAAGGTATACGATACCGAAGATTACTTGGTGTGGTTGAAGAAATTTAGCCCGGGTTTATTTGCTGCGCAAACTGCAGGTAAAGATTTACAAATCAAAAAGACCGACAAACACGACGGCTATGAGTCTCACTGGGATGGCTATCACCTCAACCGCATTTGGTGTCTGAACGGCATGCTCAAAACATTGCCTGCCGGAACGCTAGACGAAGCCACCAAAGCTGCATGGGTAACCAATATGAATGCCATGTGGGATTACGCACAAGAAAGCATCGGAAAAGGCAACTACGACATCGACCACTGGTTGTCGTCGTTCTCGGTATTTGCTTTAATCGGTTACGAGTAAAGCCACGCGCGAAAGCGCCCAATCTAATTGTTCTTCACGGCTCAGTGCGGAGGTGTCCAAGACCACCGCATCGGTTGCCTGCTTGAGTGGGCTTTCTGCTCGTGTACTGTCTTGGTGATCGCGGTCTAGGAGATTGTGTTGTACGGCCTCTTGATCGATGTCTTCACCTTTGGTCTTGAGTTCTGCTAAGCGCCGTTGGGTCCTGACTTCAATAGAAGCTGTTACAAATATTTTGAGTTCAGCATTAGGGAAAACGACCGTCCCGATGTCTCTGCCATCCATTACAATGCCGCCACCAACGCTCATCTGCCGCTGGAGCTCTACTAATTTGGTACGCACGGCTTTGATTGCCGCAACCTTTGATACAACACGAGCCACTTTTGGTGAGCGAATGACCTCCGTGATGTCTTGGTTGTTGAGCCACACTTTTTGATCAGGGCTCAAGTTGATGGAGAGTTGATCAAGCTGCTTGAGCAACTGCGTGCTGTCTATTTCATCGTTTTCCGAAATAAATCCATTCTCTAAGCAATAAAAGGCAACGGCGCGATACATCGCGCCGGAGTCTATAAAAGTATAATTGAGGGCTTTGGCGAGGGCTTTGGCAAGTGTACTTTTGCCGCAACCTGCATAGCCATCAATTGCTATGGTGATTTTCTTTTGCATCAATAATAAATCGCTCTGCGTACTTGTGTAATGTATTTGGCCATGCGAATCACTTGCTTGGTGTAACCAAATTCGTTGTCGTACCAAGCGTAAAGCACCACATTTTTGCCATCTAATGATACGATACTTGCGTTGGAGTCAAAAACACTACAACACGTATTGCCAATGATGTCAGATGAAACCAATTCAGGGTCAAAAGAATAGTAGATCTGATTGACCAACTCGCCGTGTAAGGCGGCATCTTTAATGGCTGCATTGACTTGCTCTAACGTAACATGTTTGTCGAGTTCTAAACTCAAAATGGCGAGTGATCCGTTTGGTGTGGGTACGCGCACGGCGTTGGCGGTGAGTTTGTCTTTGAGCTCTGGAATCACTTTTGTAACTGCAGAACCTGCTCCTGTTGAGGTAATGACCATATTGACAGCTGCTGCACGGCCACGACGTGGTTTTTTGTGCATGTTGTCCAAAAGGTTTTGGTCGTTGGTGTAGGCGTGAACGGTTTCGATATGGCCTTTCACTACGCCAAAATGATCGTTGACCACTTTCAGAATAGGAGAGATGGCGTTGGTGGTACAAGAAGCTGCCGAGAAAATATTTTCGTTTTCGACATCGAGTGTTTCTTGATTGATGCCATAAACAACATTCGGGATTTCTTTACCTGGCGCCGTGAGCAGAACTTTGCCAACACCTTTGGCCTGGAGGTGACGAGAAAGTGCTTCGCGGTTGGTGAATACACCGGTGTTGTCGATGATGAGGGCGTTTTGAATGCCGTAAGCGGTGTAGTCGATGTCTTCTGGGTTAGCGGCATCGATCATGTGTACAATTTGGCCGTTGATGATCAGGCTTTTGTTGCTGAGGTCTTCGATGACAGATCCTTTGAAGGCGCCGTGAACGGAGTCGTTGCGCAATAAAGAAGCTCTTTTGATGATGTCTGCGTCCGATGCACCGCGCGTAACGATGGCGCGCAAACGCAATTGCTGGCCTTTTCCGGCTTGCTTGATGAGCTCGCGTGCAGCCAAACGGCCAATGCGCCCAAAACCATACAGCACGACATCGCGTGGTTCAATGGCTTGTGGGATTTGCAAATCACCGAGTTTCTCCATGAGAAAACGCGCCATTCCGCTTTGCTCCGTTTGCCCAGCCAACCATTCGCTCGCCAAAAGACCAATGTCTAATTTAGACGCAGGAATGTCGAGGGTCATGAGGGTTTCTGCTAAAGCTGCAGTCGTAAAAACGTCGATTGGTTTGTTGACGACTTGCTTGGCGTATTCGTGAAGGTTCAGGATTTCTGAAATGGTGATGTCGGTGAGGTGATTTCTGAACAAGACCAACTCGATCCCTTTGTCGTAGAGGAGTTCTCCGACTTTGCTTTGCAATTTAACAGCTGCTCTTTCGCGCTCAATGTGTAGGTTGAGCTCTTTTTCATAACCGTCTTTGTTTTCCATTTTGTTGTTGATTGATGTGGATAATTGATTACTGATGAAAAGAAAAAGGCTACCCACATGTAGGTAGCCTTGAATTTGTTAGCCTAAATAAGACTTCAAAAGTTTGTTTCGCGAGGTGTGTCGGAGTCGGCGAATGGCCTTCTCTTTGATTTGACGCACGCGCTCTCGGGTAAGATTAAATTTAGCACCGATTTCTTCTAAGGTGAGGCCGTGGTTCATGCCGATGCCGAAGAACAAACGAATGATTTCGCGCTCTTTGTCGGTGAGGGTGCTCAGTGAGCGCTCGATTTCTTTTTGTAAAGACTCTGCCATGAGCATGTGGTCGGTACGTGGAGAGTCTGGGTTAGACATCACGTCCATGAGGGTACCGCCGTCGTCGTTGGTGGTGAGGGGAGCGTCCATGGATACATGGCGACCCGACACATTGAGACTTTCTTTGATTTTATCTTCTGGAACTTCGAGTGCTTCAGCTAATTCTTCTGCACTTGGCGGGCGCTCAAACTCTTGCTCTAGGCGAGAGAAAGCCTTGTTGATTTTGTTGAGTGAACCCACTTGGTTGAGTGGCAAACGAACGATACGCGCTTGCTCAGCCAAAGCTTGAAGAATGGATTGACGGATCCACCAAACAGCGTAAGAGATGAATTTGAAACCACGGGTTTCGTCAAATTTTTGAGCTGCCTTGATGAGGCCCAAGTTGCCTTCGTTGATGAGGTCGGGAAGGGTAAGACCTTGGTTTTGGTATTGTTTGGCCACAGAAACCACAAAGCGAAGATTGGCTCTAGTGAGTTTTTCTAATGCTTTTTGGTCACCGGCTTTGATGCGGCGGGCTAATTCTACTTCTTCTTCTGCGGTGATGAGTTCTTCACGACCGATATCTTGAAGGTATTTATCGAGAGATTGGCTCTCGCGATTGGTGATGGATTTGGTGATTTTTAACTGTCTCATGCGCTTATCTATACTGAATTACAAGGTGAAGTTTGACTTCTGCTTATGAAGCAAAGTAACGCCGAAAATCAGGGATAAAAAAATCAGAACACGGCTTTTTTTGTGGAGTTATTAACGAGTTCTTAACTTTTTCAACGCTCCCTGATTTGGGCGTTAAGTGCTTATAAACCTAAGCCTCGGTAGTCTTTTTTACCCGTTTCATCCATGATTTCCAGCAAGACACCTCGATTCACACCGCTTAACTTTTCGGTGAGTTCTTCGACGGTTTCGATTGGCTCGTTGTTGATTTTGGTAATGATGATGCCCTCGCTCAAGCCGATTGCCTTGAGTTTGCCGGTGCTGATGGTCTTGATTTTGACCCCAAAGCTGATGTTGAGCTCTTTTTTCTCTTTGTCGGTGAGCGGGATGAAGGTGGCGCCGAGTGCGTAATTTTTGTTGATTTCTTCTTTGCTCAGCAATTCAGTTTCGCCGTCTTGGTTGCGCAGCACCAAATCTTTGGTGATGATGTCGCCGTCTTTTTGACGCACGCTGAGCGTGACTTTATCGCCGGGGCGGCGCTTGCCGATTTCTTCTTGCAAAGCAGCTACGGAGTTGACTTCTTTGCTGCCAATTTTGAGTATGACATCGCCGTCTTTGAGCCCAGCTTTGTCGGCAGATCCGCCCTCAACAACTTTTGCAATAAAGACGCCTTTGAGGTCGGTGAGCTTGTTTTTCTCCTTGATCTCTTGCGAAATATCTGAAATTTGCACACCTAAATAACCGCGCTGCACGATGCCAAAATCGATGAGGTCGCGCATCACTTTATCGACGAGGTTGACCGGAACGGCAAAGGAATACCCAGCATAAGAACCCGTTTGAGAAGCGATAGCGGTATTGATGCCGATGAGCTCGCCGCGCGTATTGACCAACGCTCCGCCGCTGTTGCCTGGGTTGACTGCCGCGTCTGTTTGGATAAATGATTCGATCGGCACTACTTCTTTGGAATTGCGCTCCGAAAGCAAATTGATGTTGCGCGCTTTGGCCGATACAATGCCGGCAGTGACGGTAGAAGTCAGGTTAAAAGGGTTGCCCACAGCCAAAACCCATTCGCCAATTTTGAGTTCGTCGGAGTTGCCAATCGGAATAGCGGGGAAGTTCTCACCTTCAATTTTGAGTACGGCAATGTCTGTTGAGGGGTCTGTGCCCACCACTTTAGCAGCGTATTTGGAGTTGTCGTTGAGGATGACTTCAATTTCGCTGGCATTTTCAATGACGTGGTTGTTGGTCACTATATAGCCCTTGGACGAAACGATAACGCCCGAACCTGCCCCCGCGCCGTATTGTTTGAATTCACGGCCTCCGGCACCAGGGCCGTAGAAAAACTCCTGAAAAGGATCGCGCTGAAAAGTGGTTTGCACTACTTTGGTGGTGATGTGGACCACCGAATGCACCGTGCTTTCTGCTGCTGCAGTGAAGTCGAGGCCTTGTG
The DNA here is from genome assembly GCA_030730025.1 of Crocinitomicaceae bacterium. Lineage (GTDB taxonomy): Bacteria > Bacteroidota > Bacteroidia > Flavobacteriales_D > Crocinitomicaceae > UBA952. Next base: position 44,792 of record JANQWC010000028.1, read on the forward strand.
GAGTGCCTTGGTAATCAACTTGATGGATGGGTGCTCTTCGGTTGCCATCTAGTACTTGGTCCGATAAGCGGCTACTGTTATGTTGAATAATGACGTAAGTAGCCAAAGGAAGGGTACCTCCTAAAATACCCAAGCCGAATAATTTGAGTGTGCTGGTTAGTGTCATACTGTCAGATTTTAATTATTTGCTCCATAAACGCAAAGAGTGTTCCAAAAATTGCTTGAAAAATGTTAAATTTTGTTAAGAATTGTTAAGGATTATTCAACTATTTTTGTTTGCTCGCAATGACACTACAATTCGCCAAATATCAGGGTACAGGCAATGATTTCATCCTGCTCGACAACACCTCAGGTGCACATGACAATTTGTCAATTACTGACATTCAGCTGCTCTGCAACCGCAAATTTGGCATAGGCGCTGACGGCCTTATTGCGCTGCAAACACATGCAAGCCTTGACTTTGAAGTGATTTATTACAATGCCGATGGCACGCAATCTTTTTGTGGTAACGGCGCGCGCTGTGCGGTAGCTTTTGCACATACCCTTGGCCTTTTGAAAACGCCACACACCCATTTTTTAGCCATAGACGGCCCCCACGAAGCTTGGTTGTGCCAAGACGAAGTGCGCCTCAAGATGTCCGATGTGCCACCTATTTTAGCACTTGAAAACGGTTATGAAGTCCAGACGGGCTCGCCACACTTTATTTTAGAAGATGCCAATCACGACACCGCTCGTGTTGTCGAAGTAGGGCGCAGCATCCGCTACAACGACACTTATAGCAAAGAGGGTATCAACGTCAATTTAATGGCCATTCAAGACAACTCCATTCAAGTGGCTACCTATGAAAGAGGTGTGGAAGACGAAACACTATCTTGTGGTACAGGCGTTACTGCTGCGGCGCTGGTTTTTGCCCAACTTCAAAATTTAGCTTCGGGTAAAGTGAAGGTTCAGACCAAAGGCGGCGCCTTAATGGTTGAATGGCAACAGCTCGAAGATTTATCTTTTTGCGAGGTGTACCTTACCGGGCCAGCCAAACGCGTTTATAACGGAATTTATGAGCTTAAGGGGTAGTTTAATTACATTGAGAGCAGTCGAAAAGGACGACGCAGGCACTATTTTTCTCTGGGAAAACAATCCGGCTAACTGGAAGGTTTCCAATACCGAAGTGCCTTTTTCGATGTTCGACATCCATCAACTCATCGAGCAGCAGTCGGATATCCGCAAGTCGGGCCAAATGCGCTTGGTGCTGCAAACCAACGCCGAAGAACGCCCCGTTGGCGTCATTGACCTATACGACCTCAATTTCAAGCATGGCTATGCCGCGGTGGGTATCCTCATCGCCGAAGACCAAGACAAAGGCCAGGGTTTTGCCACCGATGCCCTTTCCTTACTCATTGCCTATTGCCGCGACACCCTAGAACTCCGCAATTTATATTGCCAAATACACGGAGACAACCATGCCAGCGTTCATCTTTTCGAAAAAGCAGGTTTTGAACACGTGGGCACCCGTAAAAATTGGCTCCGTTATAAAAATCAATATTTCGACGAACTTACTTATCAATTATGTCTAGAAAACAAAAACTGATTTTAATGGCAGGGGTCCTTATTTTGGGGGCTACTGTTTTACTTTTCCCCAAGTTAAAGTATGCTTATGCGGCTTTTCAGAAGTCGAGCAATGCATCGGCGGTCGTTATCTACCTTTCGGTTAAGGAGTCTGCTCTAGATGTAAAAAGTGTGGCGCGCTTGCTCCAAGCAAAAGGAGTGCTCTCTATTACTGAACTTTTTGAATTGGTCGGCACTCAAAAAGAAATGACTGCGCGCAATATAGCGCCGGGCAAATACATCATTGAACCCGGGACGGCCTACCGCCATATCTGGAATGGTTTTACATTAAACAGCAAGCTCAATGGCAATGCCGAACAATCTGTGCAGGTGAGTATTGAAAATTGCCGTACCCTCCAAGACCTTGCCGGCAAGCTCCAAAAACAACTCGATCTAGATAGCACCGAGCTCATGGCTTACCTTCAAAACGGTACCACGCTTTCTAACTTGGGCTTTACCTTAGAGCAACTCCCTGCGCTGTTTATTCCGAACACCTATGAATTATATTGGGACCAAACTCCTCAACAATTTGTTGACCGCATGGCCCAAGAATTCAAGAACTTCTGGACCTCTGCGCGCATAGATAAGTTAAAAACAGTGGGTTTAAATGCACCCAGTGAGGCGGTAACACTAGCGAGTATTGTCTATTCAGAGCAGTCAAGAAGGGCTGAGGAATGGCCGGTCATCGCTGGGTTGTATCTCAACCGTATCAAGCAAGGTGTCAAATTGCAATCCGACCCGACTTTTAAATTTTGCTGGGGCGACCAACTCAAAGGAGTTCAACGCTTGCTGGCCGTTCACCGCGACATCGATTGCGCTTACAACACGTATAAAATAAAAGGCTTACCACCGGGCCCAATTTATTTACCGCCCGTTGGCGTTGTTGAAGCAGTGCTGAATCCTGACAAGAACGATTATATCTTTATGTGTGCCAAGCCAGACTACTCGGGTACCCACAATTTTACAGCCTCAGGAGCTGAACACGCAAAAAATGCCAAGACCTTTCAAAATTGGTTAGCGGCAGAACTCCGCAACAGATAACCCTATGAAAAGAAGACAATTTATCCGCTTTGGCGCCATTTTAAGCGCACTCAGTTTAGTCGACAAACCGAAGGCGAGTCAAACCTTTAGCCAATCTTTTTCTGGAAAGGCCGATGGCCCACTCGTGCTCTCTACTTGGAACCACGGCTTGGCAGCCAATGAAGGCGCCTGGCAGGTGCTTTCCAAAGGCGGCTCTGCGCTAGATGCGGTAGAAAAAGGCGTCATGGTGACCGAAGCCGACCTCACCAACCGCAGTGTAGGCGTTGGTGGTCGCCCAGACCGCGATGGCCACGTGACCCTAGATGCGTGTATCATGAGCGGTGATTCGCGCTGCGGCTCAGTGGCTTTCTTAGAAGGCTTGGCGCACCCGATCAATGTGGCGCGTGCGGTCATGGAGCGCACCCAACACGTCATGCTCGTAGGGGCAGGCGCCAAGAAATTTGCAATTGAGCAAGGCTTTGAAACGGCCAAAATGCCCATACCTGAAGTCAAGAAAGACTACGAGCAGTGGCGCAAAGAGAACAAAGATCTATTTAAAAAACCCGAAATCAACCACGAAAACCACGACACCATCGGCATGATCGCCATGGATGCAAATGGTCAGTTGGCGGGTGCTTGCACCACCAGTGGCTGGGCGTACAAAATGCATGGGCGCGTGGGCGATTCGCCGATTATTGGTGCAGGTTTATTTGTAGACGAAGAAGTGGGGGCCGCAACAGCCACCGGTTTGGGCGAAGCGATTGTCCGCGTAGCGGGCAGCCATACAGTAGTGGAGCTCATGCGCCAAGGCTTAGCACCCGAGGCGGCGTGCAAGGAAGCTTGTATGCGCATCATTCGCAAAAACAAAGACCTCACGGGCTTGCAATGTGGCTTTATAGCCATTGATAAAAATGGCAACTACGGCGGCTATTCCATCTTTGCTGGCTTCAATTACGCTTTGCGCAACAACGCAGGCGAGGCCCTCATCGACGCCAAATTCGACCGCAATTGGTAAGCATGAAAAGGAGTATCGCTTGCTTATTTCTCCTGTTTTTTACGGTGTCTACAACTGCACAAACCACCCTAGATTGGGAAGTATTTCATCCCGTCAAAAATACCTGGTTACCTTTTGGCGAGGCGGGCAGCGTGCAAGACTTTCTTTGGAAAAGCGGCGAGCTTCCCGATCCATTTGTGGGTGAAAACGAAGCTTTGTATCAATGGATTGAAGAAGAGCAGTGGCATTTTAGGACCAAATTTTTCCTGCAAGAAAACTATTTTAATGCCGATACCCTCGTATTGGATATCCCGAATATGGATACCTATGCACAGCTTTATTTGAACGGTACGCTCGTAAAGCAAACAGCCAATTTTTTTGTGCATTACCGCATTGCGCTAGCCGTCAAAGATTTATTGTGCGGCTACAATACACTTGAAATCAGAATTGAGTCGCCGGTGTGTCACCACCACGACAGCCGCGATAAATATGGCTTTGCTTTTCCGATGCCCAACGACACCGGTAAAGAAAAAGTCGCCTCGTTGAGCAGAAAGCCACAATACCATTTCGGTTGGGACTGGGCGCCTAGGTTGGTCACGATGGGTTTTGCGTATCCAATTACCTTATCTGTTCAACCAAAAGTAAGTCTAGATTACTTGTTGGTGAATACCCTTAGTATAGATACCGCAAGAGGAGCCGAACTACAATTGAAGTTTAAAATAGACGGTTCTGCAGGTGTTTTGGTGGGCAAGAGCCAATATTTTGGTGCATTCCAATGGAGTGGGCAAACGGAGTTGGTGCTCAATCAATATATCGAAAACCCTCAATTGTGGTGGCCCAACGGACAGGGAGAACAACAGCTATACCACGACACCTTGCGTTTTTATGATGCCAATGGTCAGTTGGTTTTGGCGCATCCTTTTCGTTTCGGCATTCGCCAAGCAACACTTGAACAAAATAAAGACGAGTGGGGCACACCGTTTGCTTTTTACATAAATGGAAGGCCGGTTTTTGCCAAAGGAGCCAATGTCATTCCGCCAGGTATTTTTGCCGGGGCTCAGTTAGACAGCGCTTATTTGGCACTCGTGCCGCAAATGAAAGCGGCCAACTTTAATTTTGTGCGCATTTGGGGCGGAGGCATGTACGCGCCAGAAGTGTTTATGAGGGCTTGTGACGAAGCAGGCATAATGGTTTGGCACGATTTCATGTTTGCTTGCGCCATGTATCCAGGAGATGCCGATTTCATCAATTTGGTCATCGAAGAGGTGAGTCAACAAGTGCCGCGCTTGGCGGCGCATCCATCATTGGTTTACTTCAATGGCAACAACGAAGTAGAGGTGGCCTGGAAAAACTGGGGCTTTCAAGTTCAGTATCATTTACTAGAGAAAGAACAACGTGAAATTGAAGCGGCCTATGTTGACTTATTTCAAAAGGTTTTGCCTTCGCAGGTCCAGACCATTACCAACTCGAGCATTCCGTATGTCCATACTTCTCCTCTGAGCAATTGGGGAAAAGACGAATATTTTGACCATGGCACCATGCATTATTGGGGCGTCTGGCACGGCAAAGACCCACTGACTGATTTCGCCACAAAAATTGGCCGCTTCAATGCCGAATACGGTTTTCAGAGCTTTCCTGAGCCAAGTGCCATTGCACGCTTTGCCAATGAAAAAGAGCAAACCCTGCATTCTGCGGTCATGAAGGCCCACCAGAAGTCTTATGTAGGCAACGGCATGATCGAAAAACACGCCAAAACGTATTACGGCAAGGCCAAAGACTTTGAAACCTTTATTTATTATTCGCAACTCACACAGCGCAAGGCCGTGAGCATGGCTATTGCAGGGCATCGGGCCAACGCACCCCGCAGCATGGGCACCATTTATTGGCAGCTCAACGACTGCTGGCCGGCCCCAACTTGGTCTAGCCTAGACGATCACAACAACTGGAAAGCCTTGCATTATGCCGTTCGCGACGACTACCGGTCAGTTGCCGTCATGGAGTTACACAAAGACGAAGCCAGGTATATTGTGCTGCAAAGTGACCTGCCAACCGATACACTAGTGACGGTTCAGGTTGAGTTTTACAATGCGGCGGGTTTGCAAACCGATGTGCAAAGGCGCACATATCCACTGAGCACCTACCAAACCCAAGTTTTGTTCAATGTCAGCGAGGCGTATGTTGGTTTTGTGAAAGTGATTTTAGACGAACAATACACCAGAACCTTCACTTTCATTGACAAGAGAAAAAGCAAAGAACTCAGCCCTCAGATGCGCATTACTGAACAAGATGCCAGTTCCAAAAAAGGCTTGCTTACCATCGTCACTACCGAGCCTTTGGTCGATCTTTGGCTGTATAGCAAGACCCAAGAATTGCATTTTGAACGCAATTTTGAAACGCTCTTGCCCGGCACACACGTCCTTGAATTCACCTACCAAGACCAGCTTCCAGTTCTAGGCGAAATCACTTATTTGTTGCGCTGAGTCTTGCAGCGCTCAGAGCAATACTTCACTTGCTCCCAGTTTTTCTCCCACTTCTTGCGCCACGTAAATGGTTTTTGACAAGTAAGGCAGGTTTTTTCGGGTAAATGCTGCTTTTTGACTCCTTTCATATTCGAAAAACAAAAAGATGAGTATGTTGTTTCAAATACATGGACTTGAAGTTGCTTACCGACCAAGATATAGACCGCGTCATCGAGATGGCTTGGGAAGACCGCACGCCTTTTGACGCCATTCTATTGCAATTTGGCCTCAAAGAAGCCGAAGTGATTGCGCTCATGCGCAGAGAAATGAAGCCAAGCTCTTGGCGCATGTGGCGGGCTAGGGTACAAGGCAGAGCCACCAAACACAGCGCTTTGCGCGGTTTTGAAGCAGGCCGTCATAAATGCAACTTACAGCGCAACATCACCGGTAACAAGATTTCCAAGCGCTAATTGCCTTTCATTGCGTATTTTTGCAGATATTGTGGATAATCCAGCAAATCGACTCATTACAATATGACACCATTTACGTTTTTCTTGAAACAAAAAAGATTGCTACTTTTTTTGTTCTTTTTCTTTCCTTTTACCCAACTTATTGCACAAGATCCAGCCAGATTATCAATTGATTCACTCTTGGCGAGAATCCCACCTCGTGTCATGACCTACCAACAAATTGAACTCGTGGCCGGGCGCAACGGGGGCAACTTCTTCTCGCGCATGCAGAGTATCGAAAAATTGAATCAGGCAACTCTCAATAACCTCCCAGCAAGGAGTATCGCTGATGCCTTGTCTTTTTCAGCAGGGGTAGACGTGCGGCAACGCGGTCTTAGTGGTACGCAAGCCGATATCGGTATCCGAGGCGGGAATTTTGAGCAAAGCCTTATTCTTGTCAATGGTTTCAAGATGACTGACCCACAAACAGGGCACCACGCGGCTAACTTGCCCATTCCACTCATTGCGGTTTCAGAAATACAAGTTTTCAAGAGCCCAACGGTGTTGCAATTTGGTCAAAGTGCCTTAACTGGTGCGGTGCACATTAGTGCCTATGCACAAGATGCCTTTGAGGTCAAGACAAGCGCTTACGGAGGTAGTTTCAATAGTTTTGGTACCCAGGCCATGGTGCGCATGAAAATCAAAAAATACCAGCAAATGTTGGCGGTGGCTAGAGATCAATCGGACGGCCATTGGTACAACTCAGATTTCAAAAACCACCAGCTCTTTTACACGGGTTCACATTCTTTGGGTGTAAATCAAAGGCATCGGCTCACTTATACAGCAGCCTACACCGATAGAAATTTTGGCGCCAACGGGTTTTATTCCAATAAGTTTCCCGACCAATGGGAGCGCACCACCATGGCAATGGCTGGTGTTAAACACAATTACGGCTGGACTACTCAAAAAGACGATCGATACACCTCCTATCAATTTCGCCAACAAGCCATGTTGCGCAGCCATGCCGATGAGTTTAGGCTCAAACGCTTCGACCCCGCGTTTTATACCAACACACACGTATCCAACGTGCTGAGTTATGAGGCGCAATTGGCCGTGAGTAGATACAGGCAACAATTCCTTTTTGGTCTAGAACAGCGCCTAGAACAACTCAATAGCAGCAATTTAGGTTTGAGAGAACGGCACTATCAAAGTGCATTTGTGCAAGCGCTAGGCTCTATTAACGCCATGAACTATTCCGCGGGGCTTATGGTATTTGCTTATAATTTAGAAAATCCGCAATTGATGCCAAGCCTACAACTCGGTAGAGCGCTTTCTCATCAACATTATGTTTTTGCCAACTACAGCCGAGGTAACCGTGTGCCTAGCTGGACAGAAATGTACTATACTGACCCAGCTAATGTGGGCAATCCAAATTTGCTTCCGGAATATTCGCACGCAGCTGAACTTGGTTGGCGTTTAAACCAAAATGCATACAATAGCAAATTTCAAGGCAATGCGGCGTTGTTTTACCGTCAGCACACCAACATGATTGACTGGGTTCGTGATGTATCAGCGATTTCGCCCAATCCAAATCCTTGGATGCCGGTTAATATTGCAACTGTATCTTTTACAGGCTTGGAGACAAGTCTGCAATTCAATGTCAAGAAAAGCGCAACCTGGGGTCCGAATAAGTTTAATTTGAATTACACGTACATCACGGCCTCGCACAATTTTACAAGTGAGCAAGAATCTCGCTATGCGATCACCAGCATGCGCCACCAGCTCAATGGGCAGGCCCTGTTTGATTTAAGTGAAAAAGTACAACTCAACCTCACCTACCGTTTGGTGCAACGCATCGCGCAACCTTTGTATCAGGTAGTGGATGCTAAAATGATGGTGCCGATCAAAAATAAATGGACTGTTTTTGCCGAAGGGAACAACCTCACCAATACGCAATACGTTGAGGCAGGCTTTGTACAGATGCCAGGGCGTTGGTTCAAGCTGGGCCTTACATTTGGCCACAGAGCAATCGACAACCCTAGACCTTAAGATTTTCTAATAACCAACTTTTGTTCGAGCGCGCTTGAGTACTTCTTGCGCCACGCTTCTCGCTTTTTGCGCACCAACAGAAAGCGCAGCTTCAATTTCAGAAGGGTTTTCTATCAAGTGGTTAAAGATGCCCCTTTCCTTAGCGAATCGGTCGAGAATGAGTTCGAAGAGCGCTTGTTTGGCATGCCCATAACCGTAATTTCCAGCGTTATAGTTGGCTGTCATTTGCTCAATTTGAGTTGGTGAGGCCAGTAATTTGTACAAGGCAAAGGTGTGGCAGGTTTCGGTGTTTTTAGGTTCTTCGAGTGGCGTGCTGTCAGAGACAATAGACATGATTTGCTTGCGCAATTGCTTTTCGGGTAGGAAAATATCGATATAGTTGTTGCGCGACTTGCTCATCTTTTCGCCGTCGGTTCCTGGGATGAGCATGGTGTCTGGCTGGATTTGTTCTTCTGGCAATACGAAGGTGTCTCCGTAGGTGAGGTTGAAGCGATTGGCTACGTCTCTGGCCATTTCGATGTGCTGTTTTTGGTCTTTGCCAACCGGCACTATTTCGGCGTCGTAAAGCAGGATATCCGCAGCCATCAGGATAGGGTAGGTGAACAAGCCTCCATTGACGTCGTCTAGGCGGTCTGCTTTGTCTTTGAAAGAATGCGCAAGGGTGAGGCGCTGGTACGGGTATTGGCAGAGCAAATACCAAGTGAGTTCACTGACTTCAGGTACGTCAGATTGGCGGTAAAATACCGTTTGAGCAGGGTCTAGGCCAAAAGCCAACCACGTGGCAGCTGTGGCGTAGGTGTTGTTGCGCAAGGTGGCGCCATCTTTGATTTGCGTCAAGGAATGCATGTCGGCAATAAACAAAAAGGATTCGTTGGCGGGGTCTTGGGCCAAGCGTATCGCTGGTAAAATGGCGCCTAAGATATTGCCTAAGTGGGGTGTTCCTGTACTTTGAATTCCGGTTAAAATGCGAGACATTGCGTTAATTTTGTTCAAAATTAGTCATTTTAGAGCGTTTTTAAGTGGCTGTTGCGCTCTTGTAATTGCTAACTTTGAGGCATGCAGAAAATCACAGGTGTGTTCGGTCTTATTTGGAAGCTCTACATCGCGGTTGTATTTTTTATTTTTGCGCTGTTGTTTTACCCGCTCTTCTGGGTGCTGCAACTCAAGTCTTCTTGGCGCAAACACGGCTTTCAAATCTTCATACTCTGGAGTTGGTTGTTGCGTATATTTTGCTTTTACCCTGTGCGCGTCAAGCTCAATTCCCCCTTGCCTCAGGCGCCGTTCATTATCGTTTCTAACCACAGCTCCTATTTAGACATCTTTTTGCTGCCCTCCATTTTGCCGCAGCATCCTTTTGCTTTTTTGGGTAAAGCTGAAATCCTCAAATACCCAATTGTCAGAACTTATTTCAAGGCACTCAATATTCCAGTATATCGCAAAGATAAATCAAAGGCTGGGCAAGCGCTTGGGCAGGCCAAAAAAGCCATGGAAGGCGGTTGGTCTATCGTTATTTTTCCGGAAGGCACCATCCCCGAAGAAAACATTCCGCAAATGTATCCTTTCAAAAACGGCGCGTTTCGCCTGGCCAAAAACCTCAACGTACCGATTTTACCCTTGACGTTCACCCAAAACTTCCATTTGTTCTCCGACCCAACGCACTTGTTTGGGCCAGCACATCCGGGCGTGGTAGAGGTGTATATCCATCCGTTTATTTCCGTTGAAGAAATTGCCCAAGCCAGTGCGGAGCAAATAAGTGAAAAATGCTTCCAAATTATTGAGGCACCCATTCAAGCGGCGCATCCCCATCTCTTCAAAAAATCGTAATTTTGTCTCATGGAAATCAACGAAGCTTTACTCGATCACATCGCTAACCTTTCTAAATTGTCTTTTGAAGGCTCAGAAAAGGAGGCAATTCGTCAAGATTTACAGCGCATGATTGCCTTTGTAGACAAACTCTCCGAACTAGACACCACCGGTGTAGAGCCACTTATTTTTATGTCTAATGAAGTCAACCGACTCCGCGACGACAACACCGAACAAAGCGTTAGCCACGAAGAAGCGCTTCGCAATGCACCCAAAAAAGACTCCGATTATTTCCGAATCCCGAAAGTTTTAGACAAATAGCCTTGAAGGTTAGCGGCTTTACATTCATCAGAAATGCCATTCTACTCGATTACCCGGTAGTGGCTTCCATACAATCCATTTTGCCTTTGTGCGATGAAGTGGTGGTAGCTGTTGGCAACTCAGACGACGACACCCTCGGCCTGATTCAAAACATAGATCCTAAAGTCAAGGTCATTCAAACCACCTGGGACGACTCCCTGCGCCAAAACGGCCGCGTACTCGCCGTCGAGACCGACAAAGCCCTTGCGGCCATTTCACCCGACGCCGATTGGGCCATTTACATTCAAGGCGATGAAGTCATGCACGAAGCAGATCATGCCGCCATTCGCAGTGCCATGGAGCAGTATCAAAATGACCAAGAAGTTGACGGGCTTTTGTTCGATTACCTGCACTTTTACGGTTCTTACGACTACATTGGTGTCTCTAACAATTGGTACAAAAAAGAAATCCGCATCATCAAGCCGCGCCGTGGCATTTATTCGTTTAGAGATGCGCAAGGATTTCGCAAAGCACCTGATCAGAAGCTGAAAGTGGCTTTGGCCAATGCCAAGGTGCATCATTACGGTTGGGTCAAGGATCCGCAAGCCATGCAGCGCAAACAAGAGCGCTTCCATCGGCTATGGCACGATGACGCTTGGCTCGAAAAAAACGTCAAGGTGGCTACTTCTTTTGATTACGAAGACCACATCCATGAGCTTGCGCGTTTTGAAGGCACGCATCCGCAGTGGATTGCCGAACGCATTGCCGCGCGCAACTGGACGTTTCAGACGGATATCGCCCGCAATAAAAAGACTTTAAAGAACAGGCTCAAAGACCTCCTCAAAGCAATTGGCATTGATACCAATTACGCGAATTATACGCGCATTCGTTAAGCTTGATCAGCCAAACGAAACTTACAGTACTTAATGATGTGCCCGCGCTTGCTGAAGAATTCTTCGTAGTAAGTTTTGATGTGGAAGATTTCTTTGGTTTGGGCGTCTAAATCTTCGGGGAGGTTGGCGTACAGATTGGGGTAGCACTCGAGTATTTGGTGGCCGTGTTCTTCGATTTGCTCGAGGGTGTAGTCGAACAAGACGTCGGAGTCGGTTTTCATGTGAATGATGCCGCCCGGTTTGAGGATTTTTCGGTATCGCGCTGTAAAAATCGGCGATGACAACCTTTTGCGGGCTTTTTGGGGTTGTGGATCTGAAAAAGTAAGCCAAATTTCATCGACTTCACCTTCTTCAAAATAATCCAAAATGAAATCGATGCGGGTGCGCAAAAACGCAACGTTGCTCAGGTTGGTTTCTAGTGCTTCTTTGGCGCCAATATAAATGCGGTTGCCCTTGAGGTCTACACCGATGAAGTTGCGGTCCGAAAACTGCCGACCCATGCCCACTGCGTATTCGCCTTTGCCGCAACCGAGCTCCAGAATAATGGGGTTGTCGTTTTGGAAAACGCTGGTTCTCCAATTTCCTTTTGGCGCGAATGGTTCGCCCATAACGGGTTCGAATACATTGGCGAATGTTTTGATCGCTGCAAAGCGTTTTAACTTATCTTTTCCCACGCGGCAAAGTTAAGAGATTCCTTGTAATTTTGCGCCATGCATTTCGTTGAACCCTTTTATAATTGGCGCGGCTACTACATCGCCGACGAAGACCCGAGCTCTCCATTTTATGGCAGGGAATACAGCGAGTTTGCCTTCAGCAATACCATTTACAATTTTTACATCCATCCGCAATGGGATGAATTTGGCTCGTCCACGCTTTTTTTGAAGGTGCTTTACGCAGACTACGACGAGCGTTATGCCATCATCGAACTCATTGGCGAATGGAACGACGCGATAGAAAACGACATCATGCTGCTCAAACGCGATGTCATTGACGTACTGATTGATTCCGGCATCCATGCCTTTATTTTAATCGGCGAAAACGTCCTGAATTTTCATCATTCCGACGACTGCTATTACGAAGAATGGTTCGACGATGTCGAGGACGGCTGGATCTCCATGGTCAACTTCCACGACCACGTCATCCGCGAATTTGAGCACGTCGGCATCGATCACTATTTTGTCATGGGCGGCGAACTCGAAGAAATTGAGTGGCGCACCTACCAGCCCCAACACTTTTATCAGAAGGTTGCGGCTTTGGTGCAGAAAAGAATTGGTTAGTACTGACTAAAAACCTTATTGAGCTTGCGCAACATGCCAAAAAGCAAGAGTGCGGCCAAACCTAATAAGACGAAGTTCACATAGAAAAAGTTGGCTTTTTGATCGTAGCCATCCCACATTGAGCTCAATACGCCCGAAAGTTTATTCCCTATTGAGGTTGCCAAGAACCATCCGCCCATCATTAAGGAGGTGAGGCGTGCTGGACTGAGCTTAGATACCAAGGATAGCCCCATGGGGCTCAAAAAGAGCTCGCCAATGGTGATCACAGCGTATGAACTGATGAACCACCAAGCCGAAGACTTTTCGGCTCCGTTATTGGATGCGTATACGGCACCAACCATCACCAAACAAGACAGTGCAGAAATCAGTAGTCCGAAAGCAATTTTGGTTGGGGTAGAGGGTTCTTTTCCTTTTCTGTTTAAAAAGGCAAAAAATGCCACTACCAATGGGGTAAGTGCAATGACCCAGAACGGATTCACGCTCTGAAACAAGTTGGTATTAAACACCTTGATGGTGGCACCTTGCTCAGGTAGTTTAGTTTGTGTTTGATTGTTGAAATAAGATGGGTAATCAATCACTTTTTTATCCTTCTCTAGAACCCGAAACTGTTGATCAATAAACGGCACGCTGTCCTTGACAAAGTGAAGCTCTTCTGAAAGTTTCAGGCGTGTCGTGAGCGGTTCAACAACGGCAGGTACCTCGCGGTCAGTGTAGTTCATGGCCCAGGTATTCATGGTAGAGCCATTTTGCTTGAAGATGGCCCAAAAGGCAATTACCACCGCAAATATGGAAAGCATGGCGCCAATTTGTGGTTTTTCGTTTGCGGGCGACTTTCTATAGAGGTGAATATAAAAGAACACTACAGGAATACAGCCAAACAAAAAGGCGTCTGTCGATTTAGAGCCTACCAAAGGGGTTTCAAAAGTCAGTGGAATGAGGCCAAAAACAATGGCTGGCAATAGAATCGTACCCAATATTTTGAGTAAAGACAGGTCGCTTTCTGCTTTTGGCTTGATTTGGTCTGCGTGTTTGTAGTGCTTGGTGCCGATAATGAAAACCAAGACGCCAATAAACATCCCGACGCCGGCAGCTAAAAATGCGGCATACCACCCATACATATTATAGAGCGCTGCGCCGAAGAAATTGCAGACAAACGCTCCGATATTGATCCCCATATAGAAGATGTTGTAACCTGCATCTTTGCGCGCCTTATAGCTTTCTTCATTGTAAACATTACCCAAAAGTGTTGAAATATTGGGCTTGAAAAAGCCATTTCCCAATATAATGAGCGTCATGGACAAATACAAAAAGTTGAGATCCTTGACGGACATCAGCATATAGCCTAGGCCCATTAATATACCGCCAATAATGATTGATTTGCGGTAGCCCAACACGCGGTCGGCAAGCAAGCCCCCGATAAATGGTGTCAAGAAAACCAGTGCAATAAACGTCCCGTACAGGTCGCTGGCTTGTGCTTCATTGAGTCCAAATCCACGCTCAGTATCTTTGAGATAAAGCGTGAAAATGCCAATCATGAGGTAATAACCGAAACGCTCCCACATTTCTGATAAAAAGAGAAAGGGAAGCGCTTTTGGATGTTTTGAACCGAACATAGTTTTAATTTTTAGTCATAAAAAAACAGTTCCTAAGAACTGTTCTTTCAATAAATTTGAATAAAGTTTATTTAACGCCGTGCATCATTTTAGATAATTGTTTTGACAATAGTAACATCAAAACACCTAAAGCAATTACAAAGACAGCAATCGATACAAAAATGGTTGCTGCACCAAGTTGTTCAACGTAGGCTGCAATAAAACCACCAATGATGTTCGCTGCAAATGAAGAGAGCATCCAGACACCCATGAGCATAGAGGCTAGTTTGATTGGCGCAAGTTTAGTGACTACCGAAAGTCCAACTGGTGATAAGCAAAGCTCACCAACCGTATGGAAGAAGTAGGTCATCACCAACCAAATGAGAGCAGCTTTTTTCATAACCACTTCTTGGTCTCCAGAGCCTTGGGTTTGTACGCCATAGGTAGCCATCAACATAAAGAGGAAGCCGATGCCAAGTAAGATCATACCCAAAGACATTTTTGTGGGTGTGCTTAGTTTTTTACCGTATTTGGAAGTCCAAAACCAGGCAAATAAAGGGCCTAAAGCCACAATAAACAGTGGGTTTACTGATTGGAAGTAGGTAGTTGGAATAACCCATCCAAATAAATTGCGATCGATGTATTTATCGGTATAGATGGTCATTGAGGAACCAGCCTGTTCGAAACCTGCCCAGAAGAAGATGACAAAAAATGTAAGGATGACAATTACTGCAATGCGCTGCTTTTCAATTTTAGAAAGACTAGCTGCTTTAGTGGCGTCCGCGTTTTGAATAATGGTTGGTTCTGTTTTGGCTGGTGCTGTTCCAATTTCAAGTAAGTATTTGCTTGCATAAAGATTGAAAACTACTTGCCCTAGCGCCATACCGACTGCTGCAGCTAAGAAACCATATTTGAAACCGTATGAAATGATTTCACCAGATGCTGCTTTAACCGCAAACCATTCTTCTGCAAGTGTTCCGGCAATTAGTGGTGCTAAAAAAGCGCCTAAGTTGATTCCCATATAGAAAATAGAGAAAGCGGAGTCTCTTTTATCGTCACCTTCACGGTAGAGTTGTCCTACCATGGTAGAAATATTTGGTTTGAACATGCCGTTGCCGAGAATCAAAAGAACGAGACCGATGCCCAATCCTAAGTGAGAATGCATAGCGAAGAGTACCAGTTGCCCAAAAAACATGGTGATACCTCCAATGGTAATGGCTTTTCGCTGCCCGATGTAACGATCGGCAATCATGCCGCCTATAATTGGTGTAAAATACACAAATCCGGTGAAGAAGCCATAAATTAAAGAAGCTTTATCTTCGGCAATGCCAAGGCCGTTTTGTGACCACATTTTGATCATGTAGAGTGTGAGTAAGCCACGCATTCCGTAGTAGCTGAAGCGCTCCCACATTTCTGTGAAGAAAAGTAAATACAAACCTTTCGGATGACCAAATATGGCGCCTTGAGCCTCAATTCTTTCAATTAAATCGTTACTTTTTGTCATTTTCTTTATGTGTTGTGAGGGGTGAAAATATAAATTATTTTTGTAAAACGAATCTTTCAAGCACTTTTTAGACATAAAATGACAAACTGGTTAGAACGCACCGAACTTTTAATGAGTGCACAAAGTATGGAGCAACTCAAAAAAGCACACGTGCTGATTGTTGGGCTCGGCGGGATTGGCTCTTATGCGGCAGAGTTTATTGCCAGAGGTGGAGTAGGGCGCATGACGATTATTGATGGCGATGATTTTGACGCGACCAATAAAAACAGACAGCTTACGGCGCTCGATTCTACTTTGGGTCGGAACAAAGCGGTGGTTTTCGCCGAGCGGATCAAAGAAATCAATCCGGATTGTCAGCTGACGGTGATTGAAGAATTTGTCTTGCCAGCGCGTGTTTGGGAAATTTTGCAAGAAGACCGCCCCGATTATGTCATGGATTGTATCGACTCTGTAACGCCTAAACTCGAATGGATTTTAGCCTGTAAGCGACTCAAGGTCAAAATAATTTCTCACATGGGTGCAGGTGGTAAAACCGACCCTGCGCAAGTTCGGGTTGGCAATATGGAACAACTTTCCGGTTGCAAATTGGGTGCACACATCAAAAAACGCATGAAGCGCAAGAATGCGTCTTACCGCGGTGTGAAGGTCGTTTTCTCGACAGAAGTTCAGCAGCCACATTCCCTTAAGATGACCGACGGCACTCGCTACAAGAAGAGTTTTTATGGAACTGTGAGTTATATGCCAGCCCTTTTTGGCCTCATGGGCGCGTCGGAAGTATTGCGAAATTTATCGAAAGTAAAAGCATAAATTAGTTTTATTGGTGTCATTTCATTAACTTTTGGCTCTAAAATCAGCTCAACTATGAAAAGAAACGCCTTACTTTTAATGGGTTTACTCAGTACCCATCTGGTCTCAGCCCAGCTTTTTTCCGATAATTTTGACAGCTACGCATTAGGGTCTTTTATTGGTCCGCAATCCAATAACTGGACAACTTGGTCTGGTGCACAAGGAGGTGCAGAAGATGCCGCCACCACCAATAACCAAGCTGCAAGTGCGCCTCATTCTGTTTATTTCTCCTCTACAGCTGCTGGCGGAGGGCCGCAAGATGTCGTGCTCACCTTCGGACAACTTTACAATTCTGGAATTTTCACACTCAGTTCAGATTTCTACGTCAATAGCGGAAAAGGCGCTTATTACAATATACAAGGAGCCACCACCATCGGAAATTTATGGGCGCTCAACGTTCACATGGACGCTGGTGAATTGGCCATAGACGACGGCAACACGCCTAATCTATGCCTTACTACTTATCCGCAAGCTACTTGGTTCAATTTGAAAATCGAGGCAAACCTTACCCTTCATGTTTGGAAGGCTTATGTCAATAACGTTTTGGTTGGTACTTGGGTCAACGGCATCAATACCGTTGCTTCAGCAGATTATTTCCCGCTCCAAAACAACCAATTTTTCATGGATAACGTAAGTTTTGATCACCAAAGTTACACGCTACCTGCGCTCAATGCCATGG
The DNA here is from genome assembly GCA_030730025.1 of Crocinitomicaceae bacterium. Taxonomy (GTDB): domain Bacteria; phylum Bacteroidota; class Bacteroidia; order Flavobacteriales_D; family Crocinitomicaceae; genus UBA952. Next base: position 62,259 of record JANQWC010000028.1, read on the forward strand.
TGGGTTCATTGGATATGGGTGGCAGCATCGCGGGCCAAAACGTGACACCAACGGTTTCTATCCTCAACGCAGGCCAAAACGCGCTCACTTCTTTTGATGTGAATCTCAACTACAACGGTCAGAACTACACACAAAACATCACGGGCGTCAACGTCGCGAGCATTGCTAGCTATGAAGTGAGTATCCCGGCCTTTGATTTAGTGCCAGGCGCACAAAATGCGGTGGTCACCATTTCGAATATCAACGGCGGCAACGACGACAACGCTGCAGACAACACGCTTACCCAAGCAATTGATCCTGTTGTTCCGGCAGCGGGCAAAATTGTCGTTGGCGAAGAGGCAACCGGCACGTGGTGTCAGTGGTGTCCGCGCGGAGCAGTATTTATGGACAAATTTGCTACTGATTACAATGGTTTCTGGGCCGGTATTGCCGTGCACAACGGCGACCCAATGGTGGTTGCCGATTACGACGCAGGTATTGGCGCGCTCATCGGTGGCTACCCAAGCTCGCTTGTAGACCGCGTTGGCGATGTAGACCCATCTCAAATGAGCTCAGATTTCTTTACCCGTTTGCAAACTGCTCCAAAAGGGGTGCTTACTAATGGCGCTACCTGGGATCCTGCAACGCGTGTGCTAAACGTTTCAGTAAGTACCGAAATGCTACAAGCAACTACTGGATCTTATAAAGTCGCTTGTGTCTTGACTGAAGACGGCGTTACGGGTACAGGTTCTGGCTACAACCAATCGAATGCTTATGCGGGCGGTAACAACGGCGTCATGGGCGGCTTCGAAAGCTTGCCAAGCCCAGTGCCTGCTGCACAAATGGTTTATGATCATGTGGCGCGTGCCATTGCACCTAGCTTTACAGGTCAAACAGGCGTGATTGCTGCCACTACAACAGTAGGCGACAACTATACAGCTAACTTTAGCTTTACCTTACCATCAACTTGGGACGAAACATCAATGCACATCGTTGGTATGCTCATCGATCCACAAGGTCAGATTGACAACGCTGGTTATACAAACATCAATGAAGCCGTTCAAAACGGATATGTTGGCGTACAAGAACAAATTGGAGCTGTCAATTTAGAGCAAATGCTTACAGTAGCGCCAAACCCAGCTACTGATTTTGCGAACATCACGCTGCATATTCCGACAGCTGCACCGGTTAGTGTGCGCGTACTCGATGCAAAAGGTGGAATTTTACAAGCGCGACAGTTTGGTAGCCTGCAAGGTGATTTCGAAATTGGCCTCAACACCAGTAACTATGCACCAGGTTTATATGTTGTAGAATTACAAATGAACGGTCAACGCACACAAAAGAAATTGGTGATCAGATAAGCAACTCACCAGTAAAGACATAAATGAAAAGAGCCGCAATTTGCGGCTCTTTTTTATTTGGTAGAAACGACCTTGATGCTTTCCTTTACGATTTGCGCTTTGGCCCTGACCTCTTGCATATCGGCGGCACTGATGGTGACGTGCCCCATTTTGCGAAATGGTTTGGTGTGTGTTTTTCCGTATAAATGTGGGTGCACACCCGGTAATTTCAAGATTTCTTCGAGCCCTTGGTAACGAACAGGCCCTTCATGGCCTTTTTCGCCAACGAGGTTCAACATCGCGCCCGCACTGTGTAGTTTGGTGTCGCCCAAAGGGAGGTTGAGAATGGCGCGCAAATGCTGTTCAAATTGAGAGCAACGCGCAATTTCTATGGTGTGGTGTCCGCTGTTGTGCGGTCTAGGGGCAATTTCATTGACGAGCAGCTCACCATCGTTGGTCAAGAACAACTCGACTGCCAACAAGCCCACCATGTCGATTTTTTCAATGATGTCGATGGCAATTTGCTGTGCTTTTGCTTCAATTTGTTCAGAAACTGCAGCTGGTGAAAATAAAAATTCGACGAGATTGGCCTCGGGGTTGAACTCGCACTCAACAAGTGGAAAACAGTTGGTTTGGCCCGTCTCGTTGCGCGCAACAATGACCGATAATTCTTTGGAGAAAGGAATGCACTGCTCCAAGATGGAGGGTTCGGTAAAACTCGTATTGAATTGACTCGCTTCATTGATGATATTGACGCCTTTACCGTCGTAACCACCCGTTCTTAGTTTATGAACCACCGGTAAACCAAACGGATTATTGAAAATCGCGGCGGGATCGCAAAACACAAAAGGTGCAGTAGGAATAGCGTTGTCGAGATAAAACTGTTTTTGCAGGCCTTTGTCTCGGATGAGTTCTAATATATGCGGCTGCGGAAAAACTTTAACGCCTTGCTTTTCGAGTTCGCGTAGGGCATCGGTATTGACATTTTCGATTTCTACGGTGAGCAGATCTTTGTTTTGACCAAAAGCCATGACGGTGTCGTAGTCGGTGAGGGCTCCCACTTGAAAGCTGTAGGCAATTTGCGCGCAGGGTGCTGTTGGGTCGGGGTCGAGCATATGTAATTGAATGTCCAAACTATTGGCTGCTTGGATGAGCATGCGCCCCAACTGACCACCGCCGAGCACGCCAATTTGTAGTTCCCTACCGTACCATGTTTTTGTCATGCCGCAAAGATACGTTTAAAATTGTACCTTTGTACGACGATGCGTACAGTGGTTCACATACACGACCTTTCTTTCGCGCCCTTCATTTCGGAAACGACAATACAAACGCGCATTAAAGAATTGGCAAGTCAGTTGGATACTGACTACACAGGCAAGGATCCTATATTCTTAGCGGTGCTCAACGGTGCGTTTATGTTTGCCTCTGATTTATTCAAGCAATTACAGTGCAAGCCAGAGCTTACTTTTGTAAAGGTGAGTTCATATGTAGGTACGCAGTCGAGTGGAAGAGTAGACGAGCTCATTGGCTTGCAAACTACCCTCAAAGACCGCCATGTCGTGATCATCGAAGACATCCTCGATACCGGCGTCACCATGGACAAAATATTTACTTTACTTCAGACCGAACAACCCGCATCAATGGCAGTTTGTGCGCTTTTGCTGAAGCCCGAATCCTATAAAGGAAAACATCAACCCCAATATATTGGCTTTGAGATAGAAGATCGCTTTGTGGTCGGTTATGGCCTCGACTACAAAGAACGCGGTCGTGAACTTCCAGCTGTTTATCAATTAATCAATTAGTTATGTTAAATATTGTACTTTTTGGCCCTCCAGGAGCAGGTAAAGGAACCCAATCCGAAAGACTCATCGAAAAATATGGTCTTGTACATTTATCCACCGGCGATGTCTTTCGCGCCAATATCAAAGACGAAACCGAACTCGGCAACCTAGCCAAAAGCTACATGGATGCTGGCCAGCTCGTACCCGATGAGGTCACGATCAATATGCTGCGTTCAGAAGTTGTCAAGCACGACGCCCCAAAAGGCTTTATTTTTGATGGCTTTCCACGCACCAATGCGCAGGCACAAGCACTCGACGAATTTTTAGCGGGTCTTCAAACCGAAATCTCTTTGATGCTTGCGCTAGAAGTAGAAGAAAACGAACTCAAAACACGTTTGCTCAAAAGAGCTGAATTCTCCGGTCGTCCAGACGACGCAGACCCGGCAGTCATTGAAAAACGCATTGCTGTATACAATAACGAGACTGCCCCAGTAAAGGCATTTTACCAAGCTCAACACAAATTTGTTGCCATCGATGGCATTGGCAGCATCGACGAGATCACCCAACGTTTATTCTCTGCCATTGACACAAACAACTAAATGGCATCAGATAACTTTGTTGATTACGTAAAAATTCACTGTACTTCCGGTAACGGTGGAGGCGGTTCTACCCACTTCAGACGCGAAAAATACATTCCAAAAGGAGGTCCTGATGGAGGAGATGGCGGCCGTGGCGGACACATCTATTTGCGTGGCAACAAACAACTCTGGACACTATTACACCTCAAATTCAAAAAACACATCAAGGCTGGGCATGGCGCCCATGGTGCGGGTAACCTCAAGTCTGGCTCGCAAGGCGAAGACATGTACATAGACGTACCACTCGGCACCTTGGCCAAAGACGGTGAAACCGGCGAAATCCTCTTTGAAATTACTGAAGAAGGCGAAGAGCGCATCATTCAGCGCGGTGGCCGCGGCGGCATGGGCAACAACCATTTCAAATCGCCAACCAATCAAACACCTCGCCATGCCCAACCAGGTGAAGAGGGCATTGAAGGCTGGAAAATCCTCGAGCTCAAAATCTTGGCCGATGTCGGTTTGGTGGGCTTCCCAAATGCGGGCAAAAGTACTTTGCTATCCGTACTTTCTTCGGCCAAACCTGAAATCGGCGACTATCCGTTTACGACTTTGCGCCCCAATTTAGGAATTGTCTCTTACCGCGATTTTCGCTCGTTTATCATGGCCGATATTCCGGGCATCATCGAAGGTGCGCATGCTGGTAAAGGCCTCGGCTTGCGCTTCTTGCGCCACATCGAGCGCAATTCTATCTTGCTTTTCATGATTGCCGCAGATTCTGCTGACATCCAAAAGGAATACAACATTTTGCTCAATGAGCTCAAGCAATACAACCCAGAACTCTTGCACAAAGAGCGCTTGTTGGCCATTACGAAGTCCGATATGCTCGACGACGAACTCAAAGCCGCGATTACCAAAGAATTGCCAACACTTCCGCATTTGTTCATTTCATCTGTGGCCCAACAAGGCCTAATGGAACTCAAAGACCTGATCTGGAAGCACCTTAACAATGATTGAATTTCTATTTCGTCTTGATTATTTCTTGTTGTTGCGCATCAATGCGCTGCATGCGCCTTGGCTCGACGAAATCATGTGGGTGTTCTCTTCTAAATGGATCAATTTTCCATTGGCTCTTTTGATCTTATTGTTGCTCAAAAGTCAGTTTTCTTGGAAAAAAACAAGCCTTATCTTTTTATCAGCACTGGTAGTGGTGTCCTTGACGGATGTCATTTCTACTCAAGTTTTCAAAGATTATTTTGAAAGATTGCGTCCTTCACACGACCCAAGTGTAGGCCAATACTTGCATTTTTATATGATAGGCCCCAATGATCCGTATTTAGGTGGAAAGTTTGGTTTTGTGTCGTCTCATGCTGCCAATTTAGCCGCTATGTTTGTCTTTGTGTTGCCCTATCTGAAAAAGTATGCCATTTCCATTTATGGACTTGGTTTGTATGTATTTTTGGTAGCCTATAGTCGCGTATACCTCGGCGTGCACTTTCCAGCTGATGTGTTTTGTGGCGCTTTGTTAGGCGCATTAATTGGTTGGCTTTTTAGGCGACATTTATTTGCTCAATTGATTGCCAAATGGGACTAAAAACAGTATTATTGGTTTTTGTTGGCGGTGGCTTGGGCAGCATTTTGCGTTGGTTTTTGGCGCGCGTCTTGCCGATCGACAAAACGATTTTTCCTTGGGCTACTTTACTGAGTAATGTCATCGCAAGTTTAATTTTGGCCCTGCTTATTTTTCAATTCAAGGACCATCCGAAGTGGACAAGCCTACAACCCCTTATCGTAGTGGGTTTTTGCGGAGGCTTGTCTACGTTTAGTACGTTTTCCTTTGAGAATTATCAGCTCCTACAACAGGGGCAATTGGCCTTGGTTGGACTCAATATCCTTGTTTCTTTGGGCTTGGGTCTGCTTGCGTTTTGGTTCTTGGCGCGCTTTTGAGGGCCGCACTAAAGTCTCTATGATTTTCTGGCCTTCGCTTTTCCCTTTCGCACTTTTGCGGATGTCCCAGAGAAATTTGCGTTCCTCTTTTCTTGCATCGTTTGGATCTACAACGGGTAAGGGGTAGTCTTTGCCAAGTTCAAAAGTATAGGCCTCCGCATCAAAAGAAGTTATATTCCAGGGTTCGTGAATCAGGTGCAGCGGAAGTTCAGCGAGCTCCGGAACCCATTGTTTGATAAAAACCGCATCGGGGTCGTGCTTGTAGCTATTGTGAACCGGATTGTACACCCGGATGGTATTGACGCCAGTGGTGCCCGCCTGCATCTGAAATTGCGGGTAGTGAATACCGGGTTCAAAATCCAAAAAGAGATTTGCCAAATGATTGACGCCATCTTGCCAGTTCTGCAACAAATGGTGACACAAAAAAGAGACTACCAGGGCCCTCATCCGAAAATTGATCCAGCCCGTTTGCTGCAAACAGCGCATATTGGCATCAACTAGCGGAAAGCCTGTGTTGCCGGTTTTCCAGGCAGTGAGTAAGGCCTCGTCTTTCGGATAGGTCAAACCCTCATAAGCTTTGTTGATGCAATGCGTGGCATAAGTGCAATCGGTTTCAAACTTTTGAATAAAGTGACAATGCCAATGCAGGCGCGTTAAGAAAGCGTCGAGGTTTTGTTTATTTTGAGGCTGTTTGAGGTACGCGGAGCTCGCCCGCACCACTTGGCGAATCGATAAATTGCCCCAGGCTAAAAAAGGGGAGAGGCGGCTGCAACTCTTTCTGCTCATTGCAGGTTTGGAGATGCCTTTCTGGTAGAACCAGCTTCTTTTTTCTAAGAAATCAGAAAGGTAACGATTGGCATAGTAAGGCCCTGCTTTTTGAAAGCTTTCGGGGTAGTCTTCTAGTTGCATTAAAAGGGCTTCTGACAGTTCAAAGGGGTGATCCCAAGCCACAAATTCGTTTGCTGGATTTGGTGTAAAATGCAAGATGGGGCTGTTTACATAGGCAAACCAGGATTTGTCCCAGTTTTTGCGGTTTTTGAGACCGCGGACAATGCCGTCTCGCTGAAATTCTGTCCAAGCGATATGCTGTTGCTTGAAAAAAGCCTGCAGCGCGCGGTCTCGGGCAAATGTTCTTGGCGGTCCTGACTCTTGGTAGCTCCAGACTGCTTTGATGTCAAATTCGGTGTGCAAACGTTCAAAAACTTCAGTGGCGGCACCCATACAAATGTGAATTTTTCTGCCAATTTGAGCCAATTCTTTGTTGATTTGCAGCACCGATGCATACTGAAATTGCCAGTGTCTCAAGGCGTTTTCAGGCGCCGCCCACTCTAGGGGCTCGATTAGCCAAATGTAGATGAGTGCTAAGTTACTTTGTTCTGCTGCGCACAACGCGGCGTGGTCTTGGAGGCGCAAGTCTCGCTTGAACCACACCACACCTATTTCAGTTTTCACGACGCAGGTGTTTTTGAACTTTTTTCCAGTAATTGAAAAAAGACCCTGGTTTTTCCTCGCTCAAGGGCCACAGCCAATCTCTTTGGTCTATATTGACTCCGTAGGCCGCAGTAAGGGGGTGTTCTTTGGTGTAAGTGTGTTCTAATTGAAGCGTTGTTTTGAAGTTATCCCAGGTGTCAACCACAATTTGAATGTTGGGAATTTGGACCCTCGCTAATGCGTTGATCCAATTAAAAACGGCTTCGTTAAAAGGGTAGTTTTCCCAGTGCTGAAGGTCCCAGAATAAAATTTTGTTGGCAGTTGCTGTATTTCTCCAATTCGGATCAAGGTGATACGGCGTGTAAATTTGCGTAGGAAGTGTGGAATCTATCAACGCTGTATGCGTTGGGCTTGGTTCAAATGGATAACTGGGTGTTTGCCAAGTAGCAGCAATGCGCAGGGCGGGTAGTTCTTCATAGGAAGTATCGAGCGGGGTAACTTTTTGTGAGCTCCCAGTATACTTATTGATGTTGTCTTGGTTGGCATAATATACTTTGGGCGCATTGGCGCCACAAACCCATTGCCAACTCAAATGATTGCTAGCCGCATCGGCATCGCAGAGCTGTCCGAAGAACCATTTGGCAGCGGTACGCCAATGCGCGCCATAATGATTGCACACGAGCGCAGCCAAATACATGCGCAAGTGATTGTGCATGTAACCCGTAGCTTTGAGTTCGCGCAGCGCGTCGTCAATGGCCTGAATACCTGTGTTGGCCTCTAAAATGGCAGTTGGAAGTTGTTGATCGTTGTGGATGTAGTGTTGCGCAGCACGTGCTTCAAGTTGTGGATCGTGGTGCTGCCAAACCCTTTGGGAGTGGTCTCGCCAGCAAAGTTCCATGAGAAAAGCCTCCATTTCATAAAGTGAAAAGCCTCTGTTGCGCAAGCGCTCGTAGATATACCGGGTGGAAATCACACCTCGAGACAGATAAGGCGACAATTTGGAGACGCCGCCATTTTGGTAATTGCGTGTTTTTCCATAGCGCACAGGATCGAACTGATCGATCAACATGTTGATGTCGGCGATGGAAAGCAGGGGCATCATACGCGCAAGCTTGAAATGCCGCCGTCTACATGCATGATTTGACCGGTAATCCAAGTGGCATTGGCACCTATAAGGAAAGCGGCCAAAGCAGCGATGTCTGCGGGTTCGCCAACGCGTTTGAGTGGGTGTCTGGCTCCGTTGGCTTCTTTTTTGGCATCGGAGTTGAGCAGGTTTTCTGCAAGTGGGGTGTTGGTGAGCGAAGGGGCAATGGCGTTCACGCGAATTTTAGGTGCAAATTCTGCAGCAAGCGCGCGCGTGAGGCCTTCTATAGCGCCTTTTGAGGCAGAAACCAAGCTATGAAACGGCAAGCCTTGCTGGACTGCTACTGTCGAAAACAGCACTACGGAAGCTTGTGCGCTTTTTTTAAGTGAAGGAAGCGCCGCTTGAATGCTTTGAATGGCACCCAAAACCTGGAGTTGGTAATCGGCTTGAAAATCGGCAGGCCCAAATCTATTGAAAGGTTTCAGAGAAATGGTTCCGGGGCAATAGACCAATCCGTCTAAAATATCGGGAAATTCAAGCGCAGTAGGTTCCAGCACATTGTGGTGAGCCCAAGTTAAATGGGGATGCGTAAAGGTTGGGCTTGTGTTGGCATACGTGGCAAAAACGTGGTGGCCTGCTTCGAGTAGTTGTGTGGCTAAGGCATATCCAATGCCTTTTGATGCGCCGATAATTGCGATATTTTTGGTTTCCATGTTTTTGTAACAAATTTGCACTACCTTGGTTTAGAATTGTTAAAAAAATCAAGATGAATATCCTTAAACACCACTTTGCAACCCTGCTCATCTGTGCTGCAGTCATCATTACAGGCCTTATTTTAGGGAAGTCATATATGTCAAAAGGCAAGCCCGACGACACCGTTTCGGTGATTGGTTTGGGCGAAGAATCCTTTGATTCCGATCTGATTGTTTGGCGTGCTTCTTTTTCCAGAAAAAGCTTTGAGCTCAAAGATGCTTATGCGCAACTCAATGCAGATATCCGCAAAGTGAAGGCTTATCTCAAGTCAAGAGGAATCTCCGAAGACGAAATGGTCTTTGAAGCGGCAGACATCAGCAAAGAATGGTCACGCATTTACGACGACGAAGGTAACCTCAGACAAACTATTTTTGATGGGTATTCACTCAATCAGAGTGTGAAAGTAAGCTCCAAAAAAGTCAATGTTGTGGAGCAAACTTCGCGTCAGGTTTCTGAACTAATAGACGCCGGTATCGAGCTCAACTCAGACTCACCAGAATACTACTACACCAAATTGGCTCAACTCAAACTCAAAATGATTGAAGCCGCCACCAAAAATGCACACGAACGCGCCGCCAAAATCGCAGAAAATGGCGCCGGTACGCTAGGCAAACTCATGTTCGCCGATATGGGTGTGTTTCAAATTACAGCCGAAAACTCTTCTGAAGAATACGAATGGGGAGGTAGTTTCAATACGAGTTCGCGCCGCAAAACAGCGAGCGTAACCATTCGCTTGAAATACAAAATAGACTAATTAGAGGAACAGCTTCATTAGAGAAACAGCTTTTTGTCGAGCTGCAGCCATTCTAGGGTCGCGTTGCAAAAGATATCTTCTTTGGTTTGCTGGCTCAAAGCGCTGTCTTCTATAAATTTACCGATTTCTAAATCGCCGAGCGGAAAAGGGTAGTCGCTGCCTAAGCAGACGCGTTTGGAACCCTGCATTTTGAGGATGTATTCGAGTGCATCGATGTCGTGGGTTATGCTATCCACCCAGAACTTGCCCAGATACGTTCGTGGGTTGTGTGGGTTGTCTATCGCTACTAAATCCGGGCGGCAGTTGAAGCCGTGTTCGATGCGGCCGAGTGTGGGTAAAAAAGAACCGCCTGCATGTGAGAAGCAAACGCGTAAATTCGGCAAGCGTTCCAAGACGCCGCCAAAAATCAGTGAACAAGCCGCCCGCGACGTTTCAGCTGGCATGCCAACCAACCAAGGAAGCCAGTATTTTTTCATGCTGTCGAAGCCCATCATTTGCCATGGGTGAATCATGACGGCCATGCCGAGGCGTTCGCAGGCTTCAAAAATCGGAAAGAACTTCTCTTCAGATAAGTTTTCGTCGTTGATATTAGAGCCAATCTGGATCCCGACGTGGCCGATGGCTTTGGCGCGCTCGAGTTCTAAAATGGCGGCCTCGGCGTCTTGCATGGGAATGGTCGCCAAGCCAATATAGTTTTTAGGGTACAGCTCCACGAGTTCGGCGATGTGGTCGTTGAGAAAGCGCGACAGCTCTAATGCATCGGCCGTTTTGGCCCAATAAGAGAACATGACCGGAATGGTGCAAACTACCTGCACTTGCGTGTTGTATTGTGTGTATTCCTCGATGCGCATAGGTGCATCCCAACAATTTTCCACGATGCGTCTAAAAAATTGCCCGCCTTGCATCATGTTGGCGCTGCCATCCGTATTGGGTTCGAGGTGAATGAATTTGCCGTAACCAAATTTTTGCGTCCAATTGGGCATGGTTTGCGGCAAAATATGGCTGTGCATATCGATTTTGAGCATGGGTGATTTTTTTAGGTTTACGAAGATACAAAAAAGCTCAGAGCTGTACTTCCATGATGTAGTCGTCCATGATAAAACCGTTGCCGATGTCAAAAACCGCTTCTTCTCTAACCTGAAAACCCAATTGGAGATAGAAGTTTTTGGCCGGATTGACTTTATTGACCTGTAGAAAAATAGCCTCGCACCCCGTTGCTGCTGCGCGTTCATTTGCTTTTTGAACCAATGCGCGGCCTGCTCCTTTACCTTGAAAATCGGTCAGGACATACAATTTATTGATTTTCAATTGTCGTTTGAATACCGAATGCGCGTCATCGATCCATTCCAACGCAATAAACCCGATGTCTTGGCCTTCGCGCGCTAAGATGTAAAATTCGTGGCCTGCTGTCTGTTGCTTTTGAAGCGTCTCACAGCTGTACATCCAGTTGAGCATGAAATCAATTTGGGCACGGCTAATGATATTGGCGTAGGCCTGAGGCCAAATCTGCCGCGCTAAACTTTCTAGAATAGGGAGTTCGTTTGGGCTAGCAAGGCGAAGTTCCATCTTAGATTTTGACGAAAGGTGCTTGCTGGATGCGGCCGTTCTGCTGCAAACGCACATAATACGTGCCTGTTGGCAAATCTTGGACAGACATTTTGCCGTTTTCAATGGCCACCCAATAGCGTTTGCCATCTAGGCCAACGATTTCGGCAAATTCAGGGAGCTCAACAATGGTAAAATGCAAATAGTGCTGAACAGGGTTCGGATATACCGACCATTCCAAGATAGGCGCAGCATCTAAAAGACCGAGTGTCTGGACAGCAATTTGCACGGCAGCGTAGGCGTTGATTTTGCCTGCGCCCCATTGCGGGCTGCCTTCCGTTGGGATCACGCCAGTGTAGTTGTCCTGACGCGCAGTTTGCATGATGATCTCTTTTACTTGCGCAGCTGATAAATACGGATTGGCTTCTAGCATCAGCGCCACCACGCCAGCCACCATTGGAGAGGCCATAGAGGTGCCAGAGAATTTGGCAAAATGATAAGTGCTGCCGTTGAAACTGGTATTGGCCACACTGGTGTAGTTGCCCGTTGTGAAAGACGAAATAGCCGAAGCAATAGCAACGCCTGGAGCGGCGATATCGGGTTTCATGGCGCCGTCGTAGCGCGGACCTTTACTCGAAAACGAAGCCAATGCACCGCCGACCAAAGAGCCGGAGGTGGTTGCGTATTGGGTGGCGTAAGCCCCCACGCTAATGACGTCGTCGGCACAAGAAGGCTCGCTGATGCCGTTTTGGTTGTCGCCGGATGTGGTGCCACTGCCAGCTGCCAAAAACGCCATGCCCCAGTTGCCAACATCTGTGCTGAGTTCGGTGACGTTCCAGTAATGAACGGTGCCGCTGCTTGCTTGCGATTTGAGTTGAATGCGCAAGCTGGTATTCGTGTTTTTGA
>JANQWC010000028.1:74453-132099 GCA_030730025.1 Crocinitomicaceae bacterium
ACTCCGAGGTTGCTAAATGCGGTAATGGCTTGGCTCAAAATAGAGGTGCCATCTAGGGTGCCAAAATGATAGAGCCCCCAGCTCATGTTCACTACCAAACGCTTGTCGGCAGCAAGTGCTTTTTGATACATCCATTGCCAGGCATCTAGCACGGCGCCTTCGTCTACAAGAAAAGTAACAAACAAGAATTGTGCTTCATAAGCCACACCGCGGTAAGGGCTTGTGGCACCACCTCCACCGGCGATACCTGCCACGTGTGTGCCGTGTGTGCCGTAATTGTAAATGTTGGAGGTGTCGCCGCCGGCTGCTAAAAGGCTAGGGGTATCTGCATATTCGGTTCCGTAAGAAAAGCCGTTGGGCGCTGGCCCGCTGGTTTTGAATTGATCCCAGGCGGCGTAAATGCGGTGTTGCTGCATGAGGGTGTCGTAAAAAACGGGGTGGGTGTAGTCGAAGCCCCAGTCGGTGACGCCAATGAAGACGTCTTTACCGGCGTAGCCTTGCGGAAGACCAATGCCTGCATGGACGGAGTCGGCATGGAGGTCTTTGACGGCTTTGTCTAGGTTGGGGCTGATGCGCCCCGCGATTTCGAGGTAGTCTAAACCTTTGAGGCCCGCCAAAGCAGCGAGCTTTTGGAGCGGTACTTTAAGCGAAAGCAGCCCTGCAATTGGTTTTTGAAACAAAATGCGTTGCCATTGAAGCTCTTCGGCTTTGAATTGGGTGTTACAACGCCCGAGCATGGATAAATACCAGCGCCCGTCGATGTTGTAAATAGGGTAGTTGGCTTGCAGTTGGGCTGAAACAGCGCCTTTTTGGCGCAGGAGTTCGTTTTGAATTTGCTGGAGCTCGTGTTGGTCTGCTTGGCTCATTTTTGGAGCCGACCACGCGTTTATGCTGGAGCAGCAAAGAGCGAGGGCAAAAAACAGTACAATTCGAGACATCCTCAAATATATGGAAAATCCTTTGTTTAGCGAGTGCTGAACAAGGAATTTTTTGGCCTTCTGACTTTTTTGAGCGCTTGGTAGTGGTCGTCGGTAGCGCGTTTACCTATGGGGCAAATCAAGACACTGTGCAGACCTTCTGCTTCTAAGTTCAAGAGTTGGTCTAGCGCAAGCGGATCAAAGCCTTCCATTGGGGTGGCGTCGAGCTGCAAAAGCGCACAAGCGCTCAGTAATTGGCCAAGTGCAATGTATGCTTGTTTGCCGTTCCAACTTTTGATCTCTGCAGCTGGTTTTTGACCAATGGCCGCATGAAGGTGGTTTCTAAAACCCTTGATTTGTTCCTCTTGCATGGCGCGGGTGTCGCGCATGTGGTCGGCGTGTTGGTCTAAATAGGTGGTGTCGAGGTCGTTTTTGGCGCAAAGCACGAGCACGGCCGAGGCATCTACAATTTGTTGCTGATTCCAAGCGAGAGACTTGATTTGCGCGCGCAAGGCGCTGTCTTCAATCCAGATAAAGTGCAAGGGCTGAAGTCCGTAACTTGTAGGTGTAAGTTGCAGTACGCGTTCTATTGTTTCTTTGTCGTTTGCGTCGAGCTGTTGGGTTGCGTCAAATTTTTTGGTGGCGTAGCGCCATTCGAGTGCTTGGATAAGTTGGTCTTTCATGAATTTAGTTCATTGGTACTTCAATGACAAGTATTTTGCTGTTTTGTTCCATTTGGATGTCGATCTGTTCGATTTCGCTTATCCCTATCGCATCTCTGCTTTGTAGGCGTTGCGCTCCGATCTGAATTGCTCCTTCAACGACCATCAGGTAAATCCCGTTTTTCTGCTTATTGATGGCGTAGTTAACGGTGGTTTGGGCATCAAACTCCCCTAAAGAAATCCAGGCGTCTTGGTGAATCCAGGTGTCTAGGCCGCTTTGTTGTGGTCCCACTAGTTGGGTAAAAACACCGTGGGTCAGGTTGTATTTTTTTTGCGCGTAACGGGGCGTCACTTGTTTTTGGTTGGGGAAAATCCAGATCTGAAATAAATTGAGCGCTTGGTCTGGTTTGGGGTTGAATTCACTGTGGTAAATACCCGTTCCTGCAGACATCACTTGCACTTCTCCAGCTTCAATGATTTCGCTAAAACCCATGCTGTCTTGGTGTTGAATGGCACCGCTTAAAGGAATTGTGATGATTTCCATGTTGTCGTGGGGGTGCTTGCCAAAGCCCATTCCGCCGGCAACGATATCGTCGTTGAGCACGCGCAGCATGCCAAAATGGATGCGTTCTGGGTTGTACCATGAGGCAAAACTAAAGGAGTGCTTGGCGTTGAGCCAGCCGTGGTCTGCGTGTCCGCGCGAGGCTTCAGGATGAAAAACGGTTTTCATGTTCTTTTTTTGTGCAAAGTAAAGGATAGAATGATGCTTAATTCAATAACACATGTTAATTCTTTTTGTTGGGAGTTGTTGGTCATTGATAGAATTTGTGCAATTTCGTTATATGGTATTGAGTCGTTTTTGGCTGGTCATATTCATCAGCTCCATTTTATTTGTCCTTTTCGCTGTTTTCTCAGGACAGTTTTACAGTATTGATTATGTGCTGAATGGCAAAAAAGATGACCCCGTACTCATTGGTGAAACGTACAAATGGAAACTTCCCGCAAGTTACCGCGAACAAATGGCTCGTGCCGACAACAACACCTATGTGAAAGATGTCAATCCGCTAGACGCCGACACCACCTACGTGCTGAAAGAAAAAACAGTCATGATTTATTCTGGTGTTCAGAAATCTGACGGTTTGTTGGTCACGGCAAAAAACAGTTTATTCGACCTCATTTTGCCCTTGATGGCTTACCTCGCCTTTTTTGCGGGCATCATGCAACTCCTCATTGATTCTGGCGCCACCGAGCGTTTGGCCAAGCGCCTGAGTCCGTTTTTCTCAAAAGTATTTCCGCAGGTACCCGCTGGGCATCCGTCGATTACCTACATGACCATGAATTTCTCGGCCAATTTCCTCGGTCTAGACTCCGCCGCCACACCTTTTGGGCTCAAGGCCATGGAGAGTTTACAAGAACTCAATACGGAGAAAGACAAGGCTTCGGATGCGCAAATTATGTTTTTGTGCTTGCATGCAGCTGGGCTCACGCTGATCCCGACTTCTATTATTGGTTACCGCGCAGCAGCAAATGCGGCCAATCCGGCAGATGTCATGCTGCCTTGTATCATCACCTCTTTTATTGGCACTTTGGCGGCATTCTTTATTGTGGGTTTGCGCCAGCGCATTTCCTTCAAAAGCGGTTTGCTGTTAGGAGTCATTATGGGCATCATCGGCGCCATCTTTGGTTTGCTTTTTTATGTGGGGTCGCTCAATTTGGTCGAGAAAAATTACTTTACGGGTAACTTTTCAGGCATTTTGCTCTTTTCCATTATTTTGTTGACACTGCTTTTTGCATTTAAAAATGAAGCGCGTTTCAAAGAGAAAGAAACAACAGTTTTTGATGCATTTGTAGAAGGCGCACGCTCTGGTTTGGATACCGGTGTCAAGATTTTCCCCTACGTGCTCGGTATGCTTGTGGCCATTTCGGTTTTTCGCAATTCTGGCTTGTTTGAACTCATTGCGGGTGGCATTTCTGAGGTGTTTCGCTATGTGGGTGTGAGCAAAGAAATCACCGACTCATTGCCAGTGGCCTTGTTGCGTCCTTTTAGCAGTTCTGGTTCTCGCGGATTTATGCTCGATGCCATGAATCAGTTTGGGCCTGATAGCTTAGCCGGAAGGCTGTCGTCTATTTTTCAGTGTTCGGCAGAAACAACTTTTTATGTAATAGCCGTCTATTTTGGCTCGATTCAAGTGCGCAATACGCGCTACACCTTGGGCACCATGCTTTTGGTGGACCTCATTTGTGTACTCACCGCTATTGGCGTAGCACTTTGGTTTTTCTAAACAATGAAGGCGAATACTCTTTCATATCCATCACTCGTGATCCTCGCTTGGGCTAAAGCGGTGGACGGCCATTCGACATTGCACAATTGGCTGCAAGAAAATGGCTATCCCGAACTCTGGATGGCCACACAAGCCATCAGGCTACACGACCCCGCTAGGCAATGGTTGCTCAAAAATGGCTACCCAGAAATTATGGCGATGATCAGTGCGGCAGAGGGCGATGAAAAAGCTCAAAAATGGCTACAGCAATTTGGCTATGATGTATTGTATCATATAGCCATGGCAGTAGAACACGAGCAAGAGAGCTGGTTTTGGCTCAGAAAACACACGAGCCCCGAGTTGATCATCTTGGCAAAGTCCATACAGGTCATCAAGGACCGCATTGAGGAGAACCACAATGACGTCCATGCCATTCACAAAGATTTATAGCAAGAATGCTTTTTTAGGAGAAGGACTGCTGCTTACAACAACATGGCAGCTGGTTGCTCCATGTAGGTCTTGAAGGTTTGTAAGAAAGCAGCTCCAGAAGCACCATCTACAGCGCGGTGGTCGCAAGAAAGCGTCACTTTCATGACATTTCCTGGCACTACCTGGCCGTTTTTCACTACCGGTACTGCTTTGATGCCTCCAATCGCTAAAATACAAGCGTCTGGTGGGTTCACAATTGCAGTAAATGATTCGATGCCGAACATACCGAGGTTTGAAATAGTGAAGGTATTGCCTTCCCAATCACTTGGTTGTAATTTTTTGTCTTTGGCTTTCTGTGCAAATTCTCTTACTTCAGCAGAAATTTGGGTGAGGCCCTTGCCATCGGCAAAGCGCACAACAGGAACGAGTAAGCCATCTTCTACAGCAACAGCAACACCGATGTTGACGTGGTCATTGCGGCGAATGAAATCGCCCATCCAGGCGCTATTGACAGCTGGGTGCTTGCGCAAGGCCATGGCTACGGCTTTGATCACCATATCGTTGAAAGATACTTTCACGCCATCGAGGCTATTGAGACCTTTGCGGATCGCCATAGCTGCATCCATATCGATGTCTAAAGTGAGGTAGAAGTGAGGTGCGGTAAATTTGCTTTCTGCCAAGCGGCGTGCAATGGTTTTGCGCATTTGCGAAACGGGCTCGTCTGTATAAGAGACAGTTCCCATAGGAGCTGCGCTGTAAGTTGGCGCGTTGGCTGCTGGGGTGTAAGGTACGTAATGATCTACGTCGCGCTTCACGATGCGGCCGTTTTCGCCGGTACCGCCAACTGCTTGGATATCGATGCCGCGTTCTGCCGCCATCTTTTTAGCCAATGGAGAAGCAAATACACGGTCTGAGTTGTTGGCAACAGCAACAGGTGCCGCTGCGGGAGCAACAACAGGAGCAGGGCTAGGTGCTGGTGTGCTGACAGGAGCTGCTACAGGAGCTGCTGCAGCTGGCGCTGGCTCAGGAGCCGCACTTGCGCTCGGCGCACTCTCGGCTGCTAAAAGCGCAGAAATGTCTTCACCGGCTGCACCGATGATCGCTAAAATGCTATTCACAGGGGCCGTTTTTCCGGTCTCTACACCAATGTGTAACAAAACACCATCGTAAAAAGACTCAAATTCCATAGTGGCTTTGTCTGTTTCGATCTCGGCGAGTACTTCACCGGATTTAACTGCATCACCAACGTTTTTTGTCCAGGCGGCAACAACACCTTCTGTCATGGTGTCGCTTAATTTGGGCATGTATACTACTTCAGCCATGTCTTTTTATTTGGGTTTTAGTATTCTTTGATATATGGGTAATCTGCTTGCGTATAAACATCTTCGTAGAGTTCATGCGCTTCTGGGTAAGGTGAGTTTTCTGCAAAAGCTACAGATTCTTCAACTTCTTTTTTGACCCAAGCGTCGATATCAGCGAGTTCTTTGTCCGAAAGCCATTTTTGAGTGTTAATCACACGAAGGCAGTGCTCAATTGGGTCTTGTTCGATCCATTCGGCAACCTCATCTTTGGTGCGGTATTTTTGTGGGTCAGACATCGAGTGTCCTTTGTAGCGGTATGTACGGATATCGAGCAGGGTAGGGCCTTCGCCGTTGCGTGCGCGGGTAGCCGCTTCTTCAATGGCTTCGTGAACAGATTCTGGACGCATGCCATTGACAATTTTCGACGGCATTCCGTAAGAAAGACCAATTTGAGATAAGTCGGTGACGTTGGTGGTGCGCTCTACAGAAGTTCCCATGGCGTAGTTGTTGTTTTCAATGATGAAAATGACTGGGATTTTCCAGTTCATGGCCATATTGAAGGTTTCGTGGAGCATTCCTTGACGCACAGCGCCATCGCCCATAGAAACAAAAGCTACGTTTTTGGTGCCTTTGTACATTTCGGCAAAGGCAACACCAGCTCCCATCCCAATTTGAGCACCCACAATACCGTGGCCACCCATGAAATTTACTTTTTTATCGAAAAAGTGCATAGAACCACCTTTTCCTTTTGAACAGCCTGTGGTGCGGCCATAAAGTTCGGCCATTAGTACGCGTGGATCTGTACCCAACGCAATAGGATGTGCGTGGTCGCGGTAGGCAGTCATGTGCTTGTCGTCAGGTTGGCAAGCGCTTGCTGTACCAACAACAATCGCTTCTTGTCCGATGTAAAGGTGACAGAATCCGCCAAATTTTTGTTGGATATATAACTGCCCTGTTTTGTCCTCAAATTTGCGGATCAAGAGCATGTCTTTGTACCACTTGACGTAGGTTTCTTTTGAAAACTTGGGCTTATCTGAACTTTTAACGGCTTTTGCGCACATAACTTCTTTTTTTATCGGTCACAAATATACAAATGATTCACAAACATTGTTCAAAATGTCAATTTTACACTAAGTGTTTGATATTTTAAATTTCACGCTTCAAATAGGGCTTCAATTGACGGATTGGCAGTACAAATTCAACGATGCCATTTGCCCAATTGGATACTTCATAGGGGTTGTAGGTGAAGCGAATCCCTTGTGCGGTCATTTCAAAGTTATCGGGCAAATAGAATTTGCCGCCAAAGCTGTATTCTGTTTTTTCAAAAGGGATTGTCGCACCGATGCCAACTGTTTTTCTAAATACACTTTCAGCGAGCTTCAATAAAGTTTCATCGACACGAAGCAAATCTTTCAATTTGAGTTCTTTGCCTGTGGTTTTGTCGAAGTAATAGTACCCCATGCCATACATACCATGTGCGCCGCCGGTGTTCTCGGCATTGTAATAGCGCAGTGCGGCGAAAGTAGTGTAGTGGTCGTCAATTTTGAAGGTGTCGGTCATGCTCCAGACGGTGATGTCGTCTTGGCGCGCTTCTTTTTTAAAGGCTTGCAAGGAGCGTTTGATCAGTGCTTCATTGAGCGGCCCAGGGTAGGGTTCGGTATCCATGGGGCGGTACAAGCTCTTGCGAATAAAATCATTGATCGCTTTTTGCCATTTGGTCAACGAATTGGCCTCGTTGTAGAATTGATAAACCACGCTAGACCATTCTTTGTCCCATTTGTCGACTACTTTTCTTTTAGAAATCAAGATGCTGTCAGCACCAGAGATGAGAACGGCGGTGTCTTTGGGGCTGGCTTCATTCGCTTGCTCCTCTTTGGGCAGCTTTTCTTGCGCTTGTTTTTGAGGTTTTTCTTTTTTAGCAGGAGCTGGTGTCTGACAAGAAAACAATACCAAAAGCGCAAGCGAAAAGGTGCTAAGGATATTAAGCTTCATTTGGAGTTGTTTTTGTTGCTTTGGAAATCAAATAAATACCGGCAATGACTAATGGAATACTGAGCATTTGACCCGTATTGAGCACGTTGGTGAAGTCCCGGGCGGTTTGTCCGAGTTTGAAGTTTTCGCAAATGATGCGCGCGCCAAAAATAAGGATCAGAAAACTCCCAAAGACAAAACCTGGTTGCTGCCATTTTTTGAGTTTCCAATAGAGGTAAAGCAGAACAAAGAAAGAAATGAAATAACAGATGGCTTCGTATAACTGCGCTGGATGGCGTGGGGTGGGGTCGTAGTTGCCAATGGCTTCATTGTAGAAATACTCAAATTCAAAGGCCCAAGGCACATCGGTGACGTAGCCCACCATTTCGTGGTTCACGAGGTTGCCCAAGCGGATAAACGTAGCGGCAATAGCAATAGGCGCAGCGATGCGGTCTAAGATCCAGATATACGAACGATTGGAAACTCTTTTGGTGAAAATATAAAGGGCAATCAGAATGGCAATGGCCGCGCCGTGGCTGGCCAAACCGCCCTCCCAAATTTTGATGATGTCGCCTGGATGCGAAAAATACCCGCGCTCGATGATTTGGCCGTGTTCGATTTGATCCCAATACGGGCCGTAAAAAAGCACGTGGCCTAAGCGCGCGCCGAGAATAGTGCCCAGCACCATATAGGTCACGAGCGTGTCGAGCACCTTGTCTTCAACTTGTTCGGCTCTGAACATTTTGCGGATCACAAAATAGCCCATTACGATGCCCGAAACAAAGAGCAAACCATACAAATTAGGGGTGCGCCAGCCGTCAATAAGTTGTGAATCGACGGCCCAATGAATAGAAAGTATCATGCGTTTTGGTTTTTGAGCGCTTGGTCAACAAGTGCTTTTGGTTTTTCTTGATTTCCTTGAAAAGGAAGTGCCGTAGAGCGCCCTTTTTTGAAGATGAGGTTGCTTTTTTCTTGGCCCTTGCGCAATTCTTTTTGGACGTCGAGCGGCAGGTGAATGGTGTCTAGACAAGCTTGGCTACAGCAGTTTTCCATAGTCGCTTTGCAGTGGTCACACTGGATAAACAGCAAATGGCAGGCGTCGTTGACACAATTGGTATGCGTATCGGCCGGGCTTCCGCACTGGTGACAAACCGCAATGATATCAGTGGTAATGCGTTCGCCGCGGCGTTCGTCAAAAACAAAGTTTTTACCGATGAATTTGTTTTCAATGCCTAGTTCTTTGCAGTCGTTGGCGTATTTGATGATGCCGCCCTCTAACTGATGCACCTTTGCAAAGCCGCGGTGCTTGAACCAAGCCGATGCTTTCTCGCAGCGCACGCCACCGGTGCAATACATCACAATGTTTTTGTCTTCGTTGCCTTTGAGCACCGTTTCTTCAATAAACGGCAAGGATTCTCTAAATGTATCGACATCCGGAAGCACCGCTCCTTTGAAATGCCCAACTTCCCACTCGTAATGATTGCGAAAATCGATCAGTAGGGTGTCGGGGTCGTTGGTGAGTGCATTAAATGCGGCGGCGTCGAGGTGCACGCCTTTATTGGTGACATCAAAAGTGGTATCATTGAGGCCATCGGCCAAAATTTTGGACCGCACCTTGATTTTGAGCTTCAAAAACGGGAACTCAGCTTCGGCGTCGTCTACGGCAAAATTGAGGCGTATGCCGTTCAAAAAATCAATCTGGTAGAGTTCTTCTCGAAAACGACCTAAATTGGCTGTTGGCACGGCAATTTGTGCATTGATGCCTTCTTTGGCTACGTAAGTACGCCCCACAATATCGAGTGCAGACCACTCCAGGTAAAGTTTGTTCCTGAAAGCCTGCGGGTCGAGGATGTGGGCGTATTGGTAAAATGAAATCGTAATGTATTCGTGGCCAATCGCTTGCAATTGCTTTTCTAGCGAAGGCCGGTCTAGCGTATTCCAGAGTTGCATTTTTTCATTCATTAGACAGCGACATTGTGTTCGCGCAAGGCGTCGTTGAGGGAAGTTTTTAAATCGGTAGATGCTTTGCGCTTGCCGATAATAAGGGCGCAAGGTACTTGGTAGTCTCCGGCGGCAAAAGTTTTGGTGTAAGAACCCGGGATCACGACAGATCTTTCTGGCACATACCCATTGAATTCGACAGGTTCTGGGCCCGTGACATCAATGATCTTCGTCGATTTAGTGAGCACTACATTGGCGCCAAGTACCGCTTCTTTGCCCACGCGTACGCCTTCAACCACAATACAACGCGAGCCAATAAACGCGCCGTCTTCAATCACTACAGGAGCTGCTTGTAAAGGTTCGAGTACACCGCCAATGCCAACGCCACCACTCAAGTGGACGTCTTTTCCAATTTGCGCACAGCTGCCAACAGTTGCCCAGGTGTCTACCATGGTGTTGCTATCTACGTAAGCGCCAATGTTGATATACGAAGGCATCATGATCACGCCAGGCGCTACAAATGCGCCATAGCGCGCAATCGCATGCGGTACCACGCGCACACCCAAGGCTTTGTAATTGCGTTTGAGGGCCATTTTGTCGTGGAATTCAAAAGGACCTACTTCAATGGTTTCCATTTGTCGGATCGGAAAATAAAGCACCACGGCTTTTTTCACCCATTCGTTGACTTGCCAAGTGCCATCGTCTAGCGGTTCGGCAACACGCAATAGCCCTTTATCGAGGTCTTCGATGACGTGTTCAATGGCTTCAATAGTTGCTTTTTCACTTAATAGGGCGCGGTTTTCCCACGCGGCTTCAATGGTTTGTCTCATGCGCTTGTTGTTCTGGTTTGGGGATACGGATCAGTAAGAGGAGGCCTAAGGCAAAAAATACGACCAATGCGAGAATAGACGTTCGGATATCTAGGAAGCCTTCGATCAGGCCAAAAGTGAGCGTGCCGAGTGCCAAGCCTAATTTTTCGGCTAAATCGTAAAAACTAAAATAAGAGGTGAGGTCTTTGGTTTCAGGGAGTAATTTAGAATAGGTAGATCTAGATAGAGACTGAATTCCGCCCATCACAAGCCCTACACCTGCAGCCGCAATAAAGAACTGCCATGGGTACCACACAAATTGGTAAACGTAGATGCAAAGCGCAATCCAGATGATGATTGCGCCGCCAAGGGCCTTGAAGTTGCCAATTTTTTTAGAGATAAAAGACATCAGGTAGGCGCCGCCGATGCCAATAAATTGAATAATAAGGATGGAAATAATGAGGTCTTGCTGCTTGATGCCAATCACTTCCTTGTTGGCAAATGCTACGGCCATTACCATGATGGTCTGAACCGCCATATTAAACATGAAGTAAGATCCTAGATAGCCTTTCAGGATTTTGTTTTGACGAATTTGTTTCCAGACGCCAAAAACTTCTTTGTAACCACTGCTGATGAGGTTCTTTTTAGCGCTTTGTGTTGCGGTGGTTTTGGGTAGTCGAGAAAAGGAGAATGTAGCAAAGCTGATCCACCACAAGCTCACCAAAGGAAAAGCCCATTGAATAGGGATCACTTTGGTAAACACGGTCAAAATCAAAATGACAATGAGAAGTGTAGAGCTGCCCAAATAACCCATAGAGAAGCCACGTGCCGATACGCGGTCGTGGTCTGAAGGTGCGGCTATGTCGGGTAAATAGGCGTTGTAGTAGACCAAACTGGCCCAAAAACCGATTGAACCAAAAAACAAGGGCAACATGCTCCAATTGATCAAAAACGGGCTGTGGCCAAGTTCGCCGCTTGGTGGCGTATGGAAAAAATACAGCAGGCCACTTGATAAAGCCCCCATGTAGCAAAAAAACTGCATAAATAGCTTGCGCTTTCCGCCTGCATCGGCAATACCCGAGAGCAGAGGTGTGATGAGCGCCACTAAAATATAAGAGAGGCAAATGACGTAGGCGTAGAATTCGGTGTTGTGGAATTCGCGCCCAAAGAAACTTACGGTGTCGTAGACCGTACGGCCTGCCTCATTTTTGACGCTCGTTTGGGTCTCGTACAGAATCGGAAAAATAGCCGAGCTGATGATCAGCGGATAAACCGAGTTGGCCCAGTCGTAGAATACCCATCCGGTGATG
This sequence comes from Crocinitomicaceae bacterium, assembly GCA_030730025.1. Classification (GTDB taxonomy): domain Bacteria; phylum Bacteroidota; class Bacteroidia; order Flavobacteriales_D; family Crocinitomicaceae; genus UBA952. The sequence continues at coordinate 86,055 of JANQWC010000028.1, forward strand.
GTGCGTTTGTTCCCTTTTTGCAGCATAATTCAAAATTAGGGAAATATCTTTAGTGTTGGATGTTGAGGCCGTATTTAGCGAGTAATCCGGGTAATTGGGCGTGTTGCAGCGTGGCCTCTTTCATGGAATTGAGTTCTGGATCGATTTGTAGATTTTGAACCCCGACAAAACGCGCTTTTCTGAGGTCACTTCTTTCAAAATGTGCGCTCAGTAAATGAGAATTTTCAAAAGAGACACCCATGGCCTTGGCTTCGGTGAATTCTACGCCCTCTAAATCGCAGTTTAAAAACGAGCAGTTTTGCAGGTTCATTTGGTAAAAACTCGCGTGTTTCAAAAGGCAATTGCTAAACGCACAGGCAAAACCAAAAGAATTGGCGTATTCAAAATGCAGCCCTAATAATTTGCAATTGTGAAAGGCAACCCCATTCAGCACGGTGTCTACCAAACTACAGTTGGATAAATTGCATTCTTCAAAGGTGCAATCTAAAAACTTGGATTGAGCGACCTTGACAGCCGTAAAATCTAGACCTATAAATCGACAGGCTTCGTAACTAGATTTTTCCTGGAAATCTTCAATCGTTGTGAATTCAATATCGTAAAAATCTTGTCTCATTCGAGGCCTGCAAGATAAGGTTTGAGGTAAGTAAATGGTTCGTTGAGTTCGCCAGCGAGCGTTGTTTGCGTACCGCGGTAAATGATTTGATCAGGGTCGGGGCCAAGCAAGACCGGAAACACCGCTTTGAGCAATTCAGAACCGAAATCTTCGGCGGCATCTTTGGAGAGTTCGCACGGCAAGTTATCGACTGCCATCACGGCAATAGCGCCTGCTTGTAGCATATCGACTTCTTGTCCTGTTCGTGGGTCGTAGCCGTACATAGATGCGCCAATTTTACTCGGGCGAATGGTACAGGCAATTGGGCCCGCGATGTCGCAAGAAACGTCTGCAACCACTTGCATTTGACTCGCAGGGTCTTGGAGCATTTGTCGGGTCAGGATAAACGGTGACTTCGAAGACCAAAAATGGCAAGGAATGTACACATTGCTTTTTTGCGCAAAAGCCCCAAAGTTGCTTTGGTACAATTCGGGTTGGGTGTAAAACTCGCTTTTGTCAAAACCAGCATCTGACTTTCTGCAGAAGTATTGGTGGGTATCGAGGTGTGTAAATACGGCTTCGTTGTGTTGTTCTTGAAGATAGGCGTCAGGGTCAACTTCTTTGATGGGTAGCAGCTTGACAATTTCTCTGGCGCCATTTCCGACGCGGCCAAAGCCCGTAAGTACCAATTTGAAGTCAGGTGGCAGCACCACTTTTTTCAGTTCAGCTTCTACTTCTTTACGGTCTAAGCACAAGTGCGCCGGCTTGATGCTGTAGGCACCCGTTTTGAGTCCGTAGGTCAAAAAGGCATTGTAGGCACCCACAACGCCCGCATACCGACCAAAACCAATGATGCGTTTGTTGCTGGCATCTTTGAGTACTTCGTAGTCGATCAGGCGGATCTTTTTATCGAGGAGTTCTTGCAGTAAGCCGCGGTTGTAAGGTTGCTTCTTGAAAGTATGTGAAAAGAAAAGGTAGGTTTTACCGGCAATGAGTTGTTCTTTTGGCACCTCTTTTACGCCCAATAAGATGTCGCAATGACTGAGGTCTTCTTGAACTGTGAGGCCAAGTTCGGCGTATTTTTCATCTGAAAAGCAGCGTATTGGCGAGGTTTGTACCGTGACTTGAACGTTTGGGTATTGCTTTTCTAATTGCTGGCATTGTGCGGGGCTAAGCGGCACCCTGAAATCTGGTGGGGTTTTGCCTTCGCGGATGATGCCGATGTGAATGATGGACATTTGTGAGTTGAAGTTGATGGAAATATAAATCTTTAGCTCAGGTAGTTGTCTATGAACTCGCGCACGCAAGCAGCGCCTCCTTTGCGGCTCAAGACAATATCTGAAATGCTTTTGATAGCCGCTACAGCCGATGCAGGGCAAACAGCCAAGCCAACAGCTTTCATGATTTCGGTATCGTTGCGGTCGTCGCCGATGAAGGCCACTTCTCTAGGCGAGATGTTCATTTCTTTGCACCAGTTCTCTAAGATGCTCAGTTTGGGTTCGCGGCCTACGTAAACGCGTTCAATGCCTAAAAGTGCGGCGCGGTCTTGTACCATGTGTTCGGTAAAGCCCGAAGAAATGATGCCGAGCTCGAGTTTTTTGCTCTTGCTGAGTTCGAGTAGGGCCAGGCCGTCGTGGGTGTTGTAGCGCTTCATTTGATCGCCTTTTTCACTGACGTACATGCCGCCGTCGGTCAGGACGCCATCGACGTCGAGGATCAGCATTTTGAGGCCTTTGATTTTTTTATCGAGGCTTGCTTGAGAAAATAAAGGCTTGAACAACAAAGCCTGAAGGTCGATTTCGTATTCTTCGCAAATGGCTTCGAGGTCGTAGATGGAAAGTTCAAAGACGTTGTCTGCATCGAGATCGGCTAAGAAATCGTCAAATTCGATGCCGTTGGTCTTGCACAGACCTTTGATATTGAGTTCAAGTAACATAATTAAATAATTTGATAACCAACGCTTTGCGCTACTTTTTGAATGTCGGAGTGGAGTTTTCTGAATTCGTCGTAGTTGAGCTGCTGGGAGGCATCTGATTTGGCAACCTTAGGGTTCGGGTGCGCCTCGATGAGCAAGCCGTCTATGCCCATGGCCACGCAGGCGCGCGCTAAAGGATTGACACCGTAGGCGTAGCCCATGGCGTGAGATGGATCGAGTATAATTGGCAAGTTGGTGTGTTCTTGCAACCAGGCTACGCCACACAAATCGAGTGTAAAGCGGGTGCCTGTTTCAAAGGTGCGGATGCCGCGCTCGCAGAGTACAACATTTTCGTTGCCGCCTGAAAGCACAAACTCGGCTGCTTGTACAAATTCTTGAAGGGTTGTGCCAAAACCGCGCTTGATGAGCACTGGTTTCTTGATTTTGGAACAGGCGCGCAAAATGCCTTGGTCGTACATGGCTTTGGCGCCAACCTGAATGATGTCGGTGTGTTCGATGATTTCATCGATGTGGGTGGCATCGCGTGCTTCTGTGATCACGTTGAGGCCGTAGTCTTGGCGCATTTTGGCCAAAAGTTGCAAGCCTTCAAGGCCCATCCCTTGAAAAGAGTAGGGGCTTGTGCGCGGTTTGTAGGCGCCGCCTCTAAGCGTGGTGAGGCCCATGCTCACGAGTAACTCAGCCGAACCGCGGAGCTGCTCTTCTGATTCGACAGAACAAGGCCCGCCGATTAAGATGGTGTTGTTGGTCTGGCCACCAATGGTGACATTTCCGAATTGAACTTCGCGTTTTTGGTCCTGGAACTTGCGCGAGGCCAGCTGCATGTCGTTGGCAAAGACCCAATGGTTTTGGCTGTGGTCTTGCAGCGCTGTTGGAACTTCTTTGACGCCACTACCGGTGATGAGGTAGTCTTTTCCTAAATATTGGATGTGAAAAGCGTGGTGTGCGGCAGCGAGTGCAGCTGCGTTGGTGTTGTTTTTGAGTTCGATGATCATATTTCTGCTTTGATCAGGTTGGAGAATTGAACGATGCCTTTGAGTTGTTTGGCAGCGTCGATGACAGGTAAGTAAAGCACCGCAAAGGGGCTGTTTTTGATGAGTTGCAAGAGTTCAACAACGCTTGCATCTTCATGGATGCAAATCGGTTGGTGGTTGATCATGCTATTTGGGTCGATTAAGTTGAGGTCTGAACCGTTATTGAGGTTCTTCAGTAGGGCTTTTCTGATGTCGGCACTCGATACCAAACCGATGAAGGCATTGTGAGCATCTACAGCCATAGCGACACCCATTTGGCCCTCTTCTACAGTTTGTAGAACATTTTTTAAATCCAAATTTTCAATGCTGAACTTCGGGGTTTCGTGCAAGGGCGTCATGAAATCGGCCACCTTGAACGCGGAGCCAATGCTGCGCTTGGTGAGGTTCATGAGCGCATTGCCTACGCTGGCTTCCTTGAAAAGATAAGAGCCCGAAACGGCTGTGCTGACGCCCATTTGGCGCAAAATAAACGAAACCTCAGGGTTGACGCCGCCGTCGACATGAATAGATTTATTGGGGTAGCGCTTTCTGAAAGAGCGGATTTTGTCAAAATTGAGTCGGTCAAAAACACCGCCAGACTGCCCTGGAATAGTGGCCATGATCAGGATGAAATCGAAGTGCTCGTAGGGTTCAAAAGCTGAAATTGGCGTAGGGGTAATAACGGCTAGGCCTTTTTTACCGGTAATGGCTGCAGGGATTTGTAGCTCGGTTTTTAAATCTTCTACTTGAAAAGTGAGGTACTCAACTGGGTTTTCGAGTAAATAAGGATAGAATTTGGCAGGATCTGCCGTAATGATGTGTAAATCGAGTGGGAGCGTGCACCATTCGCGGATTTTTTTGATGTCGTCAAAAACGCGGAGGTCGTCGTTGCAGTCGATGTGGAGGAGGTCTACTTGATGGGCTACGAGATCAGCAATAACGGCTTGCAAAGGGCGCGCGGCGTCTGAATAAATGGATGCTGAAATTTTCATGGTAGACACAAAAAAAGATGGGGTAAGCTACTTTTATCGCACCGCTACAACCTCTTACCTTTGCTACATTCCTGTCCTGGAGGATTCAGAGGGAGCTGGTCGTAAAAGACTTACCCCATGCAAAAATACGAAATTCTTGTGATTCTATGCAATAATTGCGCGGTTCAATAAAGAAATCATGGCCAAACTCACAATAAAGAGCTGGGTGGCAGTTTCTTCTGAGAGTGCAGTACCGTCTTCATCTTCTTCTGAAACTTCCATTGCCATGAATTGAGCCAAGAAGGGTTGGTCGCAGAAAGATTCAATGATTTCTTCGTCTTCGCTTTCAAAATACTGATCGAGCATGTCAAAGAAAGGCTCTTCTAATGCATCGATGTCTTCTTCGGTGATGGTACGCAGTTCAATGCCATCTTGTTTGAAGGCTTCAAGTACCAAGCAGAAATAGTAAATCAACAAGCCTTCGAGGTCATCGTTTTTGTATTCCTCAGGCGCAGTCATGACATAGCCTAATAAGGCTTCTTGTGCATCGGCATAGCGCTCCGTAATGTTTTCGAGTTGTTCGTCGGTGAGGTTATCTACGACCTCAATGGCCTTTTCGATGGCCGCTAAAGAAACTTGTTTCATAAAATAATTTTGGCAAAGGTAGTTTATTTCTCGCTCTTCATTCTGTGTAACATGGGCTACAAATCAAAATGTAACAAGTTCTTAACTTTGTACTCGAAATGAAAAAGATACTGCATTCCGAAAAATACTTCACCGCAATTGGTTACCTCCTTGGTGGCATTCTGGGGTATGTTTATTTTATCCAGTTTCCTTGTACGACAGGTTGTGCGTTGAGAAGTACGCCTTATGCAACAATTTTACTGGGTTTATTGTTAGGTGGTACCGTTTTTCAATTCATTTTCGAAATTATCAACCCTAAAAATAAAAAAGATGTCAAAAACAATCATTGATGTGCGCACGCACGCTGAGTTTGCTGGTGGCCATGTCGCTGGTTCAATCAACATTCCACTCCAAGAAATTGTGTCTCATGTAGAGCAAATCAAGGCAATGGAGCAACCAATTATCTTCTGTTGTGCTTCGGGTAACCGCTCAGGGCAAGCCACACATTATTTTCAATCTATTGGTGTAGATTGCGAAAACGGCGGTTCTTGGTTAGATGTGAATTACCTGGTTGCTCAAAATTAAGGTCATGTCCTTACTTAAAAAATTATTTGGAGGCAGCAGCGTGAATTATGCTGAACTCGTGAAGCAAGGCGCCATGATCATCGATGTGCGCAGCCCTACAGAATTCAAAGGTGGTCACATCAAAGGAGCAGTCAATATACCTTTGCAGTCTTTGCAAGCAAGTATGTCAAAGGTCCCAAAGAACAAAACCATCATTACTTGCTGTGCGTCTGGTATGCGCAGCGGTAGTGCCAAAAGCTTGCTCAAGGCAGCTGGCTACGACGTGCACAACGGCGGCGGCTGGATGAGCCTCAAAGGCAAAATCTAAGATGTATACAAATCAAAAAAGGCGACCATTGGTCGCCTTTTTTGTTGGATAGCATTTTTATTTATTGTACTCCAAAATATACAGTAACACCTTTTCCATCAAATGCGCGCGGTCTTTGCCACTCACGTTGTGTGGGTGCATTGGGTAGACAAAGTAATCTGCCTGCACGCCGTTTTCGATAAACGACTTGAGCAAAGCCTCGTTGTGCTGCATCACCACCACATCATCTACGGTACCATGAATCAGCAATAATTTACCTTTTAAATTCTTGGTGTGGTTCAAGAGTGAATTGGCTTGGTAGCCTTCTGGGTTTTGTTCGGGGCGGTCCATGTAGCGCTCGCCGTACATGATTTCATAGAATTTCCAGTCGGTAACAGGCCCGCCTGCAACCCCAACATTGAACACACCCGCTTGGCGCAGCATTAAACTGGTGGTCATGAAGCCGCCAAAAGACCAACCATGGACCGCCATGCGCTGGCCATCGATGTAAGGCAAAGACTTCAGGAAGTCCACACCCGTGAGCTGATCTTCCATTTCTACGGTACCCAACTGACGGTGGATCTGACTTTCGAATGCAAAGCCACGTTCGCCAGAGCCGCGGTTGTCTAATGTAAACACGATGTAGCCTTGATTGGCCAGCCAGTGCATCCACAAATTGGCACCCGCCAACCAACTGTTGGTCACCATTTGCGCATGTGGCCCGCCGTAGACATAAACCAACACAGGATATTTTTTAGTCGGGTCAAAGTCCGCAGGCTTGATCATGCGGTAATAAAGCGCCGAACCATCTTTTCCTTTGATATTGCCAATTTCGGTGCTGCCAATATTGTATTCGGCTAATTTATCTGGTGAATCTTGCAGGAGTTTGGCCATTTTCCCGTTTAAGGTCATGACGTATTCTTTGTTGGCAACCTCAACACTGCTATAGCCATCATAATAGTAAGCTCCTTTTGGTGCCAAAGCAAAACGGTGTGTGCCTTCTGCGTTGGTGAGTAGGCGTTGGTTGCCTTGCAAATCGACCTCGTAAACAAGGGTGTTACATGGATTGGCTCCGGTTGCAGAAAAGTAAATTTTACTGCCGTCTTCATTCGCTTCGAGGATGTCCTTGATCACAAATTTGTTGGCTGTTACGGTCTTCATGATTTGTCCGTTGATGTCGACATAATAAAGGTTGTTGAAGCCATTCTTTTCGGAAATCCAAATGAAGTTGTCTGAGGTATTCGAAGGGAAAAAAGCAGGGTGTTCGGGCTCTACCCATTTGTCGTTTTGTTCTTCCCACAAGGTGCGCACGAGGTTCCCTTTTAAATCGTAGAGATACAACCACATATGATTCTGATCGCGATTGACCTCCGCCACCAAAAGGTATTTTTCACTCGGTGTAAAAGACACGTTGGTTAAGTAAGCATCTGCGCCTGAACGCGGGCTAATGAAAACCGTTTTTTTACTTTTTAAATTGTAAATTCCCACCTTTGGTTTTTCTGACGCTTGGCCAGCCATCGGATACTTGATAAACCGCACTGCACCCGGCGTTTGGTTGATGTCTAAAAGCGGGTAGTCATGTACCGCACTTTCATCCTTTTGATAAAAAGCGAGTAAGGCACCAGAATTGGACCAGAAAATACCTTCTGAAATACCGAATTCACTGCGCGCATAGGTTTGGCCTGAAACAATGTTTTTGTCTTTGTTTTTGGTGACCGCGCGCCCGTCGACATATAAATTGTTGTCTATAGTATAAGCCAAGCGCTTACTTGCCGCATGAAAATGAACGTTTTCGCCGCCATCTTGCACTTTTTGTACGCTTCCCGTTTTGGTAGCTACATTATAAAGCGCATAAACGCTACCGCCATCAGAAACCTCTAATACGTCTTTACTGATCCAGGTCGCAAAAGCCAAATGCGGAAAAGAAGTACCGAGTTTTTCATTGATTTGGGCCAACGAAACGAGTTCACTCGATTTTTCTGAACTCACTGAGCTCACCTCCATGCTCTTCCAGTCGGCACTACACACTGTATATTGATCGGTGTCTGGGACCCATTGGAAATTATTGAGGCGCACCGGCGAGAGTGCACGTTGCTTGAGCACAGACTCCTTGAGGTCAAAGGATTTCTTTTGACCAAAACTAACGAAAGCCAGTCCGATGAATAGGAATTGAAAGAAGTGTTTCATGAACGTTGTATAAATTGATTGAAAAATAGTTCGAGTGGCCGCCCAGTCCGGTAGCATTCAAGCATGATTTGATCGAGCTTGGGGTCTAGGAGCGTTTCGGCTTCAAATGTACTGTAAAAATAAAATTGTTTATTGTAAATGAGGGGTTCTAGCGCCCCGGCCTCAAGAAAATCCTTGTCAATTTTTTTGTTTTTTTCGCCGTGGATCTCGCCAAACAACGTCCTGAACTGCTTGTCGGAACACAATTTTTGAAATGCAGCAAGGTTGTTGGCGATGCCTTCGCGCAGCGCAAACAAGTCATCTTTTTCAATTTCATAAACCCCGCCATACGCCCGCACATGCGCAGGTCCGAATTCAAAATAAATACCGTGAATAGAACTGCTCTTCTTCCCGTTTGGCGAAATCACGGCCGAACACTGCATCTTGTACGGTGTTTTGTCCTTAGAAAAACGAATGTCGCGGTTGATCCGAAAAATACAGTCCGAAGCCTTCAACTCTTTAAAAGCGGGCTCGTCTTTGGCAATAGTGTCGATGAGGTGCTGTGTAAACGCCTTAAATGGTTCCTTCACGCTGGTTTCATAGCGCTTGCGGTTGACATCAAACCATTCTTTGTGGTTGTTGGCAGCTAATTCCTTGAAAAATTCTAGATAATCTGCAGTAAAAAAGGACATGGGGTAAAAATACGAAAAGCGTTCAAAAACCAATACTATTTTAACTTTCTATAAGTTGCATGAATGATATCATAAAATGCACAATTACAAACACAAGTGTGAAAATATAAAAACGAATTTAGTAACTCCTAGCGCTCAGTATTTTTGCAGCTTTGCAACATGGAGCAACTTATTGGTGCGCAAATTCGAGAGATTGTTGAGAAACGCGGTATGACCGTTACAGAATTTGCCAAACGCATCAATAAATCGCGGGAAAATGCTTACTCTATTTTTTCGCGCAAAACAATCGATACAGGCCTGCTTGTATTGATAGGCGAGGTGCTTTCTTTCGATTTTTTCAAGCAGTACAGCACAGACTACAGGCTTTTGGAGGGAAACTATGAGCAAAACCTTGCGGAAAACCGGATGTTGCGCGACTACAATCTATTATTGAAGAAAGATAAAAAGTAAGGTTGTTGCCTTTGAAACTTGCGAATTCGCTTATTCTCGCTATCTTTGCACCCCAAATAGTATATTAATTAAAGTTTAACCTTATGAATTCTTACGAAACTGTTTTCATTTTAACTCCCGTTTTGTCTGATGAGCAGGCAAAGGAAGCAGTACAGAAATTCGAAGGCGAGATCACCTCAAAAGGAGGTAAAATCAAGCATTCGGAGAGCTGGGGTTTGCGCAAATTGGCCTACCCAATCCAGAAAAAATCAACAGGATTTTATTTCCTAGTTGAATTTGAAGCTGAAGGCAACGTTGTTGCAGATTACGAATTGATGATGAAGCGCGACGAGCGTGTTCTCCGATTCTTAACTGTAAAAATGGACACCGATCACCTTGCCTACGCTGACAAGCGTCGTGCAAAAGCTGGAGCTACTGCCTAATTTATTGTCAAACCCATTAAACAACGAGACATGTCAAACGATATCCGTTACCTTACTCCGATCAACATCGATATTAAAAAGGAGAAGTATTGCCGCTTTAAGAAAAGTGGAATTAAATTCATCGACTACAAAGACGCTAGCTTCTTATTGAAATTAGTGAACGAACAAGGTAAAATTTTACCGCGTCGCATTACCGGTACTTCCCAGAAGTATCAAAAACGTGTCAACAAAGCCATCAAGCGCGCGCGTCACCTCGCGATTTTGCCTTACGTTGGCGACATGTTGAAATAAGTCATTGTTGAACGATATAACTGAGAAATCATGGAAGTCATTCTTAAGAAAAATGTAGATAAACTCGGTTACACCAATGAGGTAGTAACTGTTAAGCCAGGATACGGACGTAATTTCCTTATCCCGCAAGGGTATGCTGTATTAGCTACCGCAAGTGCCAAAAAAGCACACGAAGAAATCATGCGTCAGAAGTCGCACAAAGAATCTAAAATGTTAGGTGAAGCCCAAGCAATTGCAGCTAAACTTGCTGAAGTTACTTTGAGCATCGCTACCAAAGCAGGTGAAAACGGCAAAATCTTCGGATCAATCAATACCGTTCAAATTGCTGAAGCACTTCGCGAAGCTGGTTTCGATATCGATCGCAAATCTTTGAAAATCAAAGAAGAGCCGATTCGTGACCTCGGTACTTTTGAAGCTGAAGCCAACCTTTACAAAGGCGTGAAGCAAACTTTCAAAATTGAAGTAGTTAGCGAATAAGCTACTGCTCCTAACACATAAAAAAAGCCTCGCATTTGCGAGGCTTTTTTTATGCTTTGAAATTCTAAATGAATTAAAGTGCTTTGACCAAGTGTTCTTTCACATAATTGCTCACGCCTTCTTCTAAACTATGAAACCCACCTGTGTAGCCAGCTGCCAATAGTTTGGACATATCGGCTTGGGTAAAGTATTGGTATTTGTCTCGGATGTCAATGGGGGTATCGATAAAGGAGATGTTTGGCGCGAGGTCTAGGGCCTCGAAGGTGAGGCGAGCTAAATCGTAAAATGTACGCGCAAGTCCGGAGCCAAGGTTGTAAAGGCCGCTTTCAGGGAGTGTGTCTTGTAAAAACTGACAAACTTTGGCTACGTCCTTGACATAGACGAAGTCGCGGAGTTGTTCGCCGTCTTTGTAGTCTGGGTGGTGCGATTTGAAAAGATTCATGGCGCCATTGGCCTGAATTTGTTTGTAGGTGTGCAGCACCACGCTGGCCATGCGACCTTTGTGGTATTCTTTTGGGCCGTAGACATTAAAGAACTTGAGCCCGTACCAATGGGGAGGTGTTTGGTCTTGGGCGAGTGCCCAAATGTCAAAATCGTTCTTGGATTTGCCGTACAAGTTGAGTGGCTGCAACTGGCTGCTCAGGGCGTGCTCGTCTTTGTAGCCGAATTCGCCAAGGCCGTAGGTGGCTGCAGAGCTTGCGTAAACCAACGGAATTTGCTGTGCCGAACAAATGCGCCATATGGCTTGGCTGTAGTGCAAATTGAGGTGATCTAGCGCTGCTTGGCTCTTTTCGGTGGTGTCGGTGCGCGCACCGAGGTGGAAAACGAATGAAACGGAAGCTGCGTTTTCTTCGAACCAGGGCAAAAAGGCCTCGCGGTCTATGCATTGTTCAAAGGAGAGGTTGGTCCAGTTTGGTTTTTTGGACTCTGCTGAAAAGTCGTCTACTAAAATGAGGTCTTGCTGGCCCGCAGCGTTGAGTGCTTCTGCTAAATAGCTGGCAATAAAGCCTGCTGCACCTGTTACTACAATCATGTCAGAACAAGCCGTTGATTTCGGCGTCAATTACATTGATGATTTTTCCGAGGTCTTCTTGGTTCTCAGGAAAGCGGTTGTTGTCGACGTCAATGATGAGTAATTTGCCTTTGTCGTAGGTAGAGATCCAGGCTTCATAGCGCTCGTTGAGGCGCTTGAGGTAGTCTAGGCGAATGCTTTCTTCGTAATCGCGACCGCGTTGCTGGATTTGCGAAACCAAGGTAGGAACGCTGGCACGCAAGTAAATGAGTAAGTCTGGCGCAGATACGAATGAATCCATGAGGTTGAACAGCGAAAAGTAGTTTTCGAAGTCACGGGTAGTCATGAGGCCCATGGAGTGAAGGTTGGGCGCAAAAATAAAGGCGTCTTCGTAGATGGTGCGGTCTTGAATGACGGTATGGGTAGATTCTTTGATTTCTTGGATTTGCGTAAAGCGGCTATTGAGGTAATAGATTTGCAGATTGAAAGACCAACGCTGCATGTCGTGGTAGAAATCGTTGAGATAGGGGTTTTGATCGACGTCTTCGAAGTGGGTGTCCCAGTTGTAATGTTTTGAAAGTAAATTGGTTAGGGTGGTTTTTCCGGAACCGATATTTCCTGCGATAGCGACGTGCATAACTAAAAATTTAGAGGGCTAAAGTACGACATTTACAGTGAAACGTCAAAAATTGCGCCCTACATTTTCAGTCTAAAAACCTTGATTTTTTGTCCTTGCTGAAAATAAAATAGATCTTGTAAAACTTGAAGCTCTTGGTAGTTTTGAATAGGGAGTTCAATTCGGCTTGAATGGAAACTAGGCTGTAATTTTTCTATCCAATTTTGTTGTTGCAGCCAGATTTCATTTTGATAACCAAATAGGGTGAGCGCTGGCGTTAAAGTCAGCTTTTTGACCAAGGTAAGGTTGCGGTCAAATTCAAAATAACGACCGTCGCTGAGTAGGCAGATCAGGTTTTGTTGGTGCTCAAAAAATTGAATAATTTGAGCGTCTTTACTGCTTTCAAAACAGTTGTCTACGATTTGAACCGCTTGAGCTGTATTGATATTAAATAAAATCAAACGCTCGCGATACTGGTCAAATATCCAAATAAAGTCTGGCCGCTGGCTAATAGCTACGTTTGCAACACTCGAAAAGCCAAAATCGAAAAAAGCCAATAGACCATCTTTTAATTGTAAGGTGTTATCGACGATTCCCATCATTTGTTGTCCTTCTGAAAAAAGGAGTGCGCGCAAGCCACTGATCGCTTGTACATTACTTATATCAGCTAGGATTTTATAAGTTTCTTGAAAGGGCTGTTGATTTTGCTCGTTTTGTAGCCAAACGGCGTTGTCTTTCCATTGGTAGAGTTGGCCCCATTCGTCGCTGGTCCAGTGGTAGGAGCTGTCTTTGAGTGTGAGTTCTTTTTCTAAAATCCACGTTTGCCCCGTTGAATGAAGACCAATCAAAATATAAAAAATGGGGGCAAGTATTTTCATTGACAACGCAAAATTTCTTGAAGTAAGTTGGGCATGTTTTGCAAGCGCGGCACCTTATGCTGGCCACCAAGTTTGCCTTTCTGCTTGAGCCAGCGGTGAAAGGTTCCTTCTGGCGCCATGGTAAGTAACGGAAATCCGATGTTGATATTGCCTTTGCGTTTGGCGTCGTAGTCGGCATTGCCATTTTTTAGCGCTTGGTCTAGCGTTGCACAAAATGCAGCTTCATCAGTAGGGTTTTGTTCAAATTCAATGAGCCAATGGTGGCGGCCTACTTGTGTGTCTTCAGAAAAATCTGGTGCAACGGTGTAATCGCGCACTTGTACGTGGTGAGCAAGGCAAGCTTCGCTCAGGGCTTGTTCGGCGTGCTCAATAATGAGTTTTTCACCAAAAGCATTGATGTAGTGTGCGGTTCGGCCACTGACCACAAAGCGATAAGGCTTAGTTTGCGTAAAGCGGACGGTATCGCCGATGATGTAGCGCCACAAACCAGCTGAGGTCGAAATGACCAAAGCGTAGTCGGTGTCGGGTTGTACTTCTTCGAGTTGGCAGACCGCTGTAGAAGCCAAGCCTTCAAAGCTTGTCATCGGGATGAACTCAAAGAAAACCTCTGAATTGGTAAGTAAGAGTAGGTCTTTGGTATATTTTTGATCTTGCAAGCCAAAATAACCCTCCGAGGCGTTGTAGTTTTCGACGTAATTCATGTCGGTTTTGCCAATGATCTTTTCAAAGGCTTGCCGATAAGGCACAAACGAAACACCGCCATGGATATACAGCTCTAAGTTGGGCCAGACCTCTGCTATGGTTGCTTTCTCGCTCTTCTCCAAGACTTTTTGCAAGAGCAAGAGCGTCCAGCTCGGCACACCGGCAATGATGCAGATGTTTTGGTCCAGCACAGAAGCCGCCATGCGGTCTAGTTTTTCCTCCCAGTTTTCTAAAAGTGCGATTTCTTTTTTTGGCGTGCGGCGCAGTTCTGTCCAGATCGGAAGATTATTGATGATGATCGCAGAGAGGTCGCCGATAAAGACGCCGTGGCTGTGCTGCTCAATTTTCCCGGTGCCACCAACAATGAGGTGCTTGGCGTTGTAGAGTTTGCGGCCTTCAAAATTGTGGTAATACTGTGCGAGTAAGTCTTTGCCGCCCGCGTAATGGTTCTCTAAGAGCGAGCTTTCGGTGATTGGCAAAATTTTGATGCGGTCTGCGGTGGTGCCAGATGATTTGGCAAACCATTTGGTGGCTCCGGGCCAGAGCAAATCGGTTTCGCCTTCTATGGCGCGGTCAATGAAGGGCTTGAGTGTGCCGTAATCTGAGAGCGGCACCTTGTTTTTGAAATCGTTGTAATTGGCTAATTCAGCAAAATCAAAGGATTTGCCATATTGCGTTTGAGCTCCTTCGAGCAGTAAGAACTCAAGTGTGCGCGCTTGATTGGCAAGGGCTTGATCACGGTAGTCGTGAATGCGATCCATACGCCGGCCAATCCACCATGAAAATAAGGTGTTAAACGGCATATGCTATAGGAAGTGGCTTAACCCCAAATGAGGATAGACACTAAAATACTGATGAGGGCTACGGTGATGATGGTGCCAACTGCGGCAGTAGATCCTTCGAAAAAATTATCTGACATAAGGTTGTTTTTTGAGTTTCAAAAATAGCAAATCTTTTAATCTCGATTGCCCAAAAGACGCAATAAAGACAAGAATAAATTCACAAATGTTAAATACAATTGAAAACCAGCGAATAAAGCCAACTTTTGACGCAAGGTGCCATCCATTTGGGCTTGGTGAGCCATATTTTTGATCATTTGCATTTCGTAGGCGACTAAGCCTGTAAAAATGAAAACTGAAACCAAAGAAATGATGTATTCAAAGCCGCTGCTGCCTAAAAACATATTGACTACGCTCGAGATAATCACGCCAAAAAGCAGCATGTAAAGCAAGCTGCCAAATTTGGTGAGGTCTGTTTTGGTGGTGTAACCTAAGAAAGCCATGAAGCCGAAAGAACCTGCGGTTAAAAGGAAGGTGGTGGCGAGCGTTCCGGTGGAGTAACTCATGAACAAAATAGATAAACTCATGCCCAGTAAAACGGAATAAATGACAAAAAGCGCCATTAAAGTGCCAAACGAGAATTTATTGAAGCCACCTGCCATAGCGAAGGAAATCAGGATCGGCGAGAATAAAACCACATAAAAGAACATGGAAACACCGCCTGACGCCGTCATGAAAAGGGAGTTCATTAACTCGGTGTTGGTGCCGATGATGTAAGAAATGACCCCGGTAATGGTGAGGGCTGCAAACATGTAGTTGTAAACGCTTTTAATGAAATCGCGGGCGTAGTCTTGGCTGAGGGAGCCTGGGTTTTGGTAATTGAGATCTTCCATGGTTAATGAATTTTTGCTTGTACTAAATTAATAAATTCTTTGCGCGTGGCATCGTTGGTCATGAAAATTCCGGTAAACGCACTGGTGGTGGTGACCGAATTTTGTTTTTGTACGCCGCGCATTTGCATGCACATGTGTGCGCACTCAACAACCACCGCCACGCCTAAAGGGGCAAGGGTGCGCTGAATGCAGTCGCGGATTTCGATCGTGAGCCTCTCCTGGACTTGTAGCCTGCGCGCATAGGCATCCACAACGCGCGGAATTTTGCTGAGCCCAACAATTTTGCCGTCCGGAATGTAGGCAATGTGGGCTTTGCCAAAGAATGGTAGCATGTGGTGCTCGCACATCGAATAAACTTCAATGTCTTTGACAATCACCATTTCGGAATAAGCCTCGTGAAAAATAGCGGACTCAATAATGCTGTCGGGCTCTTGTGTATAGCCACTTGTAAGAAATTGCATGGCTTTGGCCACGCGTTCGGGTGTTTTGAGTAAGCCCTCGCGGTTGGGGTCTTCGCCGAGTTGTTCAATGACGCCTTTGTAGAGGTCTTGCAATTGACTGTTTTCCAAGTGAAATGTTTTTGTACGCTAAGTAATAGAACTAAAAAGGTTCTTTTCCGCCGTAGTATTCTACGTAGTTGTTTTCGGTCTCGACCAATTTGATTTTGGCGAGTTCTCCGCCGTTTTCGAGTACGAGCGGTGCGAGGATGTCCCAGATGGCAATTGCCATGATTTCGGTAGAGGCCATTTGTCCAGCCAAAAATGGTACGTCTAGGTTGAGGTTTTTGTGGTCGAGTGCTTCGATGACGTGCGTCTTGACCAATTGGCTCAGGAGTTTGAGGTTCATGATGAAGCCGGTGTCGGCGTCTGGAATGCCTTTGACGGTGACCCAAAGCTCAAAGTTGTGGCCGTGCCAGTTGTGGTTGGCGCATTTGCCAAATACTTCCCAGTTTTTTTCGTCGGACCACTCAGGGCGCCAGAGTTTGTGGGCAGCATTGAAGGTTTCGCGACGGGTGATATATGTTGTTTTCATGACAAAAGCCTAATTACGATACAAAGTTAGTAAGAATGTGGCATTTCATGAGGCCATCGCGGTCAATTTCTGTCAATTCGACGGCTACAATTTGATTGATGAGCGCTTCGTTGTAGGGCGTCTTGACTTTCACGTAGTTTTCGCTGAAGCCATATAGCCAACCTTCGTTTTCCTCTTGTTCAAAAAGGACAGCTTTTTGCTTGCCTACTTGCGTCTGGTAAAAGGCCAATTTTTTGCGATCGGAGAGCAGGTGTAGGATTTTGCTTCTTTCGCGTCGGGTCTCCATGGGTACTTTGGTACCGAGTTTTGGGGCGCCCGTGTTGGCTCTTTCAGAATACGTAAAGACGTGCAGGTAAGAAATATCGAGGTCTTTTAGAAAATGGACTGTCGCCAAGAAATCTTCGTCGGTCTCGCCCGGGAAACCAACAATGACATCTACGCCAATGCAGGCATCGGGGTTGGTCGCTTTGATGCGCTCCACTCTTTGGGCGTACAAACTCGTTTTGTATTTGCGGCGCATTTTTTCGAGGATGTCGTCGGAGCCACTTTGGAGCGGGATATGAAAGTGGGGAGCAAAGCGTTTGGAGGCTGTTAAGCAGAAGTCGATGATGTCGTCACTGAGCAAGTTGGGTTCGATAGAAGAAATCCGAAAGCGCTCAATGCCCGCTACGTCATCCAATGCTTTGGTCAAATCAAAGAAATTTTCTGCTCCTCCCTGACCGAAGTCGCCAATATTGACACCCGTAAGCACCACTTCTTTGACCGCAGTTTGGGCAATTTTTTGCGCTTCGGCAACGGTTGCTGCAATAGATGCATTGCGGCTTTTGCCACGAGCGAGTGGGATGGTACAAAAAGTACAGAAGTAGTCGCAGCCGTCTTGTACTTTTAAAAAAGAACGCGTGCGGTCTCCGTAGGAATGCGATGGAATGAAGTCGTGGGTGTGTTTGATGTTGTCATGAACCACTTTTACTTCGCTTTTCTTTTCGAGATGCGCCAGTACATTGAACTTTTCATTGGCTCCCAAAACGAGGTCAACGCCAGGAATACGGCTGATTTCTTCTGGTTTGAGCTGTGCATAGCAACCCAAAATGATCACCATTGACTCCGGTGAAATCTTCTTGGCGCGCTTCACGAGCTGCTTGCATTTTTTGTCGGCGTTCTCCGTTACAGAGCACGTATTGATGACAAAAACGTCGGGTTTGTCTTCGAAATCGACCTTGGCAAAGCCGCCGTCTTCAAAGAGCCGCGCTATTGTGGAGGTCTCCGAAAAGTTAAGTTTACAACCAAGTGTATAAAATGCAACACGTTCGAACTGATTCATCGCTGCAAAAGTACAAAATCCTTAACTTTGCATCAAACTAAAGTTATGAAGTACGATATCGCGGTCATAGGAGGAGGAATAGTTGGCGCAGCCACTTTTTACAAGCTTCAAAAAAAATTCCCCAACCTCAGCATCGTGCTTTTTGAAAAAGAGAAAGTACTCGCCGATCACCAAACCGGCAACAACTCTGGCGTGATCCACTCTGGGCTCTATTACAAACCGGGTTCGCTAAAGGCGCGCAACTGCATTCAAGGCCGCAAAGAACTCGTTCAATTTGCAAAAGATTACAACATCGCCCACGACGTCTGCGGTAAGGTAGTGGTGGCCACCGATGCATCCGAATTGCCAAACATGGACAAAATCTTCAATACTGGCCTCGAAAACGGCATTGAAGGCATTGAAAAAATCACCGCCGCACAAGTCAGTGAAATAGAACCACACGTCAAAAGTATTGGCGGCATTTGGGTGCCCGTTACCGGCATCATCGATTTCCGTGGCGCCACCCAAAAAATGGCCGAGCTCGCTTTGGCAGCTAATCCACAAAGCGCCATGCATTTAGGCTGTGAAGTCCAGGGCATTGAAAAAGGCGAGGCGAGCAGCACGGTATTCACGAGTAAAGGAGCTTTTGAAGCACGCTATCTTGTTTTTTGCGCCGGTTTACAAGCAGATCGCTTGGCGCGCAAAGACGGCGTTGGCCTCAAAGAACAAGTAGTTGGTTTCCGCGGAGACTACTACGAACTCACACCCGAAGCACGTCACAAAGTCAAAAACCTTATTTATCCGGTCCCGAACCCCGACTTCCCCTTCCTTGGCGTGCACTTTACCCGCATGACCGACGGCGAAATCGAATGCGGCCCGAACGCGGTCTTTACCTTCAAGCGCGAAGGCTACGGCAAAACCGACTTCTCGCTGCGCGACACCTACGACGCACTCACCTACAAAGGCACCTGGAAACTCTTCTTTAACAACATGTCGTTTGGCATCAATGAATACCGCCGCGCGTTTTCCAAAAAACTATTTCTTAAAACGCTTCAACGCATGATTCCTTCGCTCACCATGGAAGACATCCATCCGGGGCGCTCTGGTGTGCGTGCGCTTTTGCTTGCAGAAGACGGCGACACCCGCGACGACTTCCGCATCGAGTACCACGGCAACTCCATTCACGTGCTCAACGCACCATCACCTGCCGCAACGGCGTCTTTGGCCATTGGCGAGTACATCGCTGTGGAGGCGCAAAAGCATTTTAATCTTTAAGAAAAGTTTCGTTTACTGTCTACTCAAATTGCCCGCCTTCCAATCTTGGATCAGCTTAGACCAAGCATAGGGGTTGAGTAAGTTGTTCTGGGGCAGCTGGCCGTTGGTATAGATTTTTGTATTTTGTTGTTTGGTGAGTGCGCCATAAGCCAGAGAAGCGTCGGCGTCTAGGCGCGCAGCTACAAAAGCGAGCGATTCGCCGCTGAGTTCGCGCTGTGCGCGGCGGATGTCGTCTTCGTAGGGGTTCATATTGACGAAATGTTGGGCAAAGGCTTCTTTGTTGGGCCAAGGATAAACCCGAACTTCTGGCATGGTGAGGGTGTCGCGGGTGAGCATGTGAATGATGCTGTAGCGGTTGTCATTTAAGGTGTCGGGCGCCCAGAAAGGGCTAGTGCTGTATCCTTTTCTAGAAAAATAAAGGGTGTCACCCGGTTGGCAGACAATTGAGAAAAAGCCATAGCTATCCGAAATGACGCCTTTGTTGAGTGTTTTGTTGTAAACGGTGGTGTAGGGGAGCTCAAAAGCTTCTTCGGTGACCACAACTCCGGATAGTTGAATCAGTGGTTTGTTGTGTTGCTGTGCAAGAGCCGTGCAAGACCAAAAGAAGAGCGAGAATAGATAGAAAAGTTGTTTCACAGGATAAATTTACGAATAACATGACGAATCAAAGCTACTTAGGTAACCGAATGGCAAATTTTATTGTTAAATTTGCAGGAATTTATTAAAAAATAAGTTCATGTCGCTCTCGAATCTATCCCAGATCACTGAAGGTTTAACCTATGACGACGTCCTCTTGGCGCCTGCCTACTCAGAGGTGCTCCCTCGCGACGTCTCCTTGAAAAGCAAATTTACCAAGCAAATAGCCGTCAATACGCCGATTATTTCTGCAGCCATGGACACCGTCACGGAGTCTGCATTGGCTGTTTCTATTGCCCAGCAAGGTGGAATCGGCGTGATACACAAAAACATGAGCATCCAAGCGCAAGCTCTAGAGGTGCGCAAGGTCAAGCGCTCTGAAAGCGGCATGATCATCGATCCGATCACTCTCCCCGAAGATGCAGTGGTGAAGGATGCGCTCACCCTCATGCGCGAAAACAGCATTGGCGGTATTCCCGTTGTAGACGGTAACCGCATCTTAAAAGGCATCCTCACCAACCGCGACCTCCGCTTCGAAAAGAACCTCGAGCGCCCAGTTCGCGAGATCATGACCTCCGAACACATCATTACCACAGGCGAAAGCACCGACCTCACTACCGCTGAGGTGATCTTACAGCAAAACCGCATCGAAAAACTTCCTGTTGTAGATGCCGACAACCGCCTGATTGGCCTGATCACCTACCGCGACATCATCAAAGTCAAAGAACACCCAAATTCTTGTAAAGACCAATTGGGTCGTTTGCGCGTGGCAGCAGCTGTTGGCGTTACTTTTGACACCATGGCCCGCGTGGCTGCTCTCGTTGAGGCGGGCGTCGACGCTATTGTCATCGATACGGCACACGGCCACACCAAAGGCGTGGTAGACCAACTCAAAGCGGTCAAGGCTGTTTATCCTGAGCTTCAAATAGTGGTCGGTAACATCGCCACTGCAGAAGCTGCCAAATACCTAGCGGAAGCGGGTGCCGATGCCGTAAAAGTTGGTATTGGCCC
The DNA here is from genome assembly GCA_030730025.1 of Crocinitomicaceae bacterium. Taxonomy (GTDB): domain Bacteria; phylum Bacteroidota; class Bacteroidia; order Flavobacteriales_D; family Crocinitomicaceae; genus UBA952. Next base: position 106,691 of record JANQWC010000028.1, read on the forward strand.
AGGTTCTATTTGCACCACCCGCGTTATTGCTGGGGTAGGTGTACCGCAGCTCACCGCTATCAATGAGGTCGCTAAAGCACTCGAAGGCACCGGTGTTCCCGTGATTGCCGACGGCGGCATCCGCTACACCGGCGACATCGTAAAGGCTATTGCAGCTGGCGCCGACGTCGTGATGCTCGGCTCTATGTTTGCAGGCGTCGACGAATCGCCAGGAGAAACCATTATTTACGAAGGCCGTAAGTTCAAGTCTTACCGCGGCATGGGTTCCTTAGAAGCCATGCAAAAGGGCAGCAAAGACCGCTACTTCCAAGATGCCGAAGACGACATCAAAAAATTAGTACCAGAAGGCATCTCCGGACGCGTTCCTTACCGTGGCAAACTCATCGAAGTCATGTTCCAACTCATCGGCGGCTTGCGCGCTGGCATGGGCTACTGTGGTGCGCCAAGTATTGACAAACTCAAAGGCGCCCGCTTTGTGCGCATTACCTCTGCAGGTGTACGCGAATCGCATCCACACGACGTCACCATTACCCGCGAGGCTCCTAATTATAGTATCAAGTAATTCAAATCAAAGATTTAACCGCTTTAAACCAACCCAATGAAAAAGACCCTTGTATTGTTCTTGTTTGGCTTTTTGACCAACCTCGCTCTCGCCCAAAAAGAGCCTGTCGTCATGACGATCAACAATAAGCCTGTTACCAAATCGGAATTTTTACAGATTTACACCAAAAACAACCCGAATCCGAGTTTTGACAAAGATTCGCTCGATCGCTACATGCAATTGTTTGAGGTCTTTAAACTCAAAGTAGCTGAAGCCGAAGCGCTAGGATACGACACGCTTCCGCGCTTGAAAAAAGAGCTAGAGGGCTACAAAAAACAATTGGCCTTGCCTTACCTCATCGACTCCGTTCAAAATCAAGCAATGGTCCAAGAGGCCTACAACCGCACCGCTGCCGAAGTGCGTTGTTCACACATTCTGATCAAACTAGACCCCAACGCTAGCCCCAAAGACACACTAGCGGCCTACAATCGCTTGCTTGGCCTCAAGGCACGCATTGAAAAAGGCGAAAATTTTGCGTCGGTTGCCAAATCCAAACTCGGTTCTGAAGATCCTTCAGTTGTGAACAACGGCGGCGACCTCGGTTATTTTACCGCTTTTCAGATGGTTTATCCTTTTGAAGAAAAAGCTTACACCACACCAGTGGGTACCATCAGCGAACCATTCAGAACGCGCTTTGGTTACCATATTTTAAAAGTCACAGACAAACGCCCTGCGCGCGGCACCATTAAAGTGGCGCACCTCATGATTTCAACAGGTCGCGAAGCTACTACCGAAACCCGTCAAAACGCCGAAAAGAAGATCAACGAAATTTACGATAGCCTCGCTGCAGGTTCTTCTTGGGAAAAAATGGTCTCTGCCTATTCCGAAGATGCCAATAGCATCAAAAAAGGCGGTGAATTGCCTGCTTTTGGTTCAGGTACCAGCCAGCGCATGGTATTGGAATTCGAAGATGCCGCATTTGCTTTAAAGCAAGTAGGGGAGTTCTCTAAACCGGTCAAGACACAATACGGTTACCACATCATCAAACTCATCGAATGGACACCCGTAAAGTCTTTTGACAACATGCGCCGCGAATTACAGGCAAAAGTCAACAAAGACGAGCGTTCTAAAGTAACCCAAGACTCCTTCGTTCAAAAATTGCGCACGCAATACGCTTACCAAAACAAGAGCGAAAAAGGCCTTGAGTGGTTTGTAGCCAACTTAGACTCCACGTATTTTATAGGCAAATGGACCGCCGACAAGCTCAAGTCCAATAAAACACTTTTTGTATTGGATGGTAAAAAATTCAAACAACAAGATTTCGCAAAATATGTCGTCAAAAACTACCGTACGGTTCGCAAAGACGCGCCAGCAGTGGTGGTGATGCAACTCTACCAACAATGGGAGAAAAACGAAGTATTGGCTTATGAAGAAGCACTTTTACCTGCCAAATACCCTGCCTACAAAGCGCTCGTTCAAGAATACCACGACGGCATCATCCTCTACGAAATCATGCAAGATCAAGTTTGGAACAAAGCGGTCAAAGACACCGCTGGTCTGAGAGCTTTCTTCATGGAAAACAGAGGCAAATACACCTGGACCAATCGCCTAGACGCTACAGTTTACGAATGTAAAGATGAGCACATCGCTGTGCAGGTATACGGCATGCTTGTGCAGTCCGACACCATCAATTCCAAAGCGGTCCTAGACGTCATCAACAAAGATTCAGAGCTCAACCTCAAGGTGCGCATGAATAAATTTGAAATCGCTCAAACGCCATATTTGCAAGAGCGTAGCTTCACACCGGGCCTCAATCCTGTGTATTCAATGGATGGCAAATGGTATGTCGTGAAAGTAGCGGCAGTTTTGGCCCCAGCACCTAAAGAATACAACGAAGCGAAAGGTTTGGCGACTTCTGACTACCAAACTTATTTAGAGAAAAAATGGTTAGAGGCGTTACGTTCAAAGCACAAGATCGTCATTAATGAAGATGTGCTTTACCAAATCGGCCAATAATGAGCTATAAAACCTTTTTCTTACTCAGTTTTCAATTTTTACTTTTGGGCCAATTACAGGCTCAAAAGTTAGTCAACCAAATCGTTGCCCAAGTTGGCGACAACATCATCCTTTGGTCTGATATCGAAACCCAGCGCTTGCAGCTCACTGAAAAGGAGCGTGCGATCAGCAGAAAAGAATGTCAAATACTCGAGCAATTGCTCTTAGAGGAACTACTCGTGAACCAAGCGCTCATCGATAGCCTCGAAATTTCAGACGAGCAGGTAGACGCCGAAATGGAAAACCGCTTGCGCATTATGGAAAACAAAATGGGCGGCCGAGAAAACCTCGAAGAGTTCTATGGCAAGTCCACGACCGCCATCAAAGAAGAGTTCAGAACCATTATCCGCAACAAAATGCTCGCCCAAGAAATGGAGCGCAAGATCACCGGCGACATCTCCGTTACACCCAAAGAAGTAGCGGCGTTCTATGCCCAGCTTCCCAAAGACAGCATTCCGTTCATCAACATGAAGCTCAGTTTTCAGCAAATTGTTCAGTTTCCAGAGCTCACCCCAGCCGACAAAAAACTTGCCTACGACCAACTTGTCGAGATCCGCAAGCAAATTGTGAGTGGCAGCAAGCCCTTTGAAACCATGGCGCGTCTCAAATCCATGGACCCGGGTTCAGCGAGTCAAGGTGGTAAAATAGCGGCTTCTAAAGGCATGATGGTACCACAGTTTGAGGCCACGGTCTTCGATCTCAAGCCCGGAGAAGTCTCTGATATTGTCGAAACTATGTACGGTTACCACATCATCAAGTTGGTTTCTCGCAAAGGCGATGATTACATTTGCCAGCACATCCTCATCATGCCCGAATACAGCTCTGCAAGCATCTCTGTTGCCTCTGAGCGCATGGACAGCTGTTATCTTTTGCTCACGCGCAATACCATCACCTGGGACGAAGCCGTCATACGCTTCTCCAACGACGACGCTACCAAACAAAACAAAGGTGTACTCACCAACCCATACACCATGGACATCTATTGGGATATGGAGCAACTCAATGAAATCGATCAACAAATCTATTTGCTCACCGATGCGCTCGAGAGCGGTGGTGTTTCGCAACCGTCTCTCTACATGGATCTCTTCGAGAGAAAGCAAGGTATCCGCATGGTGAGGCTACAGAACCGCGTTCCTGCGCACCAAGCCAACTTAGAGCAAGACTACGCCTTGATCAAACTTGCTGCTGAAAACGACAAAAAACAACGCGTACTCGACGCCTGGACACAAGCCAAAATTCCAAATGCCTACATCAGACTCGACCCACAATTCCAAGATTGTGATTTCCGTGTCAATTGGCTCAAAACTCCTTGATTTCCCATGACAGATAAAGACAGAATAGATCAATTAGTTATTGATTACCAAGCCTTAAAAAAAGAGATTCACCAAGTCATTATTGGCCAAGACGACGTCGTCGACCAAGTCTTAATTGCCATTTTTTCTCGCTCGCACTGCTTGCTCGTAGGCGTGCCAGGTTTGGCCAAAACCTTGTTGGTGAATACCATCGCCAAAACTTTAGGCTTGTCTTTCAATCGCATTCAATTTACCCCCGACCTGATGCCCTCGGATATCGTCGGTTCTGAAATCCTAGACGAAACCAAGCAGTTCAAGTTCATCAAAGGCCCGATCTTTTCCAACATGATCTTAGCCGACGAAATCAACCGTACACCGCCCAAAACGCAAGCGGCTTTGCTTGAGGCCATGCAAGAGCGCGCTGTTACGGCTGCCGGTACAACCTACAAACTAGAGGCGCCATTTTTTGTATTGGCCACCCAAAACCCCATCGAACAAGAAGGTACGTATCCGCTACCAGAAGCACAGCTCGACCGCTTTATGTTCAACATCTGGGTAGACTACCCATCCTATCACGAAGAACTCGCGATTGTCAAATCCAGCACTTCTGATCAAGTTGTGGAATTACAAACGGTCCTCAATGCACAGCAAATCATCGATTACCAAGCACTCATTCGCCGCATTCCAGTGGCAGAGAACGTGCTGGAGTACGCTGTCACTTTAGTTGCCAAAACACGCCACAAAGATCCGTTGGCGCCTCAAATCACCAAAGATTTCATTACGTGGGGAGCAGGGCCGCGCGCCTCTCAAAACCTCGTAATTGCTGCCAAATGCCACGCTGCCTTGCACGGTAAGTATTCTCCGGACATCGAAGACGTGAAGGCTGTTGCCAAAGCCATTTTGCGCCACCGCTTGGTGCGCAATTACCGCGCAGAAGCAGAGGGCTATAGCATGGATGCCATTATTGAAGCTTTATTATAAGTTAAATATCTTTTATGTTTCAATAACACATAATTGCTTAGTTTTACAGCGTGAAAGGGCTCAGTGTTTTCTTGTTGGTTTGCTTTTCACTGGTGCTGACCCCCAAGCACTGGTGGCACCATTGTGCGCATACTGAGCACCAAAAAGCTGCGCTTTCCAATACCGACACCATTGACGAAGATTGCCCCGTTTGCGATCTTTCCTTGAGCGTCTTTACGACGCCAACAGCACTTGTTTTTCAAGTATACAAACAAGCACCTTACGTACACGGAAAGTCTATTTTTCAAGGGCTTTCTCGCTCCCAAACGACCCATTTTCAACTCCGAGCACCACCAGCAACAAGCGTCTGAATTCAAACGATTGTTGTATGTTAAAAAGTGCTCATTTTCATGAAAAAATTGATCTTATGGGCTGTAGCTCTTTGTAGTGGCCCCCTCCTTGCACAGCAAGGAATAACAGGTATTGTGCGCGATGCACAAAGCCAAAAAGTCATCCAAGACGTTCTTATTTCGGTACCCGCGTTTCAAATCCAAGTGCGCTCAGATGCACAGGGGAGGTTTTCATTTCCTTTTACTTGGTCTGATCAACAAGCACTTCGGCTCAAGCACCCCGACTACGAAATATTGGATACACTCGTGTTTGGCAACGTCTCAAGTTTGCAATTTGAATTGCAGCTGGGCCACATGACCACCGAAGAAGTTACCGTGAGTACGCAGCAAGTCTCGCTGCGCGCTAAAAATACAGTGCCAATGGAAGTGCGCAGCCTCAACGATTTACAGTTGAGCGGCGCAATGAACATCAGCGAACTATTGACAAAAATTCCTGGTGTGTACGCGAGTTCTTTGGGCAACGGGATCTCCAAACCCGTGATCCGCGGCATGCAAGGGATGCGCGTGGTAACGCTCGTCAACGGCCTGCGGCTAGAGGGTCAGCAGTGGGGCGGTGACCACGGCATGGGCATCGGTGAGCTCGCGTTGGGTTCTGTAGAAGTGATCAAAGGGCCAGCCTCCGTGCTATACGGTGCAGATGCGCTAGGTGGCGTCATCTATTTAGTAGACGAGCCGTATGCCCAGTTGGGTAAACAAGAGCTCAGTGTGCAGCAGAAATTCAATCAAAACACCACCGGAAGCAGTTCTAGTCTTTTATACAAGAAGAGTGAGGGAAACAAGCGTTTGTTGTTGGCGGGTAGTTATGCGAATCATGCTGATTTTCAATTGCCTAACGGCCTGTATGCGAAGAATTCCCGTTTCCATGAGTGGGTTGCCAAAGCATCTTATTCTTGGTTCAAGCCCAATCAGATCCATCAGTTCAGGTATGCCTACAACAATACGGTTGCGGGCATACCGGGGCATACCCACGACTCCCTTGCGACACCATTGAGTTTTCAGGTGGCCACCCAAGGCAGGCGCTATTCTTTGCCCGCTCAGTTTTTTACCAACCAACTACTGAGTTATGAATACAAACGCTTCTGGACCGGTCAAGAGTTTACTTTGCTGTTTGGACAAACCCATAATCGCTTGGTAGAATACGACGAAAAGGTGACCAAACCTTTCATGGAAATGGATCTCTTGAATTCTTTATATCAAGCCAAATGGATCCGCAAGTGGGCCGCTCAGCAGCTCATTGTTGGGGCGGCGGGCATGCTGCAATTCAACCTCAATGCGCCAATTGCTGCCGATCAGCTTTTGCCCGATGCGTTTACTTTTGATCAAGGGATTTTCGCTTTGTATAAATATGAACTTTCCAAGAAACATTTGTTTCAGCTCGGTTTGCGTCAAGACATCCGCTGGATAGAGACCCGCTCCGATAGCCTTTACTTGAAAAGACGCTATGCAAGCCCTAATGCTTCGGCGGGTTGGTCTTGGCAGGTCAATAAAATGCAGCGCCACCGCTTTAATTTTTCCAGCGGTTTTCGCGCCCCGCACCTTAGCGAACTACTTGCCAATGGTTTTCATCATGGCGCTTTGCGTTACGAAATTGGCGACAGCAGTTTGGTGCCAGAGCGGAGTTTGCAACTCGATTGGGCTAGCGATTGGAGTACCGAACACGGCAGTCTGACGATCAATCCTTACCATGCGTGGGTGCGCGATTACATCTATATTCAGCCTAATGGCAATAGTATCGACGGCATTCCGGTGTTCAATTATGCGCAACTGGCGCTCGGCCGTCTTTATGGTTTGGACCTCAGTGCGCACTATCATCCGCATTGGCTCCATCAGTTGCATTGGGAAGGAAACTTTTCATACATTCATTTTGAAAGCCCGCAAGACAGCGCCATTTCTTTATTGCCGCCAACCCGTTTGCAAAATGAAGTACAATACCACTGGGATTTCAAGGGCTCCGTTCAAAAAATAGAGCTCAGCCTCAGTCATACCTGGATTGCTGCGCAAACGCGTGTCGCTTTTCAAGAAAGCATGAGTGGGTCTTACCAACTTCTGAATTTGAATGCCCGCGTACACATCGAAAAAAATGGCGCTTGGTTCTTGCAAACCGGCGTGCGCAACCTGACAAATAGCACGTATATCGATCATTTGTCTCGTTTAAAAAACATTGGAATGCCTGGTCCTGGTCGGCATTTTTATGTCAGTCTGAAATACCATGTTGAACAACAAAATCAAAAATAATTGTCATGAAAAAGTTAATTTTAAGTGTAAGTGTTTTGGGCTTACTCAGCGTTTCTTGTGCAAAGAACAAATGTGCCGAGTGCCATTATGATGCCCCCTCTGGAGAGATTGAATTAGGCACATATTGTGGTGATGATTTGAAAAATCTAGAGGAGTTAGGAACCTACACAGATAGCCTGGGTGCCACCTATGTGGTGCATTGTGGTGAACACTAACCCTAAGAACTTTTCAACATTTTTGGTATTTGTTGATAAGTGCCAAAAGCATTAGTTGTCATTATGACACAAAGGGCCTAATTTTATACTTAGAATTGGGCCCTATGTTTGACGACGACGAAGAAGAATACAACGACAGCAGTTTGAGCGAAGACATCGAGCACTTCGAGGCGCACTTGAAGGGTCAAAAGCTCAAATTCATCGACAGCGACCGTCTAGAAGGCCTCATCGATCACTACCTCATTCAAGGTCAATTCAATAAGGCTAAAATCGCCTCAGAATACGGCATTTATCAGTTCGCCTACAACCCACTATTTAAGCTCCGCAAAGCACAAGCCTTAGGTGGCATGGGCTTATTGCAAGAAGCCATGGATTGCGTGGTTCAGCTCGAAAAACAAGAAATAGACAGCGCCGAACTCTACCTCACCAAAGCATCTATTCACGCCCAACAGCGCGAACACAAACAAGCCATACGCTATTTCAAATTAGCACTCGAGCACTCAGACCCAGCCGAACACGACTACATCTACCTCGACATCGCCATCGAATACGAGCGCTTATCTCAGTATCAAGACGCCATAGACACCCTTCATCAAGCGCTCAAAGCCAATAAGCAAAACGAAGCGGCGCTTTACGAGCTCGGTCGTTGCTATGACGCACTTGGCGCCACAGAAGCTTCCATAGATGCTTACCTCAAGTTTATCGATGAACAGCCTTACTCGAGCACGGCTTGGTACAACCTCGGCAATGCCTACAGTAAATTAGAAAACTACGACCGCGCCGTTTGGGCCTACGAATACGCCATTCTCATCAACGAAGAATTTGGTCCAGCGCACTTCAATTTAGGCAATGCCTACCTCTCTTTAGAAAAATACCACAAATCTATCGAGCACTTTGAGTATTGCATGAAACACGACGGCGATGACGCCATGGCGCTCTGCTACATCGGAGAAGCCTACGAACAACTCAACGAGCTCGAGCTTTCCAAGCATTATTACAAGCTCAGCATTGACCTCGAACCCATGCTGCCAGAAGCTTGGTTGGGTTTAGGTATCGTCGAAGACCTCATGGGCTCCACCAAAGAAGGGATTGTCCTGATCCAAAAAGCCCTCGACTACGACCCCGAAAACTCCGGTATTCATCACGTTTTAGCCGGCGCTTATCAGAAAATCGACCTCCGCTCAGAGGCTGAGTTTCACTACCTCAAAAGCTTAGCGCTCCTGCCAGACGACCAAGAAGCACTCACAGACTACGTTTCTTTTGTATGCGAGTCTTCCTTGGCAGAAGCCCAACAATTCATTTTACAGTTTTGCCAAGATCACCCTTCCGTTTTCGAAGCCCAACTGCATCTGATCAATATCAAATGGCAAATGGGGCAATTTGCCGAAGCCAAGCATCTTTACCAAGCATGCCTTAACCAAAACGCGAGCAGTGCCAAACAGATCTTTGAGATCAACCCCAAGCTACTCGACGACACCGATTTTTTATATTTAGCTGACTAACCATGAACTTTAAACTTTCTTTTATCCCCAAGCGCAGTGAAAAACCCCGTAACAAAGGTGTTACCATGATGATGGACAAGGGTTTAGGGCTGCGCGAAACCGAACACTTCATCGAAGCATCTGCTCACCTCACCGACATCGTTAAATTTGGTTTCGGTACGGCTTTCGTGACGCGTCAGCTCGAAGAAAAAATCAAAATGTACCGCGAAGCGGGTATCAGACCTTACTTTGGCGGTACCCTTTTCGAAGCATTTTATGCGCGCGGCATGTTCAAGGAATACGTCCAGCTGCTCGATAAATACGATCTCGACCTCGCCGAAATCTCCGACGGATCAATCATTATTCCGCACGACGAAAAGTGCAAGCTCATTCACGAGCTCTCTCAATCCAGAACAGTACTTTCTGAGGTCGGATCCAAAGATTCTGGTATCCTCATTTCGCCAGCCAAATGGGTGCGCCTCATGAAAGCAGAATTAGAAGCCGGTAGCTGGAAAGTCATTGCCGAAGGCCGCGAGGCAGGCAATGTGGGCGTATTCAGACCCAATGGTACTGCTCACACCATGCTCATCAACCGCATCATTGCCAACGTCAAGCCAGAAGACATCCTTTGGGAGGCTCCACAAAAGAACCAACAAGTTTGGTTTATCAAGCTTTTTGGCGCCGAAGTCAATTTAGGCAACATTGCACCCAACGACGTCATTCCATTGGAGTGCTTGCGCTTGGGCTTGCGAGGCGACACCTTCTTTGATTTCCTTCCAAAATCTTACGCAGACCGCCTCAAACAAGTCAACGACGACGCCGATGACGAGCAAGACGATGAACAAGAATAAGTCGCAAGTACTTTATTCCAAACACCTTCAAATCACTGGCCATCAAGGCCCTATTTATGCACTTGCTCAGGATGCCAATTTCATTTATTCGGCGTCCTCAGACAAGTTTGTAGCGCGTTGGTACAAAACAACTGGTCAGCAAGATCAATTTGCCATTCGCTGCACCCAAGCACCATTTAGCCTGCTTGTTTTGCCGGACCAAAACCAACTTTTGATTGGTTTGTCGGATGGCAGCTTGCATCTCCTCGATACGATCCAAAAGGTGGAGCTCAAATACCTCAAGGTACATCAAAGTGCGGTTTTTGCGCTGGCAGCCAATCCAATCAACAACCAACGCTATTCCGCCGATGCCGAGGGCAATGTTTTGGTTTGGGATGCCGCCTGGAACTTATTGCTGACGCTTCCATTAGCTTGTGGTAAAATTCGCCAAATTGCGGTAGCGCCAGACGGAACTTATTTTGTGGTGGCTGGTGCCGATGGCTATTACAGAAAAATCGAAACTACATTTTTCAATGAAACGCAGCAGGTTTATGCACACCAAGAGGGTTGCACAGCGCTTTGTCTTTTGCCCAATGGCGATATCTTGAGCGCTGGAAAAGATGCCTACATTAGGCGTTGGAGTGCAGCAGGTGATAAGCAAAATGCCTTTCCGGCGCATCTCGGAACCATTTATCAATTAATACAATTGCCAAACGGACAATACGTGTCGGCATCGAGAGACAAAACCCTTAAAATTTGGTCGTTAGAAACCGATCAAATTTGTCAGAAGCTGGACTTGCAAATGGCTGGGCATCGCCATTCCATAAATGCGCTCATTGTCTTAGCCGATGGGTTTGTGAGTGCCGGCGACGACAAAAGAATGATCACATGGCATGCATCTCATGCAAAAACGCCGTAATTTTAGACCATGAAGATCTGGACGTTCGTGTTACTTTTTTGCAGCTTCGCTGCGCAGGCGCAGTTTCAATTCAATTTCAGCAATTTTATTCCGGTGGTCTCCGATGGCCAAAACCTCAGCAAAGCTTGGTCTGGGGGCCTCAATACACCGCAATTTTCTACCCTAGACTACGATTACGATGGAGACGAAGACCTCCTTGTTTTTGACCGCAGTGCCGACCAAATTCGCGTTTTCAAGCAGGTGAGCTCTGCTGCTGGCCCAACTTATGAAATCGATTTGCGTGCGCACCTGTTTTTCCCGCCCAACTTGCATTACCGCGTCACCACCTATGACTACGACAACGACGGCAGAAAGGACCTTTTTTGCTATGCAGTAGGAGGCATTCAAGCGTTTCGAAATACGGGTAGTGCGGCAAATGGCTTGCAATGGGAGGCTTACAATCCTTATTTACTTTCCAATTATGCGGGCCCAACCCTCAATTTGTACATCAGTGGGGCAGATATCCCAGCACTGGTAGATGTCGAGGGCGATGGCGATATGGATATCCTCACCTATCACATCAGTGGAGAATACCTGCAATACCACCAAAACCAAAGTCAAGAACTTTACGGGCATTCGGATTCTTTGGTTTTCATCCTCAAAAATAGGTGTTGGGGCAAATACCGCGAAGATGTTACGAGCAATGCACTGTTTTTAAACGATACTAGCTCATATTGCACCGATGGGAATGTCAGCAACCCTGAATTGAAACCCAACGAACAAGCCAAGGCACATGCAGGCTCTACGGTTTTGGCTCTTGACCTCGATCAGTCTGGCGTCTTAGATTTAGTGCTTGGCGATGTCGCATACGGCAATCTGGTGCGCCTCATGAATGGCGGAACGGCTCCCAATACGAATTCGCCAATGGTGAGCGCCGATTATAATTTCCCTAGCAATACCACCCCTGCCGATGTGCAGCTTTTTCCCGCGGCATTTAGTTTGGATATCGACTTCGATCAAAAGAAAGATTTATTGGTTGCGCCCAATGCCAACAATGTATCCGAGAATGAGCATAGCGTTTGGTATTACAAAAATTTGGGTACCAACCAAGCGCCTGTGTTTGTCTACCAAGACAACGATTGGCTCCAAGGCGACATGATTGACCACGGTTTGGGTTCGGCGCCATTTTTATTCGATGTCAATGCCGACGGCCTCACCGATCTGTTGGTGGCCAATTTCTTTGCCTACAAGCCGGTGCTCAACAAAGAGTCCAGAATTGCTTATTATCAGAATGTGGGTTCGGCCACTGCGCCATCTTTTGTATTGGTCGATCAAGACTTTTTAAACCTATCTGCTGCTAACTTAGGCCAGCGCTTCATCCCAACAATGGGCGATCTCAATGCCGATGGAAAGCCCGATTTGATAGTAGGTCGAGACAACGGGCAGTTGGCTTATTTGCTCAATACGAGTTCGGGCGCAAGTCCGAACTTTCAGTTGCAAACCAGCGCGCTTTTGGATGCCAACAACACCATTATTCAGGTGCCACTTTTTTCAGCGCCGCAACTATTTGATTACAATCAAGATGGCTTACTCGATTTAATGATCGGTCATAAAGGTGGATCGATACATTATTACCTCAATACGGGTTCAGTAGCGTCGCCTATCTTTACGCTAGAAACGACGCAATTAGGCGGTGTAAACGTGCAAAGCAACGGCCCGGATGGTTATGCGGTGCCGCACTTCTTTCGTTTTCAAGACACGACCTATCTGATGGTGGGGGCGCTCGATGGCCGAATCCATTTTTACGACAGCATTTCTACAGATCCGAGTGTTGTATTTCACGAGCGTAGCCCTGATTTCTTGGGCTTAAGTGCCCAAATTGGCGCTTATGCAGCCCCTGCAATCGGAAACCTAGACAACGATGCGCACCTCGAGCTAATTGTCGGGCAAGATGCAGGTGGTTTATTTTTGCTTGAGAACGAACCTGGTTCGGATCTCAGTATAGAAACTTTGGAGTTGCAGCCACTGCACGTTTATCCGAACCCTACTGCCGCTCAGCTGACAATTGCTGGCGTTCAAGGGGTTTGTAATGGCGCGTTATTTACGTTAACGGGTCAGCTTATCTATGCGCTTAAAGATGTCAGCGAAGGCTACACACTTGACCTTTCTACCGTAGCTGTGGGCTCCTATTTTTTGCGTTTAGCAAATGGGCAAAACGCGCTGGTCATCAAAAAATAATCAACTGATTTTTAACTCGAGTAGCTTGTTGCCATTGAGCTCGGCTTGCAGTACATCGCCAATTTGTACGGGTCCGACGCCTGCTGGTGTACCGGTGAAAATGAGGTCGCCGGTTTTGAGCGTCACAAACTGCGATACATACGCAATGATGGTGTCTATGCTAAAGATAAAATCTTTGGGGCGCCCAATTTGTCTGAGTTCACCGTTCTGAAACAACTTGAATTCAGCGTCGTCTAGATTGACCTCGCTTTTTTCAATCCAGGTATTGGATAGCGGTGCGCTGTGGTCAAATCCTTTAGCTTTTTCCCAAGGCAAGCCATTTTCTTTGCACTGTTGTTGGATGTCTCTGGCTGTAAAGTCGATGCCGAGGGTAAAATGCGTGTAGTATTTGTGGGCAAATTCAGGTGAGATGTGCTTGCCGACTTTTTCGATCCGGACCACGAGCTCACATTCAAAGTGGAGGTCTTTGGTGAAGGCAGGGTAATAAAAATCTCCTTCTCTGAGTAAGGCGGTATCTGGTTTAAGAAAATAGAGGGGCTCGGTAGGGAGCGCGGCTTTCATTTCCTTGGCATGATCGGCATAATTGCGACCAATACAGATGATTTTCATGGCTTTTTGAATTTATTTTTCAATAATTCGAGCTTGTCTTCGATTTGTTGGGAGCTGTTGCCAGCTTTGATGCGCTCCATTTCTTTGCGCAATACTTGTTTGGTGTAGAGCGGAAAATCGGCCTCGAGCATCCAGCCGTAATAGCCTGGTTCGAGTTTGAGCACTTGCGCAACGGTTTTGCCTTTGTGCTTGCCAAAATTGTAGCAAACCTCTTGGTTTTCGTCAAAGGCCAAGCGCCCTGCGAAGTCGGCTTGCTTGTTGCCCACGGTAGAAAACTTGGCTAGCCCAGCGATATCGCTGTCTAGATCTGGATATTTTTCGGTTTGCGCTTGTAAGACCTCTAAAGTGGCGAGGGTGTCGTAAAGTGCGTTGTGTGCGTTTTCGATTTGTTTGCCACAATAGAACTGGTAAGCTGCTGCCAACGTGCGTTGTTCCATTTTGTGGAAGATGTTTTGCACATCTACAAAATGACGCGCCCCTAAATCAAAATCAATCCCGCAGCGCAAGAGTTCCTCTGAGAGCACAGGTATATCGAATTTGTTGGAGTTGTAGCCTGCGAGGTCGGCATCGCCGATGAATTCAAGTAGGCGAGGAGCGAGTGCTTCAAAGCCAGGGGCGTCTGCAACCATTTCGTTGCTGATGCCGTGAATGGCGGTGATTTCTTCCGGAATGGCTTGGCCAGGATTGACCAATTCATTGAATGTTTCGCTGCGCCCGTCTGGGAAAAGTTTGATGACTGCAACTTGAACAATGCGGTCTTTGGTGATTTGTAAGCCGGTTGTTTCGAGGTCAAAAACACAAAGCGGGCGGACGAGTTGGAGCGCCATGCTTAGATGGTGGTTTCGGGATCAAAACCTTCGAGGTAATCGGCTACGCGGCGCACAAACTGGCCTCCGAGCGCTCCGTCTACCACGCGGTGGTCATAAGAGTGCGACAAGAACATTTTGTGGCGGATGCCGATGAAGTCTCCTTCTGGTGTTTCGATCACTGCCGGAACTTTTCTGATGGCACCAAGTGCAAGAATGGCAACTTGTGGCTGATTGATGATCGGGGTGCCCATGACGTTGCCGAAGGTTCCGACGTTGGTAACAGTGTAGGTGCCTCCTTGGATATCTTCAGGCTTGAGTTTGTTGTTGCGGGCGTTGTTGGCCAGTTCGTTGACGGCTTTTGCCAAGCCAACGAGGTTCATGCGGTCTGCGTTTTTGATAACAGGAACGATGAGGTTGCCACTCGGTAAGGCAGCAGCCATTCCAATGTTGATGTCTTTGCGCTTGATGATGGTCGTGCCAGAAACCGATACGTTGATCATCGGGAAGTCTTTGATGGCTTTGGCCACCGCTTCCATGAAAATTGGCGTGTAGGTGAGGTTTTCACCTTCGCGTTTTTTGAATTCGTTTTTCATGCGCTCGCGCCATTTGACAATGGTAGTGACGTCTGCCTCTACGTATGAAGTAACGTGCGGCGATACATGGACAGACATGATCATGTGGTCTGCGATGAGTTTGCGCATGCGGTCCATCTCGATGATTTCGTCTCCGCTATTTGGTACAACCACAGGCGCTTTGATGGCAGGCATGTTGGTGTTTGCTGCTGCAGGTGTGCTTGCTACCGCAGCAGGAGCTGTTGTTGGCGCACTGCCTCTTGTTTCCAAAAAGCTAAGCATGTCTTTTTTGGTGACGCGGCCTTCCTGACCCGTCCCTTGGATTGCGGCTAATTCTTGCGCGCTGATGTTTTCTTTTTGAGCAATGGTGCGTACAAGCGGCGAATAGAAACGGTCCGAATTACCTTTTGCAATTGGAGCGTTTGTATTTACAGGCGCGCTGCTAGTTGTTTCGACAACTGCTGGGGCTGCTGGTGCTGGTGCACTTGGTGCTGGTGCTGCGTCCGCAATAGCGCCACCATCTGTAGATAAAATGGCAATGACGTCGCCAACTTGTGCCACTTGGTCTTTTTCGAATAGGATTTGCACCAAGGTGCCGGCTGCCTCTGAAGGGAGTTCGTTGTCTACTTTGTCGGTGGCAACTTCAACGAGCGGTTCGTCCATGGCAACTGAATCGCCAATGTTTTTGAGCCAATTGGTAATGGTTGCTTCTGTAACGCTTTCTCCCATTTTGGGAAGACGAATTTCTATTTGTGCCATGTGTTGAAAATTGATGTCGTTGATTTGCCTGCAAAATTAAGCAAATTCAGACAATTATTAGTGCGGTTCGTTGTCTAGCTGCCCGAGTTGCTTCCAGAGCGATGTGAGGTCGTGCCACGGGGTGTAGGATTTTGTATAAATAAATGCTTGCAGTTCAGTTGGTTGCTCGTTGTTTAATTTGGGTTGGAGGATGCAAAGTTTGCCTTTTCTAACGGCGTCAGTTAGAGGCTTTACCCCAACAAAAGAATAACGCCCGAGTAAAACCTGAAAAACATTTTTAAGGAACTGTTTTGGTTTCTGATAATACCAAAACATGAGTGGCGTTAAAAGCAAGAAAATACTGGCTATAATGAGGTCGAGCAGGCGCTTGATGCGTTTATTTGCAGGCAACTGAAGGGCGTCAAAATGAATGTTGTAGTAGGCACCAGCCTGATCGATTGAAGAACTGCCAATGAGGTAGCTTGCGTTGGGCTGGGCAATTTTGTATTCGAGGTCGAGGGTGGCGGTATCGGCCATGTACTGAATGATCTTGGATGCGCCGACATCTTGGGCCGAGAAAATCATTTCATTGAGTTGGTACACCCGAATGATGTCTTCGAGTTGCGCGCTAGAATTTGTCGGGAGCGCGCTCACAGAAATTTGTTCAATTTGTTCAATTTCGGGATACGTTGCTTTGAGCAAACCGGCAATGCGCTCAAACTCTTCTGGGTTGGCTACAATACCGAAGCGTTTTTTGGGAAGCTTGCCAAAATCGATGCGTCCTTTGGTCAGGAGTTCTTTTGCAGAACGGGTCAGGTAAAAGGAAACCAAAAATCCAACTGCGCCAAGAAGTATAAAGAGCCTTGAAAACTGCCATTCTTTCGGAAACAACGCATAAGCGACAAGAATTGTGATGGTGCCTAAAAAAGTGCTTTTCCAAATTTGCTGCACGCGTGTGCCGCGGTCGTAGAGGCCGAAAATCCAGGTGCTAAAGACCCAAATGGCAACATATGCAGTGCTTAGCCACGTGTAGGCCCATTCGGGAAAGAGAATTTGGTTTTGTTTCCATTGTTGGGCCAGTAGGTATAAAAAACAAACAGATATAGTGGAGTCAATTGCAGGCCACAATAGGTTGGTCAGTAATCTTTTGAGGATAGAGGCACTGGCCCTCAAGTAAATGGCCATGTGGATGGCAAAGGAGAAGATGCTTGCGTAGCGTGCAGAAAAGTGCTTCTTGGCAAAAATGACCATTGCGTTATAAAACACAAAAACATAGTTCAGGGATCCTTTTTTGGTGCTCTCGCCTTTGTAGTGAATGATTTTCGTTTCGGGAAAATAGATATTGCTGTAGCCGCCTAGCTGAATGCGATAAGATAAATCGATGTCTTCGCCGTACATAAAGAAGGCTTCGTCTAGCAAGCCTACTTTGTCTAGTGTTTCGGAGCGCATCAGCATGAAAGCGCCACTCAAAACGTCTACTTCGTGAATTTGGTGTTCGTCGAGAAAACCTAGGTGGTACGTTCCGAATTTTTTGCTTTTCGGAAACAACTTAGAGAGGCCAAATATTTTATAAAACGAAACAGCTGGTGTGGGTAGGCCGCGCTTTGATTCTGGTAAAAAGCGCCCTTTGCCATCGAGCATGCGCACGCCCATGCCTCCGGCTTTTGGGTGCGCATCCATGTAGGCCACACATTTGTCGAAGGTGTCTTGCTCCACGACGGTGTCGGGGTTGAGCAGCAAAACATAACGGGCCGAGCTGAGCTGTATGGCTTGGTTGTTGGCTTTTGAAAAGCCCACGTTATCTGTATTGGCAACGAGCCGAACGTTCGGGAATTTTTCGCGAACCAAAGCCACCGAACCGTCTACACTATTGTTGTCCACAACAAATACCTCGATGCGCAAGTGTTGGCTCGCGGCAAAAACACTATTCAAACACTGCTCGAGAAAGTTCACTACATTGTAGTTGACAATCACGACACTGAGCTCAAAGTTGTGTTTGGAGGTCATTTTTGAGCGATGCAAGAGATTTCGATAGTTACATCAAGGGGCAAGCGCGAAACCTGAACCGTTTGGCGTGCGGGTGCTGTGCCTTTGAAGTAGGCGGCATACACCTGATTCATGGCTTGAAATTCATTGAGGTCTTTCATGAAAATACTGACCATCACGACGTCGTCTGCAGTAAAGCTGGCTTCTTGTAGCAAGGCGTCGATGTTTTGGAGCACGCGGGTAGTGGCCATTTCGATGTTGTCTAGCTCGAGTAAACCCGTGCCCGGATTCAGTGGTATCTGACCGCTGATATAAAGGGTGTCGCCCTTTAAGATGGCCTGACTGTAAGGACCAACTGGTGCAGGTGCGTTGGGAATTTGAATCGGTTTTTTAGCTGCTGACATGTAGAGTCTTTGAATTTACTACTTTTGCAAAGTAACAAAAAACAAGCTACGTGAGGGTTCTTTTGATCGATTTTTATGACTCCTTTACGTTCAATCTTGCCCATTACCTCGAGGCAATGGACCTCCAGTTGAGCGTTGTGCGCTACGATCAGCTTTCACAAGAGACACTTCTCGCAGCAGACGCCATCATTTTATCGCCAGGCCCGGGTCTTCCCAATGAAAAAGCAGGTCTGAGCGCACTTTTGGACCAATTTGTGGGCCGAACACCAATTTTGGGTGTCTGTTTGGGCATGCAAGCACTCGTGGAGCACCTCGGCGGCAGCTTAATGAATCAAGTGCAGGTCAAGCATGGTGTTCAGGAAACAATCGACATCATGGATCATACGGGTTTGTTTCAGGGCTTGCCTAAGCGCATAGATGTTGGTTTGTATCATTCGTGGAAAGTGGTGTGTCCTGAAAATTGGCTTACTGCGCACACTGAAGCTGGGGTTCCGATGGCGCTCGAAAGACCGGAAATGAAAGTGTATGGCGTGCAATTTCACCCTGAATCTGTCCTGACGCCACTCGGAAAAGAAATTTTGCGCAATTTTATACAAATTGTACAGCATGCTTAGGTATTTCATCTTCAGTTTATTGATTTTCATGGGTGCTTATGCCAAAGCGCAGTCTTGCACCGGGCTTTGGATCACCATCGACGACGCCACAGGTTACAAAAAGTCTATTGTCGAGCTTTACAAAAAAGAGGGTGTACTCTACGGTAAAGTAGTTTACATCTACAAAAGAGGCAAAGATGGTCCAAATTCTAAATGTACTGAGTGCTCAGGTAAACTATATAATCAACCCATTTTAGGGATGCTGATTGTCAAGCAACTCAAATGGAACGGCAGCGAATGGGAGGGAGGCACTATCTTGGATCCAGACAACGGCAAAACTTACACTTGTTCAATGTGGCTGAACGAAAGCAACACTGACAAATTGAACGTGCGCGGTTACATTGGCCCATTTTTCAGGACCCAAGAATGGATTCGGACAGATAAAATCCCGAGCGAATAAAACTTTTTTGTTGAACTTTTGTTGTTGTTTTGTAATGTCAAACTTCAACAAAAAATGAAACAAATTCTCCAAACTCTTTTATTTTTCATCCTTCCAGCTTCCCTTTTTGCCCAAACTGGCATCCTCTCCGGAAAACTCACCAATACAGCAAACGGCACCACCATTTCGCCGGCTAAAGTAGCGATTGTCGAATTGCAGTTACTCAAGGCGGTGGACCTCGAAGGTCGCTTTGTGTTTGAGGCGCTCAAGCCAGGTATTTATACCGTCAAAATCACCGCGCCGGGGTTTGAAGAAAGCATCCAACCTGAGGTCCTGATCACCAACGCGCGTCCAACAGAACTTAATTTAGAGCTCGAAGAAAAAGTACAGACCTCAAAGGATGTCAAAGTTACTGCGGCGCCTTTTCAGCGCAAAGTAGAGTCGCCGAACTCGCTCAAGACACTCAGTGCTACAGAAATTGAACGCCTTCCAGGTGCCAACCGCGATGTCAGTAAGGTGATTGGCGCGCTACCGGGCGTGGCTGCTCGTGCCACATTTAGAAACGATATCATTATCCGCGGTGGTTCACCTGGTGAAAACAAATTTTACTTAGATGGCATTGAAGTACCGAACATCAATCACTTTGCCACGCAAGGAAGCAGCGGCGGGCCAGTGGGTTTGCTCAACGTCAATTTCATCCGCGAAGTCGAGTTTTATTCGGGTGCTTTTCCGGCCAACCGCGCCAATGGGCTTTCTTCAGTGCTTTCTTTCAAGCAAAAAGACGGCAACAAAGACGCACTGATCACCAATTTTGCTTTGGGTTCTTCCGATGCTGCACTCACTTTTGACGGCCCAATTGGCAAAAAAGGCGATTTTATTTTCTCGGTGCGCCGTTCCTATTTGCAATTACTCTTTGCCGCGCTCCAGTTGCCGATCTTGCCCAACTACAATGACTACCAATTCAAATTCAACTTTCAGCTAGATCCCAAAAACAAGCTTTCTATTATTGGTCTTGGTGCCCTCGATCAGTTTGGCCTCAATGCGAGCGTCAACGACGGCCTCACCGACACCGCACAAATCGCCTACAACAATTTTGTCCTCGGCAATTTGCCCCAACAAGGCCAATGGAACTACACCATGGGTGCTGTGTGGCAACATTCTTCAAAGTCTTCGATACAAACTGTTGTGGCCAGTCGCAACATGCTCAACAACCGCGCGTATCGTTACAAAGACCGCATCGAAGAACCACAGTTTTTACTACAAGATTACAGCTCTTTTGAGGCAGAAAATAAATTGCGTTTTGAACACACCTACATCAAAAACGGGTGGCGTTGGAACGTTGGTGTGGGCTATGAATTCGCCAAGTACTTTTCAGATACCTATCAAAAAATCACCATTTTTGGACAGCCTGCGGTCATTGACTTTGAGTCCACACTCAATTTGCACAAATACGCTGCATTCTCGCAATTGAGCCGCGCGTTTTTGAATGAAAGATTGCGTTTGTCTTTGGGTGTGCGTGCCGACGGCACATCCTATAGCGCGCAAATGCGCAATCCGTTCAAGCAGTTTTCACCGATGTTTTCGGCTTCGTATCGCCTCACCGAAGATTGGGCAATCAATACCAATATCGCGCGCTACCATCAATTGCCTGCTTACACCATTCTTGGTTACCGAAATGTCGCTGGCGACCTCGTCAATCAGCAAAATGGCGTCCGTTACATCCAAGCTGACCACTTTGTCTTGGGTACAGAATACCTGCTCAAATGGAATGCGCGCATCACGCTTGAGGGTTTTTATAAAAAGTACAATTACTATCCATTCTCGCTCAAAGATTCGATTTCTCTAGCCAACATCGGTTCGGATTTCGGCGTGGTCGGCAACGAAGCGATCACCTCCACTTCAAGTGGTCGTAGTTATGGTGCTGAATTTCTGTACCAACAGAAACTTTACAAAGGGTTTTATGCCGTTATGGCCTACACTTGGGTGCGCTCCGAATTCCTCAACAAAAACAACGTTTATGTACCTACTTCTTGGGACAGCCGCCACATCGTATCGCTCACCGGCGGAAAGCGCTTTAAAAACGGCTGGGAATTTGGGATGCGTTGGTTGTATTCAGGTGGTGCGCCTTACACACCTTACAACATCGCTAGCTCGGCCCTCATCAGTAACTGGGACATCAATGGGGTAGGTATCTTAGATTATTCGCAACTCAATACGCAGCGCGAAAGCAATTTTCATCAGTTGAATGTCCGTGTCGATAAAAAACTCTACCTCGATAAATTCAATATGAACTTTTATTTTGATGTGCAAAACGCATATGCTTTCAAAACGAAAGTCGCACCGATTTTACTTGTTCAAACCGATGCCAATAACCAACCGCTTGTCGATCCAAATGACCCTACGCGTTATCAAACCACATTGTTAGAAAACGCTTCGGGTATTTTACAACCTTCGCTCGGCATCATCATTGAATTTGTCACGAAGAAAGCAAAGTAAGTAGCTACTCTTTGAATTTTTAAAAAAGTGGTATCTTTGCACCCAAAATAAAGAAAATACATGGCAACCAACAGAACTTTTACAATGCTTAAGCCCGATGCAATCGAAAACGGGCACATGGGCAAAATCATCGACATGATCATCAATGCTGGTTTCAGCATCAAAGCAATGAAATACACGCAACTTTCTGAGGCGCAAGCCAAAGAATTTTATGCGGTTCACGCTGAGCGTCCGTTCTACGGCGAACTCGTCGAGTACATGACCAGCGGCCCTATCGTTGCAGCTATCCTCGAAAAAGAAAACGCAGTTGCCGATTTCCGTGCACTTATCGGTGCTACAGATCCAGCTGAAGCAGCAGACGGAACCATCCGTAAGGCTTATGCAGAAAGCAAAGGACGCAATGCTGTTCACGGTTCTGACTCCGATGAAAATGCAGCAATCGAAGGCGTATTCCATTTTGCAGCGAACGAAATTTTCTAATTTCGCCCACCCATTTCAATTCAAAAGACCGCTCTGCGGTCTTTTTTTATGTACAGCCTTATGAGATTCACAGAAGCCACCGAGAAACGCCGCACTTTTGGCATTATTTCTCACCCAGATGCCGGTAAAACTACCCTGACCGAAAAACTATTGCTTTTTGGTGGGGCGATACAAACCGCTGGTGCCGTAAAGAACAACAAAATCAAAAAATCGGCCACCTCTGACTTCATGGAAATCGAGAAGCAGCGTGGTATCTCCGTAGCTACTTCCGTAATGGCTTTTGCTTACAACGGCAAACAAATCAATATCCTAGACACACCCGGTCACAAAGACTTCGCCGAAGACACCTTTAGGACACTTACGGCTGTGGATAGCGTCATCCTTGTCATCGACTGCGCCAATGGGGTAGAAGCCCAAACCGGCCGCCTCATGGAGGTGTGTCGCATGCGCAAAACGCCCGTGATCATTTTTATCAATAAAATGGACCGCGATGGCAAAGAAGCATTTGATTTATTAGATGAACTCGAGTCCAAATTAGACATCAAAGTGCGCCCCTTGACTTGGCCAATTGGCATGGGCGACCGCTTTCAAGGCGTGTACAACATCTACCAAAAAGGACTCAATCTTTTTGCTGCCAACAAAACCAAAATCTCCGACGACGTCGTCTCTATTTCAAGTTTATCCGACCCTGCACTCGATCAAATTATCGGTGAAAACCCGGCCAATGAACTCCGAGAAGAAATCGATACCGTAGAGGGCGTTTACGATCCGTTTGACCGCAATGCGTATTTAGCGGGCGATGTAGCACCCGTATTTTTTGGCTCGGCCGTCAACAACTTCGGGGTAAAAGAATTGCTCGATACCTTTTGCGAGATTTCTCCATCGCCACAAGGGCGCGAGAGCGATACCCGCATGGTGGCGCCTGAAGACGACCGTTTTTCTGGGTTCGTTTTTAAAATCCATGCCAACCTCGACCCCAAACACCGCGACCGCATTGCCTTTTTGCGCATTGTTTCGGGCCGTTTTGAGCGCAATAAGTTTTACCACCACGTGCGCCTCAACAAAGACATGAAATTCCCGAATCCAACGTCCTTCATGGCCCAAGACAAAAGCGTCATCGACGACGCCTATCCGGGCGATGTTATTGGGCTTTACGACACCGGCTCTTTCAAAATTGGCGATACACTCACTACCGGTGAAAAAATGTTGTTCAAAGGCATTCCATCCTTTTCGCCTGAAATATTTCAAGAATTAGAAAACTTAGATCCACTCAAGTCTAAGCAATTGGAAAAAGGCATTCGCCAGCTCATTGACGAAGGTGTGGCGCAATTATTTATCCAACAACCGGGCAACCGCAAAATTGTCGGTACAGTGGGGCAATTGCAATTTGAGGTGATTAGTTACCGCCTGATTCACGAGTATGGCGCTAATTGTCGCTTTGTGCCGCGCAATTACTTCAAGGCTTGCTGGATCACCACCACAAATGCAGAACAGCTCGCTAATTTCAAACGCGCCAAAAGCAACTATTTAGCCCTAGACAAGGACGAAAACCTGGTTTTTCTAGCTGAAACACCCTTCCTTTTACAGATGGCCGAACAAGACTACCCAGATTTGACTTTCCACCAAACATCTGCTTTCAAACTAGAGGCTTAGCCTGATGAATTGACCTAAGTTAAGGTCAATACGTTCAGAAAAACCTTAATTTTAGGGCAAACATTTCAGTTATGTCTAGTCCTTTAGAACGCCGTTCCTTTTTGTCTCGCCTAGGTTTGGGCTTGGGTGCTGTTTTTGTGCAGCCTTTTCAATTATTTTCCAAAATACAATCTGTCCCGATGAATACGCCGCTCGTTTCCAAAATACGCCCACTTGGTTTTCAGTGGGAAACCCTCGATCCCTTCTTATTTTGCGTGCACCACGAAGATTTCTTTCCCAAAGGGAACACTTCATTAGGTCCTGATCCCAGCAATTTTGAAGGCCGCCACATGGGCCAAGATTTCATTGTCAAAGACGGCTTTCGCATGTACCACGGCGCTACTGTACCGGGTTTTCCAGGTCACCCACACCGCGGTTTTGAAACCATTACGGTGGTCCGAACCGGCCTTGTAGACCACGCCGATAGCATGGGCGCAGCTGGTCGCTACGGAAATGGCGACGTCCAATGGATGACCGCAGGCAAAGGCGTACAACACGCCGAAATGTTCCCGTTGCTCAACCAAGACAAAGAGAATCCGCTGGAACTTTTTCAAATTTGGCTCAATTTGCCTAAAAAAAGCAAAATGGTACAGCCGCATTTCAAAATGTTGTGGGCCGAATCCGTTCCAAAGTTTAGCGTTGCTTCGCCAACAGGAAAAGCGCATGTCGAAGTGCTTGTCGGCAAATTTGGCCAGTATCAATCGGCCAACACACCTCCCAACTCTTGGGCTGCCGATGCCAATAACCATGTGGCCATTTACAACATTCACCTAGAACCAGGCGCGAGCTTTGAACTCCCTGCGGCAGCCGCTGGCGTAAACCGCAGTGTTTATTATTACGAAGGAAATGGCCTGCAAGTAGGCGATCAAACTTTGGCGCATTACCACGCAGCCGATGTAGATGCCGCGCAAAATTGTTTGTTGCGCAACGGTACAGAAACTTCTAAAGTATTGGTGTTGCAAGGGCGCCCGATCAACGAGCCTGTTGTGCAGCACGGCCCATTTGTCATGAATTCCAAAGAAGAAATCTACCAAGCCTTCCAAGATTATCAGACCACTCAATTTGGTGGCTGGCCATGGCCGCGCTACGACCAAGTGCACGATCCAAAGCTCGGGCGCTTCGCCAAGCACGCCGACGGCAGGGTAGAGGAGCCGAAGGGGTAGGCTGTACGCTACTGATTTCTAAATCCCGACGGCGTCACTTGTTTTTTCTTCAAAAACACACGATTGAAATAACTCAAGGACTCAAAGTGGAAAAAACGCTCATACTGACCACCCTAGATCGGTTTAAGTTGACCACCCAAGAACGGAGCATGCTGACCACCCCAAAACGGAGTATGGTGAGGAGGTTAAATGAAAAAGGATGTCCGAAGACATCCTTTTCTGTGATCCCGCTGGGATTCGAACCCAGGGCCCATACATTAAAAGTGTATTGCT